>CACJRL010000001.1 GCA_902595815.1 uncultured Pelagibacteraceae bacterium
TTTGACTAAAGGTACCTCTACCAGAATCCTGACCTACTAACCTTACTGGATAACCTTCAACTAATAATGAACCAAATGCTAAAGACTCAGCTGTTGCCCAATCAATTCCTGAGCCTTCATTAATAGTTTTTTTTCTATTTTCCATAATTTTTGTTATGGTTTTGTGAATATTTTTATCAGTCGGAAAAACATGTATTCTGTCAGAAATATTGTTTAAAATTTTCAAATCTGATCCAGTTACACCTCTTTTATCTTTACCTCTTTCAGGTTTATATCTCGACCAAGTTCCCTCAAACCACCTAATTTTAGGTTTATAATCTTTCGCATTTTTAAATTGATCATCTAATAAATTTTTAAAATCAATAATTTGTTGATCTAAATCTTGTTTCGTAAAAAGTCCTTCATTTACGAGCTTTTCACCATAAATTTTAATTGTAGATGGATGAGATCTAATTTTTTTGTACATAAGTGGTTGGGTGAAAGATGGCTCATCTCCCTCATTATGTCCAAATCTTCTGTAACATATTAAATCAATTACAACATCTCTATTAAATTTTAATCTAAACTCAGTTGCTATTCTAGTTGCGTAAACAACTGCCTCAGGATCATCTCCATTAACATGGATGATTGGTGCATCAACCATTTTACCTACGTCAGAAGGATAAGGGGAAGATCGCGCAAATCTAGGACTTGTTGTAAATCCAATTTGGTTGTTAACAATAATATGGATTGTCCCTCCAGTGTTATGACCAGGGAGTCCAGACATTGCAAAGCACTCTGCTACTATTCCTTGTCCTGCAAATGCAGCATCGCCGTGAATTAATATTGGTATAACTTTATTTCTTTGTTTGTCTTTGTGGAAAAATTGTTTAGCTCTGGTTTGGCCAAGAACAACAGGATTAACCGCCTCTAAGTGTGAAGGATTATCTGTTAAACTTACGTGTACAGGATTTCCATCAAATTCTCTATCAGATGAGGCTCCTAAATGGTATTTTACATCTCCAGCACCATCTTCTGATCCATCCATTTCACCAGCAAATTCATTAAAAATTCTTTTATAAGATTTTTGTAAAACGTTTGCTAAAACATTTAGTCTTCCTCTATGTGACATTCCTATTTTAACTTCTTTTATTTTAGATTGTCCTCCAATTTTTATAATTTGCTCAAGAGCAGGTATTAGACTTTCTCCGCCATCTAAACCAAATCTTTTAGTACCAACATATTTTGTATTTAAAAATTTTTCAAAGCCCTCTGCTTGTATTAATTTATTTAAAATCGCTTGCTTTCCATTTTTTGTAAACTTGAGTGCATTTTCGTCTTTTTCAACCCTATCTCTAAACCACATTCTCTCAGTTGGATTTGAAATATGCATATATTCATAACCTATAGGGCCACAATAAGTTTTTTTTAAAAACTTGAGTATTTCTCTAATATTTGCACTTTTTTTATTTATTATTCCGTTAAGAAAAATTTCTTTGTCATAATCTTCTTTTTTAAAACCATAGTACTCAGGATGTAATTCGTCTAAATATTCTGACTTCATCAATTCTAAAGGATCTAATTTTGATAATAGATGTCCCCTTAGCCGATAAGCTCTTATCAAGGCTACAGCACTTATTGAATTTTTATTTGAATTTGCAATTACTTGGAAATTAAACTTGCTAGAGTTATCTTTGTTTTTTTCGTTTTCTTTAGCTGTTTTCTCGACATCCTCAATATTAATTTTTTTTGAAAAAGGTTTCCACGACGGTCCATTTATCTCGTCGACTAATATCTTCATATCCTCATCTACACTTGAGAAATATTCAATCCAACTTTCAGAGAGAGATGGATCTTTGTTTATAAATTTTACATACATTTCTTCAATAAATGCACTATTGGTCTTATTTAAAAACGATGTTTTTTTATATTCCAGATTTTTAGGAGAACTCATTTTATTTTATTATAATACTAAATTTTGTTTTCAATTGGACAATTTATTTAACAATGTTTTTCCAATTTCTGAAGGTGATGTGGCTACTTCTATGCCACAATCTTCCATTTTTTTGATCTTATCTTTAGCCCCACCTTTACCACCTGATATTATGGCCCCTGCATGTCCCATTCTTCTACCCGGTGGTGCTGTAACTCCTGCAATAAAACCAACCATGGGTTTTTTTATTTCATGATTTTTTACAAATTCAGCTGCTTCTTCTTCAGCTGATCCTCCTATTTCACCAATCATTAAAATTGATTTAGTTTCCTCATCCTTTAAAAATAAATCTAAACAATCAATGAAGTTCGTACCATTTATTGGATCACCACCTATACCTATACATGTTGATTGTCCCAAATCATTCTCTGTAGTTTGTGCGACAGCCTCATAGGTCAAAGTTCCAGATCTTGATACAATACCAACAGAACCCTTTTTATGTATATTTCCTGGCATTATTCCGATCTTGCATTCATCAGGCGTAATTATCCCTGGACAATTGGGACCGATTAATCTTGATTTTGAATTAAGTAACTTTTTTTTGACCTTAATCATATCAAGAACTGGTATTCCCTCAGTGATACAAACAATTAATTCTAAGTTAGCTTCAATGGCCTCTATGATTGCTGCGGATGCAAATTTCGCAGGAACATAAATCATAGTTGCGTTGGCACCAGTTTTATCGACTGCTTCCTTTACTGTATTAAATACTGGTCTATCTAGATGAGTTTGACCACCTTTTTTTGGTGTAACCCCTCCGACTAAATTTGTTCCATATTTAATTGCTTGCTCCGAATGAAAGGTTCCATGACTACCCGTAAAACCTTGGCAAATTAACTTTGTGTTTTTATTAACTAAAACTGACATTTATTTAATTTCCTCTACAATTTTTTTGGCAGCATCTGATAAATCAGATGCAGAAATTAACTCAAGACCTGAATTATCAAGTATTTTTTTTCCCTCTTCAAAATTTGTTCCGGCTAATCTTACAACTAAAGGAACATTCATTTTTATTTCTTTTGCAGCATCCACAACACCTTGGGCAAGAACATCACATCTCATTATTCCGCCAAAAATATTAATCAATATTCCTTTAACATTTTTATCTGATAAAATTATTTTAAATGCAGCTGCCACTTTTTCTTTAGAAGCCCCACCACCAACATCTAAAAAATTTGCTGGTTCCTTTCCATATAATTTAATTATGTCCATAGTTGCCATTGCAAGCCCAGCTCCATTAACCATGCATCCAATTGTTCCATCAAGTTTAATATATGCTAAATCATGCTTGCTAGCTTCTATCTCTGTTTCTTCTTCTTCATTGAGGTCTCTCAACTCAATTAGCTCTGGATGTCTGAATAAAGCATTTCCATCAAAATTCATTTTTGCATCTAAACAAATCAACTCTTTTTCTTTTGTTAAAATTAAAGGATTAATTTCAATTAAATTAGCATCCGTTTCTATAAATAATTTGTATATGGACTTGATTAGACTAATTCCTTGCTCTTTTGTTTCTTCATCTAGATTAAAAATACTTATTATTTTAGTACAATTTTCATCAGATATTTCGTTATCTAAGTCTACTTTTGTTGTTAAAATTTTCTCAGGAGATTTGATTGCGACTTCTTCTATATCCATACCCCCTTGATCACTTGAGATAAAAGCTATCTTTGAGCTCGCACGATCTACAACACAAGACAAATAAAATTCTTTATCAATGTTAGATGAAACTTCGACATATAATCTTTTAACAATTCTTCCGCTAGGTCCTGTCTGATGAGTGATTAATTTTTTTCCAAGCAAGGATTTTGCCTCTGTTTCAAGACTTTTTAAATCATTTACTATTTTAACTCCACCAGCTTTACCTCTACCTCCAGCATGAATTTGTGCTTTCAACACATATTTATCAGTTTTAAGATTTTTAGCTTTTTCCAATAATTCATTTACATCTAGAGCATAAACTCCATCCGGAACTTTAGCTCCATATTTTCTAAGTATATTCTTTGCTTGGTGTTCGTGAATATTCATTAACTAGTTATTTAAACTAGGATCAATTTTGGATGCAGCTTCCCATAATTTTTTTACAGCATCTACTGAGTTATTAAACTCAGATTTTTCATTTTCATCTAGCTCAATTTCTTCGATTTTTTCTATACCGTTCTTTCCAACAATTACTGGCACTCCAGCGTAAATATTGCTTATTCCGTATTGTCCATTTAAATGAGCAGCACAAGGGAGCATTTTTTTGCTATCTTTTAAGTATGCTTCTGCCATTTCAACACCTGAAGCTGCCGGTGCATAAAATGCTGAACCTTTTTCTAAATATTTAACAATTTCAGCACCTCCATCTCTAGTTCTTTGATTTATACTTTCCAATTTATCCTTTGAAATTTTTCCTTCTTTTACTAAATCTAATAATGGTCTGCCTGAAACTTTTGTAAATCTTGGTAGAGGAACCATAGTATCTCCATGACCTCCCATTACCATTGCCTCAATTTCTTTAACAGGCACATCTAACTCTAAAGATAAAAATAGTTTAAATCTTGATGTGTCCAATATTCCAGCCATTCCAACAACTTTGTTAGGCGATAGTCCAGAAAATTTTTGAAAAGCCATAACCATTACATCCAATGGATTTGTAATACATATAACAAAGGCATTTGGTGCATGCTGCTTTATACCTTCAGCAACCTGTTTTATAATTTTTAAATTTATTCCTAATAAATCATCTCTACTCATTCCTGGTTTTCTTGGAACACCAGCCGTAATAATGATTACATCTGAATTTTTTATATCTTCATAATTATCAGTACCTGAAAATTTTACATTAAATCCATCAACAGATGAAGACTGTGCAATATCCAATGCTTTACCTTTAGCAATTCCACTTGCTACGTCAAATAATACTACTTCATCAACAAGCTCCTTTAGTCCAATTAAATGTGCTAAAGTTCCACCTATTTGTCCAGCTCCTATTAATGATATTTTTGACATTTTACTATTTCATTGTTGGCATTATAAATTCAGGATCTGATCTAACACCTGAAGGCCATCTTGAAGTAATTGTTTTTAATTTAGTATAAAATCTAACTCCTTCTGGCCCGTGCATATGTTGATCTCCAAATAATGATCTCTTCCATCCACCAAAACTATGAAAAGCAACTGGCACAGGGATAGGGATATTAATTCCAACCATTCCTACTTTAATTTGATTTGCAAATGTTCTTCCTGCATCTCCATCTCTTGTATAAATACTTGTTCCATTACCAAACTCATGGTCATTAATTAAATTTAATGCTTCATTAAAATCTTTAGCTCTGACAACAGATAATACAGGTCCAAATATCTCCTCTTTATAAATTCTCATATCTTTTTTAACATTATCAAATAAGCAACCGCCAATATAATAACCGTCTTCATAACCTTGAAGTTTGATATCTCTTCCATCAACCACAAGGTCTGCACCTTCTTTAATACCTAAATCAACATAACCTCTTACTCTTTCAAGATGCTCTTTTGTTACTAAAGGACCCATTTCAGAATTCTTATCCATGCCTGGTCCAATTTTTAAAGCTTCCACTTTTTTAGATAATTCATCGACTAGTTTGTCACCTACATTACCAACAGCAACAGCAACAGATTGAGCCATACATCTCTCTCCTGCAGACCCATATGCTGCACCCATTAGACCGTTTACTGCTTGATCTAAATCACAATCTGGCATTACAACACAATGATTTTTAGCTCCTCCAAGAGCTTGAACGCGTTTTTCATTTTTGGCTGCATTTTCATAAATGTATTTAGCAATAGGTGTTGATCCAACAAAACTTACTGCGGATATATCTTTATGTTCCAAAATTGCATCTACAACTTCTTTATCTCCATTAACAACATTCAAAACCCCATCTGGTAAACCAGCTTCACTAAATAGCTCTGCAAGTTTTAATGGACAAGATGGATCTTTTTCAGAAGGTTTTAATACAAATGTATTTCCGCAAGCTATTGCCATTGGAAACATCCACATTGGAACCATTGCAGGAAAATTAAATGGTGTAATACCTGCACATACACCTAATGGCTGTCTCACTGACCAACTATCAATGTTTGTACCTACATTTTCTGTAAAGTCACCTTTTAGCATTTGTGGAATTCCACATGCAAATTCAACTACCTCTAATCCTCTTGTGAGAGAACCTTTAGCATCTTCATAAACTTTTCCATGCTCTGATACAATCATCTTGGCTAGCAGGTCAGAATTTTTTTCAATTATTTCTTTGTATTTAAATATAATTCTAGCTCTTTGTATTGGAGTTACATTTGACCATGTTTCAAATGCTTTTTTTGCTTTTTGTACTGCTAAATCAAGATCTTGTTTTGTGCCAAGTCTAACCTCAGACTCTTGTTTGCCTATAGCAGGATTAAATACTTTTCCTTTTCTATCAGATGTACCTGAAACAATTTTACCATCGATAAAATGCTCAATTAAATTCATGGATGTATTTAAATAAGTAATTATGTGGTTGCAAGCATTTTCTTTATCTCAGCAATAGCTTTTGCTGGATTTAATCCTTTTGGACATGCGTTAGTGCAGTTCAAAATCGTATGGCATCTATAAAGCTTAAGTTCATCTGCAACCTTTTGAAGTCTTTCCTTTCTATCTTCGTCTCTGCTATCCATTATCCATCTATAAGCTTGTAATAAAACAGCAGGACCTAAATACTTATCACCGTTCCACCAATAACTAGGACATGAAGTAGAACAACAAGCACACATTATACATTCATAAGCTCCATCAAGTTTAGCTCTATCTTCTGGAGATTGATGAATTTCTGTTGTTTCACTTTTTGAATTATTTTTTAACCAAGGTTCAATGGATTGGTATTGTTTATATAATCCACTTAAGTCTCCTATTAAATCTTTTTTTACTTTTAAGTGAGGCAAAGGGTATATATCTATATCTCCCTTAATTTCTGCATGTGGCTTAGTACATGCAAGACCATTTTTTCCACCCATATTCATTGCACAAGAACCACAAACTCCATGCGCACAAGATCTTCTATATGCAAGTGTTGGATCAATTTCGTTTTTAATTTTATTTAGTATGTCTAAAACTTTAGATGGACAATTATCCATGTCTACTTCATATGTGTCTATTCTTGGGTTCTCTCCAGTTGATGGATCCCATCTGTAAACATTTACTTTTCTGATATTCTTTGAACCGGTTTTGTCTTTAAAATATTTACCTTTATTAACTTTTGAGTTTTGTGGTAAATTTAATTGAACCATTAATACACTCTTTCTTGTGGAGGAAAATATTGGACTTCATTTGTTAATGTTGAAGTATGTACATCTCTGTATTCAATTTTAGTATTTTTTCCATCACACCAAGATAATGTATGTTTCATAAATTTTTCATCATTTCTTTTCGGATAATCTTCACGAGCATGAGCTCCTCTGCTTTCTTTTCTGTGATATGCAGAATCTACAGTTGTTATCGCTTGTCTAATTAAATTATCAAATTCTAAAGTCTCAACTAAATCAGTATTGAATACCAACGATTTATCTTTAACAGAAATCGATTCCATGCCATCATATGTTTTTCTGATCTCATCTACACCCTCTTTAAGATTCTTTTCAGTTCTAAATACAGCACATTTAGACTGCATTGTTTTTTGCATCGCCAGTCTAAGTTCAGCAGTTCCATTATCTCCCTCTGCATATCTCAGTTTATCAAATCTATTTAGACATTTTTCAGTTTCGCTTTCACTAACTTCTTCGTGAGGCGTACCAGGTTTTACTAATTCCGCTGCTCTCTTAGCTGCGGCTCTTCCAAAAACAACCAAATCAATTAGTGAATTTGAACCTAATCTATTTGCTCCATGCACAGATACGCATGCGGCCTCACCAATCGCCATCAAGCCTGGGACTGTTTTTTGAGATCCGTTTACTGTTAAAACTTCAGCTTTATAATTTGTTGGTATACCACCCATATTATAATGAACAGTTGGAACAACTGGTATTGGTTCTTTAGTTACATCTACATTTGCAAATAATCTTGCTGCTTCTGTGATACCTGGCAATCTATCTTCAATAACTTTTTTATCTAAATGACTTAAATATAAATGAACATGGTCTTGATCTTTACCAACACCTCTTCCCTCATTGATTTCAATTGACATTGATCTACTAACTACATCTCTTGATGCAAGATCTTTAGCGTTAGGAGCATATCTCTCCATAAATCTCTCACCTTTAGAGTTTACCAAATATCCACCTTCACCCCTTACACCTTCAGAAATAAGTGTTCCATGTCCATATATTCCTGTTGGGTGAAATTGTACAAACTCCATATCTTGAAGAGGTAATCCAGCTCTTAATACCATTGCATTACCATCACCAGTACAAGTATGTGCGGATGTTGCTGAGTAATACACTTTCCCATATCCCCCTGTGGCTATAATTGTTATGTGAGATCTAAAACGATGAATTGTTCCATCATTTAAATTCCAAGCAATTAAACCTTTGCATTGCCCATCTTTCATAATTAAGTCTAATGCAAAATATTCAATAAAAAATTCTGTATTGTGTTTAAGTGCTTGACCATACAATGTATGAAGAATTGCATGACCAGTTCTGTCTGCTGCAGCACAAGTTCTTTGTACAATTCCATTTCCATAATTTTTTGTCATTCCTCCAAATGGTCTTTGATAGATTTTTCCGTCTTCTGTTCTACTAAAAGGAACACCATACTTTTCTAATTCTAGTACTGCTTTTGGAGCTTCCTTACACAAATATTCAATACTATCTTGATCGCCTAACCAATCTGCTCCTTTTACAGTATCGTACATATGCCAACGCCAATCGTCTTCTCCCATGTTTCCAAGGGCTGCCGAAATTCCACCTTGAGCAGCTGATGTATGACTTCTGGTTGGAAAGACTTTAGAAATGCATGCAGTTTTTAATCCAGCTTCACTTAAGCCAACCGCAGCTCTTAGGCCAGAACCTCCAGCACCAAGGACAACGACATCGTATTCATGATCTATAATATTATAAGATTTCATATAGTTAGTTTAAATACCGTAAATATTGTAATTAAAGGAATTGTTATAGCAAAAAAATTTAAAGCTTTGTTTGCGGCATTTTTGATTTTTTCATCTTTAATATAGTCTTCAAAAACCTCGCTGATGCTTAATGCCGAGAAAAAGTAAGCAAAAATAAGAAAAAGACTAAATATAAACTTTGAAGGTTGAGAAGTTAGAAAAGTTAATATCTCTAAGTAGCTTTTGTCATAAATACTAACCAAATTTAAAGCAAACCATAACATCAAAGGTACTAATATGAGAGAACTCACTTTTAAAAATACCCATTTTTTTGTTACTGCTCTCATTAAAATAAATTTCGTCCTATTAAATAAATTGAAACGGTTAATATAAAAGATCCAAATATTACAATTAAGCCAGTAATTTTTGTGGTTTTTAACTCAAATCCATAACCAAAATCCATAATTAAATGTCTTATCTCACTTAAGATTTGAAAACTAAAAGACCATGTAATACCCAAGATGAAAAATTTCCCAACAATAGATTGGAGGAATAATTTTATAAATTCATGACTTCCTTCGCTAAATGAAAAAAAAATAAAAAAGATACAAATTAAAGTTATTGCTAATATATTTATTATTCCTGTAATTCTATGAGATATTGAAACTAAAGATGAAACATGCCATCTATAAATTTGAATATGAGGAGATAAAGGATTATTTTCCATTTTGATTTGCTTTCATAATTGTTTCTGCAATTTCAACAGAATTTAATGCGGCGCCTCTTAATAGGTTATCTGAAACAATCCACAAATTAATTGAATTCTCTTTTGTTTTATCATCTCTAATTCTTGAGATAAATGTTTCATCACTACCAGTTGCTTCTATTGGTGTACTATATCCTCCATTTTCTCTTTTATCTATAACTCTACAACCATCAGCATTATTTAATGCTTCTCTGATTTGTTCTAGAGAATAAGGATTTTCAAACTCTATATTTACTGATTCTGAATGTGATACAAGAACAGGGATTCTAACGCACGTAGCTGTTAGCTCTATATTATTGTCCAGTATTTTTTTTGTTTCATTAGTCATTTTCAATTCTTCTTTTGTGTATCCATCATCCGAAAAAACATCAATGTGAGGAATGATATTGAAAGCTATTTGTTTAGTAAAATTTTTAGATTCAACAGAATTTCCATCAAGGTAAGATTTAGTTTGTTCAATCAATTCATCCATAGGTGCTTTTCCGCCTCCAGAAACAGATTGATAAGTGGAAACTATTACTCTTTTTATTTTATATAAATCATGTAATGGTTTAAGAGCTAATACTAACTGAGCTGTTGAGCAGTTAGGATTTGCCACAATATTTTTTTTCATTTCATTAATTTTTTCTGCATTCACTTGAGGTACAATAAGTGGAACGTCAGGATCCATTCTAAAAAAACTAGAATTATCAATTACAGTTGTTAATTTTGCTGCACTTTCTGCATATTGTTCTGCAATTTTACCACCTGCTGCAAAAAAAGTTATATTTGCATTTGAAAAATCGTATTTTTCAAGATCATGGACTTCATAATCTTTGCCCTTAAAACTTATTTTTTTTCCAGCACTATTAGAAGAAGCTACTAAAAAAAGGTTATTAAATTTAATATCCTTTTTTTCTATAACTTCTAGTGTCTTTCTTCCAACATTACCGGTTGCACCGATGATAGCTATATTAGTCATTTTAAAGATTTATACTAAATGAAAGGTAAATCGCAAACTGTTCCGTTAAAACTATTACCATTTATATCAATTTTGAATGTTTGCTTTGCTTCAAAATATGGTTTTTTTATCATAGCTATACCAATTACCTGTTTAAAAGTTGGATTGTAACAACCTGATCGTAGTTCTCCGATTATATTATTTTTTTCATCTGTTAAATTCATTGAACCAGTTACGCTTATTTTATCAGTATCAATTTTAACGCCCATTAGTTTTCTTTTAATTCCTTCAGACTTTATTTTTTTTAATTGCTCTTTTCCTAAAAATTCAACATCACTATCAATATTAATATATTTATCAAAGCCACATTCGTATGGGTTGTCTCCATTGTCCATATCGTTTCCTTGAGAAAGTAATCCACTTTCGATACGTTCAATTAAATTAGGACATCCTGCTCTAATATTAAACTCATCTCCAATTTCAAATAAATGATCGTATAGTTTTAAACCCGCCTCATTATTCTCTACATAAATTTCATATCCACCTTGTTTAGACCATCCTGATTGAGCAATTAAATGTTTGGCTCCTGCAAAATCAAAATAATCAAAACCAAAAAATTTTAATTTTGTTATCTTTTCTCCAAAAACTTTTTCCATCAATTTAAAAGATTTAGGCCCTTGCACAGCCATAATGTCAACTTCGGGTTCGATAATATTTACATCAAATTTATTTCCAATTGCCAATCCTTTTGCAAATAAGATTACATCCGTATCTGCAATAGAAACCCACCATTTATTCTCATTAAATCTTAGAACAACTGGATCATTAATTAATCCAGCATTATCATCTATTATTGGACAATAATAACATCTTCCGTCTTTTGATTTCGAAAGATCTCTACAAGTCATAAGTTGAACCAATTTTGCAGCATCTTTTCCAGTAATCTCTACTTGTCTTTCAGCAGCCACATCCCAAACTTGAACATGCTCTTTTAAATGATGATATGAGTCTTCTAAAGAACCAAATGCAGCAGGAAGCAACATATGATTGTATATTGTGTAAGCTGTAACACCTTGTTTTTCAATTCTTGATGTATAAGGCGTACCTCTAAGTCTTCTTGATTTTGCAATAGAAAAGTTTTTCATTTTTTAGCTTAGTGTCATCTTTTTATCTATTTGTAAAGAAAGTAAGTTGTTAATTTGAAAGAAATCTAAGTAAGTTCCTTAGCTCTTTTTCTTAATTCAAATTTTTGGATTTTACCTGTTGATGTTTTTGGAAGTTCACAGAAGTCTATTTTTTTTGGAATTTTGAACCCTGCTAGAGTTTCTCTACAAAAATCGATTAATTCTTTTTCATTTGTCTCTTTATCTGCCACTTTCTCTATAAATGCGCATGGAACTTCTCCCCATTTCTCATCTGGTTTTGCTACTACAGCAACAATTGAAACAGCTGGGTGCTTAGAAAGTGTGTTTTCGATTTCGATAGAAGAAATATTCTCTCCGCCTGAAATAATAATATCTTTCGACCTATCTTTAACCTTGATGTATCCATCTGGATAAATAACTGCCAAATCACCAGAGTGAAACCATCCATCTTTCATAGCCTTTTCAGTGGCCTCTTTGTCTTTAAAATACCCTTTCATAACAACATTACCTTTGATCATTATCTCGCCAATGGTTTCTCCATCCATAGGCACGGGTTTCATAGTTTCTGGATCTAAAACAACCACTCCTTCTGTGTTTGGAAATCTCACACCTTGTCTTGCTTTAATTTCATTAATTTTGTCTTCTTCAAAACCATTCCATTCATCATTCCAAGCACATTGTAAAACATGTCCATATGTTTCTGTTAAACCATAGACATGCATTACCTCAAATCCTAATGCTTTCATTTTTTTGAAAATAATACTTGGAGGTGGTGCTCCAGCAGTTAAAACATAAACTTTGTTTTTTAATTCTTTGATATCATTTTGTGATGCACCTGTTATCATATTAAGTACAATAGGTGCCCCTCCAAAATGGGTAATGTCGTGCTTTTCAATTAATTCAAATATTTTTTTTACATCAATAGCTCTTAAACAAACTGTTTTTCCATTTAACATTGGTATTGTCCACGGGTACCCCCATCCATTACAGTGGAACATTGGTACAACTGTTAAAAAATTTAATCTATTTGGCATATTCCAAGCAACAGCACTACCTGTTGACATTAAATAAGAACCTCTATGATGATAAACAACACCTTTTGGATTTCCGGTTGTTCCAGACGTATAACTTAAAGAAATTGCTTGCCATTCATCCTTTGGTTTTTTCCAAATATAATTTTCATCACCAGTGCTTAAAAATTCCTCATATTCTCTATCTCCAATTTTTTTTAACAATGATTGGTCAGCAAAATCATCTTGAACATCAATTACGATTGGTTTTTCTTTTAAAGTTGATAAAGCCTTTTCTGCAACTGCATGCAATTGTCTATCTATTATTAATACTTTTGCTTCACTGTGTTCTAAAATATAAGCAACAGTTTTTGCATCAAGTCTTGAATTAATTGTATTTAAAACGGCTCCCGTCATAGGAACAGAATAATGTGCTTCAAAAATCTCTGGAGTATTAAAGGTCATAACTGAAACTGTGTCTCCTTCAACAATACCAATTTTCTCTAGTGCACTTGCAAATTTGGTGCACCTGTTAAATACTTCAGTCCATGTGAAAGATTTTGTTTCATATACTAAAGCCTCATAATTTGGATAAATATCTTTTGCTCTTTCTAGAAAGCTAAGCGGTGTTAACGGGACATAATTTGAAGGATTTTTATCTAAGTTTTGATTATATTTATTCATCAGTTAAATTTTGCGCTCATAGTATATTTACTACCAGAAATAGCAGATTTATAATGGCTCTCAGCTCTAGGCAAAATTTTGTCAAAATAATAATTTCCTGTATTTAATTTATCTTCATAAAACTCTTTATTGTTTTCCAAATTTTCATAGCTTTTTCTCATTGTTTTTAGCCATATAAATGAAAGACAAAAATAACCAAAAAATCTTAAATAATCGTTACATGATGCGCTTATATCGTCTTTTGGCGTATTGCCATTAGGAGATATCCAGTCCGTGAAATCTGACAATATATTTTTTAATTCAGATATTTTTTTTACATGTTCATTTAAATTGTCTACTTTTGAACAATTTTGTATTTCTGTATCTACATATTTCATAAAATTTTCAAAAACTTTTTTCTGACTAATTTTTCTAAATACAAAATCAATTGCCTGCACAGAATTAGTTCCTTCGTAAATAGGTGTAATTCTATTATCTCTAAATAATTGTTCTATCCCTTGGTCTTTGGTATAACCATAGCCACCAAAAACCTGAATTGCTTCATTGGTTATTTCCATACCCATATCTGTAAAAAATGACTTAATTACTGGGGTCATAAGACCTACAATATCCGATGCATCTTTTTTTACTTCCTCTGAACTATGACTTAAGCTTACATCTACCTGCTGAGCCATCCAAAAAGATAAGGATCTTTCTCCCTCAATTATAGACTTCATATTTAATAAACTTCTTCGAATATCTGCGTGCTTAATAATTAAATCTGTTTCTCCATTAGAATTATTATTTGATTTACCTTGTTTTCTCTCTTTAGAATAACTTAAAGCAGTTTGATAAGCTGTTTCAGATAGACCTAATCCTTGTATACCGACAACGATTCTTTCTAAGTTCATCATTGTAAACATAGAATTTAAGCCTTTGTTCTCTGGTCCGATCATATACCCTTTGGCATCATCAAAACTTAATACACATGCGGGTGAACCTTTAATACCCATTTTTGATTCAATTGAAACAGTATTGACGCCGTTTCTTGGACCAATTGATCCATCATCATTAATTTCATATTTTGGTACTAAAAATAAACTTATTCCCTTCGTTCCTTTTGGTGCGTCCTGCGTTCTTGCTAAAACAAGGTGTATAATATTTTCAGTTAAATCGTGGTCACCAGAAGTAATAAAGATTTTTTGTCCACTTATATTATAAGTACCATTTTCATTTTTAATTGCCTTTGTTTTTATTAATCCTAAATCTGTTCCACATTGAGGCTCTGTTAAACACATTGTCCCACTCCATTTACCCTCAACAATTTTAGGAAGATATGTGTTTTTGATTTCTTCAGTTGCATGACTCAAAATACAATTGTATGCACCTATACTTAATTCACTATATAATTTAAAAGATAAACTTGATGATGAAAGCATTTCATCAAAAAAAGCACTTACAGTTTTTGGCATTCCTTGACCACCATATTTTGGATCACAAGTTAAAGATACCCATCCATCTTCTATAAATTTTGAATATGCCTCTTTATAACCTGGAGGAGTTCTAACTACTCCATTTTCATAGACACAAGGATTTTCGTCTCCAGCTTTTGCTAAAGGAAGAAGCATTTCTTCATTAATTTTTGCAGCTTCCTCTAATATATCTTTTACTAGATCAGAAGTAACTTCTTTATACTTTTCAATTTCGTTATAATTTTTATTATCTTTTAGATGTTCAAATAAGAACATCATATCTTTCACAGGTGCAGAATAAACAGTCATAAATTTAATAGTATCAAATTAAGTTAATTTTTTTATTTTTGCAAATATGCAATAATCGCATCTCCCATACCAGAAGTTGAAGTTTCTTTTGTTCCTTTTGACATAATGTCTTTAGTTCTTAACCCATCATCTAGTACATTTTGCACTGCTTTTTCTAAGTCATCAGCTTCTTTATCTAAGTCAAGAGAGTACCTCAAAGCCATTGCAAAACTCAAGATAGTTGCTATTGGATTTGCAATTCCTTTTCCAGCGATATCTGGAGCAGATCCATGAACAGGCTCATACATTGCTCTCATTTCACCATCTTTATTTTTTGCACCCAAAGAAGCTGAAGGTAATAAACCTAAAGATCCCGTCAGCATAGATGCTTCATCTGACAACATATCACCAAACAAATTATCTGTCACAATTACATCAAATTGCTTTGGATTTCTCAAAAGTTGCATTGCACAATTATCTGCAAGCATATGATTTAACTCAACATCTTTAAATTCTTTATCGTGAAGATTTTGAACTTCCTCTTTCCATAATTGACCTGCTTCCATAACATTCGATTTTTCACAGGAAGTAACTTTATTGTTTCTCTTCTTTGCTAGATCAAATGCAACTCTAGCAACTCTTTTAATTTCTGATGAAGTATAAGTATGAGTATTTATTCCTTTACGTTCACCATTATCAATTGGCTTGATACCTCTCGGCTCACCAAAATAAATACCACCTGTCAATTCTCTAACAATCATGATGTCTAGACCTGATACGATTTCAGGTTTTAGCGTAGATGCCTCAACTAATTGTTTAAAACAAATTGCAGGCCTCAAATTTGCAAATAATTTTAATTCTTTTCTTAGCTTAAGAAGAGCTCTCTCAGGTCTTTTGGAAAAATCTAAATTATCATATTTTGGTCCACCCACAGCTCCTAAAATGACTGCTTCACATTCTAATGATTTATAAAATACTTCATCTGTAATCGGTGTTCCGTGCTTGTCGTAAGATGCTCCTCCAACTAAGGCCTCTTCCATATCAAAATCAAGAGATTTATTTACATTAAACCAAGTTATAATTTTTTTAACTTCACCAATAACCTCGGGACCAATACCGTCACCTGGTAATAATAAGAATTTTCTTTTTTTGACTTTAATCATTAAATATCCAAGGCTTTGCGGATTTTAATTTTTCTTCAAATGAAATTATTTTATTAGACTTTTCCAAAGACAGTGCAATATCATCTAGTCCCTCAATTAAACATTTTTTTTTAAATTCATCTAATTCAAATTTGATTTCTTTATTTCCAAAAATTATTTTTTGATCTGGTAAATTTATTGCAATTTCTTCTTGTCTCTTAGAATATTCAGAAAGTTCTTTTATCTGTTCATCATTAACTTTAATAGGCAATATTCCATTTTTAAAACAATTATTATAAAATATATCTGCGTAACTAGTACTTATAACGCAAGTGATACCAAAGTCTAAAAGTGCCCATGGCGCATGTTCTCTAGATGATCCACATCCAAAATTATTCCCTGCAATTAGAATCTTAGAATTATCATATGGGGATTTATTTAAGATAAAGTCATCTACTACTTTACCTTTTTCGTCATATCTCATTTCATAAAATAAATTTTTTCCAAGTCCTGTTCTTTTTATTGTTTTTAAAAATTGCTTTGGAATAATCATATCTGTATCAATATTTACAATTGGTAAATATGCAGGAATACTTTTTAATGTTGAGAATTTGTTCATTTAACTATTGTATTTTCTAACATCATCTAAATTTCCAGATATAGCAGCTGCAGCAGCCATAGCTGGGCTAACTAAATGTGTTCTTCCGCCTCGTCCTTGTCTTCCTTCGAAATTTCTATTTGATGTTGATGCACATCTTTCTTCTGGCTTCAACTTATCTGCATTCATAGCTAAACACATTGAACAACCTGGCTCACGCCATTCAAATCCAGAATTTTTAAATATTACATCTAAACCTTCTTGCTCTGCTTGTTGTTTTACTAATCCTGAGCCGGGAACTATCATTGCATTTACATGAGAAGCAATTTTTTTATCTTTTAAGATTTTCGCAGCTTCTCTTAGATCTTCGATTCTTCCATTTGTGCAACTTCCAATAAAAACTTTATCAATTCTAATATCTTTTATTTTAGTTTTCGGCTTTAAACCCATATATTTTAATGATCTATTAATAGAATTTTTTCTGTCTTCGTTTAGCTCATTTTCAGGATCAGGAACAATTCCATCAATATCTACTACATCTTGAGGCGAAGTTCCCCAAGTTACCATTGGTTTAATATCTTTGCCCTCAAGACTGATTTCTTTGTCAAATACTGCATCACCATCAGACTTTAATTTACTCCAGTATTCTAATGCTTTGTCCCAATTTGAATTCTTTGGAGACATTGGTTTACCTTTTAAATAATTAAAAACTTTTTCATCTGGCTCTATTAATCCAGCCCTTGCTCCACCTTCAATTGTCATATTGCAAATCGTCATTCTTTGTTCGACACTTAAATTAGAAATTAAGTTTCCAGCATATTCAATTACATAACCAGTGCCGCCAGCTGTACCAATTTTTCCAATTATTTGTAATATTACATCCTTTGATGTTACTCCAACAGGAAGAGAGCCATTAACGTTTATTCTAAAATTTTTTGATTTTTTTTGAACTAAAGTCTGCGTTGCCAATACATGCTCTACTTCTGAAGTTCCAATTCCAAATGCTAATGCACCGAATGCTCCATGAGTAGCTGTGTGACTATCACCACAAACGATAATAGTTCCAGGTTGTGTGAATCCTTGTTCTGGACCAATAATATGAACTATTCCTTGTCTTTTATCGTTCATTCCAAAAAGATTTATTCCAAATTCTGCACAGTTTTTTTCTAGTGTCTCAATTTGTATTTTTGAATCTTCGTCAGTAATAGGCACTGATCTATCCGTTGTTGGAACATTATGATCTGCTACTGCTAAAGTTAAAGAAGGTTGTCTAACTTTTCTATTAGAATTTCTCAAACCTTCAAATGCTTGTGGACTAGTAACTTCATGAATTAAATGTCTATCAACAAATAAAAGTGAAGTCCCATCCTCTTGTTGATGAACAAGATGATCATTCCATATTTTATCGTATATAGTTTGAGGCATTGTAAAAAATTATTTTTTTACTTCAGGATTTTCTTTTTTTTCATCAGTTTTTTTTTCTACTGATGGGGTTTCTTCTTTAGTTTCTTTTTTTTCTTCTGGTTTTTTTGCTTCTACTTTTGGAGCATCATTATTAGAATCTTGTTGGTTATCTGCTGTTTTTTGTTCTGTATCAGGCATAACATTTTCTTCTGTTACTTCGTGAATCTTAGTTTCAACATCTATACCTATTTTCTTTTTAATTTTTTCTGCAATTCGTGCAGATTTACCTGTTCTATCTCTCAAATAATATAACTTGGCTCTTCTAACTTTTCCTGACCTTACAACTTTAATTGTATCTACAATCGGACTATATAAAGCAAATGTTCTTTCCACACCCTCACCAAAAGAAATTTTTCTGACAGTAAAAGAAGAATTGATATCTCTATTTTTTTTTGCAATACACACACCTTCAAAATATTGAATACGATCTCTTTTTCCCTCAGTTATTCTAACTCCAACTTTAACAATGTCCCCTGGGAAAAATTCTGGATGCTTTCTCTCAGAAATAATTTTTTTTACTTTAGATTGATTAATTTCTTCAATTGTCTTCATTTTAATTCTCTTTAGTCTTTTTATATAATTGCCACAAATCTGGTCTTCGGTCGCGTGTTATAGCCTCAGATTGAGATAAACGCCAGTCTTTAATTTTGGCGTGATCGCCTGATAATAGCACATCTGGAACACTTTTTTCCTCCCATATTTGAGGTTTTGTAAATTGAGGATACTCTAAAAGTCCGTTTTCAAAACTTTCTTCTTTAGCTGAATTTGTATTGCCAAGAATACCAGGAATAAATCTTAAAATTGCATCAAGAATTACAAATGAAGCTCCTTCACCTCCAGATAAAACAAAGTCTCCTATACTTACTTCCTCAATATTTCTTGTTTTTAATAATCTTTCATCAACTCCTTCAAAGTGTCCACAAATTATATTTATTGTTTTTTCTTGAGATAGTTGTTTTGCTAATTGATGATTGAACAACTTACCCTTCGGACTTAGATAAATAATCTTTTCGCCATCTTTAACATTCTTATCTATTGATTTTGCTAATACATCTGCTTTCATTAACATACCTTCACCTCCTCCATAGGGAGTGTCATCAACAGTTTTATGTTTGTCAAATGCATACTCTCTTATATCCACAGTATCTATTTTCCATTTATTCTCTGATAGTGCTTTACCAAAAATACCTTGACCTAAATAACCTGGAAAAAAATCTGGATAGAGTGTGAATATACGAGCTTCTAACATTATTTTTTTTCTTCTTCCTTAGGTGCTTCTGCTGGCTTAGCTTCTTCCTTAGGTGCTTCTGCTGGCTTAGCTTCTTCCTTAGGTGCTTCTACTGGCTTAGATGCATCTCCTTCTGGTTTCGCTTCTCCACCTTCGTCAGCTTTTTTTCTATCTTTTTTAGGAATTGCTTTTTGAGGATTGTTTCCTTTTTCAGGCATTGACATTATATCGTTTTCTCCCAATAACCTTGCAACTCTTGTTGTTGGCTGAGCTCCTTGACCTAACCAATATTTAATTCGCTCAGAATCTAAGCCAATTCTTTCCTTTTTATCCTTCGGTAATAACGGATTATAAAAACCTAATTTTTCTATAAACCTTCCGTCTCTTGGAAACCTACTATCAGCCACAACAATTTTATATACTGGCCTTTTTTTAGTACCTCCCATTGATAGTCTCATTTTTAACATTACTTATATCTCCTTTATTTTAATTGATTAAATAGTTCAGGCGGGATCCCTTTATCCGCCATTCCTTTCATGTTTCCTTTAGACATTTTTTTCATCATTTCTGACATCATCTTAAATTGTTTTAACAACTTATTGATAGTGGCAATGTCTGTACCTGAGCCATTAGCAATTCTTTTTTTTCTTGATCCATTTATAATTTTAGGATTTTCTCTTTCTTGCTTTGTCATTGATAAAATAACAGCTTCATTTTGAGTTATAATTTTTTCATCTATTCCTGATTGGTCCATTTGTGATTTAATTTTTGAAACTCCAGGGAGAAATGACATTATGCCTTCTATTCCACCCATCTTTTTCATTTGACGTAATTGAGAAAGATAATCTTCCATCGAGAATTGACCTTTTTTAAGTTTCTCTTCTGTTTTCTTTAAATTTTCTTGATCTAAATCTTCTGAAGCTTTTTCAACTAAGGAAACGATATCTCCCATTCCCAAAATTCTATTTGCAATTCGATCAGGATGGAAAACTTCAAAATTCTCAATTTTTTCTCCAACACCAAGAAACTTTATGGGGACCTCAGCAACATATTTCATACTCAATGCAGCTCCACCTCTTCCATCTCCATCTGCTCTTGTAAGTATAATGCCGCTCAAATTTACTGTATTTTTAAATTCCTTTGCTACATTAGCAGCAACTTGACCTGTTAGAGAATCTGCTACCAGTATAGTTTCTGCAGGATTAATAATAGTTTCAATTTGTTTGATTTCATTCATCATTTGAAAATCTATTTGTGTTCTTCCAGCAGTATCAAATAAAACTACTTCACAACCATTTAAATTTGCAGCACTTAAAGCTCTTCTACAAATATCAGCAGGAAGCTGGCCTTCTATAATTGGCAAAGTTTCAATATTATTTTGTTCACCCAAAAGTCTCAATTGCTCTTGCGCGGCAGGTCTGTAAACGTCCAAACTGGCCATCATAACTTTTTTCTTATTATTTTTTTCTAAAAATTTCGCTAATTTTGAGGTTGTTGTAGTTTTTCCTGAACCTTGCAACCCAACTAACATGATTGGAACTGGAGGGACAGCATTAAGGGAGATTTCAGAATTCTTATCACCTAAAAAAGATACTATTTCGTCATAAACGATTTTTACAACCATATCCCCGGGAGAAGTTGATCTTATAATTTCTTGACCTAGCGCTTTAGGCTTAACTCTACTAATAAACTCCTTAACTACGTCTAAAGAAACATCGGCTTCTAATAAGGCCAACCTTATACCTTTTAAACCCTCATCAACTTGTTTTTCATCAAGAGAAGGAGCTTTTTTTAATGAAGAAAAAATTTCTTCAAATTTATTAGTTAAATTTTCAAACATAATTTCGCACAGCAAGTATCGCACCAGTGGGCGAACCCTCGCTGACTGGTGTCGATCTCTTTGTTTCCAAAGACACCGCAAATTGCTGTATTTTGCGGAAGTGCGCGTAAACTATATTAGAGGTTCAAAAAGTCAATAAATAAGTTAAGTATTATTTATATGGAATTTGAAGCATTTAAAATGGATGGATTAGGTAACGACTTTGTTATTATTGATCAGAGAATAAATAATTTAAACTTATCAACTGACCAAATCTTAAAAATTTGTGACAGAGATTTCATAGGGTGCGATCAGTTGATCTACATAAAAAAAAGTCAAAAAGCTGATGCTGATGTTGCTTTTTTTAACTCGGATGGAAGCCACTCAGAAGCATGTGGAAATGGAACTAGATGCGTTGCTTATTTACTAAGTATTGAAAAAAATAAAAAAGAAATTGAAATTTCAGTATCCTCAAAAATATTAAAATCTAAGGTCCTTAATAATAAAGATGTTGAAACAATAATTGGAACTCCAAATTTAGAGTGGAACAAAATTCCTTTAAGTAAAAATCTTGATACTAAAAATCTATCACTTGGTATGATTGATATTGACGGAAATAAAATGGATGGTGGTATTGCAGTGAATGTTGGAAACCCTCATGTCGTATATTTTTGCGAGGATATAGAAAAAATAAATTTAAAAAAATATGGACCATTAATAGAAAATCATGAAGTTTTCCCTGAAAAATGTAATGTCACAATAGCTCAAAAAATTAGTGAACAACATTACAAAATTAAAGTTTGGGAGAGGGGCGCTGGTTTAACAAAAGCTTGTGGGACTGCGGCGTGTGCAACGGCAGTCGCAGCTAATTTAAATCAACTACAAAATAGTAATTCAAAAATAGAATTTTCAACAGGAATTTTAAATATTCAAATTGATAATGAATTAAATATAAAAATGAGAGGTCCTGTATCTGAAATTGAAAAAATTAATATCAAAATATAATGGGTATTTTTGAAAAATTTAAAATCGGATTTAAAAGAAGTGCAAGTAATATAGCATCAGGTCTTAAAGAAATAATAGTTAAGAAAGAAATTGACGATACAACTCTTGATAAAATAGAGGAATTCTTGATCGGCTCAGACGTGGGCATAGATGCAGCATCAGAGATAAAATCTATAATTGCTCAAAAAAAGATTGATCCTAAAAATGATCCAATAAAGGAAGTTTTTGAAATTCTTAATAATTATATTTTAGAACTAATGAAACCCCTAGAAAAGAAAGATTTTTTCTTAAAAAAAGAAAAGACAAATATAATATTAGTTTCAGGTGTTAATGGAGTTGGTAAGACAACTACTATTGGAAAATTAGGAAAAATATTTATACAAAATAATAATAAAGTTCTTTTTTCAGCATGCGATACATTTAGAGCAGCTGCTATTGATCAATTAGAAGAATGGGCTAACAGGGTTGATGCTAAAATTGTAAAATCAGATCCCGGATCAGATCCAGCTTCAGTTGCTTTTAAAGCAATGGAAATAGCTCAAAGTCAAAACATAAATCAAGTAATAGTAGACACGGCAGGAAGATTACAAAATAAAAAGAATTTAATGGATGAATTAAAAAAAATAGGAAATGTAATTAAAAAAAGTGATGAAACAGCACCTCACGAGGTTATTTTAGTTTTAGATGCAACATCGGGACAAAATATAATTAATCAACTCGAAGAATTTAATAAATTACTTCCAATCACAGGCATCATAATGACAAAACTTGATGGAACTGCAAAAGGTGGAATATTGATTGCGATTTCAAAGAAATATAAAGTACCTATTGTTGGTCTCGGGCTTGGAGAAAAAGAGGATGACTTACAAATATTTGAAGCTGAGAAGTTTGCAAGTGCTTTTACCCAAGTTAATTAAGCAAATTTTTAGAAATTAAAGGTTTATAAATGTTGCACTCAAAATTATTTTTTAGAGATTTATAACCACAGTTTTCAGCATAAGAAGAGATTATAAAATTTAATTTGCCAGAGGTATTAGCAATTTCTAGCTTATTATTTTTTATGTCATATTTTAAATTTTCATAAAATTTTTTTTTTGCACTTATCAAAATTAAAGTGTTGTTGTCATTTAATAAATAATAAGCAAAATCCTCTGGGAAAAGTGGGTAATTATATTTTTTTGATATTTTTTTAACTTTTTTTGGAAACCAGTCATATGAAATCAGAGGGTAATCTTTATTTAAATTTTTATCATATAAATATAAATCCTGTGGAAAATCATTAATATAATTAGAAAATTCTCCCTTTGCTAAAATAGCTTTCTTCCGTGTTTTAAAATATAGAGTGAACTCACTATTGTAAGAGTTCATTTTTCCAATATGAAAATAATTGTTATCATAGTACTCATTATTTATTTCTGAACTAAGTTTTGTTGGCAATATTAATAAAAAAAGTAAAAAAAAGAATTTAAACATATCTAAAATTAGAATTTAAAAGTGATGTGGATTTGTTTAAATTATGTCTTAATTTAAACTTTTTATAAAATTGTCGATTGATTGAATTAAATTTTTATTAAATTCCATCATATGATCGTCGTTGTCATTAAAGTAATTTGACTTAACACCACCATATTTATTAAATATTTCTTCGCCCATATAAAATGGAACAATATTATCCTTTTTCCCGTGCATTACATGCATGGGAAAATTTATTTTGTTAATTTTTTCAATGGATTTGTATTTATCTTTTAAAATAATTTTTGCAGGAAGATATGGGTAATATTTTTGTGCCAAAATCTCCATGGATGTAAATGGGGACTCTAATATTATACCTGCAAATAAATTCTTACTTGCGGTCTCTATTGCTACAGCAGTGCCAAGAGACTCTCCATAGAGAACAATATCTTTATCTTCTATATTGTTTTGATTAAGCCATTCCTTGGCTTTAATTGCATCTTTATAAAGTCCAATTTCTGTTGGTTTGCCTTTGTTTCCACTAAAGCCTCTATATGCAAAAATTAAATAGTTTAAATCTAAATCTGCAAACTCATTTAGTTTATAAATTCTATTATCTAATTTTCCAGCATTTCCGTGAAAAAAAAGCAAAGTTTTAGAGTTATTATTTTTTTTGTAATACCATCCAACTAGATCATTATCAGATTGAATAGTTACTTTCTCGATTTTGTGAGATAGAGGTCCCTCATCTAAATAATTATTTTCTCCAGGATGGTATAATAATTTTCTTTGATAAAAATAAACTATTAGAGAAACTCCAAAGTAAATAATAAAAATATAAAACAGAATTTTTGCAAATAACATTTTAGGCTTTAATTTCATTTTTACTTTTTCTTCTTACCAAATAAATACCAAAAAACACAAATATGGTACCTATTAAATGATAATTTTCCAAAATCTCTGAAAAAAATATTATTCCATAAAAAGCTCCATAAATTGTATAGAGGTATAGCGTGAAACCAGTTGTTGATGGTCCTAAATATTTAATAGTTAATGTGTATAGTGAGAAAGCGATTATACCTGGAGAAATTGCTGCAAACAAAATCCAATAATAAAATTCTTCATTAAATAAAGTTTTTTCAAAATAAAAATGCTCTATAAAATAAAAAGGCAAAATAGATAAAAAACCAAAGAAAGATATAATTGTTAGTCTTGGAAAAAATTTAAGTTCTGAATTCCATTGAAAAAGCATAACTGTATAAATTGCCCAGCCTAATGCTGCTCCTAACATCCAAAAATCTCCCGAAGCAAATTTTAATTCAAGAAGTAAATTGATATCGCCCTTTAAAATTACAGCAAACACTCCAACTAGACAAAAAAGTAAGCCAATAAATTGGAAAATATTTATCTTATCTTTAAAAAGAAAATATGAGATTAAAATTATAAATATTGGTGAAGAAGTATAAAGAATTCCCATATTAACGATGGTTGTAGATGAACCAGCCATATATGGAAATATTCCACAAACACCACATCCCATCAAACCTAGAAAAAAACTTCTTTTACTCTCTCTTTTAATAGTCCGAAAATTATCAAATAAATACTTAAAATTTAGGACGAATAAAATAATGAAAAAAATAAACCATCTCCAAAAAGATAAAGATATGGGAGGAACATCATCAACACCACCTCTTGCTACAATTAAATTACTAGCCATAAAAAGTGGCTGAAATAATAATAGAAAATATCCGATAAAATTTTTATTCATTTTTATTTAATATTAAAAAAAATAAGTAACTTAAAATGCATAAAAATAAAAAAATTGAAAAAGAAATTTGATAGCTCATTGTAATAGTAGCACCTAAATTTCTGGAAAAATCTATTATTAAACCAATTATCCATTGTACAAAAAAAGTACCAGAAAATAAAAATACATTGAATGAAGTTAAAGATTTTCCTGCTAGTTTAGTAGGAAAATTTAATGCTATTGCTGGTTGGGTTAAAGAAATTACTATTGATGATAAAATATAAAAAGTGAACATGGTTGCACCAGCTTTGTCTCCCATTATGACTATTAAAAATAAAATTATATAACTTACAGGAAGTGTAAATTTTACAATTCTCATACTGTCAATTCCCTTGGAAGATAGTTTTGGCAAAAAATATCCCCATATTAAAAAAGAAAAAAGCATAGTTACATTTATCCAAAATAAACCTGTCGCACTTTGTATTGCATCATAACCCGTCACATTTAGCATCCATGGGCCAGCCCACAATGTTTGTATTGCTTGAACACCTCCATAATTAAAAAATGCAAGCGGTACTAAGCTAATAAAGAATTTATTTTTCCATATGTAAGAAAGATTTTGAAGATTATTATTTTGGTCTTCATCCCTCTTAGTTTCCCACGAAGGTATTAAAATTGATATTAATATTATGCTTATCAAAATTAAAGAGGCTATAATTAAAAAAATAGATCGCCAACCAATTATTGGTAATAAAATTTGAACTGGTAGAGTTGATGCAACAAATCCAAAATTTGCAACCATCAACATCCATGAATTTGCACGTTGTTGATATTTTTCTTCAAACCATACTCTGTAACCAGTTAAAGGACCCATTAAACAAGCAGCAACACCTACACCAATGAAAATTCTAGAAATTAATAAACCTGCAAAACTTTTAGCAAAAGCAAATGAAATAGTTCCAATAAGAGCAATGATTAATAAATATCCGATAACTTTTTTTGGACCAAATC
The DNA here is from genome assembly GCA_902595815.1 of uncultured Pelagibacteraceae bacterium. Lineage (GTDB taxonomy): Bacteria > Pseudomonadota > Alphaproteobacteria > Pelagibacterales > Pelagibacteraceae > Pelagibacter. Next base: position 26,763 of record CACJRL010000001.1, read on the forward strand.
TATCTAATAACATACCAGTAGGAATTTGCATGAGCGAAAACCCTAGAAAATATCCTCCAGCTAAAAGTCCAAGATTTGCAGCACTTAAATTGAATTCAGTTGAAAGAGCAGGTGTTAATGTTGCGGTAATTGATCTCAGTAAATTTGATATAAAAAAGCCAAAGGCAAATACAGAAAAAATTAGAATACTTTTATTTATTTTATTGATCATTTATATTTTTTATGAAATTACAGTTCTATTATGAATAATCATTCAACAAAAGATAAAGATGCCATTTCTTCAAATGGTATGGCCGCAACATCACATCCAATAGCTACAGAAGAAGCTCTTAGAATATTGCAAAAAGGTGGAAATGCAGTGGATGCAGCTATTGCAGCTTCTGTTGTTCTCTCTGTTGCAGAGCCTAATGCCACAAGTATAGGTGGAGATTGTTTTGCAATAATAAAAATGAATGGCAAAGACCCTGTTTCGTATAATGGATCAGGTATTGCTCCAGCAAAAGCAAATTTTGATTATTTCAAGGAAAAGAATATAGATAAAATCGGTTTAACAAGTCCTCACGCGGTAACTATTCCTGGTGCATTACATGCTTGGAATTCAATTCATAATGATTTTGGAAAACTCGATTTTGAGGAGTTGTTTCACAAAGGTATAGATATTGCAAAGAATGGTTTTAAAGTGACTAAAGTTGTTGCTAACGCCTGGAGCAACGTATTTAATAAATTAAACGATAACCCATATTCTAGAAAACATATGCTAAATAATGGTAAGAGTTATCAATTTAACGAGGTAAATAAAAATGCTGCACTTGGAGAAACTCTTGAAAAAATTTCAAAAAATGGAGTTAAAGAATTTTATGAAGGATCAATTGCTGAAGATTTAGTTAAAACTTTAAAAGAGTTTGGGGGCTTACATACAATTGAAGATTTCCATAAGCAAAAAACTATTAAATCAGACACTTTATCAGATAGATATAGAGATATTATAATTCATCAATGTCCTCCGAGTGGCCCTGGAATAACAGTTTTAGTGATGATGAAATTATTAGAAAAGTTAGGTATTGAAAAATATGATGTGAATTCATTTGAAAGGTTCCATCTTGAAGCAGAAGTTACAAAGCAGGCTTATAAACTTAAAGAGGAAAATATTGGTGATCCAGAATTTGTAGATTTAGATTTAAAAAAAATATTAAGTGAACAAAACATAGATAATATCTCAAAAAATATATCTATTAATGGCTGCGCAGATGTAGGAGATCTAAATATTCCAAACCATCCTGAAACAGTTTATTTAAGTGTAGTAGACAGAGATTTAAATGTAGTTTCAATAATAAATTCTGTTTGCTATGCTTTTGGATCTGGAATAACAGGTGATAAATCTGGAGTGGTTCTTCACAATAGAGGAACTAATTTTAGAGTTGAAGAAGGTCATCCCAATTGTATTCAAGGATTAAAAAGACCACTACATACCATAATTCCTGGAATAGTTATGAACAACAAAGGAGAATGTGAATTATCTTATGGAGTAATGGGAGGACAATATCAACCTGTTGGACAAGTTCATGTTTTAAATAGCATTATTGATTATAACTTAACTCCTCAACAAGCCATTTCATTTCCTAGAGCTTTCCATTTCAATAACATTTATAAATTAGAGAAAAGTATTGATGAAAAAATTTTTAATAATTTAAAAGAAGTCGGTCATAATGTTGAGTATATAGATGGTACTCATGGAGGTGGACAAGCAATTCAAATAGATAGAGAAAAAGGAAATTTAGTTGGCGGTTCAGATCCAAGAAAAGATGGATACGCAAAAGGTTATTAATTTAAATGAACTCTAGAATTGTTAGGAATATTATAGAATCACAAAATGATAATCGAATTGCAATAACATCTGAAAGTAGTTCTCCACTAAAATTTGTAGATTTAAAATCATTAATAGAAAGAATTTCAAAACAATTATCAGGTAATGGTATTAATAATAAAGATCGTGCAGCAATAGTTTTGCCAAACGGTCCTTATATGGCAACTAGTTTTTTGGCGATTTCAAGCTACATGTCTGCTGCACCTTTAAACCCTAACTATAAATCTGAAGAATTCGAATTTTACCTAGAGGATTTAAAGCCAAAGATAGTGATTGTAGAGAAAAATTCTAAAAATCCAGTAGTAGAAGTCGCAAATAAATTAAAAATTCCTGTTTGCGAAATAAAATCAGACGGAAATAATTTAAGCGGAGATTTCAATCTTTTTGAAAAAAGCAGTAATTATGTTTTGCCAGGCGAAGATCATGAAGCTCTTGTGCTGCATACTTCGGGCACTACATCAAGACCTAAGATTGTTCCATTAACAAATAAAAATATTTTTTCTTCGGCAGATAATATCTCCAAAAGTCTTAATTTAACTGATAAAGATCATTGTCTAAATATTATGCCATTATTTCATATACATGGCTTAATTGCGGTTCTTGCAGCATCTATGAAGGTGGGGGCATCTGTATGTGCAAGTAGTGGATTTAATGCATTAAAATTTTTAGATAATGCAAAAAGAGAGAAAATAACTTGGTATTCTGGAGTACCAACAATGCATCAAGCAATATTGATGAGAGCAGATAAAAATCTAGAAACTGCTAAACAATTAAATCTTAGATTTTTAAGATCATCATCAGCATCTCTACCTCCAGCTGTATTTGAAAAACTAAATGAGGTATTTAATTGTCCAGTAATAGAAGCATATGGGATGACGGAAGCTACTCATCAAATGACCTCAAATCCATTACCGCCTAAGTCCCAAAAACCTGGATTTGTAGGAATTCCTGCTGGGCCAGAAGTTTGTATTATGGATACTAATAACAAGATTTTAAATCAAGGAGAAGAGGGAGAGGTTTGCATTAGGGGTGAAAATGTTACTACCGGATATGAAAATAATCCAGATGCAAATAAAAATAGCTTTTCAAATGGTTGGTTTAGAACAGGCGATCAGGGATATTTTGATAAAGATGGTTATCTAAAAATCTCTGGAAGATTAAAGGAAATAATAAATAAAGGTGGCGAAAAAATTTCACCTTTAGAAGTCGATAATATTCTTATGGATCACCCAAATATTGAGCAAGCCGTTTGCTTTGGATATGAGGATAAAATGCTTGGAGAAGATATAGCTACCGCAATAATCATAAAAGAAGGTATGAAGTGTACAGAAGATGATATAAAAATTTATGCAAATGAAAAACTTGCAAAATTTAAAATTCCAAAGAAAATATTTTTTGTAAATGAAATTCCTAAAGGTGCAACAGGTAAACTACAAAGAAATACTTTAGCTAAAAAGTTTGGATTAGTGAACTGATGACTAAAATTTGTATATTTGGAGCAGGGTCTATTGGTGGATTTATTGCTACGAGTCTAAAAAAAACAAATGCACAAGTCTCTTTAATTGCTAGAGGAGAACATAAGAAAGCAATAGAGCAAAATGGATTAACTTTTATAAGAGATGATAATAAAGTTAATTTTAAATTTGATGTAACTGACAATCCTAAAGATTTGGATGAACAAGATTTCATAATTATTTCTGTAAAAGCTAATGCTATTAGTAAAATTTCAGAAAGCTTAAAACCAATTATGGGTAAAAAAACTTCTATTATATCCGCCATTAATGGATTGCCTTGGTGGTACTTTCATAAAGCTAATACGGGCACCAAATTAGACAATCAAATAGTCGAAAGTGTGGATCCAGGCGGAAAGATATGGCAAACTCTAGGACCTGAAAGAGCAATTGGTTGTGTAGTTTATCCAGCCTGTCAGATATTAGAGCCAGGTGTTATTAAACATAATGGTAATGGTGAACGATTTTCTTTAGGTGAACCAGATGGAACCAGATCAGAAAGACTAAAAATAATTTCAAGTTTATTCATAGAAGGGGGTTTAAAAGCTCCTCAGAAGAAAAATTTAAGAGACGAAATTTGGGTGAAACTGTGGGGAAACTGTTCGTTCAACCCAGTAAGTGCTCTAACGAATAAAACTATGGATGAGATGGGTAATGATCCAGAGACTTACAATTTAATAAAAGTTTTAATGCAAGAATGCCAACAAGTTGGGGAAAAAATTGGAGTTAAATTCAATATATCAATTGAGGATCGAATTAAGGGTGGAGTCTCAATTATAGGACATAGACCTTCGACAGCTCAAGATCTAAATGCTGGTAAACCATTAGAAATAGATCCAATAATTGGATCAATTATAGAAATTGCAAATAAACTTGATTTAAATGTTCCAAAATTAAAAGAGATTAATGAAAAATTAAAGTCCAAGGCAGAAGACATGGGTCTTTATACAAGATCAGAATTAATTGATAAATTAACAGTTTAAAAATTTAGTGAAATATCTCTATGTATTGAATTACATTTAGATACATAGATAGCTTGCTCTTTGGTTAGTTTAGACTGCAACCTTAGTCCAATTGTTTCTTTGATTGCATTATTATATTCCTCAAGTTTTGGCATTAAGTTTTCTTTAGCATTTGCTCTCCAGCTAACTTCTTTATTGAATAACTCAACAACTTCTTTTGATTTTGTTCTAATCGCCATTGGATCAAGTTCGTCTGAGTCAACCATTGATAATAAATCATCTACACTATTTAAAAATTCATCCATTCCAGAGATCTCACTCAACTTGTCAAACAATCCATCCATAATTGTAACTGATCTTTCATATACTTTTGTATTGCTTTCCATAGCTATAAAATAATCTAACTGTTTAATATCTTTTGATACTTCTTGAAGTTTTACTCCATCGTTTATAAACATTGCGAACTGATCAAGTAGATCATAGGCTTCATCTACATTCTTTCTATATCTTTTTGTTGTTGTATTTTTAGCTTTATTTATTTTGTCGAATTCTGAATTCTTAGCTTGCCAAGTTTCTGGGATTGAGTTTTGAATTTCCTCAATTTCAAGTTTTACATCCTCAATTCTTAATTCTATTTTATTTTTTTCATCTAATTCGTCATCATCTAAATTTCTAATTTCTGCTTTATATTTTTCAATTTTTTTATTTAATTTAAGTATTTTCTTTTGCTTTTTTCTAACAGTGAAATGCAGATCCCTATAATCAACAGCATATGCGTTGTATTCGACCTCAACTTTTTTTAATTTATCGACTAGAGCAAAAGTTCCTAATGCACTATCAAAATGATCTTCTAAAATTTCCATTTTATCATCTGGCAGATTAGTTGGTGCCTCAGATTGAAATTTTAATATTGCATTTTTAATTGTCTCACCGTTTGTATCAAATCTTGCAAATTTGTACTCTTGCAAACAGTACTGTAATTTAGGATTCATTGGTGGAGGAGCAACATTCGAAGTTAAATATACCCTATTTGGCAGATAATTTACTAAGCTAGGGTATGCACCAACTATTCCTAATCCTATAAGCTGAAGAATTATAAAAGGCACAACACCTTTCCAAATATCAAGTGTTTTAACAATTTTGGGAGCTACACCTTTCAAATAAAAGAGTGCAAATCCAAATGGTGGCGTTAAGAATGAAGTCTGTAAGTTAACACCAATCATAACTCCCAACCAAACGGCTGTGACGTTAGCCCCTGTTTCAGCTAATAATATTGGTGCAATTATTGGAACAACAACAACTGCAATTTCAATAAAGTCTAGGAAAAATCCAAGCAAGAAAATTACAATCATCACAACAACAAATTGTGTCCAAAAACCGCCTGGTAAATCTTGTAAAAAGTCTCTGACTAATTCTTCTCCCCCAAAAGCTCTAAATCCTGAAGTAAGCATTGCTGCTCCTAAAAGAATAATAAATACCATTGAAGTAGTCACACAAGTTTCTGTTACAACTTCTTTTAAAACATTTTCTGTTTTAAAAGTTCTCCAAAAACTCCAACCTATTCCGTATACAAGTATGACCACAAAGAAAGCGGTAATAAAGATTGCGCTTAAATCTCTTTCCTCCAAATTTTTTACATTTAATTCATAATTTGAAGCAAAGAATGTAATTGGAATTAGAGATCCAATAATTAAAATTAAAGGATAGAACGCACTTTTCTTTCCTTCATATAATCTATAACCAGCCATCAAAGTGGCACCAATTGCTCCAATTGAACCTGCTTGGTTTACAGTAGCAATACCCATTAAAATTGAACCTAATACAGCGAATATTAATGCAAGTGGTGGTATGATAATTACAACTACTCTTAACCAAAATTTTAAATCAAAATTTCCTTTAAATGGAACTGGCGGTGCAACACCTTTCTTTATTCTAGCAAAAATAAATACATAGATCATATAAAGAGCAACTAACACAAGGCCTGGTAAAAGTGCTCCTAAGAACATATCACCTGCACTTGATGAACCTACTCTAAATTCACCTGGCATATTAAATTCACCAGTTAAGGCTTTATAATCATTTTGTCTTAAGTTGTTTGCAACATCAGATGCACTTGCCAACTGGTCAGCAATAATAATTAAAACAATTGATGGAGGAATAATTTGACCTAATGTTCCTGATGAACAAACTATTCCACTAGCAAGTTGTCTGTCATACTTGTTATTTAACATCGTTGGTAACGAGATTAGTCCCATCGCAATTACAGTTGCTCCAACGATACCAGTCGTTGCTGCTAATAGAGCTCCAACAAATATAACTGAAATTCCTAAACCACCAGGAATTGGTCCAAATAATTGGCCCATTGTTATTAATAAGTCTTCGGCAATTTTTGATTTTTGAAGCATAATTCCCATGAAAATAAATAAAGGAATTGCGATCAAAGTATCTGTTTCTACATCCCAGTAATTACTCCTAAAATTTGTAATACCGGCAACGAGCCATTCTATAGGTCCATCTACAGCAAAAAAGGCACTGGAGTCTCCCTCGAATATGTAGCCAAAAAATGCAGCTAAACCAATTGCAATTATAGCTGAACCAGGTAGTGCAAAAGCAACCGGGTAACCCGATGCAAGAGCAACAATCATTATGACAACTAGAACAGCTAAAAAGAACGTTTCCATAATTTAATTTTTGACACCTTTTAAAATTTTGTGACTACTTTCCATAAAATAGCTAGTAAATTGAATTAACATCGTAACAGCAAAAACAGCTAGATAAACAGCCATCAAATATAAAAGATAAAGACCATTAGATCCTTGTTGCGTAACTTCAAAAGCTACAACAGGACCATTTATAATGCTTGCTTTTCCGTTTAGACCTAAAAATATAACTATTAATGTAAGTGGAACTCCTAGAACTGCCGATCCAACCATATTTGTCCATGCCTTCTTTTTTTCACTAAAAGAAGAATAGAGTACGTCAACTCTTACGTGCCCTTCATGAATTAATGCGTATGCACTAGCAAATAAATAAAGTGCAGCATACCAAAATCTAACTAGATCCCCTTGAAATGCTTGTTCGTATGAAAAAATAAATCTTGATAATACAATTACGAATTCACTTACAACAACCAATACTGCTAGCCAAATAAAACCAACTGATTTTGTAAAATATCCAATCACGAAAGAAATTAATATTATTGGAAAGTGAATATAAGTAATTCTTACAGGGGCTTTAACCATCAATGCTTTTACTTCAGGACTGAAGATTGCTTCCCATAATCTTTCAACAACCATAAAAGATATTACAAAGTCAGCTACGCCAACTAAAAATACTGCCCAAAATGATGATCTAACAAGATATGCTGAAAACCTTGATAAAATTTTTGAATCTTGCTCCAAAGTTTGGCTATATGTTTTAAAAACATAAAAAACAACTGCAGCAATACAAATCAAATACAATCCAATTTGCATATAACCATAATTTAAATCAGATCCCTCTAGAGCTTTTTTCTTAAATCCAAACATCTCATGATGTGAAAAAATTTTTTTTATTCCTGGCCAATCACTCCAAACTGTTAAAACATTATTAATAAGAAATGCTAAAGTAAAAGCTAGAACTGAATAACTGATTATTCTGAGATATAGAGAAAGATTTGAATTTTTTGTCACCATAGTATTTTAAAATACCTAAGTAATACTCGATTTTGTTTAAAAAAAAAGGGCCCAATTAAGGGCCCTTTAATAACTAAATTTAGTTAGATTACATTCCTAATGCTCTGTTTCTTTGAGAAATGTAAGGTGAGTCAGACAAGTTGGTCCAAGAACCAATGTCTTTTCTAGCCTGTAAGAAACTAGAGTGGATTCTCTCAGCGAGACCACTGCTTGCTCTTGTTTCCTCAAATACTTCATTAGCAGCTTTAGCAAAACCATCATAAACTTTGTCGCTAAACTTCTCTAGTTTAACACCATGATCGTTTATTAATCTTGCAAGCGCAGCACCATTTTTAGCATTGTACTCTGACATCATAACGTCATTTTCCATCGCAGCTGCAGCTTCAATTAATAGCTGATCTGATTTTGATAAGCTTGTAAACCAAGATTTGTTAGTACCACATGCTAACATAGATCCTGGCTCGTGCATTCCAGGATAGTAGTAGTATTTAGCAGCTTCTTGGAATTTCATAGCTTCATCATTCCATGGACCTACCCACTCTGTTGCATCAATTGCACCAGAAACAAGGTTTTCGTAAATTTGTCCACCAGGAAGTGAAACTGGAGATCCTCCAAGTTTACCGATAACTTGTCCACCTAATCCAGGCATACGCATTTTGAGACCTTTGAAGTCATTAGGGCTTCTAATTTTCTTGTTAAACCATCCACCCATTTGAACTCCTGTGCTTCCACACATAAAGTTTTTTAGACCGAATTTGTCTGATAGTTCATCCCATAATTGTTGACCACCAGCAAATCTAATCCATGCGTTCATTTCAGTATAAGTGAAACCGAAAGGTACAGCTGTAAAGTAACCCCAAGCTGGATCTTTTTTAACCCAGTAGTAGTCAGCAGCGTGATACATTTGCGAGTTACCTGAAGCAACTTCATCAAATGAGTCAAACGCTTTAACCCTTTCGTTTGCTGCATAGTAAGTGACTTGAATTCTTCCATCACTCATGTCTGTAATTCTTTGAGCAAATCTTTGCGCACCAGTTCCTAAACCTGGGAAATCTCTTCCCCATGTAGCTACCATAGAAGCTTCAATTCTTTCTTTGGCAACGGCTGGAGCAGCTAAAGATGATGCAGCTACAGCAGCAACACCAGTCGCAGCAGCAGCCTTAAAGAATTTACGTCTTGAAGGAGTTTTACCCTTCAATAGTTTTTTTTCTTTAATCATTATTTCTCCTCTTTAAGTTAATTAACTGATGCATTTAAAGCATATATGTTTCTTAGAGTCATTTTAAAAAAGTGAGGATTTTTCACTTAATTACAATCTATGATTGTAAATGTTTATGAATTATCTATAGTTATTGAATATTTTGGCATGGTTTAACATGCTTAGATCTTCAAATTGTTTGCCTATAATTTGCACTCCTAAAGGCAAATTTTGTTCACCTTTCAAAATTGGCAGTGAAATGCAGGGCACATGTGCTAGAGACCAAATCTTATTAAATTCTGGACTCCCAGTTGTCTTAAATCCTTTGTCAGCAATTCCACAACTACTTGGCGTTATAATTGCATCAAACCTTTCAAATATACTATCTAAGTTTTTTGAGTACGTTCTCATCGCATCTAAAGCTAAAGCATAATCTTTTGCCGAATGTTTTAGTCCATTAATAATTGCTTTCTTAATTTCTATAGAAAGTTTTCTTTTTGAAGTTTTGAAATAATGATGGAAATTTTGAGCCATCTCTGTCTCATATATAATTGTATGACAATCAATCATATCTTCAAAATATTTGGGAGCAGTCTCAACCTTTAATATTTTTTTATTATTTAAAATAAATTTGTTAAATGATATTTTTGAAATAGTATCAACATTTCTCCAGCGTTTTGTTTTATAAAAAACAAATTTTGATTTTTTTTTTTTTATTTTTTTATTTAGAAAATTAATACTTGTTGTTGTTTCATCTGCATCGTCTCTAGCAAACAAAACTTTCGATAAGAGTTCTACATCGCTAATTGTTTTTCCAAATACTCCGACTTGATCTAAATTATATGATGTTTGCAAAACACCATTTCTAGAGATTAATCCATAAGTAGGTTTATAACCAACAACTCCACAATAAGAGGCTGGCCTAATTACAGATCCACCCGTTTGAGTTCCAATTGATAATGGTGCCATATCAGATGCAATAACAGCTGCAGAGCCACTAGATGAACCTCCTGGTGTTCTTGAATAATCATGTGGGTTTTTGGTTTTTGATGGCGATAAGAAAGCTAATTCACAAGTTACGGTTTTGCCCATAATTATTGCTCCAGCCTTTTTTAAGAGCTCAACAATTTTAGCATCTAAATTATTCTTTTTTTTTAATTTTATTCTTGCACCATATTTTGTTGGCATCTCAGATGTTGAGATAATATCTTTAAGTGCTACTGGTAGACCATGCAAAACCCCTAAAGATTTTAATTTTTTTCTCTGATTGTCAGATTTTTTTGCATCACTTAGGAGTTTTTTTTCATTAAAATATTCCCAAGCTTGAACATTGTTATCATATTTTTTTTTTTGATTGATATATGCTTTACAAAGTTCAACGGAAGTTAATTGTTTATTTTTAAGTTTTTTTAAAAGTTGTTGTGCTGATAAATTTAGGAGTTTCATTTATCCCTTAAACTAATTTTTCATCAGAATAAACGCAACATTTCTCTGGCGGAAAATATAAATTTAATTCTCCGTCTGGAATAGGTTTTTCTCTTTCTACTTTTGACTTAATCACTAAATCACCCATTTTTCCTGTAAGGAGCTTAAAATTACCAAAGTCCTCAACTCTTGTGAGTTTAATTTTAACTGTATTACTTTTTTCTTTTTCAGCCAATTCTATGAACTCGGATCTAATTCCTAGTTTAACATTTTTATCTTTTAAATTTCCTAAATTTGAATTTGTCTTAATAGTGGTATCATTAATTTTTACTTCATGATCAGAGGATACAGTTGAATGAAAAATATTCATCGCAGGGGAGCCAATAAAATAACCAACAAAAGTTGTTTTAGGTTTTTCAAATAAATCTTTTGGCAATCCAACTTGCACGATTTCACCTTGATCCATAACAATTATATTTTCGGCAAAAGTCATAGCTTCGTTTTGATCATGAGTTACATAAACCAATGTTGTTTTATATTGTTCATTGATTTCTTTTAAATTTCTACGAAGTCTAAATTTTAAATCTGGGTCTATAACCGTAAGAGGTTCGTCCATTAAAACAGCTGCAACGTCTTCTCGAACCAACCCTCTACCTAAAGAGATAAGTTGTTTTTGATCAGCCGTTAATTTTCTTGCTGGTGAATTTAAAAATGAAGATAAGTTTAAAGTATCTGAAACTGCTTTTACTCTTTCTTCAATTTTTTCTTTTGTAAATTCCCTACATCTTAGAGGAAAAGCTAAATTATCATAAACAGTCATTGTATTGTAAATTACTGGGAATTGGAAAACTTGGGCAATATTTCTATCTTCTGTTTTTAAATCGGTCACAGGTGTTTCATCGAATAATATTTCACCTTTGGATGGCCTCACTAATCCAGAAACAATGTTTAACATTGTTGTTTTTCCACACCCAGAAGGTCCCAAAATTGCGTACCGCTTGCCATTTTCCCAAGTCATTGAAAACGGATTAAGAGCATATGTTGGTTTTGGATCTATAGGATTATAAGTATGAGAAATATTGGATAAATCAATTTTAGCCATTTGTTCCTCCATATGGAGATGAAACTAATTTTTCATCTTCTGAAAAAGCATAAAACTTATTTGCATTAAAATTTATTTTTACTTTCTCATGAATTTTAAAATTCATTACTTCCTCGATTAAAGCGATTATTTTTGAATTTCCTCTTTTTAAGTGAAGCAATGTTTCTGAACCACTAATCTCTGCTAATTCAATTTCGAATTCTTCACCATCTTTATCAAGTTTTATTTCTGAAGCCCTAATTCCAAAATTATAATCTTTATCTTCTAAATTCTTAAAATGATTTGGAATTTCTAAAGAAATATTCTCAAAGTTCAGATTTTTTGAATTTTTTGAACCCTTCAGAACATTCATTGGTGGATCATTTGATATTTCTGCAACTTTTAAATTAGATGGATTTTCAAAAATCTCTTTGGCGGGCCCTTTTTGTAATACCTTCCCTTCATCTAAAACAATTACTTCTCCATTTAGTTCCATTACTTCTTGAGGATCAGTTGTTGAATAAATTAAAATTGTATCTTGAGACAGTCCTTCTGAGAAAATTCTTTTAAATTCTTCTCTTAATTGTTCTCTGAGTTTGTAATCTAAATTAACTAACGGTTCATCTAGCAACAAAATTTTTGCTTTTTTTGCAAGTGATCTTGCAAGTGCAACCCTTTGTTGCTGTCCGCCAGATAATTCCTGAATTTTTCTATTTTCAAATCCAACTAATCCAACAGTTTTTAGAGCTTCATTTACATCTTTTTTTATTTGCTCAGGACTTAATTTTCTTTGTTCTAATGGAAAAGTTATATTTTCATAAACATTTAAATGAGGGTAATTAATAAATTGTTGATAGACCATAGCAACATTTCTTTCCCAAACTGGTATTTTAATAAAGTCTTTTTCCTCAAAAGAAATTGAGCCTTGATCTGGATTTAATAATCCTGCAATTGTTTTTAAAAGAGTCGTTTTGCCAGATAATGTCCTGCCTAAAATAGTATACAAATTACCTTTTTTAAAATTAAACGAGACATCGTTTAAGTGAAATTGCTCATCGGGTTTATAAGAAATTTTCTCTCCAACTAAATTCATTATTTTAATGCTCCTGATAAATTTCCTTTTGATAGATATCTCTCAACTATAAATGCAACGATTATTAATGGTGCAACTGAAACCAAAGCAGATGCAGAAAGGCTCCACCATGGTGTTATTGATGAATTAAGTGCAACGACTTTTACAGGTAATAATTGTACTTCAGTAAATGTTAAAATAAATGCAAAAAAGAAATCTATCCATCCAAAAATAATACAAAACATTCCCGCAACAATTAAACCAGGTATTGAATTTGGTAAAACAACTTTATAGAAAGCTTGATAGGGATTACACCCATCAATTAATGCAGTCTCATCTAATTCTTTTGGAACTCTATTAAAAAAATCTACCATAATCCAAACAGCAATTGGCATCAATAAAACGATATATACGACCACTAGACCTAATAAACTATCAAGCAATCCTATTGTGCTTAGAAAAATAAAGAAAGGAATTGATAATACAATTGGAGGCATGATTCTTTGTGAAATGAAGAAAAAAGTAATATCGTTGTTTCTTACAAATCCGGCTTTAAAAGTAAATCTTGATAGTGCGTAAGCAGCGAGAGTACCAAGAACAATACTTATTAAACTAGCAGTACAGGTTACAAAAATACTATTAAAATAAGGCTCAACGATATCTACTCCACCTTTCGCAGGAGACTTAATTAAAACTCTCCAACCCTCCAATGTTGGTTCGAAATCTAACCAAGGAATATAAGTAACTTTACTATTTACAGATTGGAAGTCTTTAAAAGATGTTGATACAGCCCACAGAAATGGCGCAACAACAAATACAGTCCAAAATGTAATAAAGAAATATTTAAGAAAAGTGTAAAGTTTGCTCATAGTTATTCTTTGATCATTAATTTGGTTAAAACTTTAGCTATTATCGTTAAACTGATAATCATTATGACAAGATAGGTGAAAGATAAGGTTGCTGCATAACCCATCTGAAATTCTCTTAATCCTTTAATATAAATATAAAAACTTGAGGTCTCAGTTGCAGTACCTGGTCCTCCTGAAGTCAAAACAAATACTGTATCCATTATTTTTGAAGCCTCGATAAGTCTTATTATTATTGCTCCAATTGATATTGGAGCCATCAAAGGAAAAGTTACATAAACAAATTTTCTAAATGGACTTGCTCCATCTATAGCGGCTGCCAAAAAGGGTTCTTTTGGAAGTGACAAAAGTCCAGCTAGTAAAAGTAAAAACATAAACGGTGTCCATTGCCAAACCTCAACAATTATAACAGTAAACTTCGCAATAACTGGATCACTCAACCATAAAATAGGTTTTACTCCTAATCCGCCTAACAAATCATTTACAGGACCTAGCGATTCATGAAAAAATGTTCTCCAAATAACTGTCATTATTACTGGAGTTGTCATCATGGGTACTAGAAAAATTACTCTAAAAAATCTTTTAAATTTTATTTCTCTCCAAACCATCATCGCTAGAGCAAATCCGATAACATATTGAAGAATAACTGTGGTAACAGATAAAAAACTTAACCTAAAAAAAGACTCCCAAAACCTAGGGTCATCAGTAAATAACCTTATATAATTCGTAATACCTATGAAGTTCATTTCTGGAGTATAACTATTCCATCCAGAAAGACTTAATCTAATAGTAAAAATAATTGGAAAGATTAAAATTCCAATAAGTACAAACAATCCTGGGAATAAAAAAACAAACTTGTGTTTAAAATTCATAATTTTTTTTTGGATTATTTTAAAATGTGGCCGTTAAAAAACGGCCACAAGTTTTACAAAATTATTGCTTATTATCTTCCATTGCTACACCAACAGCATAGGCTTTTCTTACGTTATCTTTTCCTACTCTGTTAAGTATATCTTCCCACTGTTTAGCAGCTTCGTCTAAAGCAGCTTGTGGAGATAATTGACCAGCTAATGCTTTTGCAGCAGCAGTAGCCAATGCAGCATTAAACTCGAAAGTTCCAGGAACTCTTAATGGAAATACTCTATTTTTACTTTGTTCCATTTGTGCAAGAGTATCAACATATGATTGAGCAATATCTTTATCCCAACCAATTTGTGTCCATACATCAACTTTAAAGTCATCATTTCTAAATGGGTTTACACCAAATCTACCAATTCCAATATCCGCTTGGTGGTTAGCTTCGTTAGCAAAGAAACATAGGTAATCAAAAGCCATTTCTTTCTCTTTACTTTTCTTAGCTACTCCAACTGCCCATCCCCATACGAAGAAAGGAGCTTGGTTAAAGCCTTCATCCCAAGAGTTAGTTTTTCTATTCCAAACTTTCATTGCTCCTGGTAACTGTGCGGCACCAACTTTATTGTTTATTGGACTATCTGGTTGCATAGCAGCAACAAATGCATCATCCCATGAAAAACTAAACAAAGTTTGTCCTCCACCAAATGATCCAATTTCATCACCTAAACCAAAATTTATTCCTCCTGGAGGAACATATTTAGTTGCCTCAACCCAGTCAGTTAAAGCTTCAACAAAACCTGGATTGTTAATTAATGGTTTCATAGTTTCTAAATCAAAGAAAAAACCACCAGGTGTTTTAGGATTTTTTGAGTAAGCAGCAGATCTTGAATAGAAAGCAGCATACATTAGATCGTCTTTTTTCATTACTTCAGCAGATCCGTATTCTTTCTCGCCATCTCCATCCCAGTCCCAATTATTAAAGTAAGCTGCCATTTCTCCATACTCTTTCCAAGTTTGAGGAACTCTTAGTTCTTTACCAGTAGCTTCCTTATATTGTTTTTGGTACTCAGGATTATCAATTACATCTTTTCTATATTTTAGATAATGTCTGTCTCCATCAACCGGAAACTGATACATAACACCATCCCAAGATGCTACACCAATGTGCGATGGAGTAACGTCTTTCATTTGTTTCATCTCAACGTATTTCTTTGGAACTGGCTCTAAGTATCTTCTCCAATCGTTAATGAAGTTTGAAAACCCAAAAACGATGTCATATGGAGCTTGTCCAGCCTGAAATGGTACCATTGCTTTCGCATATAAGTCACCTGCTGGTGTATGAGTAACATCAACTTTTGCTCCTGTAAGTTTAGCGAACTGCTCAGCATGTAAAGCTGTTGGCTCTCCCATGACTGGTACAGCATGTGTATTAATCTTAAGCGTCTTGCCTTTATAGTTTTTCTTAGACATTGACTCGTAAGAACAATCACCAGGAATATCCCCAGTTGCTTTGATATGTGGAAACTGATCACTCCACTTATCAGCATACGCAACAGGACTAAATACCAGTAAAGCTGATATTAGAGCGGTTACGCAAGTTTTTATTGTCTTCATCTTTTTTCCTCTCTTTGTTGTTAATTATGGAACTAACACTGCACGACCTTTGACTTTTCCGTCATTAAGATCATGTAGCGCCTTGTTAGCATCATCTAATTTATATTCCTGCATAGATAGCTTGACTTTACCTCTGTCAGCTAATTCCATGAGCTCGTATAATTCAGACCACGTTCCTACTAAATTTCCGACTATTGTTTTTTCAGATATTATTAAATCTACGGCTAAAGATTTGATCTCCTCTCCATAACCCACAATATAATAAAAACCTCCATTTGAAGTCATTTGAATTCCCATTGCAGTCGATCCTTTTTCACCAACGAAATCAATTACAGCCTCAGAACCTTTTCCCTTGGTTAACTCTTGAACTTTTTCAATTTCGTTTCCATCAATCAAAACTCCGTGATCTCCACCCAACTCCATTGCATGTTTAAGAGCTTTTTCTGATTTCTCTACAATAATTATATCTGCTGCACACATTGCTTTTAAACATTGAATAGCAATATGTCCTAAACCCCCAGCACCTATGATTGTACAACTTTGACCAGGTAGTAAATGTCTAGTAGCTTTTTTTACAACTCTATAAGCAGTTAAACCAGCATCAGAAAATGGAGCAACATCTTTAGGTGCCAATACTGTTGGCAATTTAATTAAATTCCTCACACTTGTTTTTAAAAGTTCTGAATATCCACCTTCTTTAATACTTAATCCTGGGAAAGCTCCAGCGGCGGCATGCATATCGTTACCTCTTCTACAGTCAAGACATGTTCCATCTGTTCCAGATATAAGTGGATGCAAAATTACTGGATCTCCTTTTTTAAATTCTGTAACGTCTTTTCCAACATCTTCTATCCAACCAGCATTTTCGTGACCCATAACGCAAGGAAGAAGTTTTCCGTCTGGATCTTGAATATGTTTCCAAACTCCTTCAATTATGTGTAGATCGGTTCTGCAAACACCAGCTGCACCAATTTTAACTATTACATCAGAAGCCTTTTCTATTTTTGGATCAGGCATTTCTTGATTTGTGACCCAAGTTCCGTCTTTCATTTCTGGGTCGTACTTATGTAAAACCTGTGCTTTCATTATTTCCCTCTCTAAAATTAATTTTTTAAAGTTAAATCTTAAAATGAAAAAAAAAATATGTCTAGAAAGTTAGAATAATTTTAAATACCAATTACAACTTGAGATTGTTAATTAACTTTATTTTTGCATCCACCCGTTTTAAAAAACTCGTCCATATTATCTATGGCTAGATTAGCCATTGCAGTTCTAGTTTCTTTGGTTGCGCTGCCTAGGTGAGGGAGAATAAAAGCACTTTTGTGTTTAAGATATCCAGGATTTAAATTTGGTTCATTTTTATATACGTCCAGCCCAACTGCATAAACTTTTCTTCTTTCCAAAGCATCTATTAAAGCTTCATCTTCAATAATATCTCCTCTTGCAACATTGGTCACGACTGCACCTTTTGGTAATAGTTCTAGTGTATCTTTATTGATTAAATTTATTGTCTCTTTAGATGCGGGGCAACATACCGAAAGGACATCAGAGACTTTCATCAAATCATTTAAGTTGTCGTGGTAAGTTGCGCCTTGTTCTTTTTCTTCGCTTAATTTTGAACGATTGTGATAATGAATTACCATACCTAAAGATTTAGCTATTTTAGCTATTTTTTGACCAATTCTACCCATGCCAAGTATTCCAAGTCTAGTGCCTGTTAATTGTTTACCAATCAACATATCTGCCGACCAAACCCAGCCGCCTACTCTTGCTTTTTCAATTCCTTCAGATGCTCTTCTGCATGCACCTAATATCAACAAAACCCCAATTTCAGCAGTGGCATCAGTTAAAACATCTGGCGTGTTTGTAACTGCGATCCCTCTTTTCTTTGCAGCTTCTAAATCTATATTTCCAAAACCTACAGCAAAATTTGATATAATTTTAACACTATCAGGTAATTGATTAATTGTTTCTGCATCGAGCTTATCTGTTAAAGCTGATAAAATACCATCACAGCCTGCACTCATCTCTATTAGCTTCTTTTGAGAGTAGAGTTCATCATTTAAATTAAAGTTAGCATCAAATAATTCTTTAGCTTTATCCTCACAAGATCTTAAAAGCCTTCTCGTGATTAAGATTTTTTTCATTTTGTTTTAGATTAATTTAGATCAAAAACCTTACCAGGATTCATGATATTGTTTACATCAATACTTCTTTTAATAGCTTTCATCACTGGTAAATTATCTGGATGCTCTCTTAAAAGGTAATGTTTTTTTTGAAGACCAATTCCATGTTCTCCTGTAATTGTTCCCTCTAACTCTAAAGCTTTGTTAATTAAATCATCGCTGTACTGCCTAATTTTTTTTTGTTTTTCTTCATCATCAGGATCATACAATATTATAGAATGAAAATTTCCATCCCCGACATGACCAACCATCGGTGCAGTTAGACCTAACTTTTTAACCTCTTTTTCTGCCCACGAAATACACTCTACTAACTTTGAAATTGGTACACAAACATCTGTAGAGTAAACTTTCATATCATGACCTAAAGCTTTTACTGAATAATAAACATCATGTCTTGCTTTCCAAAGTATTTTTTGTTCTTCCGGAGAAGATGCCCATTGAAAATCACTTCCACCATTATTTTTTGATAATTCTTCTACAATTTTAATAGACTCATTATTCGATAGCTCACTTCCATGAAATTCAAAGAATAAAGTTGGTGATGCTTTGATGTTTTCTAGCTTTGAATATTTAATGCTAATTTCCATTTGGTCTTTGTTTAACATTTCAATTCTTGCAATTGGAACACCATACTGAATAACTTCTTGCGCTGTCTTTACTGCTGAGTCTAAATCTGGAAAATAGCAAACTGCACTCATTATGCTTTCAGGTATTGGTGATAGTCTTAATTGAACTTCTGTAATAATTCCTAATGTTCCCTCAGATCCAATAAACAAATTAGTTAAGTTATATCCCGCAGAAGTTTTTTTAGTTCTTGCACCAGTTTTAATTATGTCTCCATTTGGTAAAACAACTGTTAAGCCAGAAATTACTGTTCTCATTGTTCCATATTTCACTGCCATTGTTCCTGAAGCTGAAGTAGATGCCATTCCACCGAGTGCAGCATCCGCACCAGGATCTATTGGAAAAAATACTCCATCTTCTCTTAAATATTCATTTAATTGCTTTCTTGTTACATTTGCTTGCACTCTGCAGTCAAAATCCTCAGCATTTACACTTAAAACTTTGTTCATTTTTTCTAAAGAAATCGTAATACCATTTTGATTTCCAACAACATGGCCTTCAAGAGATGTGCCGGTTCCAAATGGAACCACTGGAATTTTATGCTCGTTACAAATTTTTAGAATTTTTGAAACTTCTTCATTAGTTTCTGGAAATACAACTGCCTTTGATAATATTGGGTTATAGGTATCTTCCCCTCTTGCATAATTTGCACGAGTAGACTCTGAGGTAGAAAATCTTCCGTTAAATATCTTTTTTAATTCTGCTTGGACGGTTTCGTTCATTCTTTAATAATACAAAAATATTGATTAAAAATACAGTTTATTTAGAAAGCATCTTGCCTATATTTTCTAAGGCTTGCATTATATTATCTCTAGATGCGGCAAAACTAAATCTAACGTAATCATTACAAGTTTTACCAAACGCAGTGCCAGGAACAATCGCAACTCCAGCTTCATGCATAGCTTTTTTGCAAAACTCAGATCCATTCATGCCAGTCCCTTTTATATTCGGAAAAGCATAGAAAGCTCCTCCTGGCAAACTACACTCAACTCCTGGTAAATCATTTAATCCTTTGTGAATTAAATTTCTTCTTAATGTAAATTTGTCTAACATATCTTTAATAGAATCTTCTGGACCATCTAATGCAGCTATACCAGCATATTGGGCTGCTGCATTTACACATGATACACTATTAATCAAAAGTTTGTTTACATGTTCAACCAAATGCTCTGGCCAGTAACTCCAACCAAGTCTCCATCCAGTCATAGAATATGCTTTACTCCAACCCTCAAGAACAATTAATCTATCTCTTAAGTTAGGATAATTAAAGAAAGTCGGCATTTCTTTATAATCAAAAATTTGTCTACTATAAATTTCATCACTTAAAATTGTGACCTGCGGATGTTTTTCTAATTCTTTTGCTAAGTAGTCAATTGCAGGTTTTTCAACAAAGCTTCCAGTTGGGTTGTTTGGATTTATTAGAATTAAAAGTCTAGTTTTGTCAGTTATTAAAGACAGAATTTTGTCTGGATCAAATTTTAAGTCTTTATCCTCAGTTAAATCATATGGAACAGCTTTTGCTCCAGAATAATTAATCATTGACTCATAAATTGGAAAAGCTGGAGTAGGATGAATTATTTCAACACCTGGTTCACCATAACAAGTAATTGCATAATACATTGTAGGTTTACCACCTGGCATTATTAAAACTCTATTTGGATCAATATCAGCATTGTAAAGTCTCTTGACCCATCTTGCGACAGCTTCTCGACATTCTGGAATTCCATTTGATAAAACATAACCATGATGACCGTCATCTAGAGCTTTTTTTGCAGCTTCAACAACATGTTTTGGAGTTTTAAAGTCAGGCTGTCCAAGACCTAAATGGATCATAGGTTTGCCTTGTGCTTCTAATTTTTTTGCTTCTGCTAGAACAGAAAATGCACTTTCAGTTCCTAAACGATCTAATGCTTTTGCTAATTCAATCATAATTTTTCGACGACAAACTAACTGAAAAGCAACTTCATGTCTATTTATTTAAAGTGAAAATAATAATAAAAATTATTTACAAAAAATATTTAATTTCGGTAAATTATCTTTGATCTATCTAACTCTTTTACAGTTTTGCAGCCCATAAGGATCATATTTCTTCTAATTTCATCGTGCATATTTTGAAGCAGCCTCTCTACTCCTTGCTGACCACCTGCTCCTAAACTGAACAAAAAGGCTTTACCAAAACTACAAGCAGTAGCACCTGCAGCTAAAGCCTTGAGAACATGAGTTCCCCGTCTAACACCTCCATCTAAAATTATCTCAAGTTTATCACCTACAGCATCTGAAATAGCCTTTAGTTGATCAAAAGGAGTCCTAGATCCATCAAGTTGTCTTCCTCCATGATTTGATATTATTATTGCTGTACAACCAATATCAACTGCTCTCTTTGCATCCTCTACAGACATTACACCCTTCAAGGCAAAAGGTCCGTCCCACTTTTTTATACAGTATTCTGCATCTTCCCAATTCATTTGTGGATCATACTGTTCATTGACATAGTCTATTACGGATTTTGTAATGTTAGTTCCCTTGTCAGTTTTGTGTTTAATATTTGCGAGTTCAAATTTCTTATTCGTAAAATATCTGAATAACCATCCTGGTCTCATCGCGAAATTCATTATACTTTCTAATGTGAATTTAGGAGGAGTTGTAAAACCAGTTCTGTGATCTCTTTCTCTATTTCCTGCAACCAAAGTATCAACAGTTAAACATAAACCGTCAAAGTTTGCTCTTTTACACCTATCAATCAAATCATCAGTAAATGATTTATCTTTATGGATATAAAGTTGAAATAATTTTGGTCCACTTGATATGTTAGCAATTTCTTCAATCGAAAATGAAGCCATTGTTGACATGCTATACATTGTACCAAATTTTTCTGCAGCTCTAGCTGAAGCTTTATCTCCATCAGGATGATATAAACTTTGCATAGCAGTAGGTGATAAAAAAATTGGCATATCTATTTTTCTACCAAAAACTGTGGTTGATATATCTGGTTCTCCTACGCTTCTAAGAATATTAGGGATTAAGTCACAATCATCAAATGAATTTGTATTTCTTTTTAAAGTGGTTTCATCATCTGCACCACCATCAATGTAATGAAAAATTGGAGCTGGAAGTTTTTTTTTGGCTAGCTTTCTAAAATCTTCAAAATTGTAACAATTCTTTAAGCTCATGCATTTCGGAATCTTAAATTATTTCGATTAAGATCACTGATCTTCGTGCAGCCCATTAATTTCATGTCTCTTACTAATTCAGTTTTATATAAGTTAAGTGCTCTCTCAACACCTTCTTGACCTGCTGCAGCTAAAGCATAAAGATATAATCTTCCACCAGCACATGCTTTTGCACCCATGGATAAAGCTTTTAACATATGAGTTCCTCTTTGAAATCCACCTTCACAAATAACATCTAACTTATCACCAACTGCATCAACAATTTCAGCTAATTGATCGAAAGGTGATCTAGATCCATCAAGTTGTCTTCCTCCATGATTTGATACCATTATACCAGTGCATCCGATATCAACCGCTCTTTTAGCATCTTCAACACTCATAACTCCCTTAAGCGCGAAATGGCCACCCCACTGAGAGCACAATTTTTCAGCGTCGTCCCAGTTCATAGATTGATCCAACATAGTAGAAAAATAATTACCAATTGAAGTATTTGTGTCAGTGCCTTCTTTAACGAAATCTTGAAGATGTGGTAGTTCAAATTTTCCTTTGGTTAAATAATTTATTCCCCACATTGGTTTTGTGGCAAAACTAAACAAACTCGAAAGTGTTAATTTTGGAGGTGATGTAAATCCAGTTCTTAAATCTCTTTCACGATTTCCTCCTGTTATTGTATCAACAGTTAAAGCCATCACATCAAATTTTGCTGCTTTTGCTCGTTCTAAACAAGAGTCATTTAATCCTCTGTCTTTATGGAAATAAAATTGAAACATTTTTGGTGTGTCTATTAAAGATGAAATTTCCTCAACACTAACTGTAGCCAATGCCGAAACACCAAACATCGTGTTAAACTTCTTTGCAGCTTTTCCAACTGCTCTTTCTCCTTCGTAGTGGAATAGCCTTTGCAGAGCTGTTGGGGAACAATAAAAAGGTAAATCTAATTTTTTTCCAAAAATAGTTGTCGACAAATCCACATTTTCAACACCTCTTAAGACATTTGGAACTAAGTCAACGTCATTAAATGCACTACTATTTCTTGCATAAGTTATTTCATCATCAGCAGCCCCGTCAATATAATGAAATATTGGAGATGGAAGCTTTTGTTTTGCCAATTTTCTAAAGTCATAAAAGTTATGACAATCTTTTAATCTCATATCTTAAGTTAAAATTTTTTTGTAAAATTAAACATATAACTATTTGCCCCAGGATTTTTATCTCCAAGACTTGCATTAGAAATATGATTATAAGAAATACCTAATTCAGAATTAGATGAAATATCAAATAATATCTGTATTTGTGTCTTAAATTCAATTTCGTGACCTAAGTCCTTGCCATCACCTTCATCGTAATATCCAATTGCAAAACTAGGAGAGAAAGTAGTTGAATTAGATTTTTGATTTAATTGATAACCTTTATAAATATATAATGCATCATCAGCCGTTATCATTGCACCTGTCACAGGCTGAACATTTCCTAAGAACATATCTTTGCTAGCATTAAAATTTATATATTCGGCACCAAATAGATTTGCTCTCTTACCATCATCGCTGAAATCGAACATTCCAGTGTAAAAACTCCATTTATTTTCTGCATTAGAAAATGAAACAGTAAGAAATGAAATTATTAAAGTTTTAATTAAAATCTTCATATTAAAAATCCCTGCTACTTTATAGATACTTTTCTAATAATTAAAAGGCCGCCAAAAGCGAACAAAATCAAAGGTATTAACCAAAGTAATAATGTATTTTGGTTTAATTCTGGTTCATATACAATCCACTCTCCATATTTATTTTTTAAATAATCATATATTTCTTCTTCTTCTTTACCTTCATCAATCTTATTTTTTACAACAAGCTTCATACTAATAGCAAAATCGGACTGAGAATCGTAAACAGATTGACCTTGACATATCAAACACCTTAAGTTTTTTGTAATTTGATCTACTTTAGTATTTATTTCATTAGCAAAGGAAAAATTAAAACTAAAATATAGCAGCAATATTAATTTTAAAATTTTAAGCATTTTTTTTTAATAAATTTTTTATTTCTATTAAATTGTCACTCGTCAATGGACCAATATACTTTTTTATTATCTCATTTGTTTTACCGCTTATAATAAAAGTTTCAGGAACACCAATAGCTCCAAATTCTATTGATTTTGTTCCATCATTATCGGTAATAACTTCTGAATAAGGATTTCCAAGTGAGCTTAAAAAAATTTTCGCATTTTTTGGACTGTCTTTATAATTAATTCCAATTATATTTATGTTCATATCTTTTAATTTCATTAAAAACTGATGCTCTTCTCTACATGGTGCACACCAAGATGCCCAAATATTTACTACTGAAGGACTATTTTTATCAAATAAGTCTGAAATATTAATTATTTCATCAGAAAATAATTTTTTTGCATTAAGTGAAAAATCTATTTTACTTTTTAATTTCTCGTTAGAGTAATCTTTCGATACGTTCAATCCCTTAAGCAAGATAATAAAAATTATTATTAATGTTAGTAGTAATCCTAAAAATTTAATATTTTTGCTCATTTTTTCTAATAACACTTAATAAACCACCAAAACCAATAAATATAGTTGAGATCCATATCCAAATCATTAAGGGTTTATATTGATATCTTACATTATAATAACCATCGTCTTTTAGAATATTAAATACTAAAAAATTATCTGAAAATAATGTTGTCTTAATATCTGCTTCACTCGTAATAGTTAGAGGCTGCTGGTAAATCCTAACTTCTGGGTATAAAGCAAAAGAGGAATTTTTATTTGTTACTTCAAAACTAGCTTTAAGAGATTTATAATTGTCCACATCTGTAACATTAACTTCTTTTAATTTTACAACTTTGTCATTGAATATTCTTTCATCTCCTACTTTCATATTTGAATTGAATTCATTAGAAAAAAGTCCATTCAATAAGATACTTGTAATTAATAAGCTAAAACCAAAATGTGAAATTTTTTGGCTAATCGAGGATTTGCTAACAAAAAAATCCTTAATTGTTACTAATAAAAGATAGATGCTCAAAACTATCAGAGGAATAGACAACAGAAATGAATTTTCGGTTTTTGTTAAAATGACATATGAAATAAGTAGTGAAACTAAAAAAATAATTAAAATATTATAGTTAAACTTTTTTAATTTATCTTTAATCCATTTCAAACTTGGGCCAAAGCTCATGAATATTAAAAAAGGAATTAAGAAGGGTATTAAAAGATTATGATAAAAAGGCGGACCAACAGAAATTTTTGAACCATTTAAAACTTCAAGAAAAATTGGATAAATTGTACCAACAAGAACAACAGATAAAAAAAACATCATAAACCAGTTATTCACTAATATTGCAGTCTCTTTACTTAAAATAAAATTCTCTTTGGCTGTGTTTGATATTTTATTCTGATTAAAAAAGAAAATTAATATAGACATCAAAATTAGGATAAAGAGAAAACTTAATATATATAGCCCTCTTGATGGATCGTTTGCAAAAGTGTGAATTGAATTTAAAATTCCAGACCTAACAAGAAAAGTGCCACTCATACTCAGTGAGAAAGTTGTAATTGACAAAATAATAGTCCACTCTTTAAACGAATTTCTTTTCTGTAATACAATTACAGTATGTAGTAGCGCTGTTAAGCAAAACCATGGCATTAATGAAACATTTTCTACAGGATCCCAAAACCAAAAACCTCCCCAGCCCAGCTCATAATATGCCCATATAGATCCAAGCAAAATACCAATTGTTAAAAATACCCAAGATACCAAAACCCATTTTTTAATGTGCCTTGCCCACTTATCTCCAATATTTCCGCTAATCATTGAGGCAAGTGAAGCTGAAAAGATAATAGATGTTCCAACATAACCTAAATATAAAATTGGAGGATGAATAGCTAAAGCAGGGTCTTGTAAAATAGGGTTCAAACCTAATCCCTCGCTAGGAATTGGATATAGCATTTTGAATGGGTTGGAAGTTAATAAAATAAAAACTAGAAAACCTGAAATAATAATTTGTTGAAATAGTATCGTTAAAAGTTTGTATTTAGTATCTTGTGATCTTGAATTTAATAAAAAAATAAATAGAAAAATTGAAAGAACTAATAACCACAATAATAAACTTCCCTCGTGATTTCCCCATGTGCCTGATACTTTATAAAATAAAGGTTTTAAAGTATGAGAATTGTTGAAAACAGTTTCATTACTAAAATCTGAAATTACAAAAGCTGCAACTAGACTAAAAAAACTTACCGTAATCATTATAGTTTGTATTGAAGTAATTAAAATAAAGTTTTTATCTAAATATTGATTTTCTGAATTTGCATCCAAGTATGACTTAAAAATTAAATAAACAGATGCTATTAAAGCAATATATAAAGAATAATTTCCTAAATAATTAGACATACAAATTAATTGTTTTTCATAGCTTCGCTGACTTCAGGAGGCATATAATTTTCATCATGTTTTGCTAAAATCTTGTCAGCATTTAGAAAACTTTTATCCTTTAAGAAACCTTCAGCAACTACACCCTTACCCTCTTCAAACAGATTAGGTACAGATCCATTAAAGTTGACTAATAATTCATTTTTGAAATCCGTAATTACGAAAAAAATTTCTTTATCGTTTATTTTAATAGAATTTTTTTTCACCATTCCACCAACTCTAATTTTTTGAGCATTTTTGATTTCATTAAGATTTTTAATGTCTGTTGGAGACTTAAAATATACTACGTTTTCCTCAAGAGATTTAACCACCAAAAAAATTGTAAGAACTAATGAAATTAAAATTAAAAAAATAAAAAGGGCTCTAAATTTAACTTTTTTTCCGTACATGTGAATTTTAGTTAAACTTTAGATGTGGAAGTGTTTGCTAATATCTCTCTGTACGTTTTTTGCTTAGCTACTGATGCAAGTTTCTTTTCATCTAGTGATTTATAATTTTCCTCAAATTTCTTTTTCTCTTTAATTAAATTTAATTTTACTACCGCGTACAAGAAGCTAAAAGAAAATAGAGTAAATATAAATGATGACCAAACGTATACACCGTATCCATTCATATTTAGTAGTTCACTAATCATAATCTATTAAGACCTTTATTTTTAATCTTTAACAGTTCTGTATTATATTTCATTAAAAATATCAAAAGTGAAAATAGAGCAAATGCCGCAGTCATTATAGCTAATGGTGTCAACATTGAAGAATGAATTGTTGTTTCTTCCAAAATTTTTACTGACGCAGGTTGGTGTAAAGTATTCCACCATTCTACTGAAAATTTTATAACTGGAATATTTATAAGACCAATAATTGCTATTATTGAGCTAATTTTTTCTGCTTTACTAGTGTCTGTCGTAATCTTCCAAGAAGTAATGAACAATAAATAAAAAATTGAAAGTAAAAGCATTGAAGTTATTCTTGCATCCCAAGCCCACCAAGTTCCCCAGGTTGGTTTTCCCCAAATTGATCCTGTAACTAAAGCTATAATGCTAAAAACAAAACCAGAAGGTGCTAAACTTTTTGTTATTAAAGAGAAATTTTTATTTTTAAAAACAAAAACTCCAAAAGAAAGAATGGAAATAAATGAAAATATTCCGAGTGATATCCAAGCTGATGGAACATGGACATACATAATCCTAACTGAGTCACTCTGCTTATAATCCTCGGGAGAAAGAACTAAAGCTTCAACTAATCCAAGTAACAATACAATTATAAATAGCGCAAATACAAACTTTTGTATTTTATTAATTATCTTTAAAGTATTATTTGGATTGAAATAATTAATCATAATTTTTTATAACATATAAATTTTAGATTAAAATTGTTCAAAAT
Source organism: uncultured Pelagibacteraceae bacterium (assembly GCA_902595815.1). Lineage (GTDB taxonomy): Bacteria > Pseudomonadota > Alphaproteobacteria > Pelagibacterales > Pelagibacteraceae > Pelagibacter. The sequence continues at coordinate 54,692 of CACJRL010000001.1, forward strand.
TTTCTGACCAAGAATACAGAGGGAGATAGAGGAAAAACAGTACTCTTGATCAGAATTAAATATTTTATAACAAACAGATATGACAGAGATTTGGGACAATTGTGTTTAAATATTGGCTATTAGTTAATTTGAAGGCTTGAAGTAGCTTGATCCACGCTTACCTGAAAAAATTTCGTTAATTAGAGGGTGTTTTATAGGCTCTTCAGAGTCATCAAATAATAGATTTTGCTCAGACACATAAGCCTCGTAAGTAATTTCGTCATTCTCTGCTAGTAAATGATAAAATGGCTGATCCTTTCTAGGTCTCACGTTTTTTGGAATTGATTGATACCACTCCTCTGAGTTATTAAATTCAAAGTCAACATCGTAAATCACACCTCTAAAATCGAAGTGTCTATGTTTTACAACGTCTCCAATTGAAAATTTAGCTTTTTGAGTACTCACGATATTAAATATGGATATTTGATGAAAAAAATCAATAAAAAAAATATAAATGTTTTATTAATCTGTTAATATGTAGCAGTGAATAAATCACTTCTAAAATTCATTACAGACGTTGGGCCTTTAGCTATTTTTTTCTTCTTTTATTATAACAGTGATAAAAATTTAAAAGTTGCAATACCACCTCTAATTGTCGCAACAATAATTTCTGTTCTCTTGGTTTGGATACTGGAAAAAAAAGTTCCGATGGTTCCTTTGTTAGGAGGAATTTTAATTACTCTATTTGGAGGTTTAACAATTTATTTTGATAATCCAATTTTTATTTATATGAAACCCACTATTATAAATATTTTATTTGCCTTAGCTTTATTCTTTGGAAAATACTTCACCAATGAACCAGTTTTAAAATTAATACTTGGAAAAACACTGCCAATGTCTGATGAAGGTTGGAAAATTTTGAATAACAGATGGACTTATTTTTTTATTTTTTTAGCTGTATTAAATGAAATTGTTTGGAGAACTCAAACAGAGGAATTTTGGGTTAACTTTAAAGTTTGGGGAATGCTACCAATTACATTCATCTTTACAGCATCACAAGTTGGGTTGATTAATAAACACAAATTAAATGAGTAATTTAAAATTAGTAATAAATAATTCAAACAAAGAACAAAACCAAAGGTATTTTTTTGAAAAAAAAGAACTAAAAATTATATTAGACCTATATGCTAAAATGGTATCTGAAGGATCTTGGAAAGACTATGGCCTCTCAATATCAAGTAAAAGAGTAAGTTTTAGTATTTTTAAAAATGCAGCAGAAAAAGCTATCTACAACATTTGTAAAAATTTTAAACCTTCTAATAAGAATTTGAAATATTTAATAACTGATAGAAATGGTAAAATATTAAATAATGCTTATGATTTAGAAATACTTCTAAAAAAAACAAATTGGAAAAAACTATAGTTTTTAATTATCTTCTTTGACCGAACAATCTTAAAAGCATTATAAATAAATTTATAAAATCTAAGTATAATGTTAAAGCTCCCATAACAGCTTTCTTGCCAATTACTTCACCTGAATCTGATGCTGCGTACATATTCTTAATTTTTTGTGTATCGTATGCAGTTAATCCAACAAATATAAGAACTCCAATGATTGAAATAGCAAAGTACATCATTGAAGATTTTAAGAAAATATTTACTAAAGATGCGATTATAATACCGATCAAACCCATCATTAAGAATGATCCAAATTTTGTGAGGTCTCTTTTAGTTGTGTAACCATATATACTCATAGCTCCAAATGTTGCTGAAGATATGAAAAATACTCTCGTCACACTAAGACCTGTGTAAACTAATAAAATTGATGATAGTGACAAACCCATCAAGGCTGCAAAAATCCAAAAAGTAGTTTGAGCTTTTGAAGAACTCATTTTATTTATCCCAAAACTCATATAAAAAACAATTCCGAGAGGAGCTAACATAACCACCCATTTCAATCCTGATAGATAAATTGCATTTCCGAACTCAGTTAAAGCAACTATTGATCCGCTTGCATCTGTAACTACTGACATTTTAAAAGATAGCAATGCAATGATTCCCGTTAACAAAACTCCAGTTGCCATGTAGTTGTAAACTTTAAGCATGTAGGCTCTAAGGCCTTCATCCATCACAACAGCTTTTTTTGCTGTTGTTGATCTATTTAAGATATTGTCTCTATTGAATTCCATAATTAAATATATAGTAATAATTTTAAAATTTTTCAAGCAGTCAAAATATAGGTAACAAATACTTAATATTTAATGAATTATAAAAAATTAGGAACAACTGATATAGATATTAGCACAATTTGTCTCGGCACAATGACTTGGGGTGAACAAAATAGCCAAGAAGAGGCCTTCGAACAAATGGATTACTCACTAGAAAATGGGGTTAATTTTTGGGATACAGCAGAACTTTATGCGGTACCTCCTAAAGCTGAAACTTTTGGTCATACAGAGACGATCATTGGAAATTGGTTTGAAAAAACAAAAAAAAGAAAAGATGTGATACTTGCAACTAAAGTTTGTGGTCCTGCAAGAGATTATATTAGAAATGGTGAAAATAGTTTTGTAGGGAAGAATCTCGAAACTGCACTTCATAACAGTCTTAAAAGACTTAAAACTGATTATATAGATTTATATCAACTTCATTGGCCAGAAAGAAATGTAAACAATTTTGGAAGACTTGGTTATGTGCATAAAGAAAATGAATGGAATAAATTCGAAGACGTGTTGGTTGAATTACAAAAGTATATTGAGCAAGGTAAAATTAGACATGTAGGTTTATCTAATGAAACTCCTTGGGGTGTTATGAATTATCTCAAACTCTCAAAGGAAAAGAGTTTGCCAAGAATGATGTCCATACAAAATCCCTATAGTTTATTAAATAGGTCATATGAAGTTGGATTAGCCGAGGTGTCTATAAGAGAAAATATTGGCTGTTTATCTTATTCTCCTTTAGCCAGTGGTTTTTTAAGTGGTAAATATAGAAATAAGCAATTTCCAAAAGGATCTCGGATGGAAAGAGATTGGGATTTTTGGACAAGATATCGAAAACCAAATACTAACGAAGCTGTTGATGAGTATTTTAATATTAGTGAAAAATACAACATTGATATGAGTCAAATGTGTATAAAATTTTGTGAGATACAGGATTTCATGTCTAGCGTTATTATTGGTGCAACAACAATGGAGCAGTTGAAAACAAACATAGAAAGTGTAAAAGTGAATCTTGATAAAGAAATAATTAATGAAATTAATGAAATTCAAAAAAAATATCCAAATCCATGTCCATAATTTTTAAAATAATTTTTTTTATTCTCTTATTTGGATCAACTTCTTATTCAGAAGAATTAAATAAGATAGGAACATTTAAAGACTGGGATGCAATTGTTGTTACTAATGGGGATAGTAAAGTATGTTTTGCTCAATCTAAACCTGTTCTTCAATCTCCTAAAAAAAATGATAGAGATGCAAGATTATTTGTAACTTTTAGACCATCTGAAAAAATTAAAGACGAAGTAAGCACAACCTCAGGCTATGAATACAACAGTCAAAATTCAATTACAGCTAGCTCTGGTAAATCAAAATATAAATTTGATATAGCTCAAGATAATTTTGCATGGATTTCAAGTAATAAAATTGAAAAAAAAGTTGTTAGCAGAATGAAAAAGGCCTCAAGATTAATGGTTACTGGATATAATAAATCTGGATCTCAAACAATTGATCATTATTCTTTGATGGGCTTCACTAAAGCATATAACGCGGCTAAAAAAAGCTGTAGTTAAATAATGAAATCAAAGAAAAAGATAGTTCTTGCCTATTCTGGAGGTTTGGACACATCAATCATATTAAAATGGTTACAGGAAAATTATGATGCAGAAGTAATTTGTTATACTGCAGACATTGGTCAAGAAATAGATAGAAATAAAATTTTCAGAAACGCAAAAAAACTTGGCGTAAAAAATATTATTATTCAAGATCTAAAAGATATTTTTGTAAAAGATTACGTTTATCCAATGATTAGGGGCCATGCAATATATGAAGGTGTTTATTTGCTTGGAACCTCAATTGCCAGACCTTTAATAGCCAAAGATCAAATTAGAATTGCTAAAAAATTTAATGCCTATGCTGTGTCTCATGGATCAACAGGAAAAGGAAATGATCAAGTAAGATTTGAGTTAGGTTATCATTATTTTGGTCCTAAAATAAAAGTTATTGCGCCTTGGAGAATTTGGAAACTGAAATCTAGATCAGATCTAATTAATTATGCAAAAAAAAATAAAATTGAAATACCTAAAGACAAGAAAGGAGCGCCACCTTTTTCGGTAGACGATAATATTTTTCATACATCAACAGAAGGAAAGGTGTTAGAAAATCCAAAAAACTCTGCACCTAACTTTATCTTTCAAAGAACGTTATCTCCAGAAAAAGCACCTAATAAATCTTCAATTGTAAAAATAGACTTTAAAAGTGGAGATCCAATTGCAGTGAATGGGAAAAAATTATCTCCGTCTAAATTGCTTGGAAAATTAAACGACATTGCTGGAAAAAATGCTGTTGGAAGAGTTGATCTAGTAGAAAATAGATTTATCGGTATAAAATCAAGAGGTGTATATGAAACACCAGGCGGAACTTTATTAATGCACGCTCATAGGGCTATAGAGTCTGTTACACTTGATAAAGATACAATGCATAAAAAAGAAAAAATTATGCCTAGATATGCGGAACTGATTTACAATGGATATTGGTTTTCTAAAGAGAGATTTAAATTACAAAGAATTGTAGATCTTAAGAGAAGTAAAGTTAATGGATCAGTTAAATTGAGGTTATATAAAGGGAATGTTATTATTCATTCAAGAATAACTAAAAGTTCAGCTTATTCTATGAAAAAAGTTTCATTTGAGGAAAATAAAACTTTTAATAAATCAAATGTTGAAAGATTTATTAATTTTCACAAGAAAAAATTAAAATAAAATAACATGAATTTTGAACCAAGTCGGGCGCAAGCCATTAATAAACTAGATAATTTTGTTGAAAATAATCTTTCTGAATATTCAAGATTGAGAAATTTTGATTTTGGTCCAGATAAAAGATCAAATATATCCTGTATTTCTCCATATATATCTCATGGAATATTAAATGAGTTAGAAGTTATAGATAAAGCCTTAAAGAAATTTTCATTTTCTAAAAATGAAAAATTTATTCAGGAGGTTTTGTGGCGTACTTATTGGAAAGGATGGTTAGAATTAAGACCTAATGTATGGACAGATTACATAATAGAACTAAAAATTATAAGAGAAAAATACAAAGATAATAAAGATTATTTAAATGCCATTGATGGAAATACAAATATAGAATGTTTTAATGAATGGGTTAAAGAATTAAAAAAATTTAATTACCTTCATAATCATACAAGAATGTGGTTTGCCAGTATCTGGATTTTTACTTTAAATTTACCTTGGCAATTAGGAGCTGAATTTTTTATGAAGCATCTCTATGATGGAGATGCAGCATCTAATACATTAGGATGGAGATGGGTTGCTGGGATACAAACACAAGGTAAGCATTATTTGGCAAGTGAATGGAATATAAAAAAATTTACTAATAACAGATTTAATAACATTAATTTAAATGAAAATGCACCACCTAAAGTTAGCGAGAAAATATACAAGGCTCTCTTAAAAGATTTTAGTAATCCAGTAAGTTTGGATGAGCAAAATTTAATTATTTTTGATAATAATCTTTCTTTTGAGTTGACTGATTTCAAAGACCATAAATTTAAAAAAATTTATTTAGTTAATAATAATAACGGCAGTAGGAATATTAAACTTAGTGAAAAAACAGTGAAATTTAAGACTAATATAATTCAGGATCAAAAAAGAAGGTTGGATGAAAAATCTTTGGAATGTGAAATTATTGATATTGATAACCTTAAAACAATTGAGAATAGTTATGTTTTATATCCTTGTGTTGGAGAAAACTTAGATTTTTTAACTTCTCAAGGAATAAATAATATAAAATTTCTTTATCGTAATTTAGATCGAAGTTCTTGGAAATATTGCAATAAAGGTTTTTTTAATTTCAAAAAGTATATACCAACAATAATTAAAGAATTTTTTAAAGAACTATTGTAAATTATCAAAATTATGAGATAACAATAATATGAATAACCCGCAAGTTCTTGAAATTATTGAAAATCTTAAAGGCAGAAGGAATTACGAAGAAAAGAAAGCTTCAAAATTAGGTTTCAACTCTCTTTACGCATACATTGAAAATAAAATATTAAAAGAGAAAGAAGCTGAAGCAGCAAAAATTCTTGAGCAATCAGCCCCTAAAGAAGAAGTGATTGAAACAAAAAAACTAGAGAAAAAGAAAAGCTGCTCTTGTTGTTAATTAGTTATTTTTTGAACATTTCTTAGAACAATATTTCACTTTATCCCAGTTTAGTTTCCATTTTTTTCTCCAAGTAAAAGGTCTCTTACATGCGGGGCAAATTTTTGTGGGTAAATTTTCTTTTCTCACTATGCAGTATTTTGTTTAATAAATTTTTCTGCCTCAGCTAAAATTAATTTTTTTCTATCAGGTTTCATTTTATCGAAAATTCTAACCATCATAGAAAGTCTAGGATTTTTTAAAAAGAAGGCTCTATTTCTATTTATGAATCTCCAATAAAGACCATCCATGGTATTGCACCATTCTCCTTTTTTAAAATCCATCATTTTCATGAAATAAGCGGAGCCGCAAATATATGGTTTTGTTGCAAAGATTCCTCCATCACTGAAAAGCCCCATTCCATAAACATTCGGGACCATTACCCAGTCAGAGGAATCCACAAACATTTCCATAAACCATTTGTAAACATACGTTGGCTTAACTTCACATAAATTCATTATGTTTGATAAGATCATTAACCTTTCAATATGATGTGACCAACCATAATTCACTGCATTTTTAATAGCATAATCTAGAGGTGGTAATCCTGTTGTTCCTTCGTACCATGAGTTTTTCATTTTTCTATTTTGTTTAAAAAAATTTCTAGTTTCCATTTCTTTTGAATAGCTTTGATATATTCCCCTCATAAATTCTCTCCACCCGATTACTTGACGAATATAACCCTCTAAGGAATTTAATCTTATTTTATTTTTGTTGTGAAAATCTAAAACTTTTTTAATTATAAATTCTGGAGTTATAAGACCTAAATTGATGTAAGGACTTAAAGCACTATGAAATAATATATTGTCTTTCTGATCAACTGCATCTTCATAATCCCCAAATAAATTTGATTTTTCTTTAATAAAAAAATTTAATAATTTAATTACATCATCATATTCCGTAGCAAACCAAAAGTCTTTCGTATTACCTGGGTGACTTTTAAAATTTTTATCAATTAAAATTTTTAGTTTTCTCGTATGAACAGTCTCATTAATTTTAGGAAATTTGGGTATAGATATATTTTTTGGAAGTTTATTTCGATTTTCTTCGTCAAAACTCCATTTGCCTCCTTCTGGATTACCATCTTTTTTCATGAGTATATCCAAATCTCTTCTAGTCTCTTTATAAAAAACTGCCATAAAAGGTTTTTTTGATTTCGATAAATAGTTTTTAAATTTTTCTCTAGAATTTAAAAACATTGGTGTTTGAATAATATTCCATTTAATTTTTTCCTTTTTTAAAAAATTGGTAATTTTATTTTCAAAAAACTTATCCTCAATTTCAAAACTTGAAATTTCTTTAATTTTTTTTGTTTTAATTATTTTTTTTAATTTTTCTGTGTAATCCAGCTTAAAAGATTTATCCTCGATCGAAGAATATTCTAATTTAAATTTATTTTTTTTTAGTCTATCTGCGTGAGATCGCATGCAAGATAAGAACAATAATATCTTTTGTTTATGATGCTTTTCGTACGTACAAAGCTGATAATCTTCAGCCATAAAGAAAAAGTGGTCTTTTCTGTACTTTTCTAGATATTTCTCTGAGAAAAGCTGATTTCCAAGTAGAAAAAATAATTTCATTAACTATATATAACTCTTTAAAAATTTATGTCAGAAAAATATTTAGTAGTAGGTGCGACAGGATCTATCGGATCTAATTTAGCCGAACAGTTATACGCAGCCGGCAAAGAAGTACATTTAATTGGTAGGGATGAAGAAAGAACAAAATCTTTGTCTGAAAAACTAAATTGTAAATATACAGTCTCTGATGTTTTAGAAAATGGTTTTGTTGAAAAGATTAAGTCCGAAATAGATGATATCAAAGGTATAGCTTATTGTGTTGGTTCAATTGATTTAAAACCTTTAAGAATGGTTTCAGAACAAGATTTTACAAAATGTATGAAACTAAATTTATATTCTGCAGTAGATTTAATTAAAGGTTATCAAGAAAGTTTAAAAAAAAATAAAGGATCGATTGTTTTGTTTTCAACTGTTGCTGCTCAAAGGGGATTTACAAATCATGCAATTATAGCTTCAACTAAAGCAGCTGTGGAAGGATTAACTGTTTCTTTAGCAGCTGAATTTGCTCCTAATATAAGAGTAAATTGCATTGCTCCAAGTTTAACTAATTCAAAAATTGCAGAGCCAATGCTTAAAAATAAAGTTTTAGCTGATGGTATAGCAAAAGCCCATCCATTAAAAAGACTTGGAGAGGGTAAAGACTCGGCTTCGCTTGCAAAATTTCTAATAACTGAAGACAGTTCTTGGGTTACAGGACAAATTATTGCTGTCGATGGTGGTAGATCAAAACTTTCATAGAGTGAAGAAATTATTATTTCTTTTATCATTAATACTATTCTCAACTAATTCATTTAGTAAAAATTTAAATTTTAATAAAATTATTGAATTAGAAGCACCTTGGGGTTCGTCGTTCGTTAATGAAAATGAAATGATTGTTACCGAGAAAGGTGGCAAAATAAAATTTGTAAACATTTCTACAAGGGAGATAAATGAAATTGATCATAACTTAAATTTTGTAGAATATGGACAGGGAGGATTATTGGATATTCTGTATCATGAAGATTACATTTACATCTCATACACAGAAAATAGAAATAATTGGAAGACTAGTACTTCAATTGCACGTGCAAAATTTAATAAAAACAAATTAAATTTTAAAAATATTTTTCAAGCCAATCCACCAATTGACTCGCCCTATCATTTTGGTTCAAGACTTGCAATTAAAGACAACTATTTATTTGCTTCTGCAGGTGAAAGAGGCGGGGGAATGATTGCTCAAGATGGAAATAAACATCCAGGAAGTATAATTAGAATTTATCTAGATGGTGGCATTCCAAAAGACAATCCTCGTTTTGAGGGGAAATCAGACTGGCTACCTGAAATATATCAAATTGGTGTAAGAAATCCTCAAGGTTTAGCTTTATCACCTTTTGATGGAAAAATTTATATGAGCAATCATGGTGCAAAAGGAGGCGATTGGTTTGGTGAAGCAAAGAAAGGTGAAAATTATGGTTGGAAAATTCTTGGATGGGGTGGCACAAATTATTCAGGTATACCAATAGGGCCAAAATGGAAACCTGGCTTTACAAAAGCCATTCAATATTGGGTTCCATCAATAGCCACAAGTGCAATCACAATTTATAAAGGTAATGAATTTAAAGATTGGAATGGTCATGCATTAATTACTTCTCTTAAAGATAAGTCTTTAAGAAAATTAGAGTTTAATGATTTATCAAACGTAAAAGAGGAAATAATATTTAAAGATAAAATTGGAAGAATCAGAGACATACAAATTCATCCTATAAATGGTAAACTATATTTTTTAAATCAAGATGGATTGTGGTTGATGGAAAATTCTAGTTAGTATCAAAAAGCTCTTTAAATAATTTAAATTCACCAATTTTAAAAATAATTGCATCATCTTTTTTAAATCCAAATTTTTCTGCATTTTGCTTAAACCTTAAAGGGGGCTCTAATATTGGTTCAAGTGATAAGACAAAAGTTCCCCAATGCATTCCAATTACTTTTTTACTTTTTAAATCTTTAGCAAGTCCAAGGGCTTCTTCAGGGTTAGTGTGGTAAGCAGAAGAATCTTTAATTGAAGCCATAGGATAAAAATTATATGCGCCAATGTTAATAAATGTTAAATCAATTGGACCATACTTATCTCCCAATTCTTTATATATTTTTCCAACACCAGTATCACATGAAAATAATATTTTTTTTCCTTTGTATTCAATCAAATAGCTGCCCCATAAAGTTTTGTTAGTATCCGTTAAACTCCTTTTTGACCAGTGGACTGATGGCAAAAAAGTAATATTTAAATTCTGATTTATTCTTATTTGATCATACCAATCCATTTCATTTACATCATTAAATCTATTAATTTTAAAATATTTTTTTAGTCCTAAAGGTAACAGGACTTTAGATTCTTTATAAGGAAATCTCATTATTGTTTTCATATCTTGATGATCGTAGTGATTGTGAGTTAGTAGAAAAATATCTGTTCTTGGTATCTCATTAAGTTTTAATGCTGGTTCGGTAAATCTCTTTGGCCCAAAAAATAAAGGTCCTGCATTTTTTGAAAAAACTGGATCTGTTATTATTGTTATTCCCCCTAATTTTAATAAAAATGTTGCATGACCTATCCACGCTACATAATCTTCTTTTTGGAAATTATTTAAATCAAATAAAACTTTTTCTTTTTTAATGATATTACTTTCAGGAAAAGTCATATCTAATTTTTTTTTTTCTTGGTTAAAGACCTTAAACGACCAATTGAAATTCATATCAATCACCTTTGATCCTTCAGGATTACGAAATGTGCCATTTGCTAAATGATGATATTTTTTTTTCATATCCGATTAATAATTTTTTGAAATAATATCTTGAATTGTATTACTTATAACTATTGTTCCAGCTTTGTTAGGATGTATGCCATCCTGTTGATTTAGATTTGGGTCAAGAGCAACACCCTCTAGCAAAAATGGAATTAAGGGTAAATTATATTTTTTTGACAATTTAGGATAAATAGCATCAAAATTTGTTTTATACTTAGTTCCATGAGTTGTTGGCGCAACCATCCCAGCTATTATAATTTTTATTTTTTTACTTTTAGCGATTTTAATTATTTCTTCTAAATTTCTCTCGGTTTCGTCTGGTTGAATTCCTCTAAGCATATCATTTGCTCCAAGACCAAGGATGATTAGATCAATACCGGGTTCTGATAAACTCCATTCTGCTCTATTCAATCCACCAGAAGAAGTACTACCTGAAACACTTCCATTTATTACCTTAATATTTAAACCACTCCTAACGAGATTACTTTCTAAAACCAAAGATAAGTGTTGCTCTTTAGGTAGACCATAACCCGCCATTAAACTATCGCCGAATAATATAACCTTTTCTATTGCACTTGCATTTATGTGCACTAGAAAGAATAACAATATTTTTATAAATAAACTTTTATTCATGAACACACTTCTTAAATTAAAAAAAATAAATCTCAAATACCAAACTGGGAAGGACAATATCAATGTTTTAAAAAATATTGATTTAACTATAAAAAAAAAAGAAACTGTATCTGTGGTTGGAGAAAGTGGGTCAGGAAAAACAAGCTTGATTATGCTTATTGGTGGACTAGAACGTCCAACCTCAGGGAAAATTATATTTCAAGACAGGGAAATAACAAATCTTAATGAAGACGAAGTATCTGAAATTAGAAAGCAAAATATAGGAATTATATTTCAATCTTTCTATTTAATTCCAAATTATACAGCTGTTGAAAATGTAGCTTTAACACTTGAACTTAATGAATTTAAAAATCCAGAGAAAGAAGCAAAAAGTTTATTAGATCGATTTGGTCTAAAACATAGATTCAATAATCTTCCAAGTCAATTATCTGGCGGAGAGCAACAACGTGTGGCGATTGCAAGAGCTATTGCAATGAAACCAGATTTGATTTTAGCTGATGAACCAACTGGTAATCTTGATACCGAAAACTCAATAATGATCTCTGAAATTTTATTTAAATACGTCAAAGAAGAAGGGTCTTCTTTAATAATGGTCACACATGATCCAAAATTAGCAGACAAAGCAAAACGAAAAATTAAAATCAAAGATGGAAAAATTAAATAATTCTTCGGAGTTAAGTTTAATATTCAAGTATGCTTTAAAGGATTTAAGCAGAAATTATAAAAAAATTTCAAGCATTATTGTAACGCTGTTTATCAGTCTTTTTATTTTAAGTGCCATCTTTACAATCGAAGATAGTTTAAAAAAAGAGCTTAATGATAATGCAAAAGTTCTTTTGGGTGGAGATCTCGAAATCGATTATAACCGTAATCAGGGGGATCTTAATTTAGTCAATAAAGTAAAGGAATTTTCAACTGTCTCACAAATGATAGAGTTCAGTACAATGCTTTCTACGACAGGCAGAGAAAAAAATAAATCATTATTTACAAGGATTAAAACAGTTGATGAAAAATATCCACTTTACGGTGAAGTTGTTTATGAGCCAGAAGATGCTTATGAAAGAATGCAAAAGGAACCAAAGACAATTTTGATTAATGAAAGTTTATCAAAAACTTTAAAGATAAAAATAAATGACAAAGTTAAGGTACAAGATCAAAGTTTCATAGTTGTTGGAATTATAAAATCTGTACCTGATGTCAGTGGGTTTGTAGCTTTTGGAGATTGGGCATTAGCAGGAAAACAAACTTTGGAGATACTAAAACTAAATGGAATAGGTAGTTTTTTAAATTATGAATATAAAGTAAAATTTAATCCAAGTGATGATCCAGAAAAAATAGAAAGTAAGATCAAAGATATTTTTAAAGATGACCAAAAAGTAAAACTTAGATTTCCGGAAAATTCAGCAAGTGGCTTAAAAAGGATAATTAATAATTTTTCCCAATTTCTCTCTTTAGTTTCAATTAGTGCAATGTTAATTGCTGGAATAGGTATCGCTAATACATTGTTGTCATTTATAAACCAGAACAATATGTCTATAGCTGTAAGAAAAGCTGTAGGATTTTATTCAGGGAATATAAAAACACTTTATTATCTTCAATTATTTATATTATTATTTATTATTACTGTAATTTCTTATGGCTCAAGTTTTTTAATTGTACCAATTGCAGACAAATATTTATCTGATGGGTTGGGATTAAATGTTTATCCAAAATTCTCTTTTATTAATTTTATAAAAATATTTATTGTAGGTTTGTTAGTTCTTATAATTTTTTCAATACCAACAATAAGTTCAATTGATCAAGTTAAAGCATCAAACCTATTTAGAAATGTATTCCAAAACCTACAATTTTATTACTCAAAAAAGTCAGTTATTTTAAGTTTTATCTTGTTATCATTTTTAGTTTTATTGTTTACGCTGGGATCTGAAAGACCTTCTTATAGCTTGGGTTATTTTCTGGCTTTTTTTATATGTCTAATTGTATTTTTTTTACTTTCAAAGATTATAATTTATTTACTAAAAAAGTTTAATTTTATTTCAAATATCTCTTTAAAAGTATCGATTAAAAATATAACTCAAACAAAAAGTATCACTCCTATCACAATCATGTCTTTAGGCTTAGGTGTAACTTTATTATTAACTTTAGCTTTGGTTGGAACAAATTTTAAGAGAGAAATTGCAAGATCTATTCCAGATATTGCACCTGATTATTTTTTTGTTGGAATTCAAAAGGGTGAAAAGAAAAAATTTGAACAAGGTGTTTACAAAATGGACCCTGATGCGGACATTGAAATAGTACCTATGGTTTCTTCCGGAATAGTAAAAATTAATGGTGTGAATCCAAATAGCTATATTAAACCAGATAATGATAGTTATTGGGTAATTGGAAGTGAAAGAAGATCTTCTTGGGTTGAAAATATTCCTAAAGATAACCCAATTTTGAAAGGAGAATGGTGGGATTTATCTAAACCTAACCAACTTCAGATATCACTTGATGCAAAAGTGGCTAAAGATTTTAATATTGAGTTGGGAGATATTTTTACTTTAAACATTTATGGTCGAGAAATTGATGGAGAAATAGTTAATTTTAGAGAAGTTGATTATCGTGATCTAAGTATTAATTTTGCCATGTTATTTAATCCACAATTTGCAAAAAAAATTCCTCATGAATATTTGGCAACTGCTAAATTTAAAAATCCAGATAATTTTGATGAAACCAAAATGTTAGAAGTATTACCGAGTTTGTCTATGATAAAAATTGCTGATTACTTAAATAAAGTAACATCAGTTTTAAATAAAGTCTTCATAGCTGTAACCCTAATTTCTGGTGTAACAATTGTCATTGGATTGATTGTTATCTCAAGTGCTATAATGGTCCAAGGAAAAGTAAAAGAGTACCAAAATCTTGTATTTAAAATTTTAGGTTTTTCAAAAAAAGAAATTATATTTTCATCTTTGATAGAATTTATAATTATTTTTATGTCGGTAATATTAATTGCAATTTTTTTTGCAGTAATTGGATCAAAGTTTATTATGGAGAATATTTTTGAATTAGTTTGGCAATTTGATTTTAAAGTTTTAATTTACCTTGGCGCCTCTATAGGAACTGTGACCTTGATTTTAATTATGCTAACTAATCTTAAATACTTAAGTCCTAAAGTTTATCCTTTAATTAGAAATCAGTAATAAATTTTATTTATTTGCTCTCTTAAAACACTCAATTGTATTTTTAAGTAAACATGCAATAGTCATAGGTCCGACTCCACCTGGAACTGGAGTTAAAGCTTTTGCAACTTTTGATACTTCATCAAATGCCACATCGCCAACTAGGCCGTTTTCAGTTTTATTAATACCAACGTCAATCACAATTGCATCTTTTTTTACCCAATCACCTTTTACAAGCTCGGGGATCCCAACAGCAGCGACTATAATGTCTCCTTTTAAACATTCTCCTTTAAGATCATTTGTTTTTGAATGAGTAATTGTAACTGTACAATTTTCTTTCAACAACAACTGTGTCATTGGCTTACCATTTAAATTTGATCTTCCAACAATTACAGCCTTTTTTCCATTAAGGTTTGGTTCAATTTTTTTTATTAATAAATAACAACCTAAAGGAGTGCACGGAATAGAACTTTCATAACCTGACGACAGATTACCAACATTCATGGGATGAAATCCATCTACATCCTTCTCTGGCATAATTGCCTCTATAACTTTTTGTTTATCAATATGTTTAGGAAGTGGGAGCTGAACTAAAATTCCTGAAACAGAATCGTCATTATTAAGTTCATCGATTTTTTTTAAAACTTCACTTTCTTCAACATTGTCAGGGTATCTAATCACCTCTGATTTAAGGCCCACTTCATTGGCAGATTTCTCTTTATTTCTAACATAAATTTGACTAGGTGCTAAATCACCAATCAATATGACTGTTAAACCTGGTACTTTATTATGCTTATCTTTTAAAGATAAGACTTCTTTCTTGAGCTCTTCTCTTAAATCAGCAGCAGCTTTTTTTCCATCAATTAAAATCATTTATTAAAATATTAGTGGTGCAATGTAGAGTTTCATACACATTTCTATGAACCATATCAACAAAAGAAGTACGATAGGAGAAATATCAAAAGCACCAAGGTTAGGTAAAAATCTTCTTATTCTCATTAAAATCGGTTCTGTCATTTTATAAGTGAAATCTAATATTAAATATACAAACCGATTGCTTGTATTTAGTACATTAAAAGCAACCAACCAACTTATAACTACATTGGCAATTACAACATATGAATAAAGTTTTAAAATTTGAAGAGCTAAATAAAATATAGCAATCATTTTTTTTCAACATAAATAGACTGACTTGGGAATGCAAATGCAGCTCCCTTACCTTCAACAATTTTTTTTATTTCAAGTGCCAAATTTTCTTTTACTTGTAAATAATTAGTCCAACTATTTGTTTTTGTAAAACATCTTACATACATATCAATTGAGCTATCTGAAAACTTATCTATTCTTACGGCGACTCCTACAGATTGGTCATAATCGTCACCTTTATTTATGTGATCTTCAATTTCGTCTCTTATTGTTTTTAATTGATCAATAGTGGTGTCATATTGAAGAGTTATTATCCAACTAATAGCCCAATTAGTCTTTCTTGTGTTATTAATCACTGCATTTTCTGCAAATTGAAAATTAGGAATAATTGCCAGTGATTTGTCAAATTTTCTTATAACGGTTGATCTAAATCCAATGTTCTCAACAACCCCTTCAATAACTCCCTCAACCTTAATCCAATCACCAATTCTAAATCTTTTTTCAACTAATACTAAAATTCCAGATATTAAATTTTTAAATAAATCCTGAGCGCCTAATGCTACTGCTACTCCAAATAAACCTAATCCAGCAATTATTGGTCCAATTTTAATTCCCCATAACTCAAGAACAGCAGCTGCTCCTAAAATAAAAATTAAAATTTTAAGAGATTTTATAATCCAGCCTATTAATTCTTTTGTCAGTACTTTATCTAATCCACTTAAAATATATGATATTGGCTCAATTATTTGATGTATTATCCAAAATATTAAAATTGTTATTAGAGTTCTGTTCACGTTATCTATGAAGCCTCTAGTCTCATTATCAAATGACATATAGTAACTGGCAAAAAAGACACCAAGAACAATTGGAAGAAACCTTGCAGGACCTTCCATAGATTTTACAAAAGTATCATCTAATTTATTAGTTGTTCTTTTTGAAATTAGTTCCAATTTTTTTATTACGAGTTTACTGATTAGACCTCTAAATATTAAAAATAATACAAATATTCCAAGACCTACTATTATCTGAAAGAAATCTACCCCAAGAATTCCCTGCTTCCATACAGATAAAAATAACTCATTAAGTTTATTTAAAACGTCCATTTTTAAATTTTATATAGCAAAAACTCTTCTTCACCAGGGTTAAAAAGAAAAATTTTTTTCCATTTTATGTCATTCAATGCTGATGATGCTTTTTCACCCATACACATTAGGTTAGTTTCCATCCAAATATTATCTAAATTATATTTTTTTATTAACGTAAAAAATGTCTTCGCACTATTTTCAGAATATATGTAAACAATTTCTGGCACAGAAGATTTGATATCTCTTAGAAAGTCATCACTTAAATTCTCATTAGGTACTGCCGTATAATTTATAATTCTCTTTATGACATAATTTTCTGAAATTAAATCTTTATCAAGATTATAAGAAACAATTTCACCACTAATGTAGGCCATTGGTCCAATCTTTGGGTCAAAGTTTTGTAAAATTAATTCTTTAAGATTATTTACATTACCCTCAGCACAGAAAATATTTTGAAAGCCTACTTCTTTTGCCTTTCTTTCTGTTGCAAGACCAACACAAAAACAAATTATTTTTTTATCTATTTTTGAAATATTTAAATTTTTTAAAGAATTAGCGCTCGTAAAAATAACACCTTTGAATTGGGTAAAATCTATTTCTTGTGTTTCTATTTTTTTTATTTGTAATAAGGGTAAATGAGAAACTTTATGATTCATCGAAGTAAATTTTATAATTAATTCTTTGCTATCATCTAATGGCCTTGTTAATAAAATATGCATTTTAATTTTTATAAGAACCTTTTGATTTTAATTTAAGCTCTTCTCCTACCATTCTACTAGTAGACTCAATATTATCTTTTTGCAGACTTTTTTTTATGAAATATCTATTTTTTCCATCGACAGAAAACAATTCGGTCAATAGGTCTACTTTTTCCCCATTTAATTTTGCAAATACACCAACTGCAGTGTCACAATCTCCTTCAAGGACTTTTAAAACCTCTCTTTCTGCTTTTGCAACAGTTCTTGTTTCTTGATCATTAATGTTTTCAAGTAATTTTTTAATTTCATTATCATCTTCTCTGCATTGAATTGCTATAATTCCTTGACCTGCACAAGGTATAAGTTCATCAACACTAAATTCTTGTGAAATTTTATGTTGTAAATTTAAAGAATCTACTCCTGCTTTTGAGAGAATTATCGCATCATATTCGCCTTTTTCTAACTTTTGAACTCTAGTATCAACATTTCCTCTGATAAGTTTATATTTTAAGTTGGGTCTTTTTTTCTTTAGTTGATATTCTCGTCTATATGATGATGTACCAATAATTGAGTTTGGTTCTAAATCTTCAAATTTTATATTATTTTTACTTATTAAAATTTCATTAGGAGAATTTCTTTTTAAAAAATTATTAGTTAAAAGATTTTCAGTTTCTTCAGTAGGCATATCTTTGAAAGCATGTACTGCTATATCTATATTTTTATTTAATAAATCTTTTTCAATTTGTTTTGAAAATAATCCTTTGCCTCCTATTTCAGATAATCTCTCATCTTGCTTTTGATCTCCTGTTGTTGCAATTTTTTTTAATTCAATCTCTTCCGAAAAATATTTTTTTAGTTCTTTTTTCACATTTTCTGCGTAAATCATTGCTAACTTACTTCCACGAGTTCCAATTATAAGATTAGCTCTTTTCATAAAAGTTATTTTTATTACATTCTTATAGATTAATTGTATTAATTATAAAAAATAATTTATGAATAAAAGCCCAATAATATTAGGAATTGAGACAAGTTGTGATGAAACAGCGGTTTCAATTATTCAAGATAACGAAAGTGGTATACCAAAAATTTTATCAAATATAGTTTCAAGTCAATTTGACATTCATAAAGAATTTGGGGGTGTTGTTCCAGAATTAGCTGCAAGGTCACATGTTGAAAAAATTAATTTAATTGCAAAAAAAGCTTTGGATGAAAGTGGTGTAACTCTTGATAAAATATCTGCTATTGCCGCAACATCTGGACCTGGTTTAATAATTTGTCTTAGTGTTGGTTTAAATTTTGCAAAATCACTCGCATCATCTTTAAAGGTTCCATTTATTGGTGTTAATCATCTAGAGGGTCATGCTTTAAGTCCAAGACTTCAAACTAATATTAAGTATCCTTATTTACTTCTGTTGATTTCGGGTGGACACAGTCAATTTTTAAGTGTGAATGGATTAGGCAGTTATACAAGATTAGGAACTACAATTGATGATGCTTTAGGAGAAGCATTTGACAAAACTGCAAAACTTTTAGGAATAGAATTTCCAGGTGGTCCAAATTTAGAAAAATTTGCAGAAAAAGGGGATCCAAATAAATTTAAATTACCCAAACCAATAATAAATAAAGGTGGATGCAATTTGTCTTTTGCAGGACTTAAAACTGCAATACTAAGAATAACTAAATATATAAAGTCAGAACAAGAAAAATATGATTTAGCAGCGTCTTTTCAAAAAACTATTGAAGAAATATTGTATATTAAATCTAAGATTGCTTTTAAGGAATTTTTGAAAAACTCATTTAAAGAAAAATCTTTTATCGTTGCAGGAGGAGTTGCAGCAAACAAAGGTATAAGAAAAAAACTAATCGAAGTGAGTAATGAGAATGGCTTTAAGGCAATTTTTCCAGATATTAAACTATGTGGAGACAACGCAGCAATGATCGCATTGGTAGGTCTAGAAAAATATAAAATAAAGAAATTTGATAATATGGATTTAGAAGCTAGTCCAAGATTAGCTTTGGATGCAAGTGCTAAATTTTTAAAAGGAGCTGGCGTAGTTTTGTAATGAATTATTGGTTACTCAAATCAGAGCCAAATGTTTGGTCGATAGATCAGCAGTTAAAAGTTGGTGCAAAAGGTGCCGACTGGGATGGGGTAAGAAATTATCAAGCAGCAAATAATTTGAAAAAAATGAAAAAGGGTGATCTTTGTTTTTTTTACCATTCAAATATTGGTAAAGAAATCGTTGGAATTGTTGAAGTAATTAAAACAGCTTTTATAGACCCAACAGATAAAGAGAAGCGATTTGTAGCAGTAAAAGTTAAGTATAAAAGCAAACTAAAAACACCAGTTTCTCTTGAAAATATTAAAAAAAATAATGATTTAAAAGATATTGCACTAATAAAACAAAGTAGACTATCTGTCATGCCAATTGACACTAAATGCTGGAAAATTATTTTGAAGATGGGTAGTATCTGAATAATTTATAACTCATGCCAAAAAAAAAAGTTAAAAAAAGAAAGAAAAAAAAAATCACTAAAAAGAAGTCTAAAGTAAAGTCTTTTGCACCAAAGCAAGAGAAAGAGCTTATATACAAAACAAAGAAAGATTGGATTAGTAAAGCTTTAGTAAATAAATCTCAGTATGAAAAAAAATATAAAGCTTCAATAAAAGATAATGATGGCTTCTGGAAAAAAGAAGGAAAAAGAATTAATTGGATAAAACCATATACAAAAATTAAAGATGTTAAATATAGTAAATCGGATGTTAAAATAAAATGGTTTTATGATGGTACTCTTAATGCTTCAGTAAATTGTATTGATAGACACTTAAAGAAGAATAAAGATAAAACCGCGATTATATGGGTTGGAGATGATCCAAAGGTTCAAAAAAAAATTTCTTATAAAGAATTACACAAAGAAGTTTCTAAAGCTGCAAATGGTCTTAAAGAATTAGGAGTTAAAAAAGGTGATAGAGTAACAATTTATTTAACTATGATACCAGAACTTGCATATACAATGTTGGCATGTGCAAGAATAGGAGCAGTGCATTCAATAATCTTTGGAGGATTTTCTCCAGACAGTATTTCTGGTAGAATAAACGATTGTGAATCTGATTATCTAATTACAGCTGATGAAGGTGTAAGAGGTGGAAAAATAATTCCATTAAAATCAATTGCTGATGAAGCTTTAGTAAATTGCCCAAATGTAAAAAAATGTGTTGTTGTTAAAAGAACGGGCAATAGAATAAATTGGGATGAGCGAAGAGATGTTTGGTACCACGAGTTAACAAAAAAAGTTTCAAATAAATGTGAACCCGAAGAAATGAATGCAGAAGATCCTTTGTTTATTTTATATACATCAGGTTCAACAGGTAAACCAAAAGGGGTGATGCACACAACTGGTGGGTATATGGTTTACGCATCGATGACGCATCAATATATATTCAATTATAAACCTAAAGATATTTATTGGTGTACAGCTGACATTGGTTGGGTAACAGGTCATAGCTATATTATTTATGGACCACTATCAAATGGAGCAACAACTATTATGTTTGAGGGAATCCCAACGTATCCTGACAGTTCAAGATGGTGGCAAATAGTTGATAAATATAAAGTAAATATTTTTTATACTGCTCCGACAGCAATTAGAGCTTTAATGAGGGAAGGTGATAAGCCTGTTAAAAAAACATCAAGAAAATCACTTAAATTATTAGGAACTGTAGGTGAACCAATTAATCCAGAAGCATGGGAATGGTATTATAAAACTGTTGGAGATTCTAATTGTCCGATTGTTGATACTTGGTGGCAAACAGAAACTGGTGGAATATTGATTAGTCCACAAACAGGAGCTATAAATTTAAAACCAGGTTCAGCAACAAAACCATTTTATGGGATTAAACCAGTAATAGTTAATAAAGAAGGGAAAGTTTTGAAAGGAGAAGCTGAAGGTCGATTATGTATTGCACAATCTTGGCCCGGTCAGATGCGGACAGTTTACGGTGATCATCAAAGATTTATTGATACTTATTTTTCTCAATTTGATGGAAAATATTTTACAGGAGATGGATGCAGAAGAGATAAAGATGGATATTACTGGATTACAGGAAGAGTTGATGATGTAATTATT
This sequence comes from uncultured Pelagibacteraceae bacterium, assembly GCA_902595815.1. Classification (GTDB taxonomy): domain Bacteria; phylum Pseudomonadota; class Alphaproteobacteria; order Pelagibacterales; family Pelagibacteraceae; genus Pelagibacter. Next base: position 76,319 of record CACJRL010000001.1, read on the forward strand.
GTTTCAGGACATAATCTTGGAACTGCCGAAATAGAGAGTGCTTTTGTAGCTCATCCAAAAGTTGCTGAGGCAGCTGTGGTTGGATTTCCGCATGATATTAAAGGTAATGGCTTGTATTGTTATGTAACTTTAAATGTGGGAGAAAAATCAACTTTAGATTTAGAGAGAGATTTAAAGCTATGGGTAAGAAAACAAATCGGTCCAATAGCTACACCAGATCTAATACAATTTTCACCTGGACTTCCAAAAACTAGATCAGGGAAGATTATGAGAAGAATTCTCAGAAAAATTGCAGCAAATGAACATGACCAATTAGGTGACACAACAACTTTGGCAGATCCAAGTGTAGTAAAAAGCTTAGTTGAGAATAGAAAAAATACTTAAAAATTTATTAATTCAATAAATTCCTTTTTAACATTGTCCCATTTTAAGATCATAGAATTCAAAACTATTTTTTTGTCTAAAGATTTTAATTCTTCAGCGATTGGAGACCATTCATATAATGATAGCGCGCTTGTATTAAATGGTAATGACTCGTGATACTCATTCCAATTAATCTTTTCATATCTTTCAAGAAAATTTTTTTTTGCATTTTCATATATTTCTTTTGGCATTTCATTTTTCTGAAGTTCATTATCCAAAATTTCAAAATAAATTTCATTTGCTTTTTCAGTATCATGTTTATTTCTGATATTTTTTAAAAAAGAGATTGTATAAAAAGTTAAATCCTGTAATGCAGTTGAATAAATATTCCATTTAGCTTTATTAATCGATCCTAAAAATATTTCATCTTCAAACATCAATACATATTTTGCCCCCATTCTAGTTTTCAGATATCCATAAAGAGTTACTTGACTTACCCATGCAGATTTTTTTTGGATAAATTCTTTTAAGTCAGAATAGTTTTCAATTTTTTTTGTTTTTTTGAAATATTTTAAGAATGGAATGAAATATTCCTTTAAATACTCAAATTTCAAATCTTTGAGCTTTAATTTGTATTTAATGCCCATTTAGAACCGATATTACCACTTTTACTATAAATATATGCCATTTTTTACTCTTTAATTATTACTTTAAATGAGTATGAATTATATCTTTAACCTATAGGGAGGATTAAAATAATGTCAAACAAAGAAAAGCACTGGGAAAAAACCAAAGGGTTAATGATTATTACATTAATTATTTGGTTTGTTTTCGGTTATCTGATCTTCATGTTTGGTTCTGACCTAAACACTTCAAGTTTTATGGGATATCCATTAGCGTATTACATGTGTGCGCAAGGTTCCATCATTGCATTTGTGGTCCTAATTTTCTGGTTTGCAAATAGACAAGAAAAAATCGATGAAGAGTTTGGTTTTACCGAAAAGGAGGATGATTAATGTTTAAAGGCAATTTTATTGACAACCTACCAAAAATTTACGGAACATATACTGGGGGCTTCATTGTATTCATCATATTGATGGCGATAGCCGAACAAGCAGGTATGACCGCTAAAACAATTGGTATTTTGTTTGTCGCCTTTACAGTTTGTATATACGCCTTGATTGGGTATTTATCTAGAACTGTTCAGGTCGATGCTTATTATGTTGCTGGAAGACAGGTACCAACAGTATTTAACGGAATGGCAACTGCAGCTGACTGGATGTCAGGTGCATCATTCGTTGCAATGGCTGGTGGTATTTATTTTGGTGGTTATACTTATATGGCTTTCTTGGTCGGTTGGACTGGGGGATACGTTTTAGTATCATCACTTTTAGCACCATACTTAAGAAAATTTGGATGTTATACTGTGCCAGATTTCATTGGAACAAGATACGGCGGAAACTTCGCAAGATTCTGTGCTGTAGTTGTTTTAACATTGGCATCTTTCACTTATGTAACAGCTCAAATTAACGCAACAGGAACAATTGCATCAAGAGCACTAAGTATTCCATTTGAATTAGGAGTTTGGGTTGGGCTAGTAAGTATTTTACTTTGCTCAATGCTAGGCGGAATGAGAGCGGTAACTTGGACACAGGTTGCACAATACATAGTATTGATTATTGCTTATCTAATTCCGGTATTCTGGATTAGTAACAAATCTGGATTTGGTTTCTTTCCACACTTTATGTTAGGTGAGGAAGTGGCTAGATTAGGTGATCTTGAAGCTCAATTTGGATTAGTCAAAAATGCTGCTGCAGACGTCAAAGCTGCAGGTGTACCAGGTGGTCTAAAATCTATCGCTGTATCACACGCAGGTGTGCCAGAAGGTGGAATGGCTGCATGGAAGTTTATTTCATTAGCACTATGTATGATGGTAGGAACAGCTTCTTTACCACATATTTTAATGAGATACTTCACTACTCCAAGTGTTAAAGCTGCAAGAAAATCAGTGGCATGGTCACTATTCTTTATTGCATTGCTTTATACTTCAGCGCCAATGCTTGCAACATTATCCAAAATCTCACTAATAGATCCAAACTTACCGACAGGTATTATTGGAAAACCAATTGCTGAAATTATGCAAATTGAGTGGGTAAATGCTTGGATTAATGTAAAACAAGCCTTCATAGCAGACTTTAACGGAGATGGTATTCTTCAGTTAAATGAATGGTTTATGAGAGGTGACGTAGTTGTATTAGCAACTCCTGAAGTTGCTGGACTACCATACGTAATCTCTGGACTAGTTGCTGCAGGAGGAATGGCTGCTGCGATGTCAACTGCTGATGGTCTAATTCTTGCTATCGCAAACGCTTTATCACATGATATCTATTACAAAATCATTGATCCAAAAGCGGATGTAAGAAAAAGATTGTTAGTTGCTAGAGCACTTCTAATAGTTATTGGTGCTGCTGGAGCATATATTGCATCTATGAGGATCACTAGTATCCTTGGTGCAGTTGCTTGGGCATTTGACTTTGCAATGTCAGGATTGTTCTTCCCATTAATACTTGGTGTATGGTGGAAGAGAGCAACAAGACAAGGAGCAATTGCAGGTATGATAGCAGGTCTTGCATCAGGAACAGCTTATCTAATTTATGTGTATCCTAAGTTTATGGGTAATGCACCTTGGTTAGGTATTGACCATTTACGTTTCGGTATTATCGGAGCGTCTGTCTGTTTAGTTGTAATGGTTGTAGTAAGTTTAATGACTGAAGAACCAGATAAAGCTACACAGCAAATGGTAGACGAAGTTCGTGTTCCGTCAGGTAAGACAATACTTGGTAAGCAACACTAAATTAAACTTTATTGGGGGCGATATTCGCCCCCATTTTTTCAGAAAATAATGCCAATATATATTTTAGTAATAGATTATATTCTAGGTATAATCATGTGGACATTAATTGGAAGATCCGCAATGAATATTTTTCAAAAAGAAGATTCAGAATTTTTTTTCATGAAGGTCTTCGTAAAATATACAAATCCAATAATTAAAATTTTTAAATTCATAACTCCTAGCTTTATTATAGGACCGTTAGTGCCACTTTATGTTGCATGGTTTTTTTATATGTTTAGGTTTTATTTAATGCCTTATTTAATGGGTTATTCTGTTATGGGAATGTTATCGTTTCCATTAGAAAGTGAAATAGCTGCAGAAATTTATAAAGTATTTGGTAAATAATAATTCAAATATATTCAAAAATTGATAGTACTAGTTTTTATTTATTAATGAAAAATATACAAATTTCCCCTTCAATACTTTCGGCAGATTTTAGTCAATTAGGTAAGGAGATTAAAAAATTAGAGGACGGTGGCGCAGATTTAATCCATGTTGATGTAATGGATGGACATTTTGTTCCCAATATAACAATTGGGCCCCCGGTGATAAAAACACTTAGGAGCTATACAAAATTACCTTTTGATGTACATTTAATGATCTCACCAGTTCATAAATATATTAAAAATTTTGCTGAAGCGGGATCTGATATAATAACAATTCACCCTGAAGCAACTGATAATTTAATTGAGTCAATTCAACTTATAAAGCAATTAAAGAAAAAAGTAGGAATATCTTTAAATCCAAATACGAAAATAAATATCATAGAAAAACTTTTAAAGGATATTGATTTAGTTTTAATCATGAGTGTACATCCAGGGTTTGGTGGCCAGAAATTTATGCCAGAGGTAATCGAAAAAATTAAAAAGCTTCATCAAATAAAAAAAGATAATAAATTAAACTTTGATATTGAGGTTGATGGTGGAATTAATTTTTCTAATTCAAGAGAAGTTATATCAGCAGGAGCAAATATATTGGTTTCAGGAACAACTATATTTAATGAAAATAATGGTGATATTAAAAAAAATATAGAAATGCTAAGATCGATGTAAGATGTATTCAAAAAATTCTTTATCTTTTATAAATGAATTTTTTAAAACATCAAAAAATCAAATAAGAAAATTATACTTAAAATCAAATTTTTATAATAAAAAAATTTCAAAAATTGAAATAAGTAATATTACATATAGACCAAGTCTAAGCATTCTGAGTTGCTTAGTTAAATATGATAAAAAAAAAATTAAAGTTGAGGAATTAGATAAAGATAATATTTGGGAAAATAAATTATTAAGTGGGTATAACTTATATAAACTTAATAATTTTTATTGGTTGTTTAGTATCGATTTAAAATCTTCTCCAAATATTACACAATCAATAATTATTAAATGGATTGAAAAAAATCGAAATTACAATTCATTAACATGGCAAATAGATGTTTTATCAAAGAGAATAATATCTTGGATTGCAAACTCTAAATTATCTTACGATGAAAGTGATACTAAATATAAGAATAAATTTAATTTTTCTGTAAACAAACAAATTAACCATTTAATAAATGAAATAAGCAAATCTCAATCTGTTAATGATAAATTATTAGGATGTACTGCAATAATAATCACAGGATTATCATACGAAAATGAGAAATTTTTAAATTATGGATTAGAATTACTAAGAAAAATTATTATCAATTCTTTTGACGATGAGTATTTTCCAAAAACTAGAAGTATTAGACAATTAAATTTTTATTTAAAATATTTTGTTCTTGTTAGAGAAATATTAAAGGAGTCTTTTAATGATATTCCTGAATACCTCGATGAAATAATTTTCTATCTAGGAAAATCTTATTCTGTTTTTTCTAAAATCGAACAAAGTTTACTATTCAATGGGAATCATCAAAATGATTTAAAGGAATTTAATAAATATCTTTCACTTTATAAATATAAGTTTGAAAACTCAAATAATGAAGTAGGAGGATATGCCATTTTAAAAAACAAAAATTGTATTCTTGCAATGGATGTTGGAAATTCACCCCAAAAAGCTTTTTCACATAACTATCAAAGTGGAGCTCTTTCATTTGAATTCTTCTACAAAGATAAAAAACTTATTTCAAATTCTGGTTACTTTCAGGATTATAAAAATAAATTAAATCTAATTTCAAAATCTACTGCTGCTCATTCAGCACTCATAATTGATAATCATTCAAGTTGTTCATTTAGAAACAATGGAAACTATAAAACATTGGAAAACGGTTTGAAAATTAGTGATAAAAATATTGTTAATGAAAAAAACTATTGGTTAATCAAAGCATCTCATAATGGTTTTTTAAAAAAATTTGGAATTTTATATGAAAGATCTTTAGAATATTTCGTTGAAAAAAATAAATTGATAGGAACCGATAAAATAATTTCAAAAAACAAGTTAGAAACAAAAAAATATGATATCAGATTTCATATGGAACCAGGTATTAAATTAACAAAAACTCTAGATAACAAAACTATATTAATTGAAATTGAAAATTCTGGATGGAAATTTTCAACTAACTGCGAGATTATAAATATTGAATCAGGTATATATTTCGGTAATAAAAATGTAACTAGTGAAAACCAAAATATATGTTTATCAGGTAAAATAAAAGATATAACTCAGGAAATTAAATGGGCATTCGAAAAAATACAATAAAAATTAAGACTGCTTTAATTTCATTGTCAGATAAATCCAATTTAAGGCCATTATTAAATTTACTAAAAAAATATAAAATCAAAATAATAAGCTCAGGTGGAACATACAAAAAAATTAAAAGTATGGGTTTTAAATGCTTAGAAGTATCTAAATTTACAAATTCAAAAGAGATGCTTGATGGAAGAGTAAAAACATTACATCCAAAAATTCATTCTGGGATTTTGAATGTAAGGCAGAATAAAAAACATCAAAAAGAAATGAAAATTAACAATTATGAAAATATAGATTTAGTTATTATAAATTTTTATCCGTTTGAAAAGGTTTTGTTAAGCAATTCTGACCACAAAAATATAATTGAAAATATAGATATTGGAGGACCAACAATGGTCAGATCAGCTGCAAAAAATTATAATGATGTAGTTATCCTCAGTAACACAAAACAGTATCAAGATTTAACTATTGAATTAAATAAAAATAAAGGTTCAACGAGTTTAAAATTTAGAGAAAAATTGGCTGAAGAAGCATTTATGGAAACAGCGTATTATGAATCAAAAATTTTTAATTATTTTAATCAGAAGTCCAAAAACCTTTTTCCAATTAAGAATATTTTTTCTGGAAAATTAGTTGAGAAAACAAGATATGGGGAAAACCCTCATCAAAAAGGAGCAATATATTCACAAAATAATAATCAGGAAATTATTCAAATTAGTGGAAAACAACTAAGTTACAACAACTATAATGATCTTTATTCTGCACTAAGTATATCTAAAACTTTACCAAAAAATAAGGGTGTAGCAATAATTAAGCATGCTAATCCCTGTGGAGTTTCCATTAATACAAGCAAAATCAAATCTTTTAAAGAGGCTTTAGAAAGTGACCCAATTAGTGCCTATGGTGGCATTGTATCATGTAACTTTAAATTAAATATTAGTTTAGCTAAAGAGATTAATAAAATATTTTTCGAGGTAATAGTTGCAAATGGATTTGACGAAAAATCAGTCAAACTTTTAAAAAAGAAAAAAAACCTAAGACTAATTGATTCTAGTAAAGTAGAAAAAAATTTTAAATTTAATTTTATAAATAAATTTAATTCTATTTTAGTTCAAGATCCAGATACTCAACATTTTTCTAAGAAAGAATTTAAAATTGTATCAAAACTAAAACCTACAAATAAAACTTTAAACAAACTTATTTTTGCATTTAATATATGCAGAAGTGTAAAATCGAATGCGATAGTCATTACAAAAGATTTCAAGACAATAGGCATAGGTTCTGGTCAACCAAGTAGGTTGGATAGTTGCAAAATAGCAATTAATAAAATGAAAAAGTTTCAGAAAATAAACGATAGTGATGAAATCTTAGCAGCTTCTGATGCGTTTTTCCCATTTGTGGATGGTATAGAAAAATTAGTGCAAGCAGGAATATCAGCAGTTATTCAACCTTCGGGTTCGAAAAATGATAAAGAAATTATTAAATTTGCTAACCAAACAAATACTATTTTAGTATTTTCCAAAACAAGACACTTTAATCACTAATCAATTTATCTTATCTATTTTAGCAGCTAAAATAAAATCACTCTCAGCAAGACCCTTAATTGCATGAGTAAATATTTTAATTCTTGCATAGCCCCATCCAAACCATAGATCAGGGTGATGTCCTTCTGTTTCAGCAATTTCTCCAACTTTATTCACAAATTCTTGACTTTGTAAAAAATCATCAAATTTAAAATTTTTTAATAAATGAAATCCATCGATTTTATCCTCTATAACTTCCCATCCATCAACTTGTTTTAAATATTTATGAATTTCTTCTGTGTTAAATGGTGGGATGTTACCTTCGCACGGGATACATTTTTTACTTGCTAAATCACTCATAATATAATTCCTTTAATGGAGCGGGCAATGGGACTTGAACCCACGACCTTCTCGTTGGCAACGAGACGCTCTACCACTGAGCTATGCCCGCTTGTTAAAATATAATTATATTTAAGGGTTTTTTTATTTCAACAAATATTTATATAATTTAACAGGAGATAATAAAAATTAAACTTAAGTGAACTCAGTAGACAAAAATTCTAAATTTGCCAATGTTATTAATGAAATCAAAAATAATAACTATAACAATGCATTAATATTATTATCTAAGATTAATGCTGAACCAAATGAATTATATTTGGAAAAAAAATTATATGCTGCAATTTATTTCAAAAAGGAAGATTGGGTTAAATCTGTAGAATACTATTATAAAATACTACAAATTGAAAATAAAGATTTAGTTGCATTGAATAATTTAGGAGTAGCATTATTCAAAATAGAAAAATTTAATGAGGCTATAAATATTTTCAAAAAATTGTTAAAAATTGAAAAGAAACCTCTTAATGTATACAGAAGTCTAGGTTTAACATTTAAAAATATTGGCAAATATGAGGAAGCAATATCAAATTTTTTGGAAGCACTAAATATTGATAAGAATAATAATTCTATTAAACAAGATTTAATAAATATTTGTAATTATCACATTCCAAATGAAACGAAGAATAACGATATATTAAATTTAAATAAAAAAATTATAGATTTGAACAATAACTTAAATTTTAACAACTTAATTGATAGTAGATTTATAAAAGAGTTTGTTATTAAAAATTTTGATTTATTAGATAAATTTAAAATAACATATGAAGAAAGTCAAATATTTAGAAGAAATCAAATTAATTTAAATTGTGATAGACATTTTAAAATTTTTAATAAATTTCAAATTATACCCAAATATTGCTTTAACTGCTTTAAAGTTCAAATCAACTTAAAAAATGTTAAAGATTTAATTAAGTTATTTTTTGTATTTAATAATATAGAATTAAAAAATAATAATATTAGAAAATGTGTAACTGAGACTAGGGAAAATGTATCAGGAAATTATAAAGGTTATATTTTTTGCACGGGGTTACTGGATGCGAAAGAAGTGTTAAAAATTATTTCAAATGAAATTAAAAAAACTAAACTTCTACCATTAAAAATTGATATTAAACATGGTTGCACAGAATTTTACAATAAGTTTCCTGAATACAAAGAAATTAATTTAGATGGGGAACAAAATTTTAAATATTCAAAAGAATGGCAAATAATTGAAAATTCTTTTGACAGAAAATTACCAGGAATTTTAGATCATGATAAAAAAGTTGTGGGTCCAACACATAATAAAATAAACTTATCTGATATTTTAATAATTAAAAACTGGTTAAAATATGCAAAACTTATTGGGGACAATACTTATCTTGATATCTGCAATAGAGATTTTGGACAAGATTTTTTAGATAAATTAATAAAAAATCAAATAAATTTTAGAAAGCAAAATTAGTTTATTTTAACAAAAAGTAATATTGCTCATATTTTGATTGATTCTCTTTACTTATCTTTTTTCTAATTTGTGAAGAACTAAGAGTTTTTGTAAAAAGATCTGTTCTTTTGTAATACTCTAAAGAGCTCTTGTTCCATTTTAATTCACAAAAATTAAATATTTCTTTAGATAATTTTTCTGAATTAGATGTTAATTTTTCTAAGCTAATATCCAATATTTTTTTTGGAAACTTTTTTCTAAAAAATGAAATGGTTTTATTATATTTATGAACATAGTCTTTTATTGTATTTAAAGAAAGTGTCCAAGATAATTCTGGCAACATTGAAAAATAGATAGAAAGAATTGAATCATTTAAATTTCTACTGGTATGAATAAACTTTGCTTTAGGAAATATTTTAAGTATCACCTCAATATTAAATACATTTTCTAAAGATTTATCTAGAAATATTGCTTCATTATATATTTTGTATCTGTCTTGAAGTGACTTTTTTAATAAAGATAAATCAATGATGTATTCAAAATTTTTTATATCAAAATTTTTATTAAAAATTTGATCTTTTATTTGATCAACAATTGCAATATTGAAAAAATTACTTTCACCGTAAGTTTTAATTTTTTTTTCACTTGAAACTAATAAAGCCTCTATTAGTGTGGAACCTGATCTAGGGAGACCTATAATAAAAATTGGTTTGATATTATTAAAAGATTTTTCGCTTTTAATAAATTTGATTTTATCATTAAAATTACCAATTATATTTTCATAGTAAAATTGAGATTGTTTATTATAAGATAAATTAGAATTAAAAGATTGTTTGTGATAATTTTCAATAAATTTCAATTCTTTTTCTATATTTTTTTCTTTTTTTTTCTTCTTGGAAAGTAAAAAATTAATAACACTTTTATCACTTAAATTAAGACTATTATTGTTATTTAAAATAAATTTCAAATAATCGAACTCTTTTTCAGTAAGTAAATCATTTGATAAATTAAATAGTCCATAGTAAGCAAGTATATAGTTTTTATTTAATTTAATAACTTTTTTAAAATATTGTTCCGAGTTTTTTTTATTTCCAATATTAAAATAAAGTATAGCTAAATTTATCAAACAGTTAATTGAATCTTTGTCATGATCTAAATATTTATTGTAGTAATTTAAGCTATTTTCGAAATCTTGTAATTCTGAATAAACTCTTCCAAGATAAAAAAAAATTTCTGGTTTATTCGGTTTTAGGGCTAATATAGTCTTAAAAAATTGAAGAGCTGCAAAGTATTTTTTTTGCCTTATGAAATTTTGTCCTGTTGTCAGTTTCATCAAAATTAATATATTTGACAGAATAAATATTTAAATATGAATATACAAAATCTTCCAAAAACGATACCAGTTTTTCCACTTTCTAACTTTATAATGTTTCCTGGTACAACAGTACCATTGAATATATTTGAACCTCGATACCTACAAATGGTAAATGATAGTATGAAGAAACATAGAATGATAGGTATGATACAACCAAAGAAAACTGGCATGATAAAAAAGCCAGACTTATATGATATTGGATGTATTGGTAAAATTACAAGTTTTAATGAAACAGAAGATGGTAGAATTCTGATAATTTTAAACGGAATTTGCAGATTCAAAATTGATAAAGAGTTAGTTACAGATAAACTTTATAGAGAATGTGATGTTGGATATAATAATTTTACAAATGATATTACAAAGACAAGCAACGAAGTGAATTTTTCCGACTTAAGCTTAATTATGCAGAACCTAAAAAAATTTTTTAAAAAACAGGGTTATATTGTAAATCTTAAGGATTTAGAAAAGAAAGATCTTAGTCAAACTCTAAATGACCTTTCAATGGCATCTCCGTTCTCACTAGAAGAAAAGCAAATATTGCTTGAAAGTCTTGATATTAATATAAGAAAAGAAAAAATGGAGCAGATTTTAAACAATTATATTAAAGATGAATTCGAAAATAAAACTATTCAATAGGCTATAAATTTAATCCTTTATCAGATAAAATATTGGAATATTCTTTGAAGACAGACTTTTTATTTAAAATTCTAAAGACAGGTTTTGAAATTGAATTTTTAATTTTATTATCTAGTTTAAAAAATTCATAAATACCATCAATCGCTTTACCGTAAAGATAATTTAAATGTTTAGTTGAATTTTGGAAATCATCACCAACGGAAATGTCAATCGGTAGACCTAACGATATTTTGTTTTCAACTATTTTTGAAATAATTTTAATATCTCTAATTGTCATATTAAAACCTTGCCCTGCTAGTGGATGTATACGATGAATTAAATCACCAAAAGCAAGAATATTATTGTGTGTATAATTTCTAAGCATTTCAAATCCTAGACTGATTTTTTCAATCTCGGTTTTTTTTGTTAAAGAGTAAAAGGAATTATATTTTTCAAATATATCTAAGATTTTCTGATCACTCATTTTATTTCCTTTGCAGGAAAAAACGATTGAGGTTTGTTTATTAGATAATGGAAGGAAAGCTAATGGTCCAAATTTTGTGAAGATTTGGATGGCTGTATTATTATTTTGTTTTTTGTGATTAATTAAAAATGTATATGCTTGACCTTTATAATCTTTTTTTATTTTGTTAGTAAAAAATTTTTTTGAGATAAAATTTTTATTTTCAGTGTTAAATACTAAATCATAATTTTTAACTTTTTTTATAATAGAAGGTTTAGATGTATCCGAATAAATTAATTTCACATGTTTTGACTTAATTATTTTTTTTAAAAATAATTCATACAATTTCGAATAATATGTTAAATTAAAAACTTCTCTATTAGTCTTATCAAAATTAATTATTTCTTTGGAAGGAGAATCCTCTGTAAAAATTTTTATTTCCTCACTTTTCCAAGAATTAATTCTTGAATTTGCCAAAAGTTCTAAATAATCAAAATTTCCAGGTGAGATAGCTATTGTTCTATTTGTTTTTATTTTTTTTGTTTTTTTATTTAAATATATGTCTACGCTGAGATTATTTTCAGTAAATACATTCGTAAGAATTAAATTTGTTAAATTTTGGCCTATAAGACAAATTTTCATAACAAAATAATTTTAACAATAAAAATTAAGTGATACAAAGTGACAAATGCAGATTTGATTCATGATAATTAAAAATTATATCAATAAAATAAGCGATTTTATTATAAGGAGATTGGCAGAATTATTTGGCATTTTTCTGGTAGGTATTTCTATATTACTTTTTATATCTTTAATTAGCTATTCACCAGAAGACCCAAATTTTATATTTCCAGAAAATCAAGATATAAAAAATTTGCTTGGATTTCGGGGGAGTTTCATTGCTGATATATTTTTTCAATCAATTGGTATAATATCGCTTCTAATTCCTTTTTCTCTTTTATTCACTGGGCTAGCGATAACAATTAACAAAAAATTTATTGTTATTATAGAAAATATTTTTTTCATAATTCTTTACATTATTCTTGCAACACTATTCTTTGGTATTTTCCATAAGGATACTTATTGGTTAACAATAAATGGAAATAATGGCTTTGTTGGTGATTTAATGTCTGAGACTATAATCGCAGACTTGCTGAATATTAACAAATTATTTAGTTATTATTTACTAATATTTTTTATTTTATTATTTTTTTTATTAAGCAGTAATTTTAAAATTTCTCATATTTTAAATTTTTTCACAATTATGAAAAAAGTATTTTCTTCAAAAAAGGTCAATTCTGTTAAACAAGAAAATACTTTTAAGGAAAGCTCTGTATTCGAAAAAACTAAAGAATCTCCTGTCCAAGAAAATCTATTTGAAAATAGCAGGCCAAGCACAAATGAAATAAGAATAAAATTACCTCTAATTGATTTTTTGAAAAAACCTGAGAAAAACTCTAACAAAAAGGAAGATATTAAAATAGATGAGGATGGATTAGAAAGAATACTTCTCGATTTTGGTGTTCAAGGAAAAATAAAAAAAATAAGTCATGGTCCAGTTGTATCACTTAATGAGTTTGAACCAGCTGCAGGAGTAAAAGTATCTAAAATAATTAATTTATCTGAAGACATAGCTAGAAATACAAGTTCTGAATCTGCAAGAATAGCAACCATACCTGGGAGTAATACAGTTGGCATTGAGTTACCAAAGATTTCAAGAGAAAATGTTTTCTTAAGAGAAATAATTTCAGATAAAAATTTTAAAAAAAAAGAAATAAAATTACCGATTGCTCTTGGTAAGAGTATATCAGGTGAACCCATAACAAGTGATTTAAGTTCAATGCCTCATTTATTGATAGCGGGAACTACTGGCTCAGGGAAATCAGTATGTATTAATACAATTATCCTATCGCTCATTTACAAACATACACCAGAAGTCTGTAAATTTATTTTGATTGATCCAAAAATGCTTGAACTTTCAACTTATGAAGGGATACCACATTTATTATGTCCTGTTATTACTGAAGCAAAAAAGGCAGCATCTGTTTTGGGTTGGGTAGTTAAAGAAATGGAAAGCAGATACAGGTTAATGACAAAAGTAGGTGTGAGGAACATTGACGGTTATAACGAAAAACACAAAGTTAAGATGCCTTATATTATTGTAATTGTTGATGAAATGTCAGATCTCATGTTAGTAGCTGGAAAAGAAATTGAAAATTATATTCAAAAATTATCACAAATGGCTAGGGCAGCTGGAATTCATATAATTATGGCTACTCAGAGACCAAGTGTGGACGTAATAACTGGAACGATAAAAGCTAATTTTCCTACTCGTATTTCATTCCAAGTAACTTCTAAAATTGATAGTAGAACTATTTTAGGTGAGCAGGGAGCCGAGCAACTTTTAGGAAAAGGAGACATGTTGTATATGTCTTCAGCAAATAGGATAACAAGGATACATGCACCTTACGTTTCAGAGATAGAAATAGATAAAGTAAACAACTTTTTGAGAAATCAAGCTGAGCCAGACTATGTAGACGAAATTTTAAATTTTGCTGACGAAAAAGAGATTAATGAAAAAAACAAAGATAGTTCTGAAACTGATGAATTATATAATGAGGCTCTTGAAATAATTAAGTCCGAAAGAAAAGCATCAACGTCTTTTTTGCAAAGAAAGTTGCAAATTGGATATAATAGAGCTGCAAGAATTATTGACCAAATGGAAGCAAATGGTGAAGTAAGTAAAGCTAATCATGTTGGAAAAAGAGAAGTTTTAAAGTAGTGAAATATATATTCTTTATATTAATTATTTTTTACCCACTGAATATTTTTGCATCATCGAAGCAACTAATAAAAAATAAATTAGAAGAGACAGATAATATATCTTTTAAATTTATACAAAAAGTTGGTGAAAAGACTGAGCAAGGGGAATGTATAATTTCATACCCAAAAAAAATTTTTTGTAAATACGATGATATTTATAACAAAGTTTTAGTATCTAACGGGCAGTCACTTATAATTAACAGCAAAAAAATTAAAAATTATTTAAGATACCAACTTAAAGACACTCCTCTTGATTTAATTTTAGATAAGAAATTTCTATTAAGTAAACTAGATCAGGTGGAAACAATTAAAGAGAGTAATGAAACGTTCTCTTTTAAAATTATACATAACAATAATTTGTTAAATATTTTTTTTGATAAAATTAGTTATGAAATTAAAGGATGGACAACAACTGATATTTATCTTAACAAAGTTGAAACCAAGTTATCTTATATAGAAACAAATATAATGATTGATGATAGATTATTTAGAATTCAAAATTATATCAATTAATATCTAAATTAATACTTTCAGATTTAAAAATTTTCATTCCTCTTCCTAAATAATTTTTTAGAGCATGTTTATGATCTAAAGAGCAAGTATGCAACCAAACTTTTTTAGTGTTTTTTCTAAACCCTAACTTCAAAGCCTCCGATAAAAGATAACCGCCATATTTTTTTCCTATAAATTGATCGAGAATACCAAAATAAGCCACTTCACATTTTCTTGTCTCTGGATGAAATAAAAGTTCAAAAAAGCCAATTAAATTCTCATTTTCTGTAAGGATGTAAGTCTCTAGATTTGAATTATTAGTATAATCCATCCATTTAGTGTCATTCCAAACTAATCTATCGATCCAACGGTAACTTCTACCAATCTGCTTATAAAAAAATTTGTTGATTTGAAAATCTGGTGGATTTTTTTTTTCTACTTTACAATTTTTTTTTGGTTTGTCTGACAAATTAATTTCATCCGGTGAATTAATTTCTAAGTATTTTCTATCTACTTTAGTTATCATGAAACCATTTTTCCAACTTTTTCACCTCCAAATAAATGGAAATGTAGGTGTGGTACTTCTTGGCCACCATAATCACTTATATTAGCAAGAGCTCTATAACCTTTGCCATCTATTGATGAGATACCTAATTTTTTTGCAACAGTAGTAACACCTTTAATTAAGCCGATTATTTCATCATTGGATGCATTTGAACTGAAATCGTCTAAGTCAATATATTTTCCTTTTGGAATTACTAATGCATGTATTTTTTTTTGAGGGTTTATGTCATAAAAGGATAAAACAAAATCATCCTCATAAATTTTATTACAAGGAATTTCACTTCTTAAGATTTTTGCAAATATATTATTCTCATCATATTTCATAGATTTTTATTTATCTCCCAAAGGTTTGCCTGTTATATCCGTTGTAAAGTATTGATAAAACATTACAGATATAACTTCAATATTTTCCATCATTCTAATCATATCAAAATTTAAATCAGCTTTTTTACAATTCAATTCTCTAAAATAATAAACTCTCGTATTTCCTAATGAAATATCAATCTCTTTACTCAATTCTTCAATAATATTACTTTTTTTTTTGATAACGTAATTATAACTGCATACATTAGCAGTAGCCCAAGTAAGTATGCTAAATATTATTGCAGCAATAATCAAAGACAACTTTAACATTTATTAATTATTTAAATAATACTTAATAATTTATAGGCGAGTCAACAAAGACCCATTCATTCTTATCATTACCATTATTGTCACCTATATTTGATAATATTGCTGTTTTATTTTCACCACCTAAATTAAAAAACATAATTTCACCTTTCTGAACATAAGTGTTAGAGAGAGTTTTAGTGCCCCCTCTAGTAATATTAAATGAGCTTGTAACCGCTTTTGATGCAATTGCATTATTCCCATTGTAAGGATTTTTAAAGTCTCCATTGTTATAAAAGAAATGGCTTGCCGCATATGCCAATGCCGTACCATCATCTGAGCATTTTATAAAATACCTAAAATTACTACTATCATTATTTAAATACATGCCATTATTGTAATTTCCTTGATAGGCTGAACAAACTTTTGTTGACTCTGCAGCTAGCCAACTAGATAGAGTTTTAAGGTTTTGTTTAGCTGTTTTTATTTTAGCTCCTTTAGTATAGCCACTGTAAGCAACTACACCAACTGCAGCTAAAATTCCAATTATTGCTACTACAACAAGCAATTCAATTAATGTGAAACCTTTTTGTTTCATTAATTTATTGTTATATCTTTGCTACAAAGATGGTTTGGCACAGTGCACATAGTTCCTGTGCAAGGAGTAGTGACACAAGTTAAAACTTGAATTGTAGTCCCTGGTGATCTCATCCTATTATATCCAACATCTGTATCATTGGAAACACCTCCTCCATGGGTTACAGAAGTTTTTGAACTATCATATGGGTTCTTAAAATCCACTAATGCTTTTTCAGTTGCTTTTGCAACAAAATCTTTCCAATTAGCCAAGCTTTGTTTTGAACAATCTAATTCGCCGTTCATTGCTTTAGATTCACCCAATGAACATTTCATTGTTTCACTCATAATATATTTAACAATTGCATTATGATTAGACTTTGCTGCAGATTTTTTTGCACCAGAGGTGTATCCACTATAAGCAACAACACCAACTGCAGCTAAGATGCCAATAATTGCTACTACAACAAGTAATTCGATTAATGTGAACCCATTGCGCTTCATTTTGAAAAATATTCTATTAAATTTTTTAAAATTTTGCATTGTTAAAATATATGCAACTAATAAGATCAATTTTTAAAAAAGAGAGGAAAAATGAATAAATTTAAATCAATTTACAAAGCTATTATTAGCTTAACATTTATTTTTTCTTTTGTTCTTACTTCAACAGCTGCTTTTTCAGAAATAGTGGGACGATTATCTGTTCACTGGAGTCCAAAGCACCACAGTGCAAAACATGCTCAAATTTTTGCAGATGAAGTAAATAAAAGAGCAAAAGGAAAATTAACAATCGAAGTTTATCCATCTAAACAATTATTTGGAATTAGAGAAGTAATGGGAGCGGTAACTTCTGGTGCAGTTGAACTTGGAGGAATCGTTGGAGTGGTAAGTTTTCCACCAATAAACAAAAACTTTAATGTTGCTTCATTCCCAGGATTATTTAATTCGTGGGAACAACAAAGAGGTTTCTTTCAAAATTCACCTAAAGGAAAAGAAATTTGGGGTGAATTAACAAAAAAAACTAATTCTACATTAGTAATGTATAACCCGGTTGGACCAGTAATGACTTTTTCAAGCGCAAAAGAATTAACTGGTATCGATGCTATGAAAGGTCTGAAGGCTAGAAGACTTTTAAAAAGTGAAGAGCCTATGTGGGATGCTTTAGGAGCAAATAGAGTGTCACTACCAACTGGCGAAGTTTACACATCTTTACAAAGTGGAATGATTGATACGATAAATAGTCCTCCAGGAAGTATCGAAGCATATAGCTGGTGGGAGTTTTTAAAATACGCTCAAAAGCCTTATCAATATTATGCTGATGCATATATTATGGCCAACTCAACTTGGTTTAATAGTTTGTCTCCAGACTTACAAAAAATCATAATGGATGTTGGTAAAAAAATAGGAAAAAGATCAACTGACTTAATTATGGATACTGGAGAAAGCACTCTTAAAAAATTCCAAGAAAGAGGTGGAGTTGTTACTACGCTTTCAGGGGCTGAAAAAGCTAAGTTTGATAAGCTTATGAAAGATGAAGTAATGCCAGCAATGGCTAAAATGATTGATGCTGACGCTTTAGAAGCAGCACAAGCATATGCTAAGAGTAATTAGAAGAAGTTAAACTTTTTCTTAAAAGATTATGAGGGCATTGCGAGCTATTAATAATTTGCTAGCAAAAGCTGCAATTTCGCTCGCAATGTTCATCGTCTTTTTAATGGTGGCAGCTTTAGCATTAAGCGCCACAACAAGATTTATTACAGGTACAGGATTTGCATGGTTTATTGAATTGCCACCCGTAATGGTGAGTTGGTTGGTATTTCCATTACTTGGTCCATTATTAAAACAAGGACAACATATTAAAGTAGATTTTTTAAGTCACTATTTATCAGAAAAATCAAAAAATATTATTGGAACAATAGTAAATTTAATTGCATTAATTTCTGCATGTGTATTCTTTAAAGCAGGAGTTGATGCAACAAAGATGTATTACAATTTAGGACAAATGATGGAATTAGAAATTAACATTCCTATCTGGTGGATGTTTTTAGCTTTTCCAGTTGGGTTTTTAATTTTAGCATTAACTTCATTAGAACTTATTTTAGATAATTTAAAAAAGCTTTCAAGGAAAGAATAAATGTTTGGGCTAGCTTTTATTATTTCTCTTATAACATTGGTTATTTCCGTACCTATTTTTTTAGTTTTTGGTTTAGGAAGTTCTTTAGCTGCAATCGCTGGATTAAATTTACCCTGGTCAGTACTTATCCAGGTTTCATTTGGTGCATTAACTAAACATGTCCTAATCGCCGTTCCATTATTTATTTTTACTGGAATGGCTATGTTAAAAGGTGGAGCAGCATCAAGATTAGTTAAGTTTACAACAACTCTAGTTGGTCATTGGCCAGGTGGATTAGGTGTTGCTATGGTTATCGCGATGGGTTTCTTTGCAGCTTTTTGTGGTTCCATACTTGCAGCAATCACTGCAGTTGGAACAATTATGATGCCAAAGATGATTGAACAAGGTTACCCAACTCCATTCGTAGTCGTCTTAGCAGCTTCAGCTGCTCTACTTGAAGCATTGATACCTCCATCTAATGCTGCAATATTATTTAGTGCCCTAACAAACGTTCCAGTCTCAAAAACTTTTGCAGCAGGCGTTATTCCAGGCCTTGTTCTCCTTGTTTTGATGGTCCTTCTAGTTTTGTTTAAATGCAGGCATATTAGAACAGATGAGAAGGCATCATTAAAAGAAAGAATAAGTTCTTTCATAGCTGCATTACCAGCATTGATCACTCCAGTAATAATTTTGGGAGGAATTTATGCTGGAATACTTACACCATCTGAATCAGCAGCTGTTGCAGGAGTATATGCAGTGCTTATAGGATTTTTAATTTACCGTGAACTTACTTTTTCGTCTTTAATGAGCTGTTTAAGGGAAACTGCAATCATTACAGCTGTAATTTTTGCAATTATAGCAACTGCAACATTTTTAAGTGTTGTTTTAACTTACACTCAAGCTCCTCAAAAAATTATTACATTCTTTACAGATAAAGGAGTTAGCGTAAATCTGTTCTGGATAATGCTTGGAGCAATTTGTTTAATACTCGGAACTTTTATTGAAATAGTTCCTGTGTTTTATTTAACTGTACCAATTTTTGCAGCGATTACATTATCATTCAACCAGAGTTTACTTCATCTTTATGTTGTTTTTGTTGCCTTCGCTGGTATAGGAATGATCACACCCCCCGTATGTGTTGGTATTTATACAGCTGCAGGTGTGATCAAAGAAAATCCAGCGAAAGCTTTCAAAGAAGTTCCTTTATTTACAATCGTAGGAATAATTTATGGAATACTAATGATACTATTTCCAATATTCTCAACATGGTTACCTGGTAAATTATAAAATTATTTTTTTCTACTATTTAATTCATCCATCACTTCTTCAATTTTTATACCACTTTTTTCTAGATACATAATTAAGTGATATAAAACATCTGCAGCTTCATGAATTTTATTTGAGTCTTGCTCTACAGCTTCTATTAGTTCATTTATTTCTTCTAAGACTTTTTCTTTCGCTAAAAATTTATCTTCTAAAAGCCTATTGGTATATGAGCCCTCAACAGGATTGCTTTTTCGCTCTCTTGCAAGGGTAACGAGATCTTCTAATATTTTTAACATACTAAATTCTAACAGGTATATCTTTTGAAGCCAAATATTGCTTAACCTCATTTACTGAATAAGTACCATAATGAAATATAGATGCGGCTAAAACAGCGCTAGCTCCTGATTTTATTCCATCTACTAAATGATCTAATGTACCAACTCCACCTGATGCAATAACTGGAATATTGATCATGGATGATATCTTTTGCATTAATTCAATGTCATATCCAGATTGAGTTCCATCTTTATCCATAGAGGTCACAAGAAGCTCTCCCGCACCACAATTCTCCATTTTAGAAGCAAATTCTAATGCATTTATGCCAGTTGGATTTCTTCCTCCATGGGTGAAGATTTCCCATCCGTCATCTTTTCTTTTAGCATCAATTGCAACAACAATGCACTGTGATCCAAATTTTCTAGAGCTATCTTCAACAACTTTTGAATTTTGAACAGCAGCTGTATTTATAGATACTTTATCAGCTCCACAATTAAGTAATTTATTAATATCATCAATACTTCTAACACCACCACCAACTGTTAAAGGAACAAAACATTTTTTAGAAGTTTTCTCTACTACTTCATAAATAGTATCTCTATTTTCATTTGAGGCAGTTATATCTAAAAAGCAAATCTCGTCAGCACCACCGTCACTATAAATCTTCGCTTGTTCTACAGGATCTCCTGCGTCTTTTAGATCAACAAAGTTAATGCCCTTTACAACACGACCATTTTTAACATCTAAACAAGGTATAATTCTATTTTTAAGCATCTATTTCTTTTGCAAGTTCATCTAACTTTATGTCTCCGTCGTATATAGCTTTTCCAACTATAACACCTTCAATATTATTTAAATTTTTAGCTCTTTTAATATCATTAATTGATGAAACACCACCAGATATAACCACTGGACAATTTGAAATATTTGCCACTTTTTGTGTTTCTTCAAAGTTTGGACTTTGCTTTGTTCCATCTCTATTAATATCTGTATAAATAATTCTGCTTACTCCATAATTATTTACTTTTTTTAAATATTCAGTTGTTAGCTTATCCGATTCTTCGGTCCAGCCAGAAATTGCAAGATGCCCATCCTTTGCATCCAATCCTAATGCAATTTGGTTTTGAAATTTATTACAAGCTTCTTCTAAAAATCTTCTATCTTTTATAGCAGCACTTCCCAAAATTACTTTTTCAACACCAGCATCAATATATTTTTGAATAGTCTCAAAATTTCTTACGCCACCTCCTATTTCTATTTTGAGGTCAAATTTTCCAATAATATCTTGAATAATATCAGTGTTAATTGGCTCTCCGGTTAATGCGCCATCCAGATCGACTATATGTAAATTTTTAAATCCATTTTCTTTATATTTTCCAGCTTGCTCCACAGGAGACATTTCATATTCAGTTTTATTTTCAAAGTCTCCTCTAATTAATCTTACGCATTTTTTATCTTTAATATCAATTGCAGGAAATATTTTCATTTATAAATTTATAAAATTATCAATTATTTTTAGACCAGTTTTGTCACTTTTTTCAGGATGAAATTGCGTTCCAAATAAATTTTCTTTTTCAACTGTACACACAATATTTGATGAATAATCAGTTGTAGCAGCAATGACTGACTTATCATTTGGAATAAATTCATAACTATGAACAAAATACATATGTGAGTTATTTTCTATATCTTTAAAAATTTTACTTTCCTTAACAATATTTATTTGGTTCCAACCAATGTGGGGTAGTTTATATTTTCCATTTTGATTATCAATTTTAGATACTTTGCCAGAAATCCATCCTAAACCTTTTGTTTCAACCTCCTCATATCCAACATCTGCAAACATTTGAAGTCCTACGCAAATACCAAGAAGTGGTTTTTTATTATTTAATGCAAATTCGCTTAGAGTATCTATTAAGCCATTTATGCTGTTTAAACCATCTATGCAGCTCTTGAATGAGCCCTGCCCTGGTAAAACTACCTTATCGCTTGATTTAATTTTATTTAAATCTGAAGTTACTTCGATATTAACTTTATCTTTAGCAACTTCCTTAAAGGAGTTAATTACAGAGCTAATATTGCCCGATTTATAGTCAACAATTGTGACGTCCATTAATTTTATAAAGAGCCCTTTGTCGAAGGAATTGTACTTTTGTTTCTTGGATCTAACTCTAATGCAGCTCTTAAAGTTCTGGCTAGTCCTTTATAACAAGACTCTATAATGTGGTGACTATTATCACCGTAAATATTTTCAACGTGCAATGTAATTCCTGCAGCTTGCGAGAATGCTTGGAACCATTCTTTAAATAATTCAGTGTCCATCTCACCAAGTTTTTCAACTTTTAATTTTACATTCCAAATCAAATAAGGTCTGTTTGAAACATCTATTGCTACTCTTGTTAATGTTTCATCCATTGGCAACAAAATGTGAGCATATCTTTTAATGCCTACAAATTTTTTTGAGGCTTTCTTTAAGCATTCTCCAATAGCAATCCCGGTATCTTCTGTTGTGTGGTGAAGATCGATGTGTGTGTCACCTGTAGCTTTAACAGTTAAATCCATTGATGAGTGTTTAGATAACTGCTCAAGCATGTGATCTAAGAAACCTATTCCTGTGTCAACTTTGTACTTACCTTTGCCATCAATATTAAGGTCGACACTGATATTGGTTTCTTTTGTTTTTCTAGCTATTTTTGCTTTTCTTTTCATAATTTAAATTAGGTATATAGGTATTTTTGATTATATCAATAATACTAAACCTAGACTTGAACTATTAAAATTCGTATCCATTTATAGGTTATGACAACCATTGTACTTGTAAGAAAAAATAATGACGTAGTAGTGGCCAGTGACGGTCAAGTTAGCATGGGTAATACTGTAATTAAGAAAACTGCTAACAAAGTTCGTAAAATTGAGAAAAGAAATGTGATCGCAGGTTTTGCAGGATCAACGGCAGATGCCTTAACATTGTTTGAAAGATTAGAATCAAAGCTTGAAAAACATGCAGGCAACCTGACAAGAGCTGCTGTAGAATTAGCAAAAGATTGGCGTACAGACAAATACTTAAGAAGATTAGAGGCCTTAATGGCAATAGGTGATAAAGAAAAAAGTTTTATAATTTCGGGAACAGGTGATGTTCTTGAACCTGAGGGAGATGTAATTGGAAT
Organism: uncultured Pelagibacteraceae bacterium; assembly: GCA_902595815.1. Classification (GTDB taxonomy): domain Bacteria; phylum Pseudomonadota; class Alphaproteobacteria; order Pelagibacterales; family Pelagibacteraceae; genus Pelagibacter. The sequence goes on from CACJRL010000001.1 coordinate 99,926, forward strand.
TGGTTCAGGTGGAAATTATGCCTTGGCAGCTGCAAAGGTATTAATGGATACTGATATGTCTGCAGAAGAAATTGCTAAAAAGTCTATTAAAGTTGCTTCTGATATTTGTGTATTTACTAACGACAATTTGAGCATGGAGAAAATATAATGGAAAACTCAAACGTAACAAAGTTTCCCAAAGGTAAAGTAGAAAAAGAAAAGACAACAATTGCAAATTCATTATCACCTAGGGAAATTGTTTCAGAATTAGATAGATTTGTTGTTGGGCAAAATAAAGCTAAAAGAGCTGTTGCTATCGCTTTAAGAAATAGATGGAGAAGACAAGCATTAGAAGATGATATGAAGGATGAAGTTCTTCCAAAAAACATTTTAATGATTGGACCAACAGGAGTTGGTAAAACTGAGATCTCAAGAAGACTTTCAAAATTAGCAGAAGCACCATTTGTAAAAGTTGAAGCAACAAGATTTACTGAAGTAGGATATGTGGGACGTGATGTAGAGCAAATTGTTAGAGATTTATTAGAAATTGCAATTGCAATGGAAAAAGTTAAGAAAAGAAAAGAAGTACATGCTCAAGCACAAAAATTAGCTGAGGACAGGGTTTTAGATGCACTAGTTGGTAATAAAGCGAGTGTAGCAACTCGAGAAAGTTTTAGAAAAAGACTAAGAGATGGAGATTTAGATGATAATGAAATTGAAATAGCTGTTAGTGAGTCTAATCAGATGCCGTCCTTTGAGATACCTGGAATGCCTGGTGCAAATGTTGGGATGATTAATATTTCAGACATGCTTGGAAAATCTATGGGTCAAAAGCCTAAGAAAAAGAAAATGTCAGTTAAAGAATCTCACGAAATTTTAATTAATGAAGAGTCAGATAAACTTATCGAACAAGATAAAATTATAAAATCAGCAAAAGATTCAACAGAGAATAATGGTATCGTTTTTTTAGACGAAATAGATAAAATTTCTGCAAGAACAGATAGGGTTGGTGGTGATGTCTCAAGAGAAGGTGTTCAAAGAGATTTATTGCCATTAATTGAAGGAACAACCGTTAGCACAAAATATGGACCTGTTAAAACAGATCATATTTTATTTATTGCCTCTGGTGCGTTTCAATTGGCAAAACCGTCAGATCTTTTACCAGAACTACAAGGTAGGCTTCCAATAAGAGTTGAACTTGATGCGTTAAATAGCGACGATTTCATTAGAATATTAAAAGAACCAGATAACAGTTTAATAAAACAATACAAAGCACTTTTAAAAACAGAAAATGTGGATTTAGAATTTACAGAAGATGGAATAAATACTATTGCACATATAGCAAGTGAAGTTAACTCATCTGTAGAAAATATTGGTGCAAGAAGACTACATACAATTATTGAAAGAGTCTTAGATGAAATTAGCTTTACAGCAACAGATAGAGCTGGAGAAAAAATTACTGTAGATGGTAAATATATTAAAGATAATATTGGTGAATTAGTAAAAGATACTGACCTATCTAAGTTTATTTTATAGTTTTCAAAAATATATCAAAATTTCCTTTTGAAGGGCTGTTAACCGACTCAAAGTCAATTTTAATAATTTTATCCATCAATTCATTATTATTTTTAATATACTCTGGGACGGAATATTTTAAGATACTTAAGTCTTTAGATTGGTATGGATCCTCCAAATTTTTTGACCTCATCCCTTTACCAGTAATCACATTAATTTTTTTTACTTTATTTAAATAACAATTCTTGAGAAATTCAGAAATTTTTTTGTTAGCTTCTTCCAAAGTATATCCATGAAGATCGATTGATCTTTCTGAAATTAAATCATTATTTATCTGATCAAGGTCTTTACTCTGAAGTTTTTCAGAACTGTCTAAGAAATTTTGCCAATCTTTTTTATCTTTGTCTGATAGCTTATTTTTCAAGCTTGAGTATCGATTAGTAACCAATTTGGGTTATTAGATCTACTGTCTTTGGAAAACTTCCAAGTATCTAATACTTTTTTAATTTTTTCAGGATCTCCAGAAACTATTTTATTATCTTTGTCTTTAACGCATGATATAATTTCACTAACAAACTCAACTGTGACTTCCAACATGTTTTTATTTTGTTGGTGCTCTTTTACTTCAGCTGAATTAATTCCTATAAATGTTGTTTCCGATGAATAATTTTTTGAATCTCTGTCTTTTATTGCTTCTTCAAACTGCTGGTATACATTTTTGTCTAATAATGATTTTATGTCTTTTAATTTTCCTTTAGCAAAATTAGTAATTATCGTTTCATAAGCAATTCTTGCTCCTTTAATAAATTCTTTCTTAGCATTTTCATCAAATGTACTTGCATTCAAATCAACAGTTGGTTTAGCTGGTGGTGCCTCGTGAGCAAAACTTGAGTCTATATCTTCTTCAAAACCAGTCTTTTTACCTAAAATTCCTCTTAATCTGAGAAAAATAAAACCTGCAATCATTGCAAGTAGTATAATATCAATGTATTCAAAGCTATAACTCATATAACTATATTATTTACTATGTTGATAATTTCAACCTGCTAATTAAATAATAGACAAATGAACACAGCATTACTTTTTATTATTGGAATTCCACTTATCGAAATCTACCTATTTATCAAAATTGGTTCTCAAATAGGTGCATTTAACACTGTTTTACTAATTTTATCTACTGCAGTAGCTGGTGTTGCTTATGCAAGGTATGAGGGATTTAACACCCTTAAGTCAGGCTTAAGTCAGTTAGTAAAAAATCAAATACCGGTGTACGAAATAATATCAGGTGCCACTTTGGCATTTGCAGCATTATTGTTAATATTGCCAGGCTTTGCCACTGACATAATTGGGATTTTGCTTATTATTCCATTTACGAGAAAAGTTATGTTAAGCAAATTCATAAATAAAAATAAAAAGAAATACGAAAGTGAAAATAATAAAAATTACATTGATGGTGATTATGAAGATATAAGCGACGATAATGACAAAAAACTATGAAATAATTTTGCAGTACATACAAGATCTTTCAGTTGAAATTCCAAGTGCTGAAACATTCGTATATAGCAGAGAATATATTACAAAGTATTCTCTAGGGATAAACATTACAAATAAAACGTTAAAAAATGAAATGATAGAAGTTATAACTAAATTAAGTTACAAAGATCCAAATGAAAGTAAAAAAAAATCACACTTTGAGATCTCATATTCTACTGTAATTAAAATTACAGATAAAACAATTAAAAAAGCGGAATTAGAAAAAATATTATTGTGTGATTTACAAGTTGAAATATATCCTAGACTTGAGAAAATATTTATCAATCTTATAAAGGATGCGGGTTTTCCAGAATTAAAATTAGAAAAAAAAGTTGACTTTGAAAAGCTTTACCAACAAAGATTGAATTAGTAAAAATTTTTTTTTAATTCACTTTTTAAAAACTTAGCGTGTAATTTATTTTCTTCTTCTGTAATTTTAATTATTTTTTTTGAATAATCAGTTACTTTAATATTTGTAGTCACATTTTTTTTTATATCTTTATTAAATTGGAAAACTGGTTCTTTTTGATCAATTAAATTTATATAAACTTTAGATAATAGTTCACAGTCAATTAATGCTGTATGCTTTTTTCTTCTTGAATTATCCACCCTATACCTTTTACAAAGAGCATCTAAGCTTATGCTAGATCCTGGAAATTTATTTCTAGCTAATTCAAGGGTATCAATGACATTTTCTTTAGCAATAGTTTTCATATTTATTAATGATAACTCATTATTAAGATGTCCTATGTCAAACTCTGCGTTATGAATTATAATTTTTTTTTCTGCAATAAATTCTAAGAATTGATCAGCTACATCTATAAATTTTTTTTTATCGGATAGAAACTCATCGGTATAACCATGAACTTTTAATGCGCTTTCAGAAACTTTTCTCTCGGGGTTTAAATAACAATGAAAGACATTATTTGTTGGAATTAGATTATCTAACTCAATGCAACCTATTTCAACAATTCTGTGACCTTCTTTTACTGATAATCCTGTTGTCTCTGTATCAAGAACTATTTCTTTCATACAAAATCTTCTTTTTTAATAAATTTACTTTATGTTTCATTATATTCGGTGGAAAATTATTATCTATTACATAATTTGCCAATTTTCTTTTTTCGAACAGATTAGATTGGTTTTTTTTTAAATTTTTTAAAATTATTTTATTATAATATTTCCTTTTTTTTACTCTAGCTAAAATTTTTTGTTTTTGGGCATTTATAAATACCAATACATCATCTTTTTTATTTAGTTTATTTTCTAATAAAAGAGGGATGTCTAGAACTATCATCTTCGAATTTTTTTTTTTTTTTAGAAATTTTCTCATTCTTTTTCTTACAATAGGGTGAACTATAGATGATATAAATTTTAAACTTTTTTTGTTTGACGATATTGCATTAACTAATTCAATTTTTCTAATTGGGAAAGACTTAACATAATCAGGAAATTTTTTATTCAATTTTCTAAAACAACTTTTATCCTTTTTATATATATCACTCACTTCTTTATCAGCATTGAAAATTGGGCAATTGAATAATTTTGATATAAATGATTTCCCAGAGGCAATACTCCCTATCACACAAACTCTAATCATTAATCCCTTTAGTAATTTTTATATACATCTTCCACCATCAACTTCTAGCACAGCGCCCGTAATCATGCTTGCTTCGTCTGAACATAAAAAACAGGCAGCATTTCCCATATCTTGTGGTGTTGAAAATCTACCAATAGGAATTGTTGATAGAAATGCTTGTTTTTTTTTATTTGAGCTACCTCCCATAAAAGATTTTAATAATGGTGTTTTTCCTGCTACTGGAGCAATTGCATTCACTCTAACATTATAAGGAGCAAGTTCTACAGCCATCGCTTTAGTTGCTGTTATCATCCAACCTTTACTGGCATTGTACCAATTTAATTTAGGTCTGGGTGATAAACCTGCAGTTGATGCAACATTTAATATTACACCTCTTTTTAGCTTTTTCATTTTCGGTACAAAATATTTTGCACTTAAATAAACTGATTTAGCATTCACATTAAATACTCTATCAAATTCCCTTCCTGTTACATCTTCCATATTTTTTGGTTTATGTGTTATTCCAGCATTATTAACAATTATATCTACTGCCTTATATTTTTTGAAAGAATATTTTAATAAAGATTTAAAATTAGAGTCTTTTGAAACGTCAGCAACAAAGTGATCTTGGGATAATGATTTTGAAACCTTCTTTAATAAATTTGAGTTAATATCAACTAGTATTAATTTTGCCCCTTCTTCAGAAAATTTTTTTGCAATTCCTTTCCCAAAACCTGATGCTGAACCCGTAATAATTGCTATTTTATTTTTTAATCTCACAATTTCTAACTCTTTAAAAATTTTATTAACTGATCATTAACAATTGGATTAATATCATGCCAAATATTAAATGCCTTTTGTGCTTGGAATAAAAACATATTTAATCCATTTTCATATATGTTTCCTGTAATCTTTGCAGCATGAGAAAACTCAGTATCATAAGGTTCATATATAACGTCGTAGAATAGTTTATTTTTTCCAGCTTTTGTAAAGTCTGTTCCAAATTTATCATTTTCTTTTAAACCCAAGCTTGTTGCATTAATTATCATATCAAAATCCACGATTTCACCCCAATCTAAAACACTTAAATCTTTGAATATATTTTTTAATGCTTCAGCTTTTTCTCTAGTTCTATTGCTTAAAATGATTTTTGATGCATTCATTTTTTTTAATGCGTAAACTATCGAAGGAACAACCCCTCCTGCACCTAGTATTAATATAGTCTTATTTTTAACATCATAATTTAATTTTTTTATGCTAATTTCAAAACCGTCAATATCTGTATTGTGTCCAATTAAATTACCATTGTGTAAAGAAATAGTATTGACTGATTGTGTTCTTAAAGCATGACCACTAAGAACATCAACATAAGGAATGGCTGTTTTTTTATATGGGACTGTAATATTTATTCCATCCAATTTTTTTTCTTTTAAATTTTTAAATAGTTCTGGTAAATCACTTTCATGGGTCTCCAATTTTCCATAAATTGCTTCAATATTATTATTTTTAAACCAATAATTGTGTAATTTTGGTGATAAAGTATGTTCAATAGGATTTCCAATTACTAAGAATTTTTTCATTTAAATTTGCTTAAGTACTTCTTTATTTTATTAATAGGTAAACCCATAATTGTATTTTCGTCTCCATCTATGTTAACAAATAAATTTCTACCTTCTCCTTCAATTTGATACACATTGTAAGCAAATAAAATATCATCTGGTATTTTTTTAAGGTAATCTAAAAGTTCTTTATTTGTAAATTTTTTCATGGTTAAATAGGCTCTTTCAGTATAATTCCAAATCATAGAACCATTTTTAGATATACAAACTGAACTAATTAACGAGTGCTTTTTACCATTAAGCTTTTTTAAAATATTTAATGCTTCGTTTCTATTTTGTGGTTTAGATATTAATTCTCCATCAAGATCTATGACACTGTCTGCACCCAAAACTATAACATCATGAAACTTATTACTTACTTTGTTTGCTTTTAATTCTGCTAAATTTTTTGATATTATTTCAGGACTTGCGCCTTCTTTTATTAAACTTTCTTTTACAGGTTCTTCATCAACATTTGATGGCTGAATATTGCAATTAAAGTTGTTGTTTTTCAATATTTCTTCTCTGACCTTGCTTTTTGAAGCTAAAATTATCTCAAACATTTTTATTTTGAATTTCAAAAATTTTAATTATAGAAGCTGCTGTTTCTTCAACAGATTTTCTAGTTACATCAATTACAGGCCATTTATTTTTCTTGAATAATATTTTAGATTGGTCAACTTCATTTCTAATTTTTTCTAAATTTGTGTAATCAGAAGCTTCATTTTCTTTTAATGAGTTAAGTCTATTTCTTCTTATATCAAACAATCTTTCTGCTTCAGTTGTAAGTCCAATTACGCAAATATTTTTTGTTTCTATAACTCCCTTTGGTATACTCATTTCATTGACCAATGGTATATTGGAAGTTTTAAATCCTTTATTTGCAAGATAAATTGAGGTTGGGGTTTTGCTGGTCCTGCTAACGCCAACTAAGATAATATCAGATTCCGATATATTTTCTGTATTATTTCCATCATCATGGTTCATTGTAAACTGTATTGCTTCAATTCTTTTGTAATAGTCCTCATCTAAAACGTGTTGAGCACTTGGTTGATGAGTTGCTTTTTCATTTAATATTTTAGAAAAATTTAAAATTAGATCTCCTAAAACACCAAAGCAGGGAATTTTTCTCTTGTTTGCTTCATCAGCTAAAAACTTAGCTAGTTTACTATTCACTACAGTGTATAAAATTATCGGACTTTCTTTTTCTTGAGCACCACTTAAAATTGATGAGATTTGATTTTCTGTTCTTGTAAATGAAAATTGATTTAGATCATAATTAAAATTATTAAACTGGGCTTTAAGTGCCATAAATATTCTGTCAAGTGTTTCTCCAGTTGAATCAGAAATTAAATAAACTTGGTGTGTATTTTTCATGTATAATTTGTCAACAAAGTATTACTAAAATTAAAGATATTTTCAATTAAGCAACAAATGATAGTTTTATTTATTTGTAATCATTTAATTAACATATTTATAAATGTTAATATCTTTTCAACAATTTTATATTTATTTAAAATGTTGAAATAAGCCATCTTTTTAGAGAGTTTTTTTTCATATTAAATGTATAAAAAGTGAGAAAAGTGTTGAAATTGAGTAATTTACGTTATCTACAAATCATACTAATAATAAATCTAAATATATTATTCTTATTATAAATGACACCAATAAAAAATTGTATATTAAACAGAGACACAAGCATTAATCCTATTTGGCTTATGAGACAAGCTGGAAGGTATTTACCTGAATTTAGAGAAATTAGAAAAGAAAATACAAATTTTATAAAACTATGTCTAAATTCAAAATTATCAGAGGAAATAACACTTCAACCAATTGATAGATTTGGCTTTGATGCTGCCATTATCTTTTCCGATATACTTATGGTTCCATATGGACTTGGTCAAAAAGTAGAATTTAAAAAAAATTTTGGCCCCAGTCTTGGAAATATAGATTTAGATAAATTTGAAGAATTAGATGATAAATTTTTAACCAATAAATTATCACCCATATATGATTTATTAGAGAATTTAAGTAAGAACGATAAGTTAAAAAATAAAGATTTAATAGGTTTTGTGGGAGCACCATGGACGTTGTTAGTATATATGATAAATAGAGTTTCGCCTAAAAACGGGCTCTCTAATACTTTTTTCAAAGACAATATTTTAATAGATAATTTGCTAAATATTTTGGATAAATTTATTAAAATACATATTAGAAACCAAATAAGAGCAGGGGCAACAATAATACAAATATTTGATAGCTGGGCAGGATTGATTAATACTAATTTTGAAAAATATTTATATAAACCCACATTATCTTTAGTTGATTATACCAAAAAACTTGGAGTACCTGTAATTTGTTTTCCAAGAGGTATAAAAAATTATGTTGAATTTTGCAAAATTGTAAAACCTAATATGATAAATATAGATTATAATACAGATCCAAAAAGATTACTCAATGATGTTGATATACCAATACAAGGTGGACTAGACCCCAAAATCTTATTAACTGACAAAAATAATTTGAAAAATGAAGCAACAAAATATTTAGAAATTTTTAATAATCATCCTTATGTGTTTAACTTGGGCCATGGTATTCTGCCTGAAACAAAAATTGAAATGGTAGAAGAATTAGTAAGAATTGTTAGGGAATTTAAATGAGTGTAGATCATCCCCAAGTCAAGTATGGAAAAACAGGTGTTTTAATCATTAATCTAGGCACACCAGATTCGACCAGCTGGTTAGATATTAGAAAATATCTAAAAGAGTTTCTGTCTGATAGAAGAGTTATAGAGATAAACCCAATCTTATGGCAGATAATTTTGAACGTTTTTATACTTAACCTAAGACCATCTAAAACTGCTAAGGCCTATAAAGAAATTTGGATGAAAAAAGAAAATATGTCACCTCTTTTATATTATACACAGAAACAAGCAGAAAAGGCACGAAAGTTTATATCAAACGAAAATTTAATTATAGATTTTGCAATGAGATACGGAAACCCAAGCATAAAAAGTAAAATAAAAAAATTACATGATAATGGCTGTGAAAATCTTATAATTCTGCCTTTGTACCCTCAATACGCTGCAGCAACTACAGCAACAGTTTGTGATGAAGTTTATAGAACTTTAATGAAAATGAGATGGCAACCATCTTTAAAAATTATACCTCATTACGAATCAGATCCTTTGTATATTGATGCTTTGGTAAACTCTATTAATTCAAAGATAGAAAAAATAAATTGGAAACCAGATTTAATATTGGCTTCTTATCACGGAATACCAAAAAAATATTTTGATAAAGGTGATCCATATCATTGTTATTGTCATAAAACTACAAGATTAATTTCTGAAAAGTTTAGCTCAATTGAGATTAAAACTACTTTCCAATCGAGATTTGGACCCGAGGAATGGTTACAACCATATACAGATAAAACTTTAGAAAATTTACCAAATGAGGGAATAAAAAACGTGCTTGCTATTTGCCCAGGATTCTCTTCAGATTGTGTTGAAACATTAGAAGAAATATTAATACAAGGAAAAGAGAGCTTCATGGAAGCTGGTGGTGTAAATTTTGATATGATACCATGTCTTAATGATAATGATGATCACATAAAACTAATTAATAGTTTAATTAAAAGAAATATTTAATTTATGAACTATTATCTTCTTTTTAAATCTTTACATTTAATCTCAGTTATCTCATGGATGGCTGGCTTATTATATTTACCAAGAATTTTTGTATACCATGCTGAAAATAATGATGACAGAAAAGTTTCGGATGTGTTTAAGGTTATGGAAAAAAAATTATATTTATATATTATGACTCCAGCTATGATTCTGTCATGGTTATTTGGCTTGCTTTTAATCCACAGTATAGGATTTCAACAATTAGGCCAAACATGGATGATATTAAAAATAATATTTGTGATTTTCCTAAGCTTGTATCATTTTTATTTAGGGCAAACTTTAAATAAGTTTAAAATTGATCAAAATACTCATTCTCATAAATTTTACAGATTAATTAATGAAATTCCTACAATATTGCTTATTTTAATCATTTTTGTAGTGATATTTAAGCCTTTATAGACTTGAAATTTTATAAACAGATTACTATATTAACTGCATCTATTTAAAAAAACCTCCCATTTATGAACATTCAAGAATTAAAAGAAAAAAGCTCAGAAAAAATTATCAATGAAGCAGAAAATTTAGGAATTGAAAATGCTAGCACCCTAAGAAGACAAGAAATTTATTTCGCAATATTAAAAAAATTAGCAGAAAAAGGAGAGGAAATTACTGGTGGTGGAGTACTTCAATTACTTCAAGACGGATTTGGATTTCTTAGAGCAATAGAGTCGAATTATTTGCCTGGCGCTGATGATATTTATGTTAGTCCAAATCAAATTAGAAGATTTGGATTGAGAACAGGCGATACTGTAGAAGGACCAATAAGAGCTCCTAAAGAAGGTGAAAGATATTTTGCCTTGCTTCAAGTGAGCAAAATTAACTTTGAAGAAACTGACAAGTTTAAACATAAAATAGCTTTTGATAATCTAACTCCTCTTTATCCAAACAAGCAATTGGTAATGGAAGTTGAAAGTGCAAAAGTAGAGAAAAAAGTTGATTTAACTCCGAGGCTAATTGATTTAGTAAGTCCGATAGGTAAAGGACAAAGATCATTGATTATATCACCCCCTAAAGCTGGGAAAACAATGATATTACAGAGTATCGCAAATTCAATAACTGCAAATCATCCAGAGTGTTATTTAATGGTTCTATTAATTGATGAAAGACCAGAGGAAGTAACAGATATGCAGAGAACAGTTAAGGGCGAAGTTATAAGTTCAACATTTGATGAACCAGCACAAAGGCATGTTGCAGTAGCAGAAATGGTAATTGAAAAAGCTAAAAGATTAACAGAGCATAAAAAAGATGTAGTAATTTTATTAGACTCTATAACAAGATTAGGAAGAGCATATAATGCTGTTGTTCCAAGTTCAGGTAAAGTACTAACAGGTGGTGTTGACGCAAATGCTCTCCAAAGACCAAAAAGATTTTTTGGTGCAGCAAGAAATATTGAGGAAGGTGGTTCTTTAACTATAATAGCAACGGCATTGATTGATACAGGAAGCAGGATGGACGAAGTTATTTTTGAAGAATTTAAAGGTACCGGTAATAGTGAAACAATATTGGATAGAAAGATTTCAGAGAAAAGAATATTTCCTGCAATTGATATAACTAAATCTGGAACTAGAAGAGAAGAGTTAATTTTTGATAAAAATGATCTTCAAAAAATGAATGTTTTAAGAAGAATTATAGCCCCAATGGGCTCAATGGATGCAATTGAGTTTATTAATTCTAAATTAAAAGATACAAAGAATAATTCTGATTTCTTCAATTCGATGAATAAACCAGCTTAATCTCATAAATATTCTAATTCACTCATTTCTTTGTAAAAAAATTTTTCTAATTCTATGGTAGTTTCCTTGCTAAGAAGCTTTTTGTAATCGTTATCTTTCCCTAAGTTAAAAAATGTTTTCCTTGTTCCATCTGAAGAAAAACTAGCTTCATCAAAACCTTTACTTTTTTCCATCTTTTTTAATTTATTAAAATTAGTGCTTCTAATTGATTTACTTAATTTTCTTTTATCAACTTCTTTTTTATTATTAAGTAGTTTATTAGTAAATTGAATAATTTTTTCAAATGTGCTTTTAGAATCTTTTTCTAAATCTTCATATTTTATAAAAAGTTTGTTTTTTATATTTGAGTTTTTCCATGAATTATAATTCTTCGCCCAAGAACTTATAAATGAATAACTTGCATAATTATCAGAGTCATTCTTATCTTTTAAATTTCGATAAGTGCTTTTTATCATTTCAAGTGCTTCTTTCTCATTAATTGAATAATGATTCATTAATGAAGTGATTACATTTCTAGGATCTCTCACAATAATAATTGCTCCCAACGTAACCTCTGGTGTTGTAAAATGGTTTCCCTTATATGCCCCATACACATTGTGAGTTTTAAGGAAACGTGCCTTATTAAGTTTTTTAAGATTTTTTTGAATAATAAGCCACTTTTCTGCAGCCTCTTCGACGCTGTAAATCTTCTTACTAAAAAATTCTCTACTAGGGAATTGTTTTATATTTTTTAATAATTTGAATTCAAAATCTCCATCTTTTGAAAAATAATATGAAGATAACAATGACCTGATCCAAGTATTTCCACTCTTTGGGTAAGATGCTATCCAAATAATCATATATATATTCTATCCATCTTATAAATATCTTAGATTTCTCATTGTATCTCTGTATTTATTTTCAATTTCATCGGATATATTTTTTGCAATATTATTTTTCCAATTATTTTCTGGACCTTTATAAAAAAAATTAAACTCCTTTTCTCTATTTTTATATTCATCGAAATTGCCTTCTTTCTCAAGTTTTTGTAATTGTCTAAACTCTGTTGTTTCAATTATTTTCTTAATTTTGTTTTCATTAATATTTAGAACCATATAATTTTTCAGAAATTCGTAAATTCTTATAATTTCTTTATCGATATTATCTATTAAATTTTCATATTTTATTAGTAATAAATTATCATTGTGTTTTGTCCAAGATTTATAGTGATCGCCCCAATCGGTAATTGGAGTAATCACACCTTCTTTTCCATCAATACTTTGTTTCAATGCCCTATTTTCAATTAGAAAATTTTTTGCTTTCTCATTTGTCATTTTAAAATGATTGGCAATTGAACTAACTAAATTTCTTGGGTCTCTAACTATGTATATTGTTGCTAAAGTATTTTTTTTGTTTGTGAAAGAATAATTTGCAATCTTGATATTTGCATTATGTGTTTTAAAGAAAAATATTTTTTTTTCTTGGTTAACTTTTTCTTGGGCCGTTATCCAATGTTTACAAACTTCTTCTATATCTGAGTATCTTTCTGTTACTTCTCTAAAATGAGCTTCTCTTGGGAATTGAGGTATTTTTTTTAACAGACTCATTTTAAATTGTCCATTAGAGGAGAAAAGCATGGAAGAGATTATAGTACGCACCCAAGTATTCCCACTCTTTGGGTAAGATGCAATCCAAATAATCATAGAAAAATTTATATATTTAAATTCAATACTAGCTATAATTGATTTAATGACAATATATGCTCTATCCTCAGGTCCAGGTATTGCTGGAATTTCTGTCATAAGAGTATCTGGCTCGAAAACAAGGGATGTTATTGTTAATTTAACCAAGCAAAAAGCACCAGAGCCAAGAGTTGCAACATTAAGAAAATTTAACAAAATCAACAATAATGAGCTTATAGATGAAGGAATATTAATATGGTTTCCAGGACCTAACAGCTATACAGGTGAGGATATGGCTGAATTCCATGTTCACGGCAGCAAAGCAGTTGTAGATTCTATCCAGGACACAATATCAAAAATTGATGGCTGCAGATTGGCAGATCCAGGCGAATTTACTAAGATAGCTTTTCAAAACGGTAAAGTAAATCTTTTAAAAGCTGAAAGTATCTCAGACTTAATATCTTCTGAAACAGAAATTCAAAGGCAGCAAGCTATTAAAATCATGTCTGGAAAAAGTTCAGAAAAATTTAATTCTTTAAGATCAAGATTGATAAAAATTCTATCTAATGTTGAAGCAAAAATTGATTTTCCAGAAGACGATTTACCTAATGATATTTTAGAAAATATTCATACTGAAACTGATTATATTATAAATGAAATAGAAAAAATATTAAATGACCAAAGAGTAGGAGAAAGAATTAGAGAAGGTTTTAAAATTGCAATTGTCGGTCCAACTAATGCTGGCAAGTCTTCACTCTTAAATTATTTATCAAGAAGAGATATTGCAATTGTTTCAGAAATTGCTGGAACTACAAGAGATGTGATTGAGGCTCATCTAAATTTAGACGGCTTCCCAGTTATTGTATCGGATACTGCTGGAATAAGAGTTTCAAAAAATGAAATAGAAAAAAAAGGAATTAAATTGGCCCTAAAGAAGGCTGAAAATGCTGATTTAAATATAATTGTACTAGAGCCTAAAAGTCAGGATTTTAGTGACTTTTTCGATGAATCTGCAATAAAGAAGTCAATTTTAGTGGTAAACAAATCAGATTTGGGTGTTAATCAAATTAGCAATGAAATTAGAAAATATAACCCAATATTTATATCCGTAAAGAAAGAAAAAAATTTAGATCAACTGATTGATCTTATTAAAGAAAATTTAAAAAATAAATTTATATCAATTAAAGATATTTATATTACAAGAGAAAGACATAGATCTAATCTTAAGAATTGTGTTGAACATTTAAAAAGTTTTATAGAAAAAAAATCTCTTCAAGATTTCGATAAAGGAGCAGAAGATTTAAGATTGGCTGTAAGATATCTTGGAATGATAGTTGGTAAAGTTGATGTTGAAGAGGTATTAGGATCAATTTTCAATGATTTTTGCATTGGCAAATAATCGTTGATAATGCTCATTTTTTTAATAATTTTTAGTGTTTTCTTGTAAATTTTAAGATCAATAATAAATTACAACTATGAAAAATGAGTTATTCTTTGATGTAGTTGTAATAGGTGGAGGTCACGCTGGATGTGAGGCTGCGGCAGCATCAGCAAGATTAGGTGTTAATACCGCACTATTTACTCATAGTTTTGATACAATTGGTGAGATGTCATGTAATCCTGCAATAGGAGGATTGGGCAAAGGACATTTGGTAAGAGAAATAGATGCCCTAGATGGAGTTATGGGTGAAGTAGCAGATAAATCTGGTATTCAATTTAGACTATTAAATAGAAGCAGAGGACCAGCTGTTAGAGGGCCTAGAACTCAAAGTGACAGGTCATTATATAAAAAATTTATGCAAGAAAAACTTGTAAACTATTGTAATTTATGCATTTTTTCTGATCCTGTAATTAAGTTTATATTTAAAAAAAATAATATAAGTGGATTTATCACTCAATCTGGTAAAGAAATAAAATCATCCAAGATAATTCTAACAACTGGCACTTTTTTGAATGGTTTAATTCATATTGGCGATAATAAAACTCCTGCCGGACGATTTAATGAAAAACCCTCAACAGGTTTAAGTGAGCAGTTAAAAAAATATAATTTTAAAATAGGAAGATTAAAAACTGGAACACCTCCAAGACTTGATGGTCGTACAATCAATTTTAAAAACTTAGAAGAGCAACATGCAGACGATGATCCTTATTTTTTTTCATTTCTAACTAAGAAAAATCTTAACAAACAAATTTCATGCCGAATGACATATACTAACGAAGCAGTTCATAAAATTATTTCTAAAAATCTAAAAAGGAGTGCAATGTATTCAGGAAGTATCGCAGGTGTGGGTCCGCGATATTGTCCATCAATTGAGGATAAGATAAAAAAATTTGCAGATAAAGAAAGACATCAAATTTTTTTAGAGCCAGAAGGATTGAATGATAACACAATATACCCAAATGGGATCTCTACATCCTTACCAGAAGCTGTACAGCAAGAAATATGTAGTAAAATCAATGGTTTAGAGAGTGTAAAAATATTAAGGCCAGGATATGCTATCGAATATGATTTTGTAGATCCAAGGGAGCTTTTTATAACACTAGAAACAAAAAAAATAAAAAATCTTTTCCTTGCTGGGCAAATTAATGGAACAACTGGTTATGAAGAGGCAGCAGCTCAAGGTTTGATTGCAGGAGCAAATGCAGCTCTCGCTGTAAAAGGGAAAGAACCATTTATTTTAGACAGATCAGAGGCATATATAGGCGTTATGATAGATGATCTCATAACCAAAGGTGTTGCAGAACCATATAGAATGTTCACATCAAGAGCAGAATATAGACTTTCTCTAAGGTCAGATAATGCAGATATTCGATTAACAGATAAAGGAATAAATTCGGGACTGGTTTTAAAAGAAAGAATGGAAAAATTCCAGGAAAAACACAAAGAATTAAAAAAAATTAGAGTTAAAATGGACAGGTTAATGATTACGCCATCAAAAATTGCAAAATTTGGCATAAATATCGCAAAAGATGGTATTAGTCGTACAGCATACCAAGTATTAGGCCAGAAATCCGTAAATATGAGAAAAATAAGAGAAATATGGCCAGAAATTAAATATGTTTCACGTGAAATTGATGAACAATTAGAAATAAGCTCCCATTATAAAGGTTATTTAAAAAAACAAAAGGCAGATATATTGGCTTTTAAAAGAGATGAAAACCTAATTATACCAGAAAACATAAATTATGATAGATTTTCTGGGCTTTCAAATGAAGTAAAGTCTAAATTTAAGAAAATTAAACCTAAAACTATGGGCCAGGCTTTAAGAATTGATGGAATTACACCGGCCGCCGTATATATTTTGTTGTCTCATCTTAAAAGAAAGTCTATTAAGCATATAGCTTGATTGATTCGAATATTTTAAAAATTGACAAATTATCATTCTCAAATGTTTCACGTGAAACATTGAGAGAACTTAATGATTATTCAAATGAAATAATTAGAAGAAATAGTTCTATAAATTTAATTAGTAAAAGCACAGAAAAGTCAATAAATTCAAGGCATATTGAAGATAGTGCACAAACCATTGATTTTATTAATAAAAATGACATTAAAGTTTGTACTGATCTTGGATCTGGAGCTGGTTTACCTGGTATAGTTTTAGGTATTTTGATGAAATCAAAAAAACCAATATTTAAGCTAATTTTTTATGAAAAGAGCTATCACAAAAGCATGTTCTTAAAACAAATGACTAAAAAATTTAATTTAAACTCTGAAATTCATCAGAAAAATATTTTTAACGAAAAAAATTTAAAAACTGATGTAATTATTTGCAGAGCATTTAAACCTTTGCCCATAATATTTCAAATAGCAAAAACAAATTTTAAAAATTTTAAGTACATTATTATTTTTTTAGGCAAGAGTGGAAAAAAAATTTTAAATGATACGCATAAATTTTGGAATTTTGACTATGAAGAAAAAAAAAGTTCAACAAATGATGGTTCATTTATTGTTAAAATTTCAAATCTTAGAGAAAAGAATGTATAAAAAAATAATTTCAGTCATTAATCAAAAAGGAGGGGTAGGCAAAACAACAACAGTCATAAACCTTGCAGCTGGATTATCTATGAAAGGAAAAAAAATTCTTGTAATCGATCTAGATCCTCAAGGAAATGCCACAACTGGGTTAGGATTATCTAATACTACCATTTCGGATAAGACAATTTATAGTGTTTTAAATGGAGATAAAAATATTTCAGATGTAATACAAAGAACTAGCTTTGATAATCTTAGTTTAATAACTTCAAATGTTGATTTATCGGGTCTAGAGGTAGAAACGGCTGGTGACAGTAGAAGAGCATTTAAATTAAAGGACGAATTAGGCCTGATTTTAAATGATTCGAGAGCATCGTATGATTATATACTAATAGATTGCCCTCCGTCATTAAGTTTGCTTACAATAATGGCTTTGGTTGCTTCAGATGCCTTAGTTGTTCCACTTCAAACAGAATTTTTTGCTTTAGAGGGTTTGACTCAGCTTATGAAAACGATCGAGAGGATAAAATCTAATTTAAACCCTTCGTTAGAGATAAGGGGCATCCTTCTTACAATGTTTGATAAAAGAAATAAGCTTTCTGGTCAAGTTGAGATAGAGGCAAGAAATTATTTTAAAGAAAAAGTCTATTCAACTGCCGTTCCAAGAAATGTGAGATTATCAGAAGCACCCTCTCATGGTATACCAGTCCTTCTATATGATAAGTTTTGCCCTGGCAGCAAAGCTTATTTTAAATTTACAGAAGAATTTTTAGAGCAGGATAAGAAAGTTGAGAGTGCGGCTTGATAAATCCATTCAAAAATAAAAAGGGTCTTGGAAGAGGACTGTCCTCATTGATAGGAGATGGTGGGATAAAAACTTCAAATGATAAAATATCTATAAGCTCAATAGTGCCCAACAAAAATCAACCAAGAAAATTTTTCGAAAAAGATGCTATTGAAGAACTTAAAAACTCAATTAAGGAGAGAGGTATAATCCAGCCATTAATAGTCAGAAAATCAGATGAACAAGACGATAAATTTGAAATAATAGCTGGAGAAAGAAGATGGCAGGCTGCTCAGTCAGCAGGTTTACATGAGGTGCCAGTTATAGTTATTGAAGCCGACAATTTAAAATCATTAGAGTTGGCAATTATTGAGAACGTACAAAGAAAAGATTTAAATCCAATTGAAGAAGCTGAAAGTTACAAAAAATTGATAGAAAATTTTGGTTATGATCACGAAAAAGTTTCACAATTTATAGGGAAAAGTAGATCTCATATTTCAAACTGTTTACGTTTACTTTCACTCCCAGAAAAGTTAATTGAAATGATAAGATTTGGAAAAATTTCGCAGGGTCATGCTAAAATTTTAATTGGTCTTGAAAATGCTATGTTGATTGGAGAAAAAATAATTAAAAAAAAATTATCAGTTAGACAAACAGAAAACCTTGTAAGATTCTTAAAAAATGGGAGTAAAATGTTACAAAAAAAGAAAGACTCCAATGTTATTTCAACTGAGGAAGATTTATCTAGCAGAATTGGAATGAGAGTTTTCTTAAATAATAAAAAAAATAATTCAGGAACATTAACTTTTGAATATAAAGGTTTAGATCAGTTAGACAGATTAATCAGCGTAATTAAGAAAAATTATTGATTATTTATCATGAAATCAGAAACAATATTTAAAGAATTTTTAGAGTTTACTTTTACTAAAGTTTCAATCTCGTTTATTTTATAAATTATTTTCCTTAATTCATTTATTTCCCATGAAACTGCTTGTTTTTTAACATTATTTTTATCTTTCCAGAAAATGGGAGGTTTTGTACCAGATATAACCTCGTCAATATTTTTGTTTTCTTTATACTTTTCAATAATATTTAATAATCTTTTAGATTTACTCATAATAGTCCTAAGTATCAAAATACAATCATCATCAGAATAATTATTTTCGTTTAAAATTTTTGCTATATTTTTTTTGTCTTTGGATAAATAATTATCAACTAATTCATTTACACCATAATTTTCAGCTAAATTGGTTAGCCTCAAAATTTGATCATAATTAATATTTTTATTTGAAAGTGAAAAATTATAGATTTTATCTAATTCATTTTGCAGATTTTTTCTGTCTCCACTGGCTCTGATAATTAGTAAATTTATAGCTTCCCTTGATAATTTTATTTTTCGATTATTTAAATATTCAACTATTATTTTGGATAAATTTCTGTAGTCATCTTCATACACCGGTATAGCAACTAAACTGCTATCTTTTTCAAATAACGATCTTAATTTAGATTTTTTATCTAGAATAGCGCTATTTATAATAATTTTTGTATCAAAAATTTCACTCTCTAATATTTTTAATATATATTTATATACTTTGTCTGTAGCTCTCAATATAATTATAATAGTCTCATCATTAAAAAGAGACTTATTGTTAATTTCAGATAATATATTGTAAAAATTATCTATAAATTCATTTTCTTCATATTTATTTATTTGTCCTTTGAAGTCTTTTGTTAAAGTTTCTATTAAATTATATTTAAGTCCCTCATTTTTTCCATGAAGTAAATAAAGACTGAACTCACTTAGATTTAATTTATTTAATTCATAATATTTTTTAATCATTTTTCTAAACTTGAAACAGAAATTAAAATTTCATCTGCAATCATTTCTGAGAGGCTTTCATGTATATTTTCTTCCAATTTAAGTAACTCAAATTTGTCTTCAATATTGTTGTACACATTTTGTTTTTTAATGCTGTTATTATAAGTTTTACCAGAGCCTTTAATAAGGTAATCCACAGTTATTTCCAATTTATATGAATTTGGATTACCCGAATTGTCTAAGGAAATTATTTCTTTATTTTTAAAAGAGATAAAATCTATATTATATTCTTTCTTACCTTTACTTTTATTCAATAAATTTCTTTTAATGATATCATTAATTTTATTTTCACCACTTGCATTTATATTTTTAAAACTGAAATTAAAATTTTTTTCAATAAGTATTGGTTCATATGAACACGAATACAAAACTATAAAGGACAATAATAATAAAATTTTTTTATTCATCAATTAACACATTGATTAATCTATTTTTTACAAATATCACTTTTTTTATTTTTTCTATTTTGAGATATTTTTTCAAATTATTGTTTTCTTTTAATAATCTCATTATTTCATCTTCGGGCATGTCCTTTTTCACTTTTAATAAAGCTCTTTTTTTTCCGTTTATTTGTACAACTAAATCAAAATCTGTTTTCTCAAATATTGAAGTATCATATTCTGGCCATTCAAATTTATCTTGAAATCCAAGTTGTTTTAAACATTCGTTAGTAAAATGTGGTATAACTGGAGAGAAACATATTAAAATTTTTTTATAATTTTCTTTTAGGTTTCTTAAATTATCACCCTTTTTAATCAATGAAATCAATGAATTGTATGTTTGATACATGTTTGCTATAATTACATTATAATTAAATTTCTCCAAATTGTTTGTAATATTTGCAATTGTTTCATTTGTAAAATTATCAAATTCTTTATTTTCAATATCATCTTTATTTGTTGCAATTTTATTAATGATTTCGTTATGCAGTATCCAAAGTTTTTGAACAAATTTATAAGATGATTTCATCCCTTGTTCAGACCATTGCACATCTTTTTCTGGAGGACTATCTGATAATATAAAAATTCTAACTGAGTCCGCACCATAATTACTAATAATAAATTCAGGATCTACAACATTTTTTTTTGACTTAGACATGGACTCCGAAGGACCAACTTTTACAATTTTGTCTGGTTTTCCTTTAACTATAATTTTATCATTTATCTTTTCAATTTCTGAAGGACTGAGCCAATTATCATTCTCATCTTTGTAAGTTTCGTGGCAGACCATACCCTGTGTGAATAAACTTTTGAAAGGCTCCTTAATATTAAAATCTTTATTTTTGTAATTTATCGCTCGCATAAAAAAACGCGAGTATAAAAGATGCAAAATTGCGTGCTCAACGCCCCCTATATATTGGTCTACTGGCATCCAATAATTTAAATCTGATTTTGTAAAACCATAATTTTTTTCCCGTGGAGAACAAAACCTCAGGTAGTACCATGAGGAACATACAAATGTGTCTAAAGTATCAGTTTCTCTATAATATTTTTTTCCATTCAGCTTTACTTCTTTCCACTCTTTTTCGTTATCTAGAGGGTTCCCTTTTACGTTTAAATTAATTTTTTCAGGCAATTTTATAGGTAATTCGGATTTTGGAACTGGGTGAATATTTCCATTTTCATCATACAGAATTGGAATTGGGCATCCCCAATATCTCTGACGTGAAACACCCCAGTCCTTTAATCTATAATTTATTTGTTTTTTACCTATTTTTTTACTTTCAAGTATTTTAATTGTTTCAATTACAGATTTTTCAGGTGCCTCTAAACCATTAAGAAATTTTGAATTTATTAATATGCCAGATCCAGGGTATGCCTCATTAATTACTTTATAACTGTCATTTTCTTCAAGAGGTTTTACAACCGTTTTGATTTCAAGATTATATTTTTTTGCAAAATCAAAATCCCGCTGGTCATGTGCAGGGCATCCAAATATAGCACCAAATCCGTAGTCCATTAAGACGAAATTAGCAAAATATACTGGAACTTTTTCGTTTGGATCAAGAGGATTAATTGCTTTTAAGTTAGTTTTAAAACCAATTTTATCTCCTACTGCTATAGCCTCTTCTGTAGTACCAGTTTTAGAGCACTCCTCTTTAAATTTAATAAATTCAATGTCATCTTTAAAGTATTTAGAAATTTCATGATCGGTTGATAGAGCTAAAAATGAAAAGCCAAAAAGTGTATCAGGTCTTGTTGTAAAACATTTAATTTTGTCTACTGGTAAGTCGCCCTCAACTTTAAACTCTATTTCGCATCCAAAAGATTTTCCAATCCAATTCTTTTGCATAGTTTTAACTTTGTTAGGCCAATTATCTAAATTTTCTAATCCATCTAATAGATCTTGAGAAAATTTAGATATATTAAAGAACCATTGACTTAACTTTTTTCTCTCTACAGCAGCCCCTGATCTCCACCCTTTTCCATCAATTACTTGTTCATTAGCCAAAACTGTTTCATCGATAGGATCCCAATTAACATAATTTTCTTTTCTATAAACTAATCCTTTTTCAAATAATTCTAGGAAAAATATTTGCTGATGTTTATAGTAATCTTCAGAACATGTTGATATTTCTCTATCCCAATCTATTGATAAACCCAATTTTTTTAATTGTTTTTTCATTGAATTAATATTTTCATTAGTCCAATCTTTAGGGTCTAGTTTGTTTTCTCTGGCGGCATTTTCGGCTGGCATTCCAAATGCATCCCAACCCATTGGATGCAAAACATTAAAACCTTTAAGAGATTTAAATCTGGATAGCACATCTCCGATAGTGTAATTTCTTACGTGCCCCATATGAATTTTTCCTGATGGGTATGGGAACATCTCTAGGCAATAAAATTTCTTTTTCTTTGGATTTACATTAGTTTTGAATACTTCGTTATTTTCCCAGAATTTTTGCCATTTCTCTTCTATTTCTCTAAAATTATATCTTTCCACTTTTTTAAATTTTATTTAGATTAATCTTTTAAAGCTTCGTTTATGTATTTCCTTTTTTTCTTTGTTTCGTTTTGTTTTTCATAAACTGCAGCTTTGCTTAAAATCTTTTTAGTAAGCTCTACTGAAAGTGAACCTGACCTATCAGTAATTTTGCAAGATTGCTCTGTTGAGCAATTCTTGTAAAACACTTTTACGGCAAGTGCATCTGACCTAATATCATTACTTAAAAATCTTATTGATATTTTAACAGACTCGTTTTGGCTTTCGCCATCACTATACCAGTCAGTTACAATTATACCCCCACTGTAATTTGCTAACGCTAAAGGCATAAATTCCAATGTATCAAGAGAGGCTCTCCACAGTTCATTAGAACTTGCAAAATCAAATTCACCTGAATTCTTCTTGTTATTTCCTAGAAGCCTAAACCCTCTTCCCTCCTCAAGATTTTTTTGAACTCTATCCTTAGGGTTCGGTGAAATCTTTCTTGCATCAGCACCTGGGATTTTACCTCCCGAACAGGATGCTATATAAAAAAAAGATATTAGAGTAATTAATAGTCGAATTTTCATTTTTTAGTTAATTTCTTTATTATTTAGATTATTTATCAATTTTTTGAAAACCATATATAAAATCATTAAAAAGTAGCAATTAAGTGTATTTTTTGTGATGTATTATTGCAACACATTAACATTAAATTTGTTATTTTTTCTCATATTTCATCAGTTTTTAACGAATTTTGCTAAAAGAGACCTGTTTAATATTAAACAATTAACAAGGAGTACTTAATATGAACAATTTAAAAAAAGTAGGGTTAACAGCACTTGCTGGTTCCCTTGTTGCTGGTTCAGTATCAGCAGCTGAATTGTCAGTCACAGGTTCTGCTACTATGTCGTACGGCGGCGGAGATAGCAAAGCTACATCTGGAAACGGATGGTCAATGGCTGACTCAGTTACATTTTCTGCTTCAGGAGATGTGAATGACATCGGTGTAACATTATCATTAGAATTAGATGGTGATGGTGCTGATGGAACAAACCAATTAGATAGCCAATCAATTAAATTTGATTTAGGTGATGCTGGTACACTTACATTTGCTGGTCATGGTGGAAGTTCTGCTATGAGTGCAAAAGATGACGTTATGCCAACAGCACACGAAGAGCCATGGGATATCTTAACTGGTGCAGAAGCTAACTTAGTAGGTGGTCATTCAGGAAATAACATGTTTACTTACAGTTACTCACATGATTCAGGTGTAACATTAACAGCAGCTTACATTAATGCATCTGCTGCAGTATCTGATGTTTCATACTCAGACTTCGGTATCGAGTACACTGGTATGGAAGGTTTAACAATTGGTTATGCACAAGGTGATGTAGAAGCTACTACAAATACTAAAAGTGATGAAAACACAATGTATGCTAAGTATGCAATGGGTGGAATCACTGTAGGTATACAGGTTTCAGAAGCTGATTTTGAAACTGGAACTGACTATGAGTCAACTAGCATGGGTATATCATACCAAGTTAATGATGACTTATCAGTTTCTTATGGTGCACAAGACATGGAAGCAGTTGGATCATCAAACCCAGATCAAGAAACATCTGCGGTTTCTGTTTCTTACACAATGGGATCATTAAGCATTGGAGCATCAGTGCATAATGGTGATAGCATTGGTAACACTGCAGGAAATGACAGAGAAGCATACAACCTATCATTAGGTTTTGCATTCTAAGTTATTTTAATAAAGAATATAAAAAGGGCCCCTTTTTTGGGGCCTTTTTTTTACTCAAAATAACTAATTCCACTAAAACCAAAGCTGTTTGTTAGCATTATTTTTTTCAAGTTTTTCTTTGATATTCCACCAAGGCAAACAATTTTTTTTTTTGTTAAATAACTTAAACTATTAAATCTATACAGTCCTAAATAGTTTTTATTCTTCTTAAATAACGAAGATAAAAATAATATATCTACCTTTTGAAGTTCTTTAATATTTATTTGTTTTTTATTATGTGCAGATCCTAAAATTTTGAATTTTTTAGGTATCTTGTAAGAAAGGTGTCTAAAATTAATATTAAAAGATGGAATATAGGCACCGTCCAGGCCCAATTTTAGAGCTAACTTAAAATTATTTGATAAAAAGAATTTTATTTTTTTATTTCTACAATAATATCTGATTTTGATTATCTCATTTATATTATTTTTATTTTCATAATTTCTATAAATAATGGCTGTATTATTTGGTATTTTATCAATATTATTTTTTTTAAATTTATTTATAAAATAAAATTTACTAAGATAATTTATATGCATGAAACTGTTCAAAATCTAATTAACATACAAAATGAACTTAAGCAAAAATTGTCAAATGATAATCAAATTCCAAATATAATAGCCGTCTCAAAAACATTTAAAATTAATCATATTAATCATTTAATCGAATTTGGACATTTGCATTATGGAGAAAACAAGGTTCAAGAAGCATTAGAAAAATGGTCAGAAATTAAAGAAAATAATGATCAGATTAAATTGCATTTAATTGGAAAATTACAATCAAATAAAGTTAAATTTGCTGTAAAACTTTTTGATTACATACATTCTTTAGACAGTGAAAAATTAGCAAAAAAAATATCAGATATCCAAAATCAAAATAATATTTCAACAAAAATTTTTATTCAGGTCAATATTGGAGATGAAAGTCAAAAATCTGGAATAAATAAGAAAAATTTAAATAGTTTTTTTAATTACTGCAAAGAATTAAATTTAAATATTATAGGGTTGATGTGTATACCTCCAATCGACAAAGATAGTAAATTTTTTTTTAGAGAAATGAATGAACTTAAAAACCAATTAAAACTTGAAGATTTAAGTATGGGAATGTCAGCAGATTATATTGAAGCTACTAATTTTGGATCTACATATTTAAGAATTGGATCTAATATATTTGGAAGCAGATATTAAAGTATCTTTATCTTTGTTTTTCCATTTATTAATTTAATGAGTATTAGAAAGTCTTTCTTAGATAGCCCTATACATCCAGCTGTAGGCTTATAATTTTTAGTTAAATGAATAAAAATAGCACTGCCTTTTGGTATTTTTGGTTTATGCCAGTTATATTTTATTGGTATAAGAAAATCATATTTATAATCTTTTCGATATAACTTTTCGTGCTTAACTTTGTTTCTTATATTAACCAATTTATTATAATATTTTTTATATTTTACATCATTACACCAGCCCATATATTTTTTTATTTCATTACAATTTAACTTAGTTTGAGGTTTAATATTCTTGTCCCTCCTATAATACAAATCTCCAATACCAAATAATCCTCTAGGGGTTTTTTTGTCTCCTTCTTTCTTGATTTTAGTAAAACCATTCAAACCAACACAACATTTAAAAGAGAAATCTTCATATAAAAGAGTATATTTATTTTTTATAACAATTGTCATATTCTTAAGTCTTATGAATAAACAAAATTTATTAGTTTATAATTATAATATTTTATATGATATTTTATATGAGTTAAAGGATGTCTTAAATTTTGATATAAAAAAAATTTCAAAACAGGATTTAAATAATATTCCCAATAAAACAAACAATCTTGTAATATCAAAATCCGATTTAAATATTCAAAATCAAATAAAAATAAGTCAAACGCCAATCGAGTTAAATAAACTATTAGATCAATTAAATATCAACTTTTTAAAAATAAAAATAGATTTACAAAAAAATATAAAAATAGGAAAATATATACTAAATCTTAATACTAGAAATATTTCTAGCAATGAAAAATCTCTGGCACTTACTGAAAAAGAAACAGCAATTATTTCTTTTTTAAATAAATCAAAAAAAGCAATTAAAATAGAGGAGTTGCAATCTGAAGTCTGGGGACATAAATCAAAATTAGAAACTCATACTGTTGAAACACATGTTTATAGATTGAGAAAAAAGATACTTAGACAATTTAAAGATAACAGTTTTATCGGTAGTTCAAAAAAAGGTTATTTTATATTTTGAAAAAAAAAAATTATATTGCAAAAGATCTCTTTTCAAAAAAATATAAACCAAAAGTAATCAAACCTAAGAAAGGAAAAGGAAGTTTTAAAAGAAAGAAAAGATAGATTATTTTAAAATATCTATATTAAAGCTTATTACAATTCGGTCTTTATCCGAAAGGTTCATCCCAACAGAATGAGGCAAGTAAGCTGGAAACAGTAATAAATCTCCTTCCTCTGGTTTTATGTGTACAATATTTTGGTTGAATTGAGTTTTATTATCACTTACTGGTATTCTTTCTCTTGCAACTGAATTAGGGTTTGTAACTATAAAAGATCCACAATTTTCGGGCGCCTTCACATAGTATGCTGCACTTAAATAATTATTTGGATGTGTATGTTCTAAATTAAAATTGTTTTTTTTATTAATTATTGCCCACATCTCAGTTAAACTTACTTTACCCGGTGTATATCTCCATCCATATTCTTTAAATGTATCTGCTACATATGATTGAATTTCCATAAAAAAATTAAATGGAGGTTTATCCTTTTCTTTTAAATTAAATGGTTTTGAGTGCCATCCTCCTCGGTTTGATCTTGCCAAACCCTCTTTATCATTCTCATAAAGATCATATATGTATTTTGATAAATCTTCGTTGTGAGTTTTATAGTTTTTAACTTTGTATTGAAAAATCGGTTGTGGAAAATATTTTAAGACTTTTTTTCCATCAAGGTTCATAATTATAATCTTGCTCCTATCTGTTGAATTATCTTTGATGACATTTCTCTTCCTTTATTAAGACTTTCTTGGGTACCCAAATTATTTAAATTTCCATGTAAAAAACCTGCAGCAAATAAATCTCCAGCACCCGTAAGATCTTTAATATTTAAATTTTTTTCAATTCCGTTCTCAATGACTTCATCCCCGTTAATTGATACAGCGCCTTTTTCTCCTCTAGTTATTATAAGTAGTTTTTTCAAATTTTTTCCAAAATTAATCACATCACTGAAATCTTTAGCATCAATCAATGACATCATTTCTTGTTCATTCGCAAATGTAATATCTAACTTATTTTTGACTAGATCTAAAAAATGTGGTTTATGTCTATCCACACAAAATTGATCTGACAGGGACATAGCAACTCTTTTTGAGTTTTTAATGGCTTTTTCAAATGCTTTTTTTGGATCACCTTCGTCCCACAGGTAACCCTCTAAAAATATCATCTCAGAGCTCTTAACAATGTTAGCATCTACATCGTTTTCATTAATTTTTCCTGCTGTTCCTAGAAATGTGCACATTGTTCTTTCTGAGTCTGGAGTTACTAAAATTAAACATGTTCCAGTTGGTAATTCTTCTTTCTTCTTCGTATAAAAGTATTCAACATTTTCTGATTTTAGACCATCTTCATATTTGCTACCTAGCTCATCATCACTCACTTTTCCAATAAAACCAGTCTTGTTTCCAAGTTGAGATAATCCAACAATTGAATTTGCTACCGAACCACCCGAAATAGTTTTTTCAATTTTTAGATGTGACAACATTGATTTAAATTCCTTGTCATCAAAAATAAGCTTCATCGTGCCTTTTGTTAAGTTATTTTGATTTATGAAGTTTTCATCAACTTTACAAATTACATCTACGATTGCATTTCCTATTCCTAAAATTTTCATGTTATGCTTTTTTTGTTTTAATTGGTTTTTTTCTTTTAGGATAACAAGAAGTACAAATTTTACAAGAAATACCGTAACACTCTCTTGCTTTACAATATTCTCTACCATAATAAATTATTTGAAGATGGAGTTTATTCCAATATTTTTTTGGAAATAAACGCTTCAAATCTTCTTCTGTTTGAACAACATTTTTTCCATTAGTTAAACCCCATCTTTGAGCTAGTCTATGTATGTGTGTATCAATTGGAAATGCAGGATACCCAAAACCTTGAGACATAACTACACTAGCTGTTTTGTGTCCTACTCCAGGTAGTTCTTCTAACTCCTTAAAAGTTTTCGGAACTCTACCATTATATTTTTCCACTAAAGTCTTTGAAAGATTATAAACACTCTTCGCTTTAATTCTAAAAATACCTATACTTCTAATCAGTTTTTCTATTTTTTTTCTCCCAAGCTTAACAAAATGCTCAGGTTTATTGTATTTGGGATAAATATTTTTTGTAACATTATTAACATTTACATCTGTACATTGAGCTGAAAGTAGTACTGATATTAAAAGTGTAAATATATTTCTATGCTTTAATGGTATAGGTGTTGTCGGATAAGTTTTATTAAGAATCTTTAAAACTATTTTGGCTCTCTGTACTTCATTCATTATTTGAAATTCAGAAGATTTCTCATTGAATAAAGGCCTGGTTTTTTATTTATTAGCCATTTAGCAGCAGTTATTGCTCCTTCTGAATATAAAGCTCTATCGAAAGCCTCATGGTTTAGTTTTATAATTTCTTTACCGCTTGAAAAAGTTACTTCGTGTTCACCTATAATCTCACCTTTTCTAATTGAATTGAAATTAATTTTTTTTCCGTAAGGAAATTTTTTCTTATTTAAGTATTTTTTTCCCATCATTTTGTAAAAGTCTTTGTTTTTTCCAACAGCAATTCCCTTTCCAAGCATTAAAGCTGTTCCAGAAGGATGATCTTTCTTGTGTTTGTGATGAACTTCAAAAACTTTACTTAAATAATTACTGCCCAGTGATGCGGATGTGATTTCAGTCAGGTACATAAGCAAATTAATACCAAGACTCATATTTCCAGCTTTTAAAATTGGAATTTTTTTCGAAAACTTCTTTATTAAATCCTCTTCTTTTTTTGTAAAACCTGTTGTTCCAATTACTACTTTTTTCTTTAATTTTGAGGCTATTTTTAAAACTTCGAATGTACATTTTGGTATTGTAAAATCTATAATTACATTTGCTTTGCCAAGAGCTTTTTCAGTATTTAATTCAGGTCTAATCCCATTAATTTTTTTATTAATGGATCTATTTTCAGTAAGAGAAACCAATTTAGTTGACTTGTCTTTAATAGCAGATTTTATGAGCTGTTGGCCCATTCTTCCCATGCAACCTGTTATGGCTATATTAATTTTACCCATTATAAGAATTTAGATTAGCACTATTGATTAGTTTTTCCAGAAACTTTTAGCCTTTTGAAAGAACTTTTTAATACTTGGATTAGATTTTTCATTTTCAATTTCTCTAAATTTTTCTAGTAATTCTTTCTGCTCTTTATTTAGAGATATTGGTACTTCCGTTGTTACTTGAACATAAAGGTCTCCAAAATCATTACCCCTCATGTAAGGCATTCCTTTTCCCCTCAATCTAAATTGTTTTCCACTTTGAGTTCCTGCTGGAATTTTTATTTTAGCTTTACCACCGTCAATTGTTGGAATTTCAATTGAGGTACCAAGAGCAGCATCTGCGATAGAAACTGGACATTCAAAAAATAAGTTTTCATCGGACCTTTTAAATAAGTCATGCGAGTTAACATTAATGAATAAATACAAATCACCGCTACTGCCACCTCTTGACCCAGCTTCACCTTTACCTGAAAGTCTTATTCTTGTTCCATCATCAACACCTTTTGGAATAGTAACTGATAATCTTTTTGAAGACTGTTTTTTACCCTGTCCATTACAACTAGAGCAAGGATGAGTAATTTCCTCTCCCGCACCAGCACATTGAGGACATGTTTGTTGGACTGTAAAAAAGCCTTGGCTAGATCTTACTTGACCATGACCACCACACATCGAGCATGCTCCAGCTTGATGCCCAGGTTTTGATCCTGAACCACTACAAGTGTCACATTTTTCAGATGTAGAAAATTTTATGTCTTGTTTCTTTCCAGAAAAAGCCTCCTCCAAAGATATAGATAAATCATATCTTAAATCTGAACCTCTATTATTTGACCTTCTTGATCTACGGCCTCCACCAAAGCCTTCACCAAAAAAGTCTTCAAAAATATCAGAGAAATGATTAGAAAAGTCAAAATTTCCAAATCCACCTCTTCCACCACCTCCATTTTCAAAGGCAGCATGACCAAAGTTATCATAATTTTGTTTTCTCTCTGAATTAGATAGAACGTGGTAAGCTTCTGATGCTTCTTTAAACTTTTCCTCAGCTCCTTTATCACCCTTATTTTTATCAGGATGAAATTTAACTGCGAGTTTCCTGTAAGCTGATTTTATTTGGTCTGCTGAAGCGTTTTTATTTACACCTAAAACTTCGTAATAATCTCTTTTTGCCATAACATGTTATAGACAAACAGTTGTTTTGTTAGGCGCTTTTTTCTTTATTCTCGTCTTTTACTTCTTCAAAATCTGCATCAACAACGTTATCGTCTTTCGTATCTTCTTTCTTTGCGTCTTTTGGAGCATCTTCAGGTTTTGCACCTTGTTGTGATTTATAGATTGCTTCACCTAATTTCATAGATGCCTGAACTAAATCTTGTGTTTTTTTCTTAATTTCTTCAACATCAGTTCCTTTAAGTGCATTTCTCAGATTTGCTGATGCGTCTTCTATAGCTTTTTTATCAGCATCAGAAACTTTGCTACCGTGTTCTTTTAAATTTTTTTCAGTTGAGTGTATTAACGTATCCGCTTGGTTTCTCGCATCTACAGCTTCTCTTTTCTTTTTATCTTCCTCTTTATTAGACTCTGCATCTTTTACCATTTGATTAATTTCTTCATCGCTTAATCCTCCGGATGCTTGAATTTGAATTTTTTGTTCTTTACCTGTTCCTTTGTCTTTAGCTGATACATTAACTATACCATTTGCATCAATATCAAATGTTACCTCAATTTGTGGAACACCCCTTGGCGCTGGAGCTATGCCAACTAATTCAAAATTTCCTAAAACTTTGTTATCTGATGCCATTTCTCTTTCACCCTGAAGAACTCTGATTGATACAGCAGGTTGATTGTCTTCAGCGGTTGAAAATACTTGGCTCTTTTTTGTTGGAATTGTTGTATTTTTATCAATTAATTTAGTAGATACACCACCTAATGTTTCTATTCCCAAAGATAAAGGAGTTACATCCAATAGCAACACATCTTTTACATCACCTTGTAAAACTCCTGCTTGAATCGCTGCACCCATAGCAACAACTTCATCAGGATTTACTGATTTGTTAGGATCTTTACCAAAGAAATTTTTTACTTCTTCTATAACTTTTGGCATTCTAGTCATACCACCAACTAGAACTATTTCATCTACTTCGCTTGCAGATAGGCCCGCGTCTTTCAGAGCAGTTTTGCATGGTGGAATTGTTCTTGAAATCAGATCTTCAACTAATGCCTCTAATTTAGCTCTAGTCATTTTCAAGTTAATATGTTTTGGTCCAGTTTTATCAGCAGTTATAAATGGAAGATTTATTTCAGTTTGTGTTGCAGATGATAATTCTATTTTTGCTTTTTCTGCAGCTTCTTTTAATCTTTGTAAAGCTAATTTATCCGATTTTAAATCAATACCATTTTCTTTTTTGAATTCTGAGAGTAAGTAATCAACTATTGCATTATCAAAATCTTCTCCACCTAAGAATGTATCACCATTAGTTGACTTAACTTCAAATACACCGTCACCTAATTCAAGAATTGAAACATCGAATGTTCCTCCACCTAAATCATATACTGCTATTTTTTTATTTGCTTTTTTGTCTAAACCATAAGCTAGAGATGCTGCTGTAGGCTCATTTATAATTCTTAAAACTTCAAGGCCGGCTATTTTACCCGCATCTTTAGTAGCTTGCCTCTGAGCATCATTAAAATATGCTGGAACAGTAATTACCGCTTGTTTTACCTCAGAACCTAAATATTTTTCCGCTGTTTCTTTCATTTTTTGAAGCGTGAAAGCTGAAATTTGTGATGGTGAATATTTTTGTCCTTTTGCCTCAATCCATGCGTCGCCTTTATCAGAATTAACTATTTTAAAAGGTGCAGTCTCTACATCTTTTTTAACTGTCGGATCATCAAAATTTCTTCCAATTAACCTTTTAACTGCAAATATTGTATTTTCAGGATTTGTAACAGCTTGTCTTTTAGCTGGTTGACCAATTAATTTTTCACCTTCATCTGTAAATGCAACAACTGATGGTGTCGTTCTTGCTCCTTCAGCATTTTCTAATACTTTTGCTTGTGTTCCCTCCATAACGGCTACACAAGAATTTGTTGTTCCTAAATCTATTCCTATAACTTTACTCATAATTTACCTTATTTGATCCTCATATAAGTGCTAATTTTACAACTACAACCATAATAAATAATTAATTTTTAGCCTCTTTTTCCTCAATTTCCTTGTCTTTTTGGTTATTTTGTTTCTCTTCAACTTTTTTTTTAGATACAGCTACTAACGAAGGTCTTAACAACCTATCCTTCATCATAAAACCTTTTTGAATTTCTTGAACTATTGTCCCTTGATCTTTTGTATCATCTTCAACTTCCATCATAGCCTGATGCAAATTTGGATCCAGTTTTTCGTTAATTGCTTTAATTGGCTCAATATTATTTTTTTTGAAAATAGAAATCATATCTTTATTAATAATATTAATATGTTCTATCAATTTATTTAGTGTGTGTTTATCTTTTATAGTTTCATCACTTTCCAGTGTTTGTTTTGATCTCTCCAAATTATCTAGAAGATTAAGAGTTTCCCTTGCAAATGAAAATCCACCATATTCAAAAGCTTCATCTTTCTCTTTTTCGAATCGTCTTCTCTGATTTTCCATTTCAGCAAATGTTCTAGCAACTTTATCTTTAAGATTTGCAATTTCATCTTCGGGTGAAAGTTGTTCCTCTTCTTTTTTTTCGGTTTCCTCTGAGGCCTGTTTATCAGTGCTAAGCCCTGAGTTTTCGTCTTTTAAATTTTGATTTTCTTTATTTTGTGATTCTTCTTTTTCCATTAAAGTCTATATGGTAAGAAATTCATGAAATTCTAGATGTTAAAAAAAAAAATTAAAGAAATCGTAGTAGGGTCAAATAATGAAGGAAAAATAAAAGAAATTAAAGATTTACTGCCTAAATACTACACTATTACTTCTCCAAAAGACTATGGTCTAAAAAGCCCTAAAGAAAATGGACATACTTTTCTAAAAAATTCTTTAATTAAAGCAAAGCATTTTTCAAAAAAAACAAAAAAAATTTGTATCGCGGATGACTCTGGGCTTGAAATTGACTTACTAAATAATCAACCAGGTATTTACTCAGCAAGATGGGGTGGCAAAAGAGGAGATTTCAATGTAGCAATATCCAAAGTATATCAAAAGTTATCGAAGGTAGACAAAAACTGGAAGTCAAAAAAGATTAAAGCGAGATTTATTTGTGCGTTAACTATTTATGGATTAAAAAAAAAACCGATCCAATCTTTAGGCATTATTAATGGTAGTATTTCCAAAAAAAAAATTGGAAATAAAGGTTTTGGCTATGATCCAATTTTCATTCCTGAAAATAAAAGGTTAACATTTGGTCAAATGAGTCAAAAATTAAAATTTAAAAATGATCATCGAGCAAAAGCTTTTAAAAAAATTAAAAAATTTCTTTAAAATTTTCCTCTTGTATCTCATAAAAGTTTAATTGATGGGTGATTGTTTTTTTATTTATTTCAAAGATACCTATTTTTCCTTTAAATTTATTTTTCTTAATAAATAAATTTTCATTAGTCTTAAAATCATTACTTATTAACAAGTAATATACAAACCCTATAAGATCATAACTTAAAAATGAAATTTGATTTGGTGTATTTTTGAAGTTTTGAATATATTCTTTTTGAAATATTTCAAAATTATTTTTATTTATTGATGGAAAATATATTGGATGTAATGAAGTTTCTTTTAAAAGGCTTTCATCAAACCATTGGTTTAATGTAATGTATTTTATTCTTTTTGAAGATACATCTGTATATAATAAAGATGTAGCAACACTTTTTAAACTTTCACTAAAATCAGCAATTATTACAGAGTCAAAGTTAATAAAACCTAAAGTATCCTTTTTTTTTAATTCATTTATTTTTTTCTTTTTATTAAAAGTATTTGAATTCTCAATTCTTTTAATTTCGTCTTCTAAATTTTGTTTTCTCTGTTGATACCTTGTTAAATCTTCTATTTGCTTTGTTAGCAATGTCGGGTCTTTGCTATAAATAAACTTTTCTTTTAACATTAAATTAGATTTCTCAATAGCTTCTTCAATTTCTCTTTTATATTCTGTTTCTGGGACTAAAAAAATTGTATTTGTTAAATTATTTTCATTCAAATATTTTTTAATAGTGTTTATTTGTGATATTGCATTTACTCCTGCAGAAATTACATTTTTTGGATTACTCCTAATTTTATTTGTAAAAGATAAGAATGTAACTTCGCTTAACTCATCTAAATATTGATTGCTTTCACTGAAGACTGGTCCAATAATTATTTTTATACCCTTGTTGTAAAGTTCTTTGGAAGCTTTTAGCGTATCTATAGGATTTGCTTTAGAATCTTTAGGTACAATCATAATTCTTTCATCATCAATCTTATTTAAAGCCATTCTTGTTGATTTAAGAATTGACTTACCAATAAATGAATATTCTCCTGATAAAGGAACAATTAAACCTATTTTAATTTTCTCTTCTGATATCGCTTTAAAACTACTAAAAACGATTATAAGAAAAACTTTTAAAAATATGATATAAATTTTTTTCATTATCTTTAAATGTATAATTTTGAAATAAATGATAATTTAAAACCTGGGCTATATTGTGTTGCAACACCGATTGGAAATTTAGGTGACATTACATTTAGAGCCATATATGTTTTAAATAAATCAGACCTTATTTTGTCAGAAGATACAAGGGTTTCAAGTAAACTATTATCAAAATTCAATATTAAAACAAAATTACTTTCCAATCATAAATTCAATGAAAAAAAAAATATAAAATATATTTTAAATTTATTAAAACAGAAAAAAATAATTTCTGTTATTTCAGATGCAGGCACACCTACTATCTCAGACCCTGGTGGAATTTTGATAAATGAATGTATTAAGAATAAAATTCAAGTATTTCCAGTACCAGGAGCATCCGCTGCAATAACCTCATTTTCCGTAAGTGGTTTTTCAAATAATTTCTTTTTTTGTGGTTTTTTACCGGAAAAAAAATTGCAAATAGAACAGCTTTTCCAAAGAATTTCTAAATTAAATTGTCCGATAATTTTTTTTATTTCTCCAAAAAAAATTAAAAAAATTACAAGTGAAATTCAAAGATATTTTAATGAAAGAAACATTTTAATAACAAGAGAAATGACTAAGCTGCACGAAGAATATATAAGAGATAAAGTCAAAAACCTTGATAATATTGATATATCACAAAAAGGAGAAATGACAGTAGTTATATCTGAAAATATAAATTTAGAAAATAGGTTACAAGTAATTGAAGAATCAGTTAAAAAAAAAATACTTAAGCTTTTAAAAAAAATGTCAGTAAAAGATATAACTTTAAAAATTAACAAAGAAAATAATATATCAAAAAAAATTGTATATGATTTTTGTTTGAGTAAAAAAAATGAATTGTAAAAGTATTTTATTATTAATAATGATTGTTACGATTTCAGGATGTGTTGGATATTCTTCAACTGGTGTTCTTGGAACTGGAGTTTCAGTAGCTATGGATCCAAGAACAATTGGCACTCAAATTGATGATTCTTTAATGCAAAAAAACTTAAGAGCAAAATTAATATTAATGGATAAAAGTTATTTACTAAATGTGAAATCTAAAGTTTTAGATGGTCGAATATTTATAACAGGAAAAGTAAATACAGTTGAGGAAAAATTAAAAATCACGAAACTAGGTTGGGAAATAAAAGGTGCAAGATCAGTAAAAAATGACATTAAAATTAAAGAAAAGTTTAACTTTAAACAAACTGCTAAAGATGTGCTTATAACTTCTCAATTAAGAACTGCAATGATAGCGAATAAAAAAATAAAGTCTGCAAATTATGATATAGATACTTATAAGAAAATAATTTATGTTTATGGAATTTCACAAAATGAAGAAGAAAGAGCTGAAGTTATAAACGAGGCTAAGGAAGTTCTTGATATGGAAGATGTAGTTACAAGTATTTTTTTAGTTGAGGACTTGAGAGTGATAAAAAACTAATTTGGTTTTTTGTAATTAATTACTCCTGCTGAATATGCTGCGACAGATGCTAAATTTAATATGTCAGATGTCGATGATCTTAATGGAGCAATTTCAATTGCCTGACCCAAACCGATTAAAAGTGGCCCGATTACTTTTGCACCACCTAAAGTTTTCATTATTTTATAAGTAATAGCAGCACTATGTTGTCCTGGCATAATTAATATATTTGCATTACCAACAATCTCAGAGAATGGATAAAGATCTTTATATTCATCACTTAAAGCTACATCAGGCTGCATGTCTCCATCAAACTTAAAGTCAACTTTTTTATTTTTTAAAATTTCTACAGCATCTCTTATATGTTTAGTTCTAGCTGTAATTGGTTGACCAAAGGTTGAGTGTGAAAGAAAAGCAACTTTTGGTTCAAAACCAAATAATTTTGCAACTCTAGATGCAGAAATAGCTATTTCTGAAAGTTGTTCAGATGTTGGATATTCATGTACACTTGTATCTGCAATAAAAACCGTTTTGCCCTTATTTACAATCATGTTCAATCCAAACATAATCTCTCCCGGTCTAGCGTCTATGACCTTTTTTACTTTATCAAGAGATTGTCCATACCTTCTAGAATTTCCAGTTACCATTGCATCAGCATCTCCACATGCAACCATGCAAGAACCCCATATAACTCTGTCATTTCTAACCATTTTATCACAATCTCTTTCAAGCAAACCCTCTGTTCTTTGAAGTTTTTTAAATAAGTAATTCACATATTTTTTTCGCTTGTCGCTCAAAGTAGAATTCACAATTTGAATATCAAAGTTTTCTCCGTAACCAATCTCTCTCAGTTTTTCTTTAACCACTTTTTCTTTAGCAACCAGAATAGGTGTGCCTAGGCCACTATTTTTAAATGCTATAGCTGCTTTTAAAGTATTTTCATCTTCACCATCAGCAAATACAACTTTTTTGTTCGTTTTTTTAATTTGGTTATTTATTCCCTGCATAATTGTTACAGATGGATCAAGCCTTTGTTTTAGCTGTTCAGAATATTGATCAAAATTTTCTATTTTTTTTCTAGCAACTCCAGATTTAATGGCTGCTTTTGCTACTGCTACTGGTATAACGCTTATTAACCGTGGGTCAAAAGTAGATGGAATGATATATTCTTTTCCATAATTAGGTCTTTCACCACCCATTGCAGCTGCGACCTCATCAGGCACAAATTCTCTTGCAAGTGAGGCGATAGCATTAGCTGCCGCAACTTTCATTTCTTCATTAATAGTTTTTGCTCTAACATCTAATGCTCCTCTAAATATGTAAGGAAACCCAATTAAATTATTTACTTGATTTGGATAATCGGATCTACCCGTTGCTATAATTGCATCATTTCTTACTTCTTCTATATCTTCTGGTTTAATTTCAGGATCTGGATTTGCGCAAGCAAATATAATTGGATTTTTCGCCATTTTTTTTACCATACTCTTTTTAACAACACCTGCTGCCGATAAGCCTAAAAATACATCTGCATTTTTCATCGCATCGTCTAAACTTTTATCCTTTGTTTCTACTGCAAATTCTTTTTTCCAAGAATTAATATCTTTTCTATTTTTATTTATTACGCCCTTTGTATCCAACATCTTAATATTATTTTTTGGAATACCAGAGCTTCTAAATAATTTTGCGCATGCCATAGCTGCAGCACCTGCACCATTAATCACTATTTTAATTTTTTTTAATTTTTTTTTTGCAATATCAACTGCGTTAATTAGTGCGGCTGTTGTAATGATTGCAGTTCCATGTTGATCATCATGAAACACAGGAATATCTAGAATTTTTTTTAATTCTTCTTCAATTATAAAACAGTTTGGAGCTGCAATGTCTTCAAGATTTATACCACCAAAACTTTTTGCGATATGCTTTATTGAATTAATTATTTCTTTTGTATCTTCTGTGTCTATTTCTAAATCTATAGAGTCTATATCTGCAAATCTTTTAAATAGAACAGCTTTTCCTTCCATCACTGGTTTTGATGCTATCGCACCCAAATTTCCTAGTCCTAATATTGCTGATCCATTACTAATTACTGCAACTAGGTTTCCTTTTGTAGTGTATTCATATGCTAATTCAGGATTGTCTGCTATTGCTTTCACGGGAGCAGCTACACCAGGAGAATAAGCCAGAGCCAAGTCTCTTTTTGTAGTTACGGGTTTAGATGAAATGATCTCTATTTTGCCTGATTTATCATTAGTATGAAAATCTAAAGCTTCTTTATCAGAATAATGTTCAATTTTGTTTTTTTTCATTATTTGTTAGATATACAAAAGGATTAAGTTACTAATATGATTTATGAATTTAATTAAGTCAACAGGCACGTTTAGTCTGTTTGTTATACTAAGCAGAATATTAGGATACATTAGAGATTTTTTTATAGCTATTTATCTTGGTTCTGGACCAATTGCTGATGCATTTTTTGTGGCATTTAGAATACCAAACACCTTTAGAAGATTGTTTGCAGAAGGTACTTTTAATGCAGCATTTGTTCCATCTTACACATCAGAACTTCTGTCTAGTAAAAAAAAAGCTCAAAAATTTGCAGACTCTGTATTTAATTTATTGGTCCTAGCACTTTTAAGTCTAACAATACTTATCGAGATTTTTATGCCAACCTTTATAAAATTGATCGCTCCTGGTTTCTCAGATATAGATGAAAAGTTCAAGTTAGCAGTTGATTTAACAAGAATTACTTTTCCATTCTTACTTTTTATAAGTTTAGCCTCTTTTTTTTCAGCAATTTTAAATTCTCACAACAAATTTGCCGTCGCAGCCGCAGCCCCACTTTTTTTAAATATAATATTAATAATATGTTTCCTTTTTATAAAAAACGATACTGATCTAGTTTACTATTTAAGTTATGCAATAACATTTGCGGGAATTATACAATTTATATTTTTAATTATTTTTACTAGAAAATATTTTTATCCAAGTTTTAAATTCAATTTTCAAATTGATAATAAAATAAAATTTTTTTTTAGAAAACTCTTGCCCAGCATATTTTCGTCTGGCGTTACTCAGATTAATATATTAGTTGGTACAATAATTGCCTCTTTCCAAGCAAGTGCTGTTTCATATTTATATTATGCAGATAGGATATACCAGATAAACTTAGCTATAGCAGGGATTGCAATCGGTATAATTATTCTGCCCAACTTAAGTAGATATGTGAAGAGTAAAAACAAAGTAAAATTGGAAATTTTACAAAATAAGTCTTTGGAGTTGAGTTTATTTTTAAGTCTTCCAGCTACCCTTGCATTAATTATTGCTTCTGAAGAAATTGTTTCTGCACTTTTTGGTTATGGATCTTTTAATGAAGAAAGTGTTAAAAATTCAGCCCTTGCATTATTTTATTTTGCATTAGGCCTACCTGCATTCTCAATGATAAAAATATTTTCAAGTTTTATATTTGCCAGAAATGATACAAAAACACCCTTTTACTTTTCATTGATTTCTGTAATTTTAAATATTGTTATTAGTGTATCTTTATTTAGTAAAATAGGTTTTATTATAATTCCTATAGCAACAACTATTTCTTCATGGTTGAATGGTTTCTTACTAATGGTATTTGCCCTAAATAAAAATTATTTTAATTTCAATAACTTGTTTTTTATACAACTTTTTAAAATATCAATTTCAAATTTAATTTGTTTGGGATTATTTAAAATATTAATAAATTATTTTGGAAATTATTTTATATTTTCAAATAGTTATAAATTTTTAGCAATTATATTATTAGTTCTTTTAACATTTGCTTTTTATTTGCTGATTTCAATACTCATTAAGGCCTTTAAAATATCTGATATTAAATTAAACTATTAAATTATGTCTAAAAAAATTTTCTCTGGAGTTCAACCAACGGGAAATTTGCATCTTGGTAATTATATAGGTGCTATAAAAAACTTTGTAGATTTACAAAATAGTCAAGAAAACAATTGTATCTTTTGTGTTGTTGATCTTCATGCCATCACTGTAATGCAAGATCCGATAGAGTTAAAAAATAATATTAGAGAGACAGCGGCAGCATTTATCGCAAGCGGTATTGATCCAAAAAATAGTATAATATTTAATCAATCTTTAGTTCCCGCACATTCCGAGGGCTCTTGGATTTTAGGATGTGTAGCCAGAATGGGATGGCTTAATAGAATGACA
This sequence comes from uncultured Pelagibacteraceae bacterium, assembly GCA_902595815.1. Taxonomy (GTDB): domain Bacteria; phylum Pseudomonadota; class Alphaproteobacteria; order Pelagibacterales; family Pelagibacteraceae; genus Pelagibacter. Next base: position 141,100 of record CACJRL010000001.1, read on the forward strand.
CAATTCAAAGAAAAAGCTGGAAAAGATAAGGAAAAAGCTAGTGTTGGTTTATATATTTATCCAGTTCTAATGGCCTCTGATATTCTTTTATACGACGCTACTCATGTACCGGTTGGAGATGATCAAAAACAACATTTAGAACTCTGTAGAGATATAGCTCAAAAATTTAATAACGAATATAAATGCCCAGATTTTTTAAGACCACCTGAGCCTCTTATACAAAAACATTTTTCAAGAATAATGAGTTTAAAAGATGGAACAAAAAAAATGAGCAAGTCAGATATTGCTGAAGGAAGTAGGATCAACCTAACAGACACTGAGGATCAAATTATTAATAAAATAAAAAAAGCAAAAACCGATAATGATACTTTACCTGGAAATGAAAATGGGCTTAAGGGTAGACCTGAAGCAGAAAATTTAATGGGTATTTACTCTAGCTTAAGCAATCAAAATATTACTGACACATTAAATGAATTTGAGGGAAAAAATTTCTCTGATTTAAAAAATAAATTATCTGAAATTATTATAACTAAGCTGTCACCCATATCAAAAGAAATAAAAAAATTGTTGTCAGATAAAAATTATATAGACCAAATTTTAAAGGATGGTGGCGCAAAAGCGCAAGATATTTCTTCTAACAAAGTTAAAAAGTTAAAAGAAATAGTGGGTTTTTAATCATTTAATATTTTGAAATAAACATTATATAAAACTTATGTTTATACAAACCGAAAATACACCAAACCCAAATTCATTAAAGTTTCTACCTGGTAGAAAGGTATCTAATGATGGTCCTTTAGAAGTTTTAAATCAAGAGGATACAAATAATTTATTGATAAAGAATCTATTGCAAATAAATGGAGTGACTGGAGTATTTTTAGGGGAAGACTTTTTTTCAATAAATAAAGAAGAAAGTAAGAAATGGGAAGATATTCAGCATATTGTTATATCTTATGTTAATGAGCATTATGCAAATGGTAATACTTGCATTATAGATAAAACTAATGAAGAAGAGCAGAACAAAAATTATTCAGAGATTGAAAAAAAAATAATTAGTATTTTAGATTCTAAAATCAGACCTGCTGTTGCAAGAGATGGAGGAGACATAAAGTTTCAAGAATTCAAGGATGGAAAAGTCAAAGTTTTGTTAAAAGGTAGCTGTTCAGGCTGTCCATCTTCAACTCTTACTTTAAAAAAAGGTGTAGAAAACTTGCTTTGTCATTATATCCCTGAAGTTAAGGAAGTTTTAGCTGTATAATTAACGAATAATAATTATATTGAAATTGATGGTTGTACGTACAAAAAATAAAAGTATCAAACTTAAGAAAAAGAAAAATAATATATTTAGATTTTCAGCAATTAGTATTTTTGTAATATTCTCATTCTTTTCATTGCCAACTGTTATCAATTTTTTAGATAAAAATTTAAATTTCAAAAAATCTGTAATCTCAAATGCTGGTGTAAATTTTGATCAAGAATTAGAAAAAAGAAAAAAAATATTAAATATCGAAACAGAAACCAAAACAAATAAACTGAGTCTAAAAAATATTTTTGCTGATATTGATTTTTTCAGTACAGATGACGAGGGACAAAATTCAATAAGATTTGATGCAAGAACAATTGAGCAATTGTTTAAAGATACGAATTATAATCTCGAGAGGGTTAAAGAGACTAAGTTAGTAAATATAGGTAACAAAATTGACCATCTTCCAAAAGAGATTAAAAGTATTGAGAGCTCAAAAAAGAGAAAAAGACTATTTATTCAAATAGTTTTACCATTAATCGTTGAAGAGAATGCTAAAATTAGACTCGATAGAAAAGAATTATTTAGAATATTGGCTAAGAATATTAACACACAAAAAGAAAAAAATTGGCTAAAAGAAAAATTTAAACAATATGGTTTAAGAGATGGAGATTTTTATTCTCTTAAAGTTAGAATGGATGAAATACCTGTCTCTTTAGCACTTGCTCAAGCTGCTAAAGAAACTGGATGGGGGACATCGAGATTTGCACAAGAGGGTAATGCATTATTTGGACAATGGACTTGGAGTGGAGAAGGAATCAGACCAGCAGGTGTAGATAAAGATGCAAAACACAAAGTAGCAAAGTTTGCCGTTCTTAAAGCATCAGTGAGAGCATATCAACGAAATTTAAATACTCACAGCAGTTATATAGAATTTAGAAAAGAAAGAGCAATTCAAAGAGACAACGATGAAAAATTAAACAGTTTAAAATTGGTAAATTATTTAGATAAATACGCGGAGACAGGGCAACAATATATCGATGTATTAAAAAAAATTATAAAGCAAAATTCACTTACAGATTTTGATGATGTGAATGTAATGCCTACAAGCAATAAGACTAAAAAATTAATTTAATTTTGAACAAATTGGAAACCCGAAAATCTCCACCCATTTTCATCTTTTAAAGAACAGTTAATCCTACCTCTTCTTTCAATAAATTTTTCTGCAAAATTAATATTTAATATATTGTCTATTAAGACAATTTTCGTTTTTCTCCATTTTGATCCTTCATTTGAAAAGCAATTAATATTTTCTAAATTTTTTTGATCTTCGAAAAATTCTATCACCATTTTAGGTGGGTTTTCTCCATCATTCATAAATTTGTTTTCAGGTTTAATAATTTTATACTGAAGTGGCAAATAAGAAATTACTTCTTTAAATCTTTTTATTTCTCCATATTTTTCGTTTATAGGGAATCTTGGTAGTTCATATCTATCTTTGTTTAAATCAATAACACCTGAATGTTGACCAAATGCAAATTCAAAATTGTTTGAAATATAATTTTTCTGCTCTAAACTATACTCACCAAAAGGATAAGAAAAATAAATTGGATTATAACCTAATTTCTTTTTAAAAATTTTAATTGATTCCTCAATATCTTCTACAAACTTTTGAAAAGTAAATTTAGTTAAATAATCGTGTGAATGTGAATGGTTACCAATGTATGCAAAGTTCTCTTTTTCTATTTCTTTTATTTGGTCCCAACTCATATATCCTTTATTTCCAACCGCCTCTGTTGAGACAAATAGAATAAAAGGAATTTTTTCCTCTTTTAAGATTGGCCATGCATTTTCATAAAAAGACGTAAATGCATCATCAATAGTTAATAAGATTTTTTTTTGTTTCTTAACCTTTTTAAAACTTATTGAAAGTTCACCAGGATTATAAAAATTTAAATTATTTTCTTTTATTAAATCAATATGTTTTTTAAATATATCTAATCTTATATTTGTTGATGGATACTTATTTTCTTCAAATCTATGATACATAATTGCCAAAACACCTTGTTCATCTTTAAAATATTTTTTATTTACTACTTCAGCTTTAACGTTTAAAAAAATAATAAAAAAAATGAATACTTTAGTTATTAATGCTGCAGATGATAAAATTTTATTTTCTCTCATAACCAACCTAGAATCTTATACTACCACCTATATAAACAGTAGAGAAAATTTTGATAAAATAATGATATTAATTTTGAATTTTCTTAAAGAACATGATTCAAATTTAGATAAAATAAGTGAAATATTTGTAAATCAAGGTCCAGGCAAAATCTCAAGTATTAGAAATTCGATAGCAATTGCTAAAGGCATTGCTTTTGCAAAAAATATTGATTTATATGGATTTTTGAGTGAACAATTAACAGATAAAGATGTAGATCAGTTAGTAAAAATTGATAAAAAAAATTTTACAAATATTAATTTGATTAAACCCCTTTACTCGAGTTAAAATAAATTATGTTGGAAACTATTGAAGAAAAATGTCAAAAAAATGGAGTCAAACTCACAGATCAAAGAAGGATAATTGCTAGAGTAATATCTGAATCTAAAAAAACGTATGGAGAGTCTGACCACCCGGATGTTGATGAATTATATAATAGAGTTTCTCAAATAGATTCTAAAATTAGCATTGCTACAGTTTATAGAACCGTTAAGCTTTTTGAAGAAGCGGGTATATTAACAAAGCATGATTTTAAATCTGGAAAGGCGAGATATGAATTAAATGATGATCATAATCATTTAATTGATATAAAAACTGGAGAAATAATAGAATTTGTTGACGAAGAGATTGAAGAATTACAAAAAAAAATCGCTGATAAGTACGGCTATAAGCTCGTTGATCATAAATTAGAGCTATACGGAATCAAAAAAAAGTAATTAATGTATAAAAAGGTTTTTATAAAGACATTTGGTTGTCAAATGAATGAGTATGACTCCAACAGGATATACGATGCTGTTAGGGCTATAGGTTATAATAAAACTGAAAATCAGGATGAAGCTGATTGTTATATTTTAAACACTTGTCATATAAGAGATAAAGCTAAAGATAAAGTTTATCATGAGATTGGAAGAGTTAAGAAATTATACAAAGATAAAAAAAAACCAATAATGGTAGTTGCAGGTTGTGTAGCTCAAGCCGAAAATACAGAGATGCTAAATAGAGAAAAATATGTAGATCTAGTTATAGGTCCGCAAGCTTACCAAAAAATAAATAATCTTTTAAAGAATTTTGAGGAAAAAAATAAAGTTGAAGAAACAGAGTTTGATTCAGTTTCTAAGTTTAGGTATTTTGATAATATTAAAAACGATAATACTGATGTTTCATCTTTCTTAACGATACAAGAGGGTTGTGATAAGTTCTGTCACTTTTGTGTTGTTCCTTATACAAGGGGACCAGAGTATTCAAGACCATTCAAAAGCATTATTGATGAAGCTGAGAGATTGATAAAGAACGGATCTAGAGAAATTACCTTTCTTGGCCAAAATGTAAATGCATATTCTTATATAGATGGATCTAAAGAGTACCGACTGTCAGATCTTATTAACACACTCAGCAAATATGACGAAATAAGTAGAATTAGATATACCACATCTCATCCAAGAGATATGACAGATGATCTTATTGAATGTTACAAGAATTCAAAAAAATTAATGCCTTTTGTTCATTTACCAATTCAAAGTGGTTCTGACAGAATATTAAAAATGATGAACAGAAAGCATACTGTAAATTATTATTTAAATATTTATGAAAAATTAATCAAAATTAATCCTGATATAAAATTTTCAAGCGACTTTATTATTGGATACCCTGGAGAAACAGAGACTGATTTTAAAGAAACTTTAAATTTAGTTAATAAAATTAAATTTATAAATTCATTCTCTTTTATTTTTAGTCCTAGACCAGGAACAAAGGCTGCCGAATTAGAGATTACTGATAAGGATAAACTTAAAAATAGGCTTATAACCATTCAAGACAAATTATTTAGTAATCAAATAGAATTGAATAAATCTTTTGAAGGCAAAACGTTAGAGGTACTTGTGGAAAATAAACTTAAAAATCAAAACAAATATTTTGGACGAAATAAATTTTTAAATTCAGTAATTTTCGATGGTAATGAAAGTCATATTGGTAAAATAATTAAAGTTAATGTCGAAAAAAGTAATCAAAATTCTTTATTTGGTAAAATAATAGATAAAATGAAAGCAGCATAATTTGAAAAATTTTGCAAAATCAAAAATTAATCCTGATTTAAAATACGTATATTCAGAAAACAATGCCTTAAGTATTGTATTTCAAAGTAATGAATTACTTTTAGGTGTATTAGGAGAATTTAATAATAACTTAAAAGAATTAGAAAAAATTACAAATACTAGCATTTACTCTAGAGGAAACTCAATTTTATTGAAAAATACTCCTGAAAAAAATGAAATAGTAAAGAATGCAATTCAATTTCTTGTAGATCAATTTTTAAATAATGGAACATTAGAAAAAAAGGATATAGAGTCATCGGTAAACAAATTTATGATTGATGAAAAAGTTACAAATAAAAGCGGAAATGTTGAATACATAATAAAAACTCCAAAAAAATCTGTAATACCTAGATCAGAGAAACAAAAAAATTATATAAGGGCATTAAAAGAATCTGATATTGTTATTTCTGCAGGACCAGCGGGAACTGGTAAAACTTTTTTAGCTGTAGCAGTTGCTTTAACCATGTTACTGGATAAAAGAATAGAGCGAATAATTTTATCTAGACCAGCAGTAGAAGCAGGAGAGAGGTTAGGTTTTTTACCAGGTGATATGAGGGAAAAAGTTGATCCTTATTTAAGACCTCTTTACGATTCATTATATGACCTACTAGATTTTGAAAAAATTCAGAAAAAAATAGAAGTTGGAGATATTGAAATTGCACCTCTAGCTTTTATGCGAGGAAGAACTCTAAAGAATTCTTTTGCAATACTTGATGAAGCACAAAATGCTACAGATACTCAAATAAAAATGTTCTTAACAAGAATTGGTGAAAATTCCAAAATAGTCATTAACGGTGATCCTTCCCAAATAGACTTACCCAATAAAACAATGTCAGGTTTAGATAGATCAAAAAAATTACTCGGTCATTTAAAGGAGATATCCGTAGTAGATTTTGATCATACTGATGTAGTAAGACACCCACTAGTTTCCAAGATAGTAAAGGCTTATTCTGATAAAAATTCAGATTAATGATTAAAGCCAACATAGTTATAGATAAAAAAATTTGGGAAAAAAAATTAAAAAAACCGGAAATTTACTTCAAAAAGAAATTAAACAAATTATCTAAATTCAGCTCTTTTAAAAATAAAAACCAAGAATTTACTGTCATGCTTACTAATAATAAAAAAATGAAAGATTTAAATTCAAAGTTTAGAAATAAAAATGTTTCAACAGATGTGCTTTCTTTTCCTTTAAAAATTAAATTAAAAAACAAATTATATTTAGGAGATATAGCAATTTCTTTTGAAATTATTAATAGAAGAGCAAAATCATCCAGTTTTGATCATGAATTAGATAAAATGTGGGTACATGGTTATTTACATCTCTTAGGACATGATCATAAAAAAAATAAAGATTATTTTTTAATGAATAAAAAAGAAAAATTAATACTAAAAAAATTAAATAAATAAATTGAACTCTATTCTAGAAAATAAAGCTTTCCTATTTTTAATATGCTTACTTTTAGGTATACTAACTTCGTTTAGTTTACCCCCTTACAATTTATTTTTGATTAATTTTTTAACATTTCCACTATTACTTTACATATTAGTTAATTATGTAAATAAAAAAACTATTTCATTTTTTGTTGGTTGGATCTTTGGATTTGGATATTTTATTTCAAACCTTTATTGGATTGCAAATTCTTTAACATTTGATGTAAATTTCAAATTTTTCATTCCATTTGCATTAATATTAATCCCTTTATTTTTGGGAATATTTTATGGTTTAGTTACTTTTCTATGCAATTTATTTAATTTAAAAAATAAAATCTCATCAATTTTAATCTTTTCAATTTTTTTTGGTGGAATTGAGTTTCTAAGAAGTTTTATTTTTGGTGGTTTTCCATGGAATTTAGTGGTTTTTAGTTTTTCAAATAATTTACATTCTTTACAAATTTTGTCTTATATAGGCACTTATTCATTAAATTTATTATCAATAACTATATTTTTATTACCAGTAATATTCTTTTTTAAATATAAAAGATTAACTAAGTTTTTAATATTTGGTCTTAGTTTAATCTTAGTGTTGATCAACTTTTTATATGGAAATTTGATTATTAAAAATTTTGAAAAAAAAAAATATGATAATTTAAGTTCCATTATTCGAGTTGTCTCTCCAAACGTACCCATTGAAAGATTTTTATCAAACCAAGATACTGAAAAAAGTATTAATGAATTGATTAGTTTAAGTGATCCACATAACCTAAAAAAAACAATATTCATTTACCCAGAGGGAATTATTACAGGTATATACTTAAAAGATCTAAAATTATTCAAAGATATCTTCAAAGACAATTATAATACTAACCATAAGGTCATATTGGGTATAAATAGTATCAACCAAAATAAAATTTATAATTCTTTAATAGTATTAAATAACGAGTCAGAATTATTATATAAGTATAATAAGAATAAACTTGTTCCATTTGGAGAATTTTTGCCTTTTGAAAATTTCTTTAAAAGAATAGGTTTAAAAAAAATAACTCAAGGATATCAATCATTCTCAGCTGATGATAAAAGAGAAATTTTAGAAGTTGATAAATTAAAATTTATCCCACTTATTTGTTATGAAATTATATATTCAGGAAAAATCAATCCAAATAAAAATTATTATGATTTTATATTAAATATTTCTGAGGATGGTTGGTTTGGAAAAACCATTGGACCTCAACAACATTTGAGTCACTCAATATTCAGATCAATTGAAGAAGGTAAAAACGTTATAAGATCAACAAATAATGGAATATCTGCTTTTGTTAATCCCAAAGGTCAAATTATTAAACAAATTACAGAAAATGGATACTTTGATGTTAAAAAAATCAAACGTGTTAATAAAACTTATTTTGCTAAGCACGGTAATAAGATCTTCTTTTATTTTGTTCTAATTTATACTACTTTCATTGTGATTTTAAAAATTAGGGAGAATAAATGAAAAAAGATTACTTATTTACTAGCGAGTCAGTATCCGAAGGTCATCCAGACAAAGTTTGCGATAGAATTTCAGATATGGTTGTAGATACATATTTGGCAGCTGAACCTCAATCAAGAGTTGCCTGTGAAACTTTAACAACAACAAACAAAGTTGTATTAGCTGGTGAAGTAAGAGGTCCAGAAATTAAAAAAGAAGATTTAATAGAAAAAGTAAGACATTGCATTAAAGATATAGGTTATGATCAAAAGGGATTTACTTGGAAAGAGGCAACTTCAGTTGAAAGTCATTTACATGCTCAATCTTCTGATATTGCTATGGGTGTAGACTCTTCTGGAAATAAAGATGAAGGTGCTGGTGACCAAGGTATTATGTTTGGTTATGCATGCAATGAAACCGATGTTCTTATGCCAGCCCCAATACATTATTCTCATAAAATATTAAGACTTATGGCGGAGGATAGAAAATCAGGAAAGTTAAAAAATATAGAACCAGATTCAAAAAGCCAAATAACAATTGAATATAAAGACGGAAAGCCATCATCAGTTAAATCTGTAGTTATATCAACTCAACACTCACCTGATGTAAATCAAGCTCAAGTAAGAGATCTAGTTAAACCTTATATTGAAAGATCAATACCTAAAGATTTATTAAATTCATTGGATGAAAATGAAATTTATGTAAATCCGACAGGAAATTTTGTGATTGGGGGCCCGGACGGAGATAGTGGTTTAACAGGTAGAAAAATTATTGTTGATACATATGGTGGAGCTGCCCCACACGGTGGAGGAGCATTTTCAGGGAAAGATCCTACAAAGGTCGATAGATCAGCTGCTTACGCATCCAGATATTTGGCAAAAAATGTTGTAGCATCTAAAATTGCTGACAAATGTTTAATTCAACTTGCGTATGCTATAGGTGTATCAAAACCTCTATCTATTTATGTTGATTTATTTGATAATGATGATGAAAAAAATAAACACGTAGAAAAAATCATTCATGAAAATTTTGATTTAAGCCCCAGAGGTATAAGAGAGATGTTAGGCTTAAATAAACCAATATATGAAAAAACTGCAGCATATGGACACTTCGGAAGAATTCCAGATAAGCAAGGCTCATTTTCATGGGAAAAGACAGATAAATCAGACGTATTTAGTAAGTAAATAAAGTTGAATATTAAAAAAAAATAAATATATTTCACTTACATTATTGAAATTTCAAAATGGGCTTCGGCCCATTTTTTTTTAGGATTAATTAAATGTTAAATAGAAGAGCAGATAAACTAGAATTAATAAGAATAGCAGAAGCAGTAGCTTTAGAAAAATCCATTGATAAAGAGTTAATTATTGGATCAATGGAAAACGGTATTGCAAAAGCAGCTAAATCTAAGTTTGGATCTGAAAATGAAATCAAAGTTGAAATTGACAGAGAAAATGGTGAAATTGGAATATTTAGAAAACTAGTAATTGTAGAAAAACCCGAAAATTCAAACTTAGAAATAACCCTTAATGATGCTATAAAACTTAACGGAAGTAATGAGGGAAAACAAATTGGAGATGAAGTTCTTCAACCTTTGCCATCTTTTGACTTTGGCAGAATAGCAGCACAAACTGCAAAACAAGTAATTAGTTTTAACGTAAGGGAAGCAGAAAGAGAGAGACAATATAACGATTTTAAAGACAAAATTGATACCATCTTGAGTGGTATAGTTAAAAGACTAGAGTTTGGAAACGTAATTGTTGATCTTGGAAGAACCGAAGCAATAATTCAAAAAAATGAAATGATCCCAAGAGAAAATATAAAGGCAGGAGATAGAGTAAAAGCATATTGCTTAGACGTAAGAAGAGAACCAAGGGGACAACAAATTTTTCTTTCTCGAGCACATCCTAAATTCATGGAAAAACTTTTCATTCAAGAAGTTCCAGAAATATATGATGGACTTATTGAGATTAAATCATCCTCAAGAGACCCGGGTAGCAGAGCAAAAATATGTGTTAGAGCAATTGATACATCTTTAGATCCAGTGGGAGCATGTGTAGGTATGAGGGGAAGTAGAGTACAAGCAGTTGTAAACGAACTTCAAGGTGAGAAAATCGATATAGTTAACTGGTCAGAAGATCCAGCAGTTGTAGTAGCAAATGCACTTTCTCCAGCAGAGGTGCAAAGAGTTAATGTAGATGAACAGGGAAGAAAGTTAGATGTCATTTTAACCGAGGAGAATTTGAGCAAGGCAATTGGAAGAAGGGGCCAAAATGTTAGATTGGCAACTAAATTAATGAATTATGAAATTAACATCATGACTGATCAAGAAGATTCGGAGAGAAGACAAATTGAATTCAAAGAGAAAACAGATAACTTTGTAAAAAATTTAGAACTAGATGAAACGTTAGGACAATTACTAGTAGCAGAAGGATTTTCATCAATAGACGACATTAAAGATAGTAATCCTGAAGCTTTAATGAAAATAGAAGGTATTGAAGAGGAGACAGCTAAAGAATTAATTGATAGAGCTAAAGAATTTTATGAAAAGGACCAAGAGGAAATATCTAAAAGAATTAAAGATTTAGGGTTAGAGAATGATTTAATCAATCACAAAGGTTTGACACCAGGAATGCTAGTTACACTTGGAGAACAAAAAATATTAACACTAAACGATTTTGCAGATTTGGCATCTGATGAACTGACAGGTGGATACGATGTTGTCAAAGGTGAAAGAGTAAGAATTAAAGGGTATTTAGAAGATTTTGCTCTTTCAAAAAAAGAAGCTGATGATTTGATTATGTCAGCAAGAGACATTGTGTATCAAGATTGAGAGATGAAAAATGGAAAAGAAAAAACTAAAGTTATCAATTTCTGGAGCGTCCAAGAAAACAATTAATAGTATTGAACAAGCAAAATCTCAATCAAAAAATACAGTTGTAATTGAAAAAAGATCCCCAAGGTTTGGTGGCAAACCAAATTTTTCTAGAGGTGCCAAGTCAACTGAAAGTAAATTACAAAGTACATTTATCCCACAAAAAACAAATTTTTCTAAACCTTCATCTCCAATAACATCTGATTTCGAAAAAAGAAAATTAGCAGAACAAAGAGCCACAAGAAGGTTAAAAGGTGAAAATTCCCAAAAAGAAAATAAATCTGTCAAATTAGGAGGTAAAAGAAGAGAATTAAAACTTACAGTATCTAGAGCCTTAAGTGGAGATGATATTGGCACAAGATCAAGAAGTCTTGCTTCTTTAAAAAGAGCAAAGCAAAAAGAAAACAGATTACTAAACAAAGTGGAGACAAAAGAGAGTTTTAAACCAATCAAAAGGGATATTAATATACCTGAGGTAATTACTATAAGAGAATTGGCGAATAGAATGGCTGAGCAGTCGAGCAGCATAATAAAACATTTGATGGGTATGGGTGTAACAGTTACGATCAATCATACAATTGATGCAGATACAGCAGAATATTTAGTCAAAGAATTTGGACATAATCCCGTTAAAGAGGAAAAAGCAGAAGAAATCTTAGAAAAAATTAAAGAAATTAAAACTCAAAATTTAAAAAGTAGAGCTCCAATCGTAACGGTTATGGGTCATGTGGATCATGGAAAAACATCTGTTTTAGATAGTTTAAGAAAAGCTAATGTTGTTTCTGGTGAATTTGGAGGTATTACACAACATATTGGAGCATATCAGATAACACATGAAAAAAATAAAATAACTTTTATCGATACTCCTGGGCACGCAGCATTTACCGAGATGCGAGCAAGAGGTTCAAAGTTAACCGATATAGTAATCTTAGTAGTTGCGGCTGATGATGGAGTAAAACCTCAAACAATTGAGTCAATAAAACATGCAAAAGCCGCAAAAGTACCTATTGTTGTTGCAATTAACAAGTGTGATCTTCCAGAAGCTGACCCTCAAAAAGTTAAAAATCAACTTTTAGAGTATGAACTTATTGCTGAAGATTTATCAGGAGATACATTAGTGGTAGAAATATCAACTAAAACAAAACAAAATTTAGACAAATTAGTAGAGAGTGTTATTTTGCAAGCAGAAATATTAGACTTAAAAACTGATTTTGATACCAACGCAAAAGGTATTGTTTTAGAATCTAAAATTGATATTGGCAGAGGACCAATAGCAAATGTAATCGTTACTGCAGGAACTCTTAAAAAAGGAAATTATTTTGTTAGTGGTTTAAAATGGGGAAAAGTAAGAGCTATAATTAATGACCAGGGAAAACAAATTGAAAAGGCTGAACCTGCCACACCAATTGAAATATTAGGAATTAATGGAGCTGCAAAATCAGGAGACGATTTTATTGTATTGAAAAGTGAAAAAGAGGCAAAATCTCTTTGTGATGCTAGAATACAAGAGTCAAAAGAGAGCAAAAATTCACTGTCATTTGTAACACAAGACTCAGCATTTAAAGATACATCATCAAAAGAACTTAATATTATTATAAAATCCGATGTCCATGGCTCTTCTGAAGCTATAAAAAATGCAATTAATCAAATTAAACATGATGAGGTTAAGCCAAAAATACTTTTGTCAGACATTGGTATGGTTACAGAAACTGATGTAACATTAGCAAAAGCATCTAACGCTGTGATCATAGCCTTTAATGTAAAACCTAGCAAAGAAGCTAAAAAAAGAGCTGAACAAGAAAAAATTTCTATATCTAACTTTAATATTATTTACGAAGTTTTGGATTTCATAAAAAATAAAATGTCTGGTTTATTAACACCAGAAGTAGATGAAAAGATTATCGGAACTGCTGAGATTCTGGAAATATTTAAAGTTTCAAAAGTGGGTAAGGTTGCAGGTTCAAAAGTAACTGACGGAGAAATTACCCAAGATTCTAACGCAAGGGTTATCAGAGATGGAGCTATAATTTTCAATGGAAAAATAGGTTCAATATTCAGAGAGAAAAATCAAACTAAACAGGTATCTGCTGGTCTAGAGTGTGGAATAACACTCAAAGATTTTGTTGATTTTCAGAAAAATGACGTAATTGAGGTCTATAATTCTACAATAACAGAGAGAACAATATAATGACAAGTTTAGGAAAACCAGTTACCCAAAGACAACTAAGAGTTGGCGAAATGATCAAACAGGCTCTTGGCATATTATTTATAAGAGATGAAGCAAAATTACCAAACTTATCAACTAAAGAAATAACAGTAACTGAAGTAAGAATGTCCCCAGATTTAAAGACAGCAAAAATTTTTGTAATGCCCTTGGGTGGAAAAGATGCTGAAGAGGTCGTTGCTAAATTAAAAGAATTTTCATTTGTAATAAGAAAAGTTTTATCAAAAAAGATAGTAATGAAATTTTTACCAAAACTATTTTTTGTAAAAGATGATTCCTTCGATTATGCAGAAAAAATTGAAAATTTAATAAAACAAACAACTAAATAAGGAAAAGAAAATGGAAAATAAAGCAAAAGAACTTTCAATTCATGATAAGGATACAGGTTCTTCAGAAGTTCAAGTTGCTCAATTAACAGATAAAATTGAGAACTTATCTAAACATATTAAACAGTTCAAAAAAGACAAACACTCGTCTGTTGGACTTTTAAGGGCAGTAAACAGAAGAAAAAAATTATTAGACTATTTGAAGAAAAACAAAATGGAGTCTTATAAAGAAGTAATATCAAAATTAAATTTAAGGAAGTAAATGTTTAAAGTTGTAAAGAAAGAAATAGAAGTAGCAGGGAAAAAGATAAGTTTAGAAACAGGTAAGATTGCAAGACAAGCAGATGGAGCAATTATAGCTCAATGTGGAGAAACAGTAGTTTTAGCAACAGCAGTTGGAGCTAAAAAAGTTAATCCAGATATGGATTACTTTCCTTTGTCAGTAAATTATCAAGAAAAATATTACGCAGCTGGTAAAATTCCTGGCGGATACTTTAAAAGAGAAGCGAGACCAACAGATAGTGAAACATTAATTTCAAGATTAATTGATAGACCTATTAGACCATTATTCCCAGATGAATTTAAAAACGAAGTTCAGGTACTGCCAACCGTGATATCTTATGACAAAGAGAACGAAGCAGATATTTTATCAATAATTGCTTCATCAGCAGCTTTGGCAATTTCAGGAATGCCATTTTTGGGTCCAGTAGGTGCGTCTAGAGTTGGCTTTATTAAAGGAGAATACGTTCTTAACCCTACCAAAGCACAACTTAAAGATTCTAAATTAGATCTTGTGGTGGCTGGAACAAAAGACGCGGTTTTAATGGTTGAGTCCGAAGCAAGTGGTTTAACTGAAGAGGAAATGTTAAATGCTGTTAAGTTTGGTCACGAAGGGTTTGTTCCTGTAATCGAGATGATCGAGGATCTAGCCAAAGAATGCAAAAAACCTGATTGGGTAGTAGAGAAAAAAGATCTTTCAGAAGTAAAAAATAAATTAGAAAGCGAATTTACTGAGGAACTTAAAAAAGCATTTTCAATAAAAGATAAACAAGAAAGATCGAATTTAATTTCAGAAATAACTGATAAAGCAAAAAAGCTTTATGAAGAAGATGAGAATTATACTGATCTTGACGTAAATTCTGAGCTTAAAAATTTAGAGAAAAGGATTGTCAGAACAGATATTCTAAAAAATAAAAATAGAATTGATGGTAGAGGTCTTGCAGATGTTAGGCCAATTATGTGTGAAGTTGGAATTCTTCCAAGAGTTCATGGTTCTGCTTTGTTTACTCGAGGAGAAACTCAAGCAATAGTTACAACTACACTTGGTACATCTGATGATGAGCAAAAAATAGAAAGTCTTGAAGGATTACAAAAAGAAAGGTTTATGCTTCACTATAATTTTCCACCTTTCTCTGTTGGAGAAACTGGTAGAATAGGTACCGGAAGAAGAGAAATAGGTCATGGAAAATTAGCTTGGAGAGCAATAAATTCTTCTTTGCCTTCTAAAGAGAGTTTTCCCTACACATTTAGAATTGTATCAGAGATAACTGAGTCAAACGGTTCTTCTTCTATGGCGACTGTTTGTGGTTCATCGTTAGCTTTGATGGATGCAGGCGTGCCAATAAAAGAACCAGTTGCTGGTATTGCAATGGGATTAATTAAAGAAGGAGATGACTTCAGCGTACTTTCAGATATTCTTGGAGATGAAGATCACCTAGGTGATATGGACTTTAAAGTTGCTGGAACTAAAGATGGAATAACATCTCTTCAAATGGATATTAAAATTACAGGAATAACATTTGAAATTATGGAGCAAGCCTTAAAACAAGCAAAAGATGGAAGAATTCACATTCTAGGTGAAATGAATAAAGCGTTATCTAAATCAAGGGAAGATGTTGGAAAACATACTCCTAAGATGGAGAAAATTACTGTAGATAAGAAAGATATTGCTACAGTCATTGGAAAAGGTGGAGCAACTATAAGAGAAATAGTTGAGATATCTGGTGCCAAAGTTGACATCAATGACGAAGGTGAAGTTACAGTAGCTGCTCCAGATGAGGAATCAAGAAACAAAGCTATGCAAATGATTAAAGACTTAACTGCTAAAGCTGAACTCAATAAAATTTACAATGGAAAAGTAATGAAAATTATGGAGTTTGGCGCGTTTGTTAATTTCCTAGGAAAACAAGATGGCCTTGTTCACATATCAGAGCTTGCTGATAAAAGAGTCGGCAAAGTAACTGATGTAGTAAAAGAAGGTGATGAAGTTAAAGTTAAAGTAATAGGCTTTGATAGAGGAAAAGTTAAGTTATCAATTAAACAAGCTGCAATATAAATTTATAGGAGAAATATGAAAAAATTTGATGATTTAATGAGCGTAAGTACTGAAATTGAAAATATCAGCGCTAGTGATGCAAAAGAAAAGCTAAATGACCCAAATGTTCAATTTATCGATGTTAGGGATAAAGAGAGTTTTTCAAAAGGCACGATCGGTAATGCAATTCACTTGGACAGAGGTTTATTAGAATTTTATTTAGCAGAAGGCAGTCCTCTAGAAAATGATATGTTTAAAAATAATCCAGATAAAGAATATGTAGTTTTTTGTGGTGTTGGAGGACAAGGAACATTAGCAACCAAAACTATGAGGGATATGGGGGTTAAAAATGTCAAAAATATCACTGGTGGTATGAAAGAGTGGGAAAAGATCAAGTAAAAAATAATTGTAATAAATTATAATAGAATGAAGCTTTTAAAAAACTTTAAGTTAGAACTACAGAAAAATAAATATGGAAGATATTTTTTACTTGGTAGTTTTGCTTTTTTTTTTATTAAAGGTTTAATTTGGTTAGGTATTTTTATTGCTGTTGGCTTAGGTATTACTAATTCTTTTTAAATTAAGACAATTACCAACAAAATCATTTGCACAAAATTTATCACCACAGAAACAAAGTGTGATTGTTTAAAATTTTTATCCTGCTTTTCATCTCTGAACTTATTTATCAGTGGCATTAGTACAAAATTTGATATAGCAAATAATACTGCAATACTTAAAATTAAATAAAAATCTAAGGAAAAAATTTTTAGAATTATAAATAAAATTAAAACTAATACACTAATTGTTAAATTAACAGTGTAGTAGTAAGGAAATATTTTTCTTATAAATTTTCTAGCATTTTCCTCATCTAATGCAGTGAAAGTTACAGGTGCTACAACAAAAGAAAAGAAAAGCATAATTCCCAATATTATACTCGTTAGATAAATACTAATTTGTTCCATCATAATTTAACTAAATTTAACTAAATTTCAGGTAATGTTCTTAGGATCTGGCATTCCAACTTTATTGTAACCAGCATCCACATAATGAATTTCTCCAGTAACACCACCCGCCATATCGCTTAAAAGATATAATGCTGAATTTCCAACATCAAGATTATCAACATTTCTTTTTAAGAACGAATGATCAGCATTCCACTTGTAAAGAAATTTAGCATCGCCAATGGCAGATGCAGCTAGTGTTTTGATTGGACCCGCACTTATTGCATTAACTCTAATATTCTTTGCTCCTAGATCCCTCGCAAGATATTTAACACTAGACTCTAGTGCAGCTTTACATACTCCCATTACATTATAATTAGGTATAGCTTTATTTGCTTCATAACTCAAAGTAATCATACTGCCACCTTGCTTCATTATTTTAGATGCCTCTCTAGCAACTTCAGTAAATGAAAAACAAGATATTAACATACTTCTTAAAAAGTTTTCTCTAGTTGTATTTAAATATTCTCCTGATAACTCGGACTTATCTGAAAATGCAATTGCATGCACAATAAAATCAATTTCTCCCCATTGACTTTTTACGTCTTCAAAAAGTTTTACAACTTCTTCTTTTTTTTCTACATCACAGCTAAATGTTGCGTTTGAATTTAGTTTTTCCGCAAGTGGAACAACTCTTTTTTTTAAAGCATCACCTAAATATGTAAAAGCTAACTCTGCTCCAGCTTCTGCTAGTTTTTGCGATATACCCCATGCAATTGACCTCTCATTAGCAACGCCCATGATAAGACCTTTTTTTCCTTTCATTAAACTCATAGATCTAAACTTTCTCAAACACTAATGTTGCATTAGTTCCACCAAAACCAAAGCTGTTAGACATAATTGCATTTAGTTTTACGTTTTTTTCAACTTGTGTAACAATTGGATAGTTCTTAGCTTCATCATCCATTTCTGAAATATTTGCTGATGCTGAAATAAAATTGTTTTTCATCATTATCAAACTGTAAATTGCTTCGTGAACTGAAGTTGCGCCTAATGAATGGCCCGACAAAGATTTTGTTGAACTTATCTTAGGTTTATATTCTGGGAAAGCTTCACCAACTGCTTTTAATTCTGTAATATCTCCCACAGGTGTTGATGTCCCGTGAGTATTAATATAGTCAATTTTATTTTTTGAGGTTGCTAGAGCCATTTTCATACATCTCACCGCTCCCTCACCAGATGGTGCAACCATATCATAGCCATCTGATGTTGCTCCATATCCAGTTAATTCTGCATATATTTTAGCACCTCTTGCTTTGGCATGTTCGTACTCTTCTAAGACAAGAACTCCACCTCCACCAGCAATTACAAAACCATCTCTTGTTTTATCATATGGTCTTGAGGCTTTTTCAGGGGTATCGTTATATTTTGATGATAGCGCAGTCATTGCATCAAACATTGCAGTCATTGCAAAATGAACCTCATCACTACCACCTGCAAAAATAATATTTTGTTTTCCTAATTGAATAAGCTCCATTGCATTACCAATACAATGACCACTCGTTGCGCATGCAGAACTTATTGTGTAATTAGTGCCTTTTATTTTAAATGGAACTGCTAGAGTGGCAGAAGCAGTACTTGCCATTGTTCTTGGAACTATAAATGGACCCATTTTTTTTGGATTTTTTTCTCTAGTCTTATCTGATGCTAATATCACATTTTCAATTGATGGTCCTCCTGATCCCATTACCATCCCAGTTGAAATATTACTAACTTCATTCTCCTCTAATCCGGAGTCTTTAACTGCCTCACTCATAGCAACATAATTATATGCTGATCCAGCACCCATAAATCGAATAACTTTTCTATCAATGTAATCCTCTAACTTGATATTAGGTTTACCATGAACATGACTCTTTAAATTATGTTCTTTGTATTCCTCAGAAAATGTTATTCCTGATTTTGTATTAACTAACGATTGATAAACTTCATCTTGATTATTTCCCAAACATGAAACTACACCAAGTCCTGTTACAACTACTCTTTTCATTATTTAAATAATCCTACCTTAAGATTTTCTGCACTATAAATCTTTTTTCCATCAGCAAGCAATATTCCATTTGCAAGACCTACAGTTGTTTCTCCTTTAACAAGAATTCTTTTCATATCTATTTCATATGTTGCCATTTTGACATTTTTAAGAACTTCCCCAGTGAATTTTACTGTGCTTACACCTAATGCCCTACCTCTTCCTGGATTCCCAAGCCAACCAAGAAAAAAGCCGACTAGTTGCCACATAGCATCTAAACCAAGACAACCTGGCATTACTGGATCTTCTCTAAAATGACAATCAAAGAACCATAAATTATCTTTAATATCAAGTTCGGCTTTCATAGATCCTTTTTTATAAAAACCCTCACTCTCAGTTATTTCTGTAATTCTATCAAACATTAGCATTGGTGGAGAAGGTAATTTTGCATTCCCTGGACCAAATAACTTACCATTAGCGCAATCAATTAGTTCGTTGTAATTAAAGGAACTTTTTTTCATAGTTTTGTAATCTTATTACTTGATTTAGGTACATTATAATATACAAATAGTTTAGAATAGTTTTAAATTGCTAATGACTAGTAAACAAGAATTTATTGAAAAACTAAGGAACTCTAGCTTAAGACCAACTAAACAAAGAATAAATATATGTGAGGTTTTATTCAATAGAGATAAAACTTTCCACTTCACAATAAACGACTTATTCAACTTAATTAAAGATAAAACGGGTGAAAAAGTTTCTTTAGCAACTGTTTACAATACAGTCCATGCATTTCTTAAAAAAGGATATCTAAAAGAGATACCAATTAATTCTAATCAAACTTACTTTGATACAAATGTCACAGATCATCACCATTTCTTCGATGTTAAAGAAGAAAAGCTTATTGATATTAAAAATGAGGATGTAGGACCGATAGAGATTCAAAAATCTATACCTGGAAAAAAAATTAAATCAGTCGAAGTTTTAGTAAAATTAGAAGACTAGGTTTTCAAAATTACATCATAAATATTCTGACTTATTGACAATCTTCTTTAGAATAATTATAAACAAGGAATTAGAATAATTATAATATTAAAGGAGATAAATAATAATGAGTGCGGAATTTCATAAAAGTAAATCATTTAAATCAGCAGAATTAAGTAAGTGCCCATTTACAGGTGCAGGTACACCGGCAAAATTTAGTGCTGGAAGAGGACAAACAAACAGAGATTTTTGGCCAAACAGTTTGAATTTGAAAATTTTAAGTCAGCACTCGAATTTATCAAATCCAATGGAGAAAAAATTTAATTATTCTAAAGAATTTAAAAAACTAAATTACAAAGCACTCAAAAAAGATTTAAACAAATTAATGACAGACTCACAAGATTGGTGGCCAGCAGATTACGGTCATTATGGTCCTTTATTTATTAGATTAGCATGGCACGCAGCAGGCACATATAGAACTGGTGATGGTAGAGGGGGAGCCGGAACAGGCAATCAAAGGTTTGCACCGTTAAATGCCTGGCCTGATAATGTTAATCTAGATAAAGCTAGATTACTTTTGTGGCCAATAAAACAGAAATATGGAAAAAGAATTTCTTGGGCAGATTTATTTATACTAGTCGGAAATGTAGCATTAGAGTCAATGGGCTTTAAAACTTTCGGTTTCGGAGCGGGAAGAACTGATATCTGGGAACCAGAAGACGATATTTACTGGGGTTCAGAAAAAGAAATGTTAGGTGTAAAGAGATACAGCGGAAAAAGAGATCTTGAGCAACCATTGGGGGCTTCTCACATGGGATTAATTTATGTAAATCCACAAGGTCCAGATTTTAATCCAGACCCATTGAAAGCAGCTCATGATATTAGAGAAACATTTGGACGAATGGCAATGAATGATTATGAAACAGTTGCATTAGTTGCTGGTGGTCATACTTTTGGAAAATCTCATGGTGCTGCACCTGAATCGCATAAAGGACCTGATCCAGAAGCATCAAGAATTCAAGATCAGGCAACCGGTTGGAATAGTAATTACAAATCAGGAAAAGGTGTACATGCAATTAGTAGTGGTATTGAAGGAGCATGGACACAAACACCAACACAATGGGATATGGGTTATTTTGATTGTTTATTTAACCATGAATGGGAATTGACAAAAGGACCTGCTGGGGCATTTCAATGGACTCCAAAAAAGAATGGTCAGAGAATTAAAATGGTTCCTGATGCTCATGATAAAAGTAAAATGCATCCTCCAATGATGCAAACAACTGATTTATCTTTGAGAATGGATAAAAGTTATGGACCAATTTCAAAACATTTTTATCAAAATCCAGATGAATTTGCTGATGCATTTGCAAGAGCTTGGTTTAAGCTTACTCATAGAGACATGGGACCAAGAGCATGTTATTTGGGTAGCGAAGTACCAAAAGAACAATTAATTTGGCAAGATCCTATAGATAAACCAAAATATAAACTTAAATCAAAAGATATAAGAGATTTAAAATCAAAGCTTTCAAAATCAAAAATCTCTGTTTCTGATTTAGTTTCTACGGCTTGGGCTTCTGCTTCTACATATAGAGGTTCTGACAAAAGAGGTGGAGCAAACGGAGCAAGAATTATGCTTGAGCCTCAAAGAAGTTGGAAAGTCAATAATCCTAAAAAACTTTCAAAGGTTATTAAAGCTTTACAAAAAATTAAGAAAAAATTTGATACAAATAAAAAATCAGTCTCAATGGCGGATCTTATAGTATTAGGTGGAAATGTAGGAATAGAGATGGCAGCAAAAAAAGCTGGTCATAAAATTCAGGTTCCATTTACTGCTGGAAGAGGAGATGCAAGACAAGACCAAACAGATGTAAATTCATTTGGATTACTTGAGCCGCAAGCAGATGGTTTTAGAAACTACATGAAAAAAGGTAAATCTAATGTTTCAGCTGAGGAAAAATTAATTGATAAGGCACAATTAATGGGATTAACGGCACCAGAGATGACAGTTCTTGTAGGAGGAATGAGAGTTTTAGATACAAACTATGACAGTTCTAAAAATGGAGTTTTCACAAAAAAACCTGGAACGCTATCAACAGATTATTTTGTAAATCTTCTCGATATGAGCACTACTTGGAAAGAAACTGATAAATCTGAACAATATTTTGTTGGTAAAGATAGAAAGTCAAAAAAAGCCAAGTGGAAAGGTTCAAGAGTTGACCTTATTTTTGGCTCTAATTCTCAATTAAGAGCATTAGCCGAAGTCTATGCTTGCAAAGATTCATCAGACAAATTTATCAAAGACTTTGTATCCGCATGGGTCAAAGTGATGAATGCAGATAGATTTGATTTAAGATTAAACTAGTATTAAGGAAAGCGGAAAAATGACATCACTATCGTTCGAAGACTTTTATAAAGTTCCTGAAATTAAGTTTGATATAAATAGATTGCGAAATGATTTAAATCTAATTTTAGAGAAAAAGAAATTTAATTCGCCAGGTGTTACGCACTTTGGTGCAATTCCTTTAAATCAAATTCCAAATAACAAAGACTCTATAGAAGGTAACAATATCAGAGGTAGATATTGGACTATTGCAGATGAGACAGGTAAAGAAGTCTCAAGAGATATTGATATTGATGAATCGAAATATACTCAGTTGTTACCAGAGTTCGATAAAACTTATTTTAAAGAGGTTTATGAAATTCTTAGTAAAAAATTTAAACTAGGAAGAGTAAGGCTTTTATTAAAAGAGCCAAGATCAACGCTAAGCTGGCACAAAGATCCAGAGTGTAGATTGCATATTCCGATAGTAACTAA
Organism: uncultured Pelagibacteraceae bacterium; assembly: GCA_902595815.1. GTDB lineage: Bacteria > Pseudomonadota > Alphaproteobacteria > Pelagibacterales > Pelagibacteraceae > Pelagibacter. Next base: position 164,070 of record CACJRL010000001.1, read on the forward strand.
TGCAGGCTGTTCAATGGTCATTGAAAATGTTGCAAAACATTTGCCTGCAGATGGACATGTATGGATTACTAACAATACAAAGTATCATAACTTTTTTAATGGAGGAGAACAGGCTAGAGTTCACTTAGTTGCTTGTGTTCTTGAAAGCCCGTTTAAAGAATAATGGAAGTTACCAACGGTATTTTTAAAGCTGCCGGTCAGATTTATTCCAATAACAGAGGCTCTATTTTAAGAACAATTGTCTATACAGTTGGTCATTTTGCAATTGCTATAACTGTTTTGATGTTAGTTGCTGATGTATCTTTTATGATAGCTTTGACCGATGCAATTGTAGAACCAATTGCTAATTCTATTTGGTATTTCATTTTAGATAAGTGGTGGGCAAGTAGATCAAAAAGTAAATAATAATCATTATCAATAAGTATTTAAGAAAAATTTAATAAGGATAATTTGTAGTAATAATAATTATTCGCAAAAAAAATGTGTAAATAATAATTATTCGCAAGGATATTTGTTGAAAATAATTTTTTCATATTTAATTCTAAAGTATGCAAATAGAAAATTACAATTGTAAAAAATGTGGATTAACAATTTCTTCAACTTGTTCTAAGTGTGATAAAATAGTTGATGTTGAAGTCCTTGATGATGGATGTATTGTTCAAAAGACTAAATGTGTTGATTGTGCGAATGCTCCAGTGATCAAAGACGTATGTGTCCAACAAAAATAATTAGTTAATATATATAACTTAAAGGGTTAGTTGATTTTTCCCCAAAGATCTTCTTCATCAACCCACCCTTTAAAACTTTTTGTTTCTACTAAACACCAATTTCTCTCACATTTTTTTACTAACAATAATCTTCCAGTTTCTATTTTAGCTAAGGGTTTGGAAAATTTAGTTGGTTTTTTGAAAAGAATTTTATTTGACACAGTTATAAAGGATTTTGATTGCTTCAATTGAGATATATGTATCCACCCACCATTTTTTTTATTATCAATTATTCTTCTAAAATTTTCTTTTTTATCAATCACTTTTACTGGCAAGTTTATTTTTTTGTAAATATACTTTATTGGATAATCAAAACTTGGTCCATATCTTACGTTTACCTTATCATTTTTAAGCATTAAAAATTTTTCATTATCGTCCGAAATGGCATTCGAGGTAAAAAATATTATGATTAAAATCTTGAAGATTAATTGCACAAGCAACCTTTTTTTTTAGTAAATTTTATTTTTCTAAATTCTAGTTTTTTTAGATTAACCACCAGAATTGATGAGTGAAGACTTTTATCAGATGAAATTATGTTTTTTAAAACTTCATTTGCTTGCATACTCCCAATTATATTTGATGTGGTACCCAGTATTCCTTCACTTTCACAATTTAAAACTTCATCAGAAGGTTCTGACTGGTAAAAACATTTTAAACATGGGCTTGATTTATTATTAAAATCGAATGAAAAAATATGTCCATCAAATTTGCTAATAGCACCAACTATTAATTTTCTTTTATATTTTAATGAAAATTTATTTATTAAAAATTTAGTTTTAAAATTATCTGTTCCATCTACAATTATATCGAAATCTTTTATAATTTTATTTAAATTTTTTTCTGATGCTTTTTCTTTTAAAATTTTGACTTTTACATCTCTGTTAATTAATTTTATTCTTCTTTTAAAGATATCAACCTTAAATTTTCCAACATCTTTTGAAGTATACAAAATTTGTCTTTGAAGATTTGAAATATCTACTTTATCGTGATCAATAGCACCTATATACCCTACACCGCATCTAGCCAACAAATCTGCAACTGGACTACCTAATCCACCAATTCCTACAATTAAAACTTTTGAATTAATTATTTTCTTTTGTCCTAATATACCAATATCCTTAAGTATTATTTGTCTTGAGTATCTTTCAAGCTTTCGTTTTGATAATGAATTTTTCACTTACCTGTTGATCCAAATCCACCCGAACCTCTAATTGTCTCAGGCAAAGTTTCTACAGTTTCAAAATCTACTTTCAAAATTGGCATTAATATCATTTGAGCAATTCTATCATCGTTATTTACTGTAAACTCTTTATCTCCATGATTAAATAAAATTACTTTTATTTCTCCTCTATAGTCACTATCAATAGTTCCAGGAGTATTTAAAACACTTATATTGTTTTTGGCTGCTAAACCCGATCTTGGTCTTATTTGAACCTCGGTATCTTCAGGTATTGCAATCGATATACCTGTTGGCACTAAAGCGTTTTCGCCTGGTTTAATTACTATTTTCTTTTCAATGAATGCAGTCAAATCTAGTCCAGATGAACCTGTCGTTTTATATTCTGGTAGTTTAACTTTTTTGTCTAATTTTTTAATTAAGACCCTTACCATTAAGTTAATTAATCTGTTGAATTACTCTTTTGACTATTTCTTCAGCGACCAATGATTTACTCATCTTTTCAAAATTTTCTTCAGGTTTATCTTTGTAAAATATTGAAATTTTATTAAAATCTGATCCAAATCCTATAGTTTTATCTGAGACATCATTTGCAATTACCCAGTCACAATTTTTTTCATTCAACTTCTTCTTTGCATTTATTGAAACATTGTTTGTTTCTGCTGCAAAACCAATCGTTATTTTTGGTCTTAATGAATTATGATTTGATATATGATTTAAAATATCAATATTTTTTTCTAGCTCTAAGTTAAATTCTTCATTCTTTTTAATCTTTGTACTTTTATAATTTTTCACTTTAAAATCAGAAACAGCTGCAGAAAAAATAGCCACATCTGTTGGCAGATTATTTAAACTTTCTTTGAACATCTCTTCAGCCGTTTCAACACTTACAAAATTAACACCATCCAAAGGTTTAATGCTTGTCTTTCCAGAAATAAGTGTTGTATCAAATCCATTGTCTCTAAGACATTTTGCTATTTCATATCCTTGTTTACCACTGGATTTATTTGTAATAAATCTTACAGGATCAATATATTCATTAGTTGGTCCTGCAGTAACTAAAGCTTTTAATTTTTTATTTTTATCTAAATTAGAAAAATAATTTTTAAGCGTATTAACTATTTCATTTGGTTCTGTCATTTTTCCTTCACCGTATTCACCACATGCCATATCCCCTATCTCTGGCCCAATAATTTTGTATCCAAAGCTTTTTAATTTTAATATGTTTTCTTTAGTAGAAGGATGCTCCCACATTCTTACATTCATTGCCGGTGCTAAAAATATTTGTTTATTAGAAGCTAATAAAACAGTAGACGCCAAATCTTCTGCATTTCCTGAGGCTACTTTCGATATTGTATTAGCTGTAATTGGTGCAACTAATACTGCATCAGCCCATCTTGATAAAGATATATGGTCCATCTCAGCTTCGTTTTCTGCACTAAATATATCGTCATAAACTTTTTCTTGGGAAAGAGACGAAACAGATAGTGGAGTTACAAATTCTTTTGCATTTTTTGTTAATATAGTTTTTACACAAGCACCATTTTTCTTAAATAATCTTATTAACTCAAGACTTTTGTAAGCAGAAATTCCACCACATATAATCAACAGTATTTTTTTATTCTCAAAATAATTCATCGTCGAGATTAAAATACTACTAATCCTAAAATTACAAGTAATAATAAACCAATGATTGATTGATTTCTGAAAGCTACCATTTCATTTTTTTTTGTATTTAGATCATTATACGTATTAGTATTTTGTGGAATTTGTCCGCTTGCAAGAAATGTTAATGCTTGGTTTGCTTTATCCATTATTTGCGGCATTTCTGGTAATCTTTTTATAACTTCTGCAGAATTTTTTAGAGTTTCATTTAATGTTGTTATAGGATCTTTTGTTTCTTTAAGCCATTTTTCAAGAACAGGTCTTGACGTTTCCCAAATGTTTGTCTCTGGATTTAATCTTCTTGCAACACCTTCAACTACTACCATGGTTTTCTGTAGCATGAGCAACTGTGGTTGAGTTTGCATATTAAATTTTTCTGTCACATCAAAAAGTTGTTTGAGTAGTTTACCACCAGATATGTCTTTAATTGACTGACCAAATATTGGCTCTCCTATTGATCTTAGTGCTTGGGCGAGATCATCAACAGGCACTTCTTTTGGAACTAAACCTGCAGCTAAATGAACTTCAGCTACTTTTTTATAATCTCTTTTTATAAATCCATATAAAATCTCGGCAAGAAATTTTTTACTTAAATCATCTAACCTTCCCATTATACCAAAATCGATAGGTACAATTTGACCACTATTATTTATAAAAATATTACCTTGATGCATATCTGCGTGAAAAAAACCATCTCTGACAGCATGCCTTAAAAAATGTTGAATAATATCTGATGCAATTTTTTTGGTATCTATATTTCTTTTTTCCAGCTCTTCAGTTTCTCTTATAGAAACACCCTCGACCCAGTCTAAAGTCATTACGTTTTCACTTGTAAAATTCCAATAAATTCTAGGAACTTGAAATCCACTATCATTTTTAGTGTTTTCTGAATATTCATTAGCTGCAGCTGCTTCAAATCTTAAATCCATTTCTAAGTTAGTTATTTCTTTTAGTAAATAAACAACCTCAACTAATTTAAGTCTTTTTGTCTTTTTGATTATTGACTCCGTTAAAAAAGCAAAAAGCATTAAAGCATCAATTTCTTCGTTGAATATTTTTTTTATATTTGGTCGTAAAATTTTTATAGCCACATCCTTAATTGTGCCATTATCATTTATTTGCGCTTTATGAACTTGAGCTATAGATGCTGCTGCCACTGGTTCAGATAGATTTATAATTGAATTAAAATTATCTTCTCCTAGATCTTTTTTGATTATTTCTTTAGCTTTAGATAATTCAAAGGGAGGCAAACGATCTTGTAAACTCTCTAGTTGCTTTGATAACTTTTCTCCAATTATATCTGGTCTAGTTGCTAGAAATTGACCTAATTTAATGAATGTTGTGCCCATAGATTGCAAGGAGTTTGACAATCTTTCACCTTCGGTTTCATTTACAAAAGAATTATCTTTTTTTGAAAATGATAAAGACAACAAATAGAATAAAATTTTTATTCCAATTGGTGGATTATGAAACTTTGTGAATATATTTAAAGCGTCAGATTTTGCTAATTTCCTTCCAAGCTTAAAAAGTATGTATAATTTTTTAATCATATTTTCCAACCTGAATGAATAGCTACTATTCCACCAGAAAAGTTTCTATACTCACATTTAATAAAATTATTTTTCTCCATTAAGCTCTTTAATTCCTCTTGATTAACAAATTCTTGGATACTTTTTATTAGATATTCATAAGGCTCTTTTTCACCAACCACAAATTTTCCTATTTCTGGAATTAATTTAGAGTATCTTTTATATACTAAATCTAAGTTTAAATTTTGAATTTTTGAAAATTCTAAACAAAAAAATCTACCTCCTGGCTTTAAAACTCTGTACGCTTCACTTAAGGATTTATTAATATTTTTTGTATTTCTTAAACCAAAACTGATTGTGTAATAATCACATAAATTAGATTTTAAAGGCAATTTCTCTGCCGACCCCTTAATCCACTTGATATTTTTGTAATTTGATAGTCTATTTTTTCCCTTTTTCATCATTCCTTCATTGGGGTCAATACAAAATAATTCTATATTTTTATTTGAACTATTATCGATAAAAAGTTTTGCTATATCACCTGTGCCACATGCAACATCTGCTAGAATTTTATTTTTACCTGGGTTCATCCAATTTATTAAATTTCTTTTCCAGATTCTATGTACTCCAAGTGACATCAAATCATTCATGATGTCGTATTTATCATAAACTTTATCAAAGACACCTTGGACTAGACCTTTTTTATTTTGAAGATATTGTTGCATAAAATAAATAATATTAATTAATATAATAATAAATGCCAGAATTGCCAGAAGTAGAAGTTGTTAAAGAGTCACTAAGTAGAACAATAACAGGAAAAAAAATAAAAAAAGTAAGTATAAAGAATAGGAATTTAAGGTACAAAATAAAAAAAGGTTTTGAAACAAGACTTCAATCAAAATCAATAAAAAAAGTTAAGAGGTTTTCAAAATATATCATACTAGTTTTAAATGATGAAAAATTTTGCCTAATTCATCTTGGAATGTCTGGTACTATACATCTTTTAAGAAAAAATATTTTAAATCAAAAAACAAATGCAAGTTTTTATCATAGTCCTTATTTGCCAAAAAAACATAACCATGTGTTTTTGGAATTTGATAAAATAAAAATTATATATAATGATCCCAGAAGATTTGGTTATTTCAAATTATTTGAAAATAAGAATAATTTAGAAAATTTTATAAATAACTATGGTCCTGAGCCTTTTTCTTCAAAATTTAATCTCAACTACTTAAAAAAATATTTTTATAAAAAGAAAAAGAATATAAAAAATTTTCTTTTAGATCAAAAGTTTGTTTCAGGTTTGGGGAATATTTATGCGAGTGAAATTTTATTCAGCTCTAAAATAAATCCAAAAAAAAAAGCAAAATCTTTAAGTGAAAATGATTGTATTAATATCATTAAATATTCAAGAAAAATTTTAAATTTAGCGATAAAAAAAGGTGGGTCTAGTATTAGAGATTTTAAAAATATAGTTGGTAAAAATGGATCTTTTCAAGATAACTTTAAAGTATACAATAGAGAAAATAAGAGTTGTCTTTCACCAGGATGCAAAGGGACAATAAAAAAAAAATTTATCACTAATAGATCAACATTTTTTTGTAATATTTGTCAAAAATAAAAAATTATTATATTGACCGTATAAATTTCTCGTTATATACAATCGCGCTTATGGCAAACACTAAATCAGCTATTAAACGAATAAGACGTATATCACGTCAAACAATGGTAAATAAGTCTAGAAAAAGCAGGTTTAGATCTGCAATAAAAAAAATGAATCTAATTCTTGATAAAAAGAACAAAAAAGAAGCTTTAGCTTTCTTGCCAAAATTAAACTCTGAATTGATGAAAATAGCAAAGACAGGGGTGATAAAAAAGCAAAATGCGTCAAGAAATATTTCTAGAATAACAAAAAAAATAAATTCCTTATAACAACTTTTAGTTTACTTAGAGAAATTACAACCCTAGAGATTACTTTTTCAATTAAAAAAAGAATTTTTTAATCTTTTAGTCCCAAGAAAAAAAAAAATATAAAAAAAGTAAATTTAAGATTACTAATTTTAACTCCCTAAAAGGAGATTCAATTATTAATTTATACAATTGTAAATTTTATTTTTTTTTGAGAATAAAAATAAATCTATTGCATTGAATTATGAATAGGAGTTTAACAGACTCTCATGAAAAATAATCTCACTAACATTAAATCAGACAATATTAATAAGATTGATTGGAAATTATTACAAAATGAAATGAAAAATAAGTTTGGTTCTGAGATTTATGATAGTTGGTTAAAAAAAATTGATTTAGTTGATGAGTTTAAAAATTATGTTTTATTATCCGTTTCGACAAGATTTATCAGAGACTGGATAACCTCAAGATATTTAGATCAAATACTACAAATAATTAAATCATATAAAAAAGATATTTCCAGAATAGAATTTGTGATTAACGAGAATATAAAGAACAAAAATAGTGATGAAATAAAACCAGATAATTCATCTGATAATGAAAAGGTTTCATTTATTAAAGATTCATATCTTCAATATAATCGAATTGATCCAAATAAAAACTTTGAGAATTTCTTGCTAGGGAAAAGTAATAAACTAGCTTTTGAGGCTGCAAAAAAAGTCTCTGAACAAATAGCTCATTATAATCCTCTATATATTTATAGTGGAGTTGGAATGGGTAAGACACATTTGTTAAATGCAATTGGATTAAGTTTGAAAGAAAAAAATAAAGTAATGTTTATTTCAGCCGAAAGATTTATGTATCAATTTGTAAAATCGATAAAATCCAATGATATGGTAAAGTTTAAAGAGTATTTTAGAAATACTGACATATTTTTGATTGATGATATTCAATTTATGAATGGAAAAGAAGCTATGCAAGAAGAGTTTTTCCACACATTTAATGTTTTGCTAGAGAAAGGATCACAAATTATTGTATCAGCAGATAGACCACCAAACAAATTGACTAGAATTCAGGAGAGAATTAAATCTAGATTTTCAGGAGGACTAGTAGTTGACATTCAAAATGCTGATTTTGAATTAAGATACAATATAATAAAATCCAAAAATGAAGATCTTGGAATTCGTGATCCAAATAATATTAAAATCAGTGACGAGATCATAAAATTTATTAGTACTGAAGTTAACACTAGTATAAGAGAACTTGTAGGTGCATTTAATAGAATAGTATCTTTCTCAAGAATTTATGGAAAAACACCTTCAATGTCAGAGGTAAAAGTAATATTAAAAGATCTATTAAATTTAACTGAAAATAAAGTTGATATAGACAATATTCAAACAATAGTCTGTAAATATTTTAAAATAAGTAAAAACGAAATGTTGTCACCAAGAAGGTCAAGATACCTTGTAAGACCAAGACAAACTGCTATTTATTTAGCAAAAATGCTGACATCTAAATCTTTACCAGAGATAGGTCGATCATTTGCTAATAGAGATCACACAACTGTTATTCATTCAGTTAAAACAATAGAAAAATTGAGAAAAGACGATAATGAATTAAATTTAAGCATTGATAGCCTAAAGAATAAAATATTATACAAACAAGAAAATGAAATTTAGTGTTAATCAACAGGATTTGCAAAAATCTTTAGGTTACTGTCAGGGTGTAATAGAAAAAAGAAGCACTTTACCTATACTTTCAAATATTTTGATAGAGGCAGCAAATTCAAAGTTAAAAATTACAGCAACAGATTTGGATTTAATATTTGTAAATGAAATTTCAAATATTAAAATTTTTGATGAAGGCAAAACAACCACTTCTTCATCAATTATGTTTGATATTGTAAGAAAAATACCCTCTGGTAGTCAGATAAATTTTGAAAACACTGGAGAAAGTAAACTACAATTAGAATCAAATAAATCTCTATTCAATTTAAATTCAATTAATGCATCTGAATTTCCAATTACAGATGAAAATTTCAATGAAAATGAATTTACTATAAATTCAAAAGATTTATTAAAACTTTTAAATAAATGTAAATTTTCGATTTCGAATGATGAAACAAGGCATTATCTTAGTGGAATTTTTTTCCATCAGACCCAAACAGATGATAAGAATTTTTTAACTGCAGCCGCAACAGATAGCCATAGAATGTCTATCTCAAAAATAAGACTAAAAAATAAAATTGAATTTGAACCAATAATACTTCCAAAAAAAACTATATTTCAATTATGCTCTCTTTTAGAAGATTATGATGGCGAGGTTAAAGTTTCAAATATTAAATCTAAAATTAAATTTGAACTTAACAATAGTATTTTGATATCAAAATTAATTGATGGAAAATTTCCTAATTATATACAAGTTATCCCTAGAGAAAATCAAAAAAAATTAGAGATTGATTTAAAATCATTTTTAAATTCTGTAGATAGAGTAGCATCAGTCTCTCTAGATAAAAAAGATGGTGTAAAATTTAATTTGACTAAGGATAATTTAGATTTATCCGTCAATAACACTAACAGTGGCGATGGTAAAGAAAGCCTATCTGTAAAATTTGAGACAGATTTAGATATAAGTTTTAATTCTAGATATTTGCTTGATATAGCATCCCAACTAAATGGTGATAACATTGAAATATATTTGAAAGATACTGGATCTCCAGCTTTAATAAAAGATCCTGCAGACTTTGATAGTATTTATGTTGTAATGCCTATGAAAGGTTAGTTAGCAAGACCAAGCTCGGAATATATTTCTTTTTGCAATATTTTTACAAATTCTGTTTCCTCGATACCAGTATTAATTGGTTTTAAAATGGAAATAGTAATTGTTTTGTTGGGCATCATCTTTCCAGATTTTGGCCATACTCTTCCAGAGTCAATAGCGACGGGTTGACATTTTACATTTAATTCTCTGTAAATTCTTCCAACTCCCTTTTTAAAGGGAATAATTTCATCTGGTAGAACTCTAGTAGCTTGTGGAAAAATAATTACAGGTCTTTTTGTTCTCTCCATAACTTCTTTGATTTTTTCAGTAAAATTAAGGTTTTCTTTAGAAATTTTATTTCTATTCACAGAAATAGAATCTATCTTTCTTAAATACCAACCAAATATCGGAATATTTAATAGTTCTTTTTTAAGAATAAATATTGGTGAATTAAATATTGTTTGTAAAAAAAAAGTTTCAAACATCGATTGATGAGAGCATGCGATAAAGTAGTTCTCTTTATTAATTATGTTTTCTTGACCTTTTATTACTATGGTGGTTGAGTAAAAAATTTTCAAACAGAATGAGGACCAGTATCCAAAAAGTTTACCTCCAAAAAGAGTGATTTGCTTTGGCAGTAATAAAGATGGAAGAAAAATAATACATATTAAAATTAATCCAGAAAAAAATATACTTTTAAAGAGGATATTTCTCATTATAAGTTTTAAGTTAGATTATATCTGTTATTTTTTGTCTTTTTCTAATAATCTTTACTTTATTTCCTTTAATCAAAATTTCAGCAGGCCTTAATCTAAGATTATAATTAGATGATAATGAATAACCATATGCACCGGTATCGCAAATAATCATAATATCATTTTCTTTTATATTCTGAAATTTTTTTACTGTTAAAAATTTATCAGTTGTTTCACATACTGGACCTACAAATTCTAATATTTCCTTTGATCGTGACTTATTTCTTTGGGATGGAACTATCCTATGTTTTGCATTATACAAAGCTGGCCTTATCAAATCATTCATTGCTGTATCCAATATCACAAATGTTTTTGTTTTGTTATGTTTTAAATAAATTACTTTAGTTGCAAGTATACCAACATTTCCAATTATAGATCTTCCTGGTTCAAAAATTATTTTACAATTGTGTTTATTTTTAAATTTAATTATTGATTTTTTATATTTTGTATAATTAAGTTTTTTCGTCTTATTGTCATAATTTATCCCCATCCCACCACCTAAATCAATAAACTCAAATTTATAATCTAAACTTCTTAAAAGTTTATCAAGAACATTTAGCATTTTTTCGTAGGGTTTGTGGTTTAAGATTTGACTACCGATATGAACACTTAAGCATTTAATATTTATAAATTTTGATTGTTTCATCAAATTAATAATTTTTACAAAAGTCTTTTTATCTACACCAAATTTGTTTTCACTTTTACCTGTTGAAATTTGTTTCAATGTCTCAGCATCAGTATCTGGATTTAATCTTAGTCCTATATCAACAACTTTATTAAATTTTTTTGCAACTTTTTCAATTTCTAAAACTTCACTTAATGATTCAGAATTTATTAATAATATTTTTTGCTTAATTGCATACTCAATTTCATCTTTTGTTTTACCAACTCCAGAGAAAACTATTTTGTTTTTATTAATACCAGCCTTAAGTGATGCATATAATTCACCTTTTGAAACCACATCTGCTCCAAGGCCAAGTTTTTTTATTTCTTTTAATAGTGAAATATTAGAATTAGATTTTACAGAAAAACAAATTAATGGTCTTATTTCCTTAAAAGCTCTTTTAAAATTCTCTACATTTTCTCTTAAATTTTTATATGAGTAGCAGTATAGAGGTGTATTAAATTTTTTTGTTAGACTCTCAATGTTTTTTCCTTCAATAAAAAATTTATTGTTTATATATCTCATAATACTTTTTGAATATTCTTACTTAATTCAGATTTATATTCTGGATCACCTTTACGCCCACAAGCAACTACAAAATATAAACAAAGTATAATAACTAAAATTTTTTTACTCATTTTTTGCTTTTTTTATCATTTTCTTAACGTTCTCAAAAGAAGTTCCGCCATATGATTTTTTTGAATTAATTGAATTCTCTAGATTTAGTATTTTATAAACATTTAATGTAAGTTTTGGTTCAATTTGATTTATTTCTTTCAATTCTAGCTCATGAAGTTTTTTATTTTTTTTTTCTGCTAAATTAATTATTTTTGCTGTTTGTAGGTATGCCTTTCTAAATGGGTATCCAAGCTCTCTTACAATATAATCAGATAAATCTGTAGCTGTAGTAAAACCTTTCCCTGCAAGGGTTAGCATACTTTTTTTATTTATTACTAAATTTTTTACTACTTCATTTAACAAAGATAGTGATATTTTTAATTGATCATTCGTTTTAAAAACAATTTCTTTGTCATCCTGTAAATCTTTAAAATATGATAAAGGCAAACCTTTTAATATTGAAACCATAGAATTGATGTTTCCTATAAATATTCCAGTTTTACCTCTCAAATATTCCAATGGGTCAGGATTCTTTTTTTGTGGCATTATCGAAGAACCGGTTACTAATTTATCATTCAAAGTTATCATGTTGAATGCATCAGAATTCCAAATTATGAGTTCTTCAGCAATTCTAGAAATGTGTAAAGAACAAGCTAAAGAAGAATATAAAAAGTCTAAAACAAAATCTCTATCAGATACAGTATCTACAGAATTATTTGTTGGTTTTTTAAATTTAAGTTTTTTTGTTGTGTAGTTTCTGTCAATTTTAAAAGAAGTACCAGATAAAGCTCCAACACCTAGAGGATTTTCATCTAAAAACTCTAAATTATTCTTAAATTTTTTCTTATCTCTCTTAAACATTTCAACATATGCTAGTAGATAATGCGCTAAAGATAATGGTTGTGCATTTTTTAAGTGTGTAAATCCAGGCATTATTGTTCTGACATTTTTTTGTGCAACATTTAGAATATTTGAATTTGTATTATCTAATAAAATTATTATTTTTTTTGTCGCTTCTTTTAACCATAATTTAAGGTCAGTAATTACCTGATCATTTCTAGATCTAGCAGTATGAACGTATCCAGCATCATCACCAATAAGCTCAAATAATCTGTTTTCTATGTTCATATGAATATCCTCTAAATCATAATTAAAATTGAATTTTTTTTTTACAATTTCATTTTTAATTCTTTTTAATCCCCAAATTATTTTATTTTTTATCCTGAAATTTATAATTTTCTGCTTGTGAAGCATTTCGACATGAGCAATTGATCCTTCAATATCTTCTTTAAATAGTCTTTTATCTACTGGTAATGAACCACCAACTTTTTTAAATAAAGTTGAGGCATTTTTCTTAATTCTTGTACCCCAAATTGGTTTATTGTTTTTATTTTTACTCATGTTATTCAATTACAAATCTATGAAATTTATATTTATATCCATTAAAATCATATTTCTTTACTTCATATCATTTAGCTCTTCATATTCAATAGAAGCACCAGATATAAAAAATCTAATAATTTATGAGGAAAAACAAAAAATTAAGTTTTTTGACTTTTTAAATGAGGCAGGAAATAAAGTTAATTTGAAAGATTTTAAATCTGAATTAATTATTTTAAATTTTTGGGCAACATGGTGTGCCCCTTGTAGAGATGAAATGCCATCACTAAACAACCTTCAAAAACTTAAGGGTGAAAAAAAAATAATGATTATCCCAATAAATATCGGTGGAGAGAATATTAGTAAATCTAAGAGGTTTTTTGATGACCTGCAAATAGATGAATTACAAGTATTTGTCGGTGATGGTGCTGGAATTGCAAAAAATTTAAAATTAAGAGGAATACCTACAACACTATTTATTGACAAAGATGGTTATGAGTTTGCAAGAATTGTTGGCTCAATAGATTTTAACAGTGATGAATTTTTAAATTGGTTAAATGAATTTAATTAATTCTTATAAAAGTAAGCTAATGCTACAAGCACAATTATAGCAACAAATTGTAGCAAAACTCTAAGCTGCATTAATTTGTTAGATGTTTTTTTATCTCCATCTCCTTTAAAAAGAGTTCTAATTCCAAGAATTAAGACTACAGCTACAGCTGCAAGCAAAACAATAGCTGCAATTTTAACAAATATTTCAGAAATCATACTTTGATTTTAGTTTCTTTTTAAAATAAAAAAACATAATTACTTATCTATGACATTTTGCCTTGAATCAACAATTATAAAACCTGAAAATGGGTCTAACATCAAAAATGCAGTAATTTTACTTCATGGATACGGTGGAGATGGAAAAGATATAAGTATGTTAACTCTGAATTGGAAAAGGTTTTTAACCAATACAGTATTCTTATGTCCGAATGGACATGAACCATGTAAAATTAATCCAATTGGTTATCAATGGTTTGATTTAGAAACAAATGATAAAAACTATATTTTAAATGAAGTAAAAAAAGCTGAAGATAAATTAAGAAAATATATTGAAGAAGTTAAAGCAGAATATAATTTGGAAAATTCAAAGATATGTTTATCTGGATTTAGTCAGGGTTGCATGATGTCAATAAACTTGGGCCTAACTTCTAAAGATCCTTATAATTGTATTGTTGGATTTTCTGGAAAGATTATAGATAAAGAGGATCTTAGTTTAAGATTAATTTCTAAAACAAAAACTTTATTAATTCATGGTGAAAAAGATGAAATAGTTCCACCCTATAATTTATTAGAGTCAAAAGATTTTTTTACACGCAATAATATTAGTATAGAAACTTTAATGATCAAAGACTGCGACCATCATATACCAGTTGAAGCTTCAAGTAATGCATTAAAATTTATCAAAGATAATTTTGATATTTAAAGAGAATTAACTTTTTTGTTACATTGATTAATAATAATATATAATATATTAAATAATTATGACTCTGATGATTAATGAAAACCTTTCACTCGAAAAGTGTCCAGCCCTAGTTCTTAACGCAGATTATAGACCATTAAGTTATTATCCTTTATCATTATGGTCATGGCAAGACGCAATTAAATCTGTATTTTTAGATAGAGTCTCAATTGTAAGTCATTATGATAGAATGATAAGAAGCCCATCATTCTCCATGCAGTTACCAAGTGTTATTGCATTAAAATCTTTTATAAAGCCTCGTTCAAATCCAAACTTCACAAGATTTAATGTTTTTCTACGAGATAAGTTTAGTTGTCAATATTGTGGAAGTAATGATGAACTAACTTTTGACCATCTTCTTCCAAGATCAAAAGGTGGGAAAACTGATTGGGAAAACGTTGTTACTGCTTGCTCAGCATGTAATGTAAAAAAAGGTGGAAGATTGCTAAAAAATTCTGGAATGAAGTTAAATCAATGGCCTTTTCAACCAACAACAGAGGATCTTCATAGAAATGGGAAGAATTTTCCTCCTAATTTTCTACACAGCAGTTGGATGGATTATTTATATTGGGATGTGGAATTAGATCCTAGTTAAATTTTTTCAGAGATATTTATAGCAATTTTTGAACCAGTTTTAATAATTTTATCCATTACTGAATATAATCCTTTTTTTGTTGCACCGTGCTCATATGCAATATCTTTATGTTCCAATTCATCAGCTCTAAATTTTTTAATTTTTTCTCTAAGTTTTTTCTCATCATCTTGTAATTGATCTATTTGACTTTGGTAATGCTTATCAATTACTTCCTCAACAGAGGCTGTGCACAGCATTGCTGCCTTTTTTCCTAATATTGTTGAACTGAAACCTAAACCTACTCCTAATAAATCCCATAGTGGTAAAAATTTAGTTGGTTTTATTTTTCTTTCTCTAATTTCATTTTCAAAAAAATCGCTATGTTCCTGTTCATGCTCTCTCATTTCCTCTACTAATTTTAATAGTTCAGGATCTTTTTTGAACGTTTTAAGAGCCAAAAGTTGACCTTCATAAATTTTAATTGCGCCTCTTTCTCCAGCGTGATCAACTCTAATAAATTCTTCCAATTTTCTTTTGTTAGTTTTTTTCATAAACAAGAGCTCTTAACGAAAATAACACAATTAGTAAAGATGTTAAAAAATTCAATCCAGATAAAGAGATGCCTAAAATAGTGAACTCTACATCTTTACAATTTTTAACCATTTCTAGACTTTCGATTATCTTTTCTTTATTTGTGATATCTATATTTGTGTTTGTACAACCAGCATATTCATCAAAAATTCCATTTTCTATACCAAAATGATATCCTGCAAGAGCAGTGCTTAGTGTGAATGTAATGATTAAAGCAATTAATATTCTATCAGATTTAAAATAGCTATATCCCAAAAAACAAATGAAGATCGCTACTAAAAAAGGAATTCTTTGATAAATACATAATTTACATGGCAAATACCCCAAAACTTTTTCAATATAGATCGCAGATAATATGGCAATAATTGAGTATATAAAAATTAATAAATAAATATTTTTTCTTTTTAAAATAAAATTCATTTTAGTTCATAAAGTTTTGTAAAAATTTATAAATTAAAAAAGCAAAAACTATCAATATAATTGAGATTACAATTGAAACTTTAAGCAGTTTTTTTTCAATTATTGTTTTCATAGCTGGACCAAAATTTCCAACTAAAAAAGCTATAATAAAAAATCTAGATCCTCTTGTTAGTAAGGAGACAATTATAAAATAAACAATATTAAATTGAACAAAACCACTAGTTATTGTTAGTAATTTAAATGGGATAGGTGTAAAACCTGCTATAGCCAGCAAAGTTGCCCATGCAAAAACTCCTCCATCTGATGAAATTTTATCTTTTAAAAATGAAGTATTATCTACACCGTAAAGCTCAAAAATCTTAATTCCAATTTCATTGAAAAAAACATATCCTATGAAATATCCCAAACATGCACCTAAGACGGATCCTGTCGTAGCAATAATTGCTATCTTCATCCATCTTTGTCTGTCGGCAATAGTCATTGGAATAATAAGAACATCTGGTGGAATAGGAAATATGAAACTTTCAATAAAAGAAATAAAACCTAAAATTTTTTTTGAATTTTTATGTCCTGCAAGTTTAATTGTTTTATTAAATAGTTCCTTAAACATATTTTCTTTTAATATAAATAGTGTTTTAATACTATTATTTATATTCTATGAAACTAAAAATAAATGGGCGAATGGCGGAACTGGTAGACGCGTTGGACTCAAAATCCAATAGTAGCAATACTGTGAGAGTTCGATTCTCTCTTTGCCCACCAAAAAATATATGAACCTAAAAGAAATAAATAATTTAACTGAATTGTTTTTTGATCAATTTAATCAACAAACTAACAAAGACAAAATATTATTGTCAACTTTAGGTGATAAAAGAAAAAATTATTCGTGGCAAGAAACATATGATTTTATTAGTTTAGTTTCTAATGAATTAAGAAAAGTAATATCAAAAGGTGATAGGTGTTTATTAATTTCTGAAAATAGACCTGAATGGTTTATCACAGACTTATCTATAATGTTATCAGATGGGATAACTGTTCCAGCTTACACAACTTATGCAGAAAATGACTATAATTATATTCTTAATGATTGCACTCCAAGTGTAATTTTTGTTTCAAATGACGAACAATTTAATAAATTGAAAAATATTATTAAAGACAAAAAATTTATAAAAAAAATATTTTCCTTTGAAAAATTAACAAATATAGAAATTGAATATATTAATTTAAAAGATTTAATTCAAAATAATAAAAAAAATATACCAATTCATAAATCATTGGCCTCAAGAAAAGATCCGTCTTGCATAATTTATACATCAGGTACTCAAGGAAATCCTAAAGGAGTAATTTTAAGTCATGGAGGCATCTTAAATAATTGTGAGGGCGCAATAGATATTTTAAAACCGTTATTGTCTAAAGAACAGCCCAGGTTCCTTACATGGCTTCCACTTTCACATTCTTATGAGCACACTGTTCAATTTGTACAAATCACAGTGGCAGCTAGAATTTTTTACGCAGAGAGCATCGATAAATTGGTTAAAAATATGGGTGATTGCTCGCCAGAAATTATGACAGCTGTACCAAGATTTTATCAAAATCTTTATCAAAAAATTAATGCAAATTTTAAAAAAGCTAAAGGGTTGAAAAAAAAATTAATATTTAAAATGTTAGAATTAGGTCTAAAAAAAATAAAAAAAGAAAATTTAACCTTTTTTGAAAAAATACAAGATAGTATCCTAGAGAAATTGGTAAGAAAAAAAATAAAGTCCCAATTTGGCGGATCTCTCAAAACATTTGTTTCTGGAGGTGGTGCCTTAGATAAAGAAGTTGGATATTTTCTGAATGCTATTGGTTTACCTACTTTGCAAGGTTATGGCTTAACCGAAACTTCACCAGTTGTAAGCTGTAATCCAATAGATGATATTAGAATAGATACTGTTGGACCACCATTTAAGGGAAATACAGTAAAATTAGCTGAGGATGGTGAAATTTTAGTAAAAGGTGAAAATGTAATGTTGGGCTATTGGAATAATAAAGAAGAGACTGAAAAAGTCTTAAAAGATGGCTGGCTTCACACAGGTGATATAGGAGAATTTGAAAATAATTTTTTAAAAATTACTGATAGAAAAAAAGATATTCTCATTACTCCAGGAGGGGACAATATTTCTCCACTAAAAATAGAAAATGAATTAGTAAATCTAGAATTTATAGATCAAGCAGTTGTATATGGAGATAATAAACCTTATTTGGTAGCATTATTAGTTTTAAATGATGAATTTACTAATATTACGAATGTAGAAATTAATAATGCAATAAATAATTTAAATAATAATCTTTCAAAAATTGAAAATATTAAAAAGTTTTTTTTAATAAATGAAAAATTTTCAATTGAAAATGGAATGTTAACTCCAACATTGAAGTTAAAAAGATATAAAATTATAAATAAATATAAAAATAATTTTGAAAATCTTTATAATTAGCTGAAAAAATTTGTTTAATTATCCTTGTTTTACTTAACTTTTTTTAATTATTTATTTTTTATTTTTTTCAAAAAAAAATAAAAAAATACAAAAAATTATGTATTTGACATAACTAATCAAAAAAATTACAAAAAGGTAATTAAACGAATCAAAAAGATTCGTAATAAAAAAAGGGAGCTAAAGATGGCTAAAAGAAGAAAAAAAGCTGCTAAAAAGAAAACTAAGAAAAAAGCTAAGAAAAAAGCTAAGAAGAAAAGAAGAAAATAGTTTAGTATTCTTTTTATTAAATAACGCTTCTCATGGCGCTTGCGTGGGGAGCGTTTTTTTTATTTAACTATCTCCTCTGAGATTTCCTCCTCAGGAGGCTTTGCTTCAATTTTTTGAACTTGTTTTTCTAAATTTCTTTTTAAAGCTTTATCAAGTTTTTTTTGAGTATCTTCTAAACTTATATTCAATATGATTTGGAATTCAGTTAAAATTCTGTCATATGCTTTTTCAAATAATTGTCTTTCACTATAAGATTGGTCAACCATGAGATCATCTCCTTTATTAAGGTCTCTTACTACTTCTGCCAACTCATATATTTTACCAGATGAAATTTTAGATTCATATTCCTGAGCTCTCCTGCTCCACATACTTCTTTTAATTTTTGGTTTACTTTTTAAAATACTAATACATTTATTTACCTGATTTATTGTTGCTAAGGGCCTTAAATGTGATTGTTTATTTACAGGCACCATTCCATTAGCTTTATCTTTTTCAAATTTAAGAATATACGTTTCTATATCAATTCCTCCAATATTCATTTTCTTAAATTCAGTAATTTGTCCTACACCATGCTTTGGATACACAACATAGTCTTTTATTTTATATTCTTTTTTCTCAGTATCCTGTTTTTTAACTTTTTTTATCTCAGGTTTTTGTTCGTTATTTTTTGGAATTCGAAGTAAATTATTACTAGCCTCTGAATTATTCTTCTTTTCTATTTTTACTGATTTCGATTTAAGGTTTTCTTTGATTATTTTTTTTTTAGTCTTATTTTTTTTTACTTTAATGACAGCCTTGATTTTTTTTGTTTTATTAATAATTTTTGGCTTCTTTGGCTTCTTTGGCTTAGCCTCTTTATTTGAAACTTTTTTTTTTCTAACTACTTTTTTTGATTTAAATGTTTTCTTCAAAGTACTTATCAAATTTATTTTCTTCATCTTTATATTTCTCGTGATCCTGTAGAGCCTCCTTAGATTCTGTAATATTTGGCCATATCTCAGAATACTTTTTGTTAACTTCCAGCCATTTACCGCTATTATCTTCTGTATCAGAAACAATCGCGTCTATTGGACACTCAGGTTCACAAACGCCACAATCTATACACTCATCCGGTTTAATTACAAGCATATTTTTGCCTTCATAAAAGCAATCCACCGGACAAACATCTACACAAGTAGTATGTTTACATTTTATACACTTATCATTAACTAAATATGTCACCGCTTAAATTTTATTTTTTCTTTAATGTCACCAACAATTTTTGGATCAAGGTATAGTAAACCTGATAATCTTCTCATTAAGTTCGTTTCATACATATCAGCATTTTCGTCTGAGTAGATAACATTCCATAATGCCTCAATGACTATCTTTTTTTCTTCGATATTTTTATTTTTTACCTCTTTAGTAAATTCTAATATTTGATTTGAGTCCCTTTCTCTTTTTTCTGCATCATTAAGTATTTCATTTAAGTCTTTTTCATCAGCTCCCATTTCTCTTAATGCATTTTTTATTATAGATTTTTCTTTTTCAGTAAAATTTTCGTCTATTTTTGCTGAGTGAATTAGTAATGCAGCTACACTAATTAAAGACAAATGATCTTTATCATTTATTTTGTCATTTTCTCTTTTAAATAAGTTAAACATTATTTTAAATTTAATTGATTTAATATGCTGAATGGATTATTGGAATAGTCTTTTTTGTCATCTTTTTTCCGAACTTTCTTTTTTAATGGAAGATATTTAATAAAAAAATCCTTTTCCTTATCGTATATTTTATAATCCATCTTTTTTAACAATTTTTTGAAATTTTCTTTAGAACAGCCTAGTAAGTTTAACATTTCTGGAACAACTTTCACTTCTTCTTTGTCGTCTTTTTCAGAATTGAATATTAATAAAAATAACCTTTCAAGAATATCTATTCTTACAAACATATTGTCAAATTTTTCAAAACCACAAAGTAACATAAAATCTTTATTTGCTGATTTCATATTGTCTAAAAAATTTAAACCAAAAGTTGGTGGCGATAAATCTAAAAATTTATTATTGTAATTTTTCCACAATGTTGTTCGAAGTGAAACTGAGCTAGGTTTAAATAACTTAAATAAAAAAATGTGATATCTACCAAATTTAACTCCAAGTTTCCTTAATTTTTTCCTATCATCTTGATTTATTTTTTTTAAATAATCAGAAATATTTGATCTTTTTATAACTCCATTGCTTTCGTAAAGCCTGTATGCCAAAGCTCTAAGTTGAGGACTTTCATCTTTTATATTTTTTAATTCAATAAGACTATTAAGTTCAATAGTAATTTTTTTAATAATCCATTTATTTAGGTATTCATTTAATTTATTTCTCTCATCATTTTCAATCATTTCATCAATGATTAAATTTATTTTTGGATTTAGATAATCTGAGCCAGCCACAAGTTTCGCTATAGGATCTTCATTCCAATATATTTTAAAATCATCTTTTAATTCTATTAGACCTGTATCTATAATTTGTTTCATTCTACTTATTATTTCAGGTCCAACATTTTGTCTCGCAGCCTTTTTTAATGATTTGATATCCGCATCTAAAGCATCAATTTTCAAATCTAATTGCAGTTTTAATCCTTTTAAAATTCCTATGTACTGTCCATTAATCAATACTTTTTCCTTATCAAGAATTTCAGTTTTTAATTCAATGTCTTGCTTTAGACCTTTTGCTAAAACGCTTGCTCTCTTGTCAATAAATGTTTTAGTTAATTCGTCATGAAGTCGATCTGATAACTTGTCTTCTAAGCTTTTAGTTCTTTCAATCCAGTAATCTTGGTTTTCAACCCAATTGGACTTATTTGAAACATAAGACCAAGTTCTAACATTTGATATCCTGTTTGAAATAGAATCTACATTTCCTTCAAGTTTATCAAGCATAGAAAGTTGTTTTTTCATGTAATGGTTGGGTACCTTTTGTTCTCTACTTGTTAAAAAGTTAAAAACTTTATTTACAACCTCTAAATGGTGACCATAAGTCTTTTTTACGAAATCGGGAATTTGACAACATTCCCAGAGTGTTTTTAGAACATCTGAATTGTCTTCTACATTAATATTATTTTCTTTTAAAAAATATTTTAAAACTTTTTCATCCTCACATTCTCCGATTCTTCTTAACCAATCTTTGTTTGGCCTTTCGTCCAATGATTTAAGCAAATTTTCTTTACTATTAAAATTTAGATTTGAATTCCGCCAAAATATATTTTGTATTTCAGGAAAATTATGATTTTCTAAAAATTCAATTTCATCTGGATTAATTTCATCACAATCTCCTGTAATACCAAAACTACCATCATTTAAATACCGACCAGCTCTTCCTGAAATTTGTCCAATTTCAGAGATTTTCAACTTTCTTATTTTTTTTCCATCAAATTTTTTTAAATTCGAGAAATAAACATGATCTAAATCCATATTTATTCCCATTCCAATAGCATCAGTTGCAACAAGATAATCAACATCTCCTGATTGATATAAACTTACTTGAGCATTTCTAGTTTTAGGACTGAGTGATCCCATAACAATTGCTGCGCCACCTTTCTGTCTTCTTATAAGTTCGGCAATTGCATATACTTCTTCCGTAGAAAAAGCGATTACCGCACTTTTTCTTTCAATTCTTGAAATTTTTTTGTGTCCACCAAATGAAAGTTTTGACAACCTTTGTTTATTTATAAACTCAATATCATCATCAAGTTTTTTAATAATACTTTTTGTAGTATTGGAACCCATTAACATTGTTAATTTATCACCTCTAAGATTTAACAATCTATCTGTAAAAATATGACCTCGTTCGTGATCTGAACACATTTGAATTTCATCTATACCCACAAAATCTAAAACCTTATCTACAGGCATTGACTCTACAGTACATAAAAAATACTTAGCATCTAACGGTATTATCTTTTCTTCACCAGTGATAAGAGCTACCTTGGAAGAATCTACTTTTTGTATTATTTTGTCGTAAACTTCCCTTGCTAAAAGTCTAAGAGGAAATCCTATCATTCCCGTATCGAATGAAAGCATTGTTTCTATAGCTAAAAAAGTTTTACCAGTATTTGTAGGCCCAAGAACTGCGGTGATCTTATTTTTTGACATATCAACTTTTAGTATGATCTTTTTTAAGCCTACTATATTTTGTTACTCAAAAAGAACAAAAATAGACTAAAACTAGTCCGAATCAGATAGGAAAAAGTTCTCATTTTCAATTTTTATCATCTAAGGTTAGCATAAATTTTACAATATAAATATAAATATTTAATGCCAAAAAAACTTTGGGAACCGTCTAAAGCACTCATAAAAAATTCGAATTTATTTGCATATGAGAAATTTATTTCAAAATATTATAAATATAATCTTTCCAGAAATTATACAAAGTTATTAAAATGGAGTGTAAACAATCCCAAAGATTTTTGGAACTCCATCTGGAAATATTTTGAAGTAATAGGAATTAAAACTAACAAATTCAAACTAACCAAGGATCTTATTAATAGTAAGTTTTTTGTTAATTCAAAATTAAATTTTACAGAAAATCTTTTAGTTAAAAATTCTAATCAAAAAGCTATAACATTTGTTAGTGAAAATGGTTACAGAGAACTAAAATCCTGGAAAGAACTTAATATTGATGTAAAAAAAATAATTACATTTTATAAAAAAATAAATATTTCGGAAAAAGATAGGATAGCGGCATATACTCCAAATCAGATAGAAACAGTTGAGTGTTTTTTAAGCGCGAGCGCTATAGGATCAATCTGGAGCTCCTGCTCACCTGATTTTGGCGTACCTGGTGTTATAGAACGTTTTTCGCAAATTAAACCCAAATTATTAATTATTACTGATAAATACTATTATAATGGAAAAGAAATAAATATTATTGAAAGATTGCCTAAAATTTTAAAAAACATAAAAAGTATAAAATCAGTATTAATTTTAAATTATCCTGGAAAAAAATTAAGAAAATTAAAAAAAATTAAAAATATAAAAATTTATTATTTTAATGAGATTAAAAAATATGAAATAAGCAGAAATAAATTAAAAAAATTTGATTTTGACCATGAATTAGCAATTTTATACTCAAGTGGCACAACAGGTAAACCAAAATGTATTTGCCATAGGTCTGGTGGAGTTTTATTACAACATTTGAAAGAACATCAATTACATTGCAATATAAAACCAAATGATAATGTATTTTACTTTACAACTTGTGGATGGATGATGTGGAATTGGCTTGTTACAGCCTTAGCATCTAAAGCATCAATATTGCTATTTGATGGCTTTCCTATGCATAAATCTCCAGAGCTATTGTTAAAAATTGCAAATAAAGAGAAAGTTACTTTATTTGGCATAAGTGCAAAGTATATTGATCAACTTATTAAGCACAATGTTAAGATTAAAGGAAAAATTAAACTCAAGTCCTTAAAAACTATTTGTTCTACAGGGTCTCCACTTTCTAAAGATGGTTTTGAATTTGTTTATAGAAATATAAAAAAAAATGTTCATTTAGCCTCTATTTCTGGAGGAACAGATATTGTTTCCTGTTTTGTAAATGGAAACATTTATTCAACTGTAAATAGTGGAGAAATACAAAACAATGGTCTTGGTATGGATGCAGCAGTATTTTCCGAAAAAGGTAAATCAATTTTAAATAAAAAAGGAGAATTAGTATGTAGAAACTCTTTTCCGTCAATGCCTTTAAAATTTTGGAATGATCCTGCAAAAGTTAAATATAAAAAAGCTTATTTTTCAAAATTTAAAAATATTTGGCATCATGGAGATTATGCTGAGCGAAAGAATAATGGGTCTTATATTATTTATGGGAGATCAGATGCAACATTAAACCCAGGCGGTGTTCGACTTGGTACAGCTGAAATTTATTCTGTTGTAGAAAAATTTAAAGAAGTAAAAGAGTCTATAGTAGTCGGTCAATCTTGGGATAACGATGTAAGAATAATACTTTTTACAGTCTTATCAAAAAAACATAAATTAGATGAAAAATTAATTTCTAAACTAAAAACAACAATTAGATATGAGGCTTCTCCCAGGCATGTACCAGCTAAAATAATTGCGGTAAACGATATTCCAAGAACTAAGAATGGTAAAATTGTAGAAGTAGCCGTTAAAAATATTATAGATGGGAATAAAATAAATAATATTGAGGCATTATCTAATCCATCTGCTTTAAATGAATATAAAAATCTTATTGAGTTAAAATCATAATGATTAAAGATACTATTAAAAACCTAAGCTTATCAGCAACACTAAAGATAAATGAAAAATCAAAAGTTATTGAAAATGAAGGAAAAAATATTATTAAGTTTGGATTTGGACAATCACCATTCCCTGTTCCAATTACTATTGTTGAAGAATTAAAAAAAAATGCTCATCAGAAAAGTTATTTACCTATCCAAGGATTAGATAAACTAAGAGACTCAATCGCAAAATATGAGTCAAAAAAGAAAAATTACAATTTTAAATCAGATCAGGTAATTGTAGGTCCTGGAACCAAAGAGTTAATGTTCTTGATGCATTTAGCATTTGAAGGTGAAGTTTTGTTATCAGCTCCAAGTTGGGTATCTTATAAACCACAATCAATTATAGCTAATAATAAATATCATTGGATCCAAACATCTGCTGAAAACAATTGGTTTCCTAAAGCTCAAGAAATAGAAAAAATTATTTTAAAAAAACCAGATAAAAAATATCTTTTAATTCTTAATTCTCCAAATAACCCATCAGGACAAGTATGCAAAAATTTAAAAGAAATTTCTTTAGTAATAAAAAAATATAATATTTTAGTTTTGTCAGATGAAATTTACTCTGAATTAACATTTGATGAAAATTATATTTCTATTTTCGAACACTGCTCCGATAATGTCATAATAAGTAACGGACTTAGTAAATGGTGTGGTGCCGGAGGATGGAGACTTGGTTATTTTATTATACCAAAGAAAAAAATTGAATTACTTAAATCTATGAAAGTTTTAGCAAGTGAAACATTTTCTGCAGTAAGTTCACCAATTCAGTTTGCTGCAATATCTGCTTTTGATGCCAATCATGAAAAATATATTTTAAAATCAAAAAAAATTCTTAAAGCTGTTGGGGAGTACGTATATAGAAATTTATCATCTAATAATATTATTATGAACAAACCAATGGGTGGCTTTTATTTATTACCTGAATTTTTAAACAAAAAATTTAATAGTTCTTCTATTTTATGTGATAAAATTTTAACTAACTTAAATATTGCTTTACTTCCAGGAAGTGATTTTGGATTTGATGAAAAAAGGATGATAGTTCGTTTAAGTTTTACAGACTTTGACGGAGATGCATTCATGAAAAATATTAATGAAAAAACTGATATTAATGACGAGTTAATAAAATTGTACGCACCAAAGGTTGTTGAAGGAGTAAATAAATTAAAATCTTGGGTTGAAAAATAATAATCACATAAAATATTCCTTAATTAGCAACACTTATATTTAATGAATTTACTAGACACTCGAAGCAATAAATAGTTAGATTTAACTTTAAAACTTAAGAGAGGGTATATGAAAAAAATATTATCAACAATATCAAGCTCTCTGATTATTTTTGCTGCCATATTTTCATTTGGATCAATAGCAAAATCAGCGGAGTTTTTTACAATAGGTACAGGAGGACCAACTGGAGTTTATTTTCAGACAGGAAACGCTATTTGTAAAATGTTACATAAATCAGCAATTAGTGCTGAACACGGTAGAAAAAAAGGTATGAAAGATAAAGCCTACAGATGTACTGCTCCTTCAACTGGAGGATCAAATTATAACATCGGACAAATAAAAGATGGTGAGTTTCAATTTGGTGTAGCACAATCTGACTGGCAATATCATGCTTACAATGGATCAAGCAAATGGGAAGGGAAACAATTCAAAAATTTAAGAGCTGTTTTCTCAGTACATAACGAGCCATTTCAAATCTGGGCTAGAAAAAAAGCAAAAGTTAAAGATTTTATGGGTCTTAAAGGAAAAGTAGTAAACATAGGAAATCCAGGTTCTGGTCAAAGAGGAACAATGGAAGAATTAATGAAAGCTATGGGCGTTGATAACAGTTTCTTTAAATCAGTTACTGAGCTAACATCTTCAGAGCAAGTAAAAGCTTTATGTGATGGAAAAATTGATGCGTTTGGATATTCAGTAGGTTTTCCAAATGGAGCAATGGAACAAGCAGCAACATGTGCAG
Organism: uncultured Pelagibacteraceae bacterium; assembly: GCA_902595815.1. GTDB lineage: Bacteria > Pseudomonadota > Alphaproteobacteria > Pelagibacterales > Pelagibacteraceae > Pelagibacter. The sequence continues at coordinate 191,374 of CACJRL010000001.1, forward strand.
CTAAAGCTATGCCAATCAATTTAACAGGAGATGTAATTAATGGAATTATTAGTGGAGCTGATTATTATGCATCAGCAACAATTCCAAAAGGAACTTATACTAAACAGAAAAAAGATGTAACTACATTTGGTGTTAAAGCTACTGTGGTAACAAGTGTGGATGTTTCTGAAGATTTAGTTTATCAAGTTACAAAAGCTGTTTTTGAAAATTTTGATGATTTTAGAAAACAACATCCAGCTTTCGCTCCTTTAGAGAAAAAAAATATGATAGCCGATGGTTTATCAGCACCACTTCATCCTGGAGCTGTTAAATATTATAAAGAAGCTGGTTTAATGTAATTAAATCTATATAAAAAATTTAGGCCCAATATATCTATTGGGCCTTTTTTTTTATATATTGAGCTGAATGTCAGCAGACATAGATAAAAAAATTGAAAATAAGATTAAAGAAGATCTTTCTCCTACAAGAAACCTAACAGGTTTTCATTTAAAGTTAGTTGCTATTATTGCAATAACCTGGTCTTTATTTCAACTTTGGTATGCTTCTCCATTTCCATTTTGGTTAAATTTTGGAATGTTTAAAGGTTTACCAGCTAGAGCAATTCATCTTGGCTTTGCACTTTTACTAGCTTTTTTAATATTTCCATATGCAAGGGGTAAAAAAGTAAATTTTATAGATATATTAATTGCAATAACAGGTGCAATTTGTTGTTTATATATTTATGTTTTTTATGATCAATTAGTAGATAGGGGTGGAATATTACTTAAAATAAATCTTTCCGATAATTTTATTATTCCAATTGAATTAATACTTGGAATAATTGGAATATTAATTCTTCTAGAGGCTACACGCAGAGTAATAGGTGTCCCATTAGTTGTTATTGCAGTTTGTTTTTTGTTATTTTCTTATTTTGGGCAATATGCACCAGACATAATTTCTCATGGTGGATTATCATTAAAAAGGTTAGTTGGTTTTCAATGGTTTGATCAAGAAGCTATTTTCGGAATTCCGATAGGTGTTTCTGTAGATTTCATATTTCTCTTTGTACTTTTTGGAGCACTTTTAGAAACTGCTGGAGGGGGTAAATATTTTTTAGATTTAGCTTTTGCAATGGTTGGAAAAATGCGAGGTGGTCCTGCCAAAGCAGCTATTCTTGGATCTGGTATGACAGGATTAATCTCTGGATCATCAATTGCTAATACAGTTACAACTGGAACATTTACAATTCCAATTATGAAAAAGACTGGTTTTTCCAAAGAAAAAGCGGGTGCAATCGAAGTATCTTCATCAGTTAATGGTCAAATAATGCCTCCTGTTATGGGAGCAGCAGCTTTTGTGATGGCAAGTTTTATCGGTGTTACATATTTTGAAGTTGTCAAACATGCTTTTTTACCAGCTATAATTTCTTACATTGCGCTATTTTATATATCTCACCTTGAAGCGCTTAAATTAAATTTAAAAGGTATGGATGAAAACGATATTCCAAAATTGAAAAAAACATTTTTTGAAGGAATACATTTTTTAGTTCCAATATTTGTTCTTATATATCTACTAGTTTATATGAGGCTTACAGCTTCTTACTCTATTTTTTTTGCAACAATAACTTTAATTATAGTTAATCTTTTAAATAAAATTTTTAAAGAAAAGAATTTTAAGAAAGCTTTAATTTATTGGCTCAACCAAACTGTTGTTGGTTTTGAAAAGGGTGCTTTGAATATGGTTAGTGTCGGAATAGCAATTGCAACAGCAGGTATTATAGTTGGTGCAGTTGGATCTACAGGTTTGAGTACTAATTTAATAATTGTAATCGAGTCGATTGCAAAAGATAATGTTATTATTCTCTTATTCTTAACTATTATTTTGTGTTTACTATTGGGTATGGGTTTACCAACTACGGCAAACTACGTTGTTGTAGCATCTCTAATGGCAACTGTTCTTGTGGATGTTGGAAATGCATCAGGATTTATTTTTCCTTTAATTGCGGTTCATTTATTCGTGTTCTATTTTGGTCTAATGGCAGACGTAACACCTCCAGTTGGCTTAGCATCATACGCTGCTGCTGCTATTTCTGGTGGAGACCCATTAAGAACAGGAGCCCAGGCATTTTGGTACAGTCTGAGAACTGGAATACTTCCTATTGTATTTTTATTTAACAGTGAGTTATTATTAATTGGTATTGAAAGCATATGGCATGGCTTAATGGTCATAGCAACCTCATTGATTGGGATTTTAGTATTTACATCTGCTACTCAGGGCTGGTTTATAAATAAACTGAGATGGTACGAAATTATTATCTTTTTAATAATTTCAATTTCATTATTATCTCCAGAATTTATTCTAAATAAATTTTACCCAAAATATAACTATTTAAGTATTGAAGAAATAAACAAAAAACAGTTTGATTATAATAAAGAGATAAGAATAAAAATTACTAGGCTTACGGAGTACGGCGAAAGATATAAATTGTTTGTAATTGAAAAAAATAGTTTTGATGAAAATTTCAGTTTAGATGATTATGGAATGAGCTTAGTTGTAGAAGATAATAAAACCATAATTGATACTTTAACATGGAATGGAATTGCAAAAAAATCTGGTTTAGATATGGGAGATATTATTAATGAATTTAAAATTGAAAATCAGAATAGACCAAAAAAAGAAATAGTTTATCCTATTGCTCTTATTCTTTTATCAATCTTTGGTTATTTAAATATAAAAAGAAGAACCTAGCTTAGACCTGCATGGGGTAACTTACGTTGAAGTATTTTCCAAATACCTGTAGCAGATGCAATTATTTTACCTTTACATTCTAAATAGCACTCTAAAAAAACCATGCTTTTTGTTTTTTTTTTAATTTTTACATATCCAAAAATTTCATCACCAATAGTTGAAGGCCCAATAAAGTTAATATTAAGTGTTATAGTTACACAAGGTTGATTACCAGAAATTCTATGGGCTCCAGATCCACACCCGGTATCTATAATCGATGCTATATACCCACCATGAGTTATGCCAGCTCTGTTAAGATGGTTTTTTTTTATTTTTGTTTTAAATTCATATTTAGTTTTTGAGATATCTCTTAGTAGCAAACCACCATTGTGTCTCATGAAACCTTTTTTAACGCTAATTTGTTTAAATTTTTTCATTAAATTATTAAAGTTATTAAAAATAATATTATTAACACTATTACAAAAAAATAAATTACAGATTTTTGCAAAGATATTTTCATTTTTCCTTCTTTTTGGTGCGCCTGCTAGGAGTCGAACCCAGAACCTCCTGGTCCGTAGCCAAGCGCTCTATCCAATTGAGCTACAGGCGCTAAATATAATCTATTCTTTTAACATTTATTATTAATTTTGCTAAATTTTAATAATGGTCAAAAATATACATCTATTAAAAGTAAATAATATATATATATACAAATAGCGAAATGAGTGAAAAATTACTAGTTCCAGATATTGGAGATTTTGAAGAAGTAGAAATCATAGAAATTCTTGTAAAAGAAGGAGATAAAATCTCTAAAAATGACCCTGTAATAACTTTAGAAAGTGATAAATCAAGTGTTGAGGTACCATCTGCTTTTGAGGGTGTTGTAGATAGTATTAACATAAAGATTGGTGATAAAGTTTCTAAAGGAGATTTGATACTGACATTATCTTCTGAGAATGGAACTAAGCAAAAACAAGAAACTATTGAAAAGATACCACCTGCAACGGAAAAAATAATTACCGAAGCGGAAAATTCTAATGGATATAATAATTCTGAATTAGATACGAGTGCACATAAAGAGATCAAAGTAGAAAATACACAAGCAGAAGAACATAATGAAAGATTAGAAATAGTTGAAAATAATAATGATATTGATCCTCAAGAGACAAAAGAATGGTTAGAATCTTTGTCTGCTGTAGTACATTCCGAAGGACCTGAGAGAGCTCATTTTTTAATTAAACAATTAATTGATCAGGCATATAAAGAGGGATCAAATATACCCTACACCCAAAATACACCATACATAAACACTATACCAGCAGATGAAGAGATAAAATCTCCAGGCGATCAAAATATCGAAAGAAAAATCAGAGCACTAATTCGATGGAATTCAGCAGTGATGGTTGTCAGAGCAAACATGAGAGATCCTTCATTAGGAGGTCACATTGGGACATTTGCTTCAGCAGCAACTCTTTATGATATAGGAATGAATCATTTTTGGAGAGCTAAAAGCAATAAATTTGGTGGGGATTTAATTTATTTCCAAGGACATTCAGCGCCAGGTATTTACGCTAGAGCTTTTTTGGAAGGAAGACTTGATGAAAAGCAATTAGATAGATTCAGACAGGAAGTTTACCCTGGAGGTTTATCATCTTATCCCCATCCATGGCTGATGCCTAAGTTTTGGCAGTTTCCAACTGTTTCTATGGGTCTTGGACCAATGATGGCAACCTATCAGGCAAGATTTATGAAATATCTTATTAATAGAAAATTAATAAAAGATGAGAATAGAAAAGTTTGGTCTTTCTTAGGAGATGGTGAAATAGACGAGCCAGAAGCTCTAGGATCTATTGGTTTAGCAGCAAGAGAAAAGTTAGATAACTTGATTTATGTTGTGAACTGTAACCTACAAAGATTAGATGGTCCAGTAAGAGGCAATGGTAAAATTATTCAAGAATTAGAGGGAATTTTTAGAGGAGCTGGCTGGAATGTAATAAAAGTCATTTGGGGGTCATATTGGGATCCTTTACTTGCAAATGATAAATCCGGTTTACTTGTAAAAAGAATGAACGAAGCAGTCGATGGAGAATACCAAGCCTTTAAAGCAAAAGGTGGTTTATACGTTAGAGATAACTTTTTTGGGAAATACCCTGAACTTAAAAATCTAGTTGCAAGTTATACGGATAGCGATATTTGGAAATTAAATAGAGGTGGTCACGACCCACATAAAGTTTATGCTGCTTATCATAAAGCTATTAATACAAAAGACAGACCAACAGTCATATTAGCTAAAACAATTAAAGGATATGGTATGGGAAAATCTGGTGAAAGCATAAATACAACCCACCAACAAAAAAAATTAGGTGTAGATGATTTGCTATATTATAGAGATAGATTTGATGTTCCATTAACAGATGAACAAGTCAAAAATATAGAATACTTTAGACCTCATGAGAATTCAGAGGAAATAAAATACTTAAAAAAAAGAAGATTAGCTTTAGGAGGATATATTCCTGAGAGATCGTCTTTTTCGAAACCAATCAAAACACCAAGTAATGATATTTTTGACTTTATGAAAAAATCAACTGGTGAAAAAGAAATGTCAACTACAATGGCACTTGTTAGAATGTTGACGAATTTGCTGAGAGATAAAAATGTTGCTCCAAGACTTGTTCCAATAATCCCTGATGAAGCAAGAACATTTGGTATGGAAGGTTTTTTCCAGAAAATAGGTATATATGCGCATGAAGGTCAAAAATATGAGCCAGAGGACTCAGCTCAATTAAGCTCTTACAAGGAAGAGAAAAGTGGTCAAGTTTTAGAGGAAGGAATAAATGAGGCTGGATCCATGGCATCATGGATAGCTGCAGGAACATCGTATTCAAACCACGATATTGAAATGATACCAATTTATCTTTTTTACTCTATGTTTGGTTTTCAAAGAACTGGAGATTTTGCTTGGGCGGCTGGAGATAGTCAAACAAGAGGATTTCTAATTGGAGCTACAGCTGGAAGAACAACTTTGGCTGGAGAAGGTCTTCAACACCAAGATGGTCACAGTCATTTATTAGCATCAACAATTCCAAATTGTATTTCTTATGATCCAACCTTTCATTATGAATTAGCTACAATTTTTAAAGAAGGTTTAAGAAGAATGCATGAAAAACATGAGAATATTTTTTACTATATCACAACAATGAATGAAAATTATTCTCATCCAGAGATGCCCAAAGATTGTGAAGAAGGCATATTAAAAGGGATGTATAAAATAAAAGATTTCAGTAAGAATAAAAAGAATAAGATTCAATTGTTGGGTTCAGGAACAATTTTAAGAGAGATGATGGAGGCAGCAGAGATTTTACAAAATGAATATCAAGTTGATAGTGAAGTATGGAGTGTTACCAGTTTTAATGAATTAAGAAGAGATGGACTTGAAACAGAAAGGTATAATTTGCTTAATCCAGGAGAAGAGAAAAAAATCTCTTACGTTGAAAAATGCCTTGGAAAAACCGAAGGTCCTATTTTAGCAGCTTCAGATTACATGAGAATGAATTCTGACCAAATTAGACCTTACATAAATAAAAGTTTTTATTCATTGGGTACAGATGGATTTGGTAGAAGTGATACAAGAAAAAATCTAAGAAAATTTTTTGAAGTCGATAAAGAGCATATAGTTGCATATGGTTTAAGTATTTTATCTAATGAACAATTAATTGCTTCTAAACATGCGGTAGATGCAATTAAAAAATATAAAATTGATAAAGATAAGCCTATGCCCACAAAATTATAATGAGTGAGAAAGAAGTATTAGTTCCTAACATTGGTGATTTCAAAGATGTTGAAGTAATTGAGGTATTGATAGAGGCAGGTTCAAATATTAATAAAGATGATCCGATAATTACAATAGAAAGCGATAAATCAAGTGTTGAGATACCAAGCCCATACTCAGGTAGTGTTAAAAAAGTTAATTTAAAAGTTGGTGATAAGGTTTCAGAAGGTTCATCAATACTAATAATTGGTTCAGAAGAAGAAAAATCAGATGAGCAAAATGAAGAAGAAATCAAAAAAGTTAAAGAGGAAACTATTATACAAAAACCTCCTGAAAAAGTAATTTCAAAATCAACGGAAACATTACAAAATAATAGAGTTAGTGTATTCAAATCAAGCAAAGCACTTGCTAGCCCAAAAACTAGAAAATTTGCAAGGGAACTTGGTGTTGATATTAATAATGTTACTGGATCACAAAGATCAGGAAGAATTATAGAAGAAGATATAAAAAAGTTTGTATCTTCTAATTATAATAAACCTCAAGAAGAAAAGAAGGCTCAATCTATAAAACCCTCAGAATATGATCATGCTGATTTTGGAGATGTAGAAATTCAAGATATACCAAGAATTAAAAGAATTGCTGCTCCACATTTATCAAATTCTTGGCAAACAATACCGCATGTTACTAGTTGTGATGAAGCAGATATCACTGAGTTAGAAGAATTTAGACAAAATTTGACTGATACTTTTACTGGAGAAAAAAAGAAAATTACTCCATTGGCATTTATTATAAAGGCAGTTGTGGAAGCTTTGAAAGTTTTTCCAAGATTTAATAGTTCTATTGACAATATTGAAAATGGAAAAATAACATTAAAAAAATACTTCCATGTAGGAATTGCAGTTGATACTCCCAATGGTTTAATGGTGCCAAAAATAAGAAATGCTAATCAAAAGAATATAGATCAAATAAGCAAGGATCTAAAAAAAGTTAGTGATGATTGCCGAAATTTGAAGATAGATAAAAAAGAGTTTTATGGAGGATCCATAACTATAACAAGCCTAGGTGGCATTGGAGGAACTTATTTTACTCCTATAATAAATTATCCTGAGGTTGCTATTTTAGGAATTGGAAGGACTTATATTAAACCTGTTTATATTGATGGACAATTTAAACCTAGAACAATGTTGCCTTTATCGCTCTCTTACGATCATAGAATTATTGACGGTGCTGAGGGTTCAAGATTTAATAATGAATTAAAAAATAACCTTGGTAAAAACTTTGCCTACAAATTAGCTAAGCAATGATTAAAAATTTTAAACTTTTAAATAATAAAACTGTATTTTACTTTAATGACAATAAGTTTGAAACATTTCCTAACATTTGGTTAAGGGATCATATTAAAAATAAAGAAAACTGGGATTTTAAAACCAATCAAAGAATAACTTATACCGCTAATTTAGACATTAATATCAAAGTTAAAAAAGCAAAATTATTAAAAAAAGGGAAATTCATTGAAATATTATGGTCTGATGAAAATAAACCAACCAAATATTCATATGAATTTTTAAAAAAAAATTCTTTAAAAAAAGAAGAAACTAAAAGTGATACTCAATTTTGGAAAGATAAAGACATAAAAAATCAAATTTTCATTAATTATAAGCAATTACAAACTAAAGTTGGATTTAAAAATTTATTAAAAAAAATCCACATATATGGTTTTGCAGTCGTAAGAAATTGCTCAAAGAACTTAAACTCTGTTGAATATATAGCTAAAAAAATTGGTTATGTTAGAAATTCAATTTTTGGAGGATTGTGGACTTTTGAATCAAATAATAAAAAAGCAGACAGTGCATATTCAAACCAAGAACTGAGACCACATACAGACTCTACATATAGTAATGATGCTCCGGGTTTACAATTACTGCTTTGTTGTAAGTATGATGCTAAAGGTGGAGATTCTATAATGGTAGATGGATTTAAATTGGCAAATGAAATCAAACAAAAATATAAAAAACATTTTAAAACTTTAACAAATACAAAAGTTAAAGGTTCTTATATTGGTGATGGTGTTCGTCTTGAAGCAAAAAGACCAATAATAAAATTAAATGAAAAAAATAATTTTGATCAAATTAGTTTTAACAATTACGATAGAGCACCTTTTAGAGAAAATAATCAGAAAACAATTAATTTTTATAAAGCAATTAAAATATTTGATACGATGGCAAACCAAAAGCAATATCAGTGGAGGCATATTTTAAAACCTGGTGAATTACTAATTTTTAATAATTGGAGAGTAATGCATGGTAGAGGCGCATTTTCAGGTATAAGAAAAATGGCTGGTTGCTATATCAATAAAGAAGATTTTGATAGCTGTTGTAGAATGAATAATATTATCTAAATTTAATTAAATTAATGTCCAAAACTACATCGCTAATATGCGCTTTGATAACAACATTTATTTGGGGCACTGCTTTCATTGCTCAAGACACAGGCATGGACAATATTGGTCCATTAACATTCAATGCATCTAGATTTTTTGTTGGTTTTCTTACAGTCCTACCCATTGCTTTAATTTTAGAAAGAAAAAAAATTAATTATGAAATCAATTCTAATAAAAAATTATTTTTAAAATATTTATTTTTAATGGGTATATCATTATTTTTAGGCACTTACTTGCAGCAAGCCGCATTACAATACACGAATATAGCTAATGCAGCTTTTTTCACAGTTTTTTATGTTCCATTAGTTCCAATTTTATTATTTTTTATTTATTCTATTAAAGTCCATTGGAGTCTTTGGCCTTCAATAGGTTTATGTATAATAGGTGTTTACCTATTAAGTGATTTTTCAAACTCAGAAATTATGATAGGTGATGCTTTAGTTATTCTATGCTCACTATTTTGGGCTTTACATATAATTTTCGCTGGAAAATTTATGGAGAAATTTAATATACCAATTTTTTATGCAGCATTACAAGCAGCTCTTGTTTTTGGTTTATCTCTTATATTTGCTTTTATTTTAGAGGAAGTAGTTATTACAAAAATTTTAACTGAGTATAGTTCAATATTATATGCAGGCGTCTTATCTGGAGGAATTGCTTTTACTTTACAAATGTTTGCACAAAAAAATATTGAAGAAGCTCCAGCAGCAATAATTTACTCTCTTGAAGGTGTCTTTGCAACAATTGCTGGATGGATTATTTTAAGTCAAGTTCTTAATATAAATAATATTATAGGATGTGTATTAATTCTTATTGCTGTAATATTTTCTCAAATTGCTCCAACGTCCAAAAAATCACAAGTAAATAATTGAAAAAAGAATAATACTTAAAACTATTCTATAAATAACAAAAAAACTCAAACTAAACATTTTAACATAAATAAGAAAATATTTAATTGTAAAATAAGAAAATAAAAATGAAGCTGAAGTAGAAAAAAAAAATATAGCATCAAAATTTATTTGATCATCAATAACATCTTTAAATCCCAAAACACTTGCACCTGCTAAAGCTGGAATAGACAAATAAAAAGCTATCTTTGATGATTCAACTCTGTCAAATTTTAAAAATCTTGAAGCTGTAATTACTATACCTGATCTACTGACTCCTGGAATAATAGCTAAAATCTGAAATAACCCTATTATAATTATACTTTTAATATTTAATTCTGAAGAAATTTTATTTTTCAATTCAAACTTATCTGAAAAGT
>CACJRL010000002.1 GCA_902595815.1 uncultured Pelagibacteraceae bacterium
ATAAATTGCAACTGGTTAATTTATGAAGGGATAAAAAACAAAGACAAAGAGTATTCAATTAAAATTAAAAATGAAACAATATCTTTAATTGAAAATAAAGGTTTTCACGAATACTATAGCTGTAACGATGGTTCAGCAATGGGGGCAAATAATTTTTCTTGGAGTGCTGCTTTGTACTTAGATCTAGTGATGCAAAAAAATGAAAATTAATTGGAATTATCCTACTACAATTTGGGTTGGAGAAAACAGAATTCAAGATTTAGGCTTAGCTTGTAAAAATCTTAAAATAGATAAACCATTATTTGTCACAGATAAGGATTTAATTAATCTAAAAATGGTTAAAGATATAATTTTAGATTTAAAAAGAAGCTTTAATCATCTTCAAGTTTTTTCAAATTTTTCAGGAAATCCAGTAGGCGAGAATGTGGATGAGGGAGTAGGGCAGTTTAAGAAATTAGGTTGTGATGGAGTCATTGCATTTGGTGGTGGCAGCGGTCTTGATGTAGGTAAAGCTATTGCTTTTATGTCAGGACAGTCTAGACCAATATGGGATTTTGAAGATATTGGTGAGTATTGGAAAAGAGCAGATGAAACTGACATTGCACCTATCATTGCTATACCCACTACAGCAGGGACAGGATCAGAAACTGGAAGAGCATCAGCTATAATCAATAAACAAACAGGTATAAAAAAAATTATTTTCCACCCGAAATTTTTACCTTCAATTGTAATCTTAGATCCTAATTTAACTTTAGATCTTTCTCCAAGATTGACTGCAGCGACAGGTATGGATGCTTTAGCACACAATTTAGAAGCTTTTTGCGCAACAGGATTCCACCCGATGGCTGATGGAATTGCGATTGAAGGAATGAAGTTAATTAAAAACTCATTAATTAAAGCATTTAAGAACGGCAAAGATTTAAATGCTAGAGCAGAATTATTAGCTTCAGCTAGTATGGGTTCTACCGCTTTTCAAAAAGGGCTTGGAGCTATCCATTCTTTAAGCCACCCTATTAATGCCCAATTTAATGTTCATCACGGTTTGTCAAATGCAATCTTTATGCCTTATGTATTAACATTTAATAAAGAAATAATTGAAAAAAGGATAATTTCCATTTGTGATTATCTCGAACTGGATAAAAGTTTTGATAGTTTTTTACACTGGATTTTAGAACTAAGAAAAGAATTAAATATACCACATAAATTATCAGAAATTGTTGATGTAAATAAAATAAATTTAGAACAGTTATCAGTTATGGCATTAGAAGATCCTTCAACTTCTACCAATCCAAAGACAATGAGCAAGGATGACATGAAAGCACTTTATGAACACAGTATTTCAGGTAAATTATTTTAATGAAAAGAATTCTTATAGTTGAAGGTAATCTTAGAGAAGAAAATCAAAGCTTTACTGATGGTGGAATTAAAACTCATACTGAAAGTTTAAAAGATAGTATTAGTTATTTTACAGATCAATTAGATATTGATGTTGTTAATCCTTCCTCGGATGAAAACATTAACGAAGTAGCTAAAGATTTAACTAAATATAATGGAATGATATGGGGTGGTAGTAGTTTAAATATTTACAATGATACTCCAGAAATAAGAAGACAAATAAATTTTATGAGGGAATGTCAAAAGAATATAAAAAATATATTCGCAATTTGTTGGGGAATGCAAGTTGCTGTGACCGTTGCTGGTGGTGAAGTAAAGAAATGTCCTAATGGCGCTCACAGGGGAATAGCTCATGACATAGAAATAAACGAAAACGGCCTTAAACATCCGCTTTATAAAAATAAAAATAAAAAATTTAATACCCCTGCATTTAATTTTGATGAAGTTGTAAAATTACCTGAGGGCTCTACATTACTTTCATCAAACCCAATAAATAAAGTCATGGGTATATATTTTAACGTTGGTTCAACAAACATATGGGGAATTCAATATCACCCAGAGATAACCTATACCAAAATGATAAGCTTAATTCATTTTAGGAGAGATCGACTTTTAGAAAAAAAAGCATTTATTGACCAAATGGAAATAGACTCTCATGTAAAAATTATAGAAGATGAAAATAAAATCTCTAATAAAGATGCAAGGATGAGAGAATTAGAAAATTGGCTAAATAATTTAAATTAGAACAAGCCTTCTATTTCACCTTTTTCATTAAGCTTAATAGAGTCTGCTGCAGGAACCCTTGGTAGTCCAGGCATTGTCATGATGGCTCCACATATAACAACAATAAATTCTGCACCTGAAGATAATCTTACTTCTCTGATTGGTAATGAGTGACCTGTTGGAGCACCTTTTGCATTTGGATCAGTAGAAAAACTATATTGTGTTTTAGCTACACATATCGGTAAATTTCCATAACCCGCTTCTTCAAAAGATTTTAATTGATCTTTTATTTTACTGTCTGCAACAACTTCGTTTGCTCGATAAATTTCTTTTGCAACAGTTTCAACTTTCTTTAGCAAAGGTGTTTTTTCATCATATAAAAATTTAAAATTTGCTTGTTTTTGATCAATCAAATCTACAACATGTGAAGCAAGTTCTTTTGTTCCTTCTCCACCATTTGACCAATGAGTGCATAAAGTAGCTTTTACTCCCATATTATCACAAGCATTTATTAACTCTTTTACTTCATTATCAGTATCAGCAACAAAATGATTAACAGCAACCGCTACCGGTAAACCAAATTTTTTTACGTTTTCAATGTGTCTTTCTAAATTTACTAAACCTTTTTTTAACGCATCTACATTTTCATTTTTTAAATCATCTTTAGCTACACCACCGTGCATTTTTAATGCTCTAATTGTTGCAACAATAACTACACACTCAGGTTTTAAATTTGATTTTCTACATTTAATATCTAGAAATTTTTCTGCTCCCAGGTCTGCTCCAAATCCAGCTTCAGTTACAACATAATCAGCTAGTTTTAAACCTGCTTTAGTTGCTATCACAGAGTTACATCCATGTGCAATATTTGCAAAAGGACCACCATGAATAATGGCAGGGTTATTTTCTAAAGTTTGAGTTACATTAGGTCTAATTGCTTCCTTTAACAAAACAGTCATTGGTCCATGAGCATTTAAATCTTTTGCAAAAATAGGCTTTCTATCTCTAGTATAAGCAACTGTAATATTACCTATTCTCTTTTCCAAATCTTCAAGATCATTTGCTAAACAAAAGATAGCCATTATCTCAGATGCTACTGTAATATCAAAACCGTCTTCTCTTGGAAAACCATTAGCAACTCCTCCTAAATTAATATTGATAGCTCTTAAAGATCTATCATTCATATCCATAACTCTTCTCCAAACTACTCTTCTTACATCTATGTTTAATTTATTTCCCCAATAAATATGATTATCAATTAACGCTGACAATAAATTGTGAGCAGATGTAATTGCATGGAAATCCCCCGTAAAATGTAAATTGATTTGTTCCATTGGAACAACTTGAGCATATCCTCCACCTGCTGCTCCACCTTTCATTCCAAATGAAGGACCTAAACTAGGTTCACGTAAACACACTATAGAATTTTTACCAATTTTATTTAATCCATCATTTAAACCAACTGACGTAGTAGTTTTTCCCTCACCTGCAGGAGTTGGAGTAATAGCAGTAACTAAAATTAATTTTCCATTTTGTTTATCTTTTAAACTATCTAAATATTCTAAATTTATTTTAGCAATATGACGTCCCATAGGACTAAAAGCACTTGGTTCGTCTGGAACATTAATTTTACCCAAAATCTCATTTATGGGTTTCATTTTTGCTTCTCGTGCAATTTGGATATCTGATTTTGACATAAATTTAATTACTTATTAATGAGCAGAATTACTATCCTTTTTTGTCACGTATTTAAACATCTAAAAAATATATATAAAAAAAATTAGCAAAAACTTATATTTAATTTTATAAAACTTACGGATGCAGAAATATTCAGTATTTAGTCTAATCAAAAACGCTTTCTCCAATCACCAAAATTGGGAAGTTGCTTGGAAAGATCCAACACCAAAAAGCGAATATGATGTAGTCATCATCGGAGGCGGAGGACACGGTCTTGCTACTGCATATTATTTAGCAAAAGAACATAATATTAGAAATGTAGCTATCATTGAGAAAGGCTGGATTGGTGGTGGAAATGTTGGTCGAAATACAACGATCATAAGATCAAATTTTATGTACGATGCTAATGCAAGATTTAATGAATTTGGAATGGATTTATGGAGAAACTTAAGTCAAGAACTGAACTTTAATGTGATGTTTTCTCCAAGGGGAATAATAAACTTAGCCCATTCAGATGCTCAAATGAATGCATATGCTCGAAGAGGAAACTCTATGAGATTAAATGGAATAGATGCAAAGTTATTGGATAGAGACGAAGTTAAAAAATTAATTCCAATGGCTGATTTTAGTGATGAAGTACGTTTCCCAATTTTTGGAGGCTTAATGCAACCAAGCGCTGGTACAGCAAGACATGACGCTGTTGCTTGGGGATATGCGCGTCAAGCAGATGATATGGGAGTAGATATAATACAACACTGTGAGGTCACTGGTTTTGATGTTGTTAACGGAAAGATAAAAGGAATAAGAACTTCAAGAGGAGATATTAAAGCAAAAAAAGTTGGATTATGTGTTGCGGGTAGCACAAATATATTAGCTGAAAAATTAAATATGACACTGCCAATAGAAACTCATGTACTGCAAGCTTGTGTTTCAGAACCTGTAAAACCATTATTAGACGGAGTAGTAACTTTTGGTGCAGGCCACTTTTATATAAGTCAATCAGATAAAGGTGAGATGGTAATGGGTGGTGATCTTGATGGATATAATAGTTATGCTCAAAGAGGCAACTTGCCAACTATACAACATGTATTGACAGGTGGCTTAGCTTTGTTTCCATTTTTAAGTAGATTAAAAATGTTAAGGACATGGGGAGGAATCATGGATATGTCTATGGATGGTTCTCCAATAATTGATAAAACTCATATTGAAGGTTTATATTTAAATTGCGGATGGTGTTATGGAGGTTTTAAATCAACTCCTGTCTCAGGTTGGACATTTGCTCATACAATTGCACAAGATCAAGTTCATGAATTAAATTCAGAATTAAGATTAAATAGATTTTCTACAGGCCATCTTTTAGATGAAAAAGGTTTAGGAACTAAAACCTGGATTGGTTAAAAAATGTTATACATCAAATGTCCTTATTGCGGTTTAAGAGCACAAAAAGAATTTTCATATGGAGGTGATGCAACTGTAAAAAGACCTAATATAAATGAAGAAGTATCAAGTGAAGATTGGGATAATTTTGTTTATATGAGAAAAAGTCCTAGAGGAAAACATATAGAGTTATGGCAACATATAGCTGGATGTAGACAATGGATTAAGGTGCAAAGAGACACCGCTACACATGAAATTTTCCAAACAGCAAAAGTTACAGAAGAAATAAGATGAGCCAACCATTTAGATTAAATAAAGAGGGATTAATTAATCGTAACAAAAAAATATCTTTTACTTTTAATGGTAAAAAATTATTTGGATATGAAGGTGATACAATTGCCTCTGCTTTAATAGCAAATGGAATACACTTAGTCGGTAGAAGTTTTAAATATCATAGACCGAGAGGTTTTTTTGGTGCAGGAGTAGAGGAGCCAAACGCAAAGCTTCAAGTAGAATTCAATGGTCATTCAGAGCCAAATGTTAATGCAACAGAAATGGAACTCGTTGAAGGTTTGTCTGCAACAAGCCAAAACTGTTGGCCATCAGTAAATTTTGATGTTGGTGCAATTAATAATTTCTTAAAAATGTTTTTCCCAGCTGGGTTTTACTACAAAACATTTATGTGGCCTAAAAGTTTCTGGTATAAAATTTACGAACCTTTCATTAGAAAAGCCGCAGGATTAGGGGTTGCTTCGATAGAAAAAGATAAAGAAAGATATGAACATAAATTTGAGTATTGCGATTTGTTAGTTACTGGATCCGGACCCTCTGGATTAGCAAGTGCTTATGCTGCTGCAAAAAATGGAGCAAAAGTAATTTTAGCTGAGGATAAACCAAGATTTGGAGGAACACTTTTAACTGACGATGTAAGCATTGATAATTTATCAGGAAAAGATTGGGCAGAAAAAATAATTACTGAATTAAAATCTATGCCTAATGTAACTGTAAAAAATAGGTCTCAAGTTTTTGGTTACTATGATCATAACATGCTTGTAATGTTTGAGAGAGTTAGTGATCATTTAGAGAAAAAATCAAAATTCACCCCAAGACAAAGACTTTGGTATATTAGAGCCAAAGAAACAATTTTATCAACCGGTTCAATTGAAAGACCAATTGTGTTTGGCAACAATGATACTCCAGGAATATTTTTATCAGCAGCTGCGAAAGAATATATGAAAGTCTACGGAGTATTGGTTGGAAAGAAACCTTTAATATTTACAAATAATGATAGTGCATATGAAACAGCTTTAGAGTTCAAAAAAAATAATGTTGAACCAATTATATTAGATACAAGAGAAGAACATTCATCAGAATTAATTGATGAAGCTAAATCAAAGGGAATTGATATAAGATTTTCTCACGGTGTTATTGTAGCAAATGGATACAAAAAAGTTAAATCTGCAAAAATTGGTAAACTAAATAAAGATAAAAATTCTTTTGAGAAAATAGAAACTATAGATTGTGATTGTATTTGTGTGTCTGGATTTTGGACACCATCAGTACATTTAGCATCACAATCAGGAAATAAACTTAAGTATGAAGAAAAAATTGATGCATTTATTCCAGATAAGAAAAAACAACATGAGACATCAGTCGGTGCAGCAAATGGATCATTTACATTAGAAGAAAGTTTAAAACATGGTTTCGAAAATGGTTCAAATCTTTCCGCAAAAATTACAGAGACTAAAACAGAAATCTCAATTCCAAATGTAAATGAAAAGAAATACGGAGCTCATGATAAATTTTGGTGTATGCCGTTACCTAAAAATGAAAATCCAAAAAGATTTGTTGACTTTCAAAATGATGTATCTGTCTCTGATATAGAAATCGCACTAAGAGAAGGTTACAGATCAATAGAGCACGTCAAAAGATATACAACTCTTGGAATGGCAACAGATCAAGGCCGTACAAGTAATTTAAATGGTCTTCAGTTGGTATCTAATATAGAAAATAAAATAGTTCCTGAAGTGGGACACACAACATTTAGACCACCTTTCACACCAATTACAATCGGGACAATAGTTGGTCGTGAAGTAGGTATGGAATATATGCCAACTAGAAAAACACCAATGCATGAATGGCATGAGAAAAATAATGCTGTTTTTGTCGATGCAGGTGCCTGGAAGAGACCTCGATATTATAAACAAGGAAATGAAACTTTATTTGAAGCTTCAAAGAGAGAGGCAAAGAATGTTAGAGAGAACGTTGGTATATGTGATGTAACAACATTAGGAAAAATTGATATCAAAGGTCCAGACGCAGCAGAATTTTTAAATAGAGTTTATACAAATGCTTGGATGAAATTACCTGTGGGAAAAGCAAGATATGGATTAATGCTTAGAGAAGATGGAATTGTCATGGACGATGGAACAACAACAAGAATTTCAGAAAATCATTATCATATGACAACAACAACTGCACAAGCTGCAAATGTTTTGTCTCACTTAGAATATTATCTTCAAATTGTTTGGCCAGAATTAAATGTAAATGTTGTCTCTACAACTGAGCAATGGGCAGGGGCTGCAATTGCTGGGCCTAAATCTAGAGATATGTTATCAAAATTATATCCAGACTTAGATGTTTCAAATGATGCATTGCCTTTTATGGGCTATAAAGAAGCAGAATTTTTTGGTGTTCCATCAAGAATTTTTAGAATTTCATTTTCTGGTGAGCTTGCATATGAGATTAATGTCAAATCAGATCATGGCATGTTCATGTGGGAGAAAATGATGGAAGTAGGAAAAGAATTTGGAAATCAGCCTTACGGAACTGAAGCTTTATCAACATTAAGAATAGAAATGGGACACGTTGCAGGACCAGAATTAGATGGCCGAACAATCCCATCAGATGTTTCATTAAATGGATTAGTTTCAAAGAAAAAAGATTTTATTGGCAAAAATTCTTTAGGAAGAGAAGCATTTAACGTTGAAAGCAGACAAAAAATTGTTGGACTTATTCCAATTGATAGAAAGTCTAGTATTCCTGAAGGATCTCATATCGTCCAAGATCAGAATGCAAAATTACCTAATCCTAAACTTGGTCACGTTTCTTCTTCTTGTTGGAGTGTAGAAAATAATAATCCATTTTCTCTAGCAATTATGAAAGATGGAAAAAACATGATAGGTAAAAAGTTTTTTGCAGTATCACCATTAAAAAATAAATCAATCGAAGTAGAAGTTATATCTTCACATTATGTTGACCCAGAAGGAAAAAGAGTTAGATCATGAAAAATGCTTCTGCACTAGAAAATATTCATAAACATGGATTGTTTGGCAATCACGATAGTAAAGATGAGCTAATAAATATTAGAGAAATCAAAGATATTTTGATTTATCAAATTGTTAAATATAAAAAATCTTCAATTAGTATTGATAAAATAAAAATAGATAATTTAAATTTACCTGAGACTCTTTTGGTATCTTCAAATCTTAATACAAGAATTTTATGGATGGGACCTGATAATTGGTTAGTCGTTTCAAAGAATAAAGAAATAGAAAAATCTATTTTAGAAAACCTAAGTCATGATGATTTTGCATTAACTGATCTATCTCATTCAAGAACAATACTGGAATTAGAAGGTTCTTTGGTAGATGAAGTATTGAAAAAAGGTTGTCCATTAAATTTAGATGGTCTTGATGAAGGGAAATGTTCTAATTCTGCTTTTCATGCAATTACAATAACTATTGATTTTATTAGTTCAAATCCAAGAAAAGTAAGAATATTCGCTTTAAGAAGTTTTGGTGAATCTCTTTATCATTCAATAACTGATGCTTGTTTAGAATTTGGCTATAAAGCTGAATAAAAATTATTCTGAAGTTTTGAATTTAGTTTTTTGAATTATAACCACAAACACAATTGGAATTATTAAAGTTACAAGCGTTACTGTTATCAACAAAATACCTAGATCTGAATAATCTGCGGTGGTAAGAATAGCGTTTGTTACCTTATCTTTTACCTCTCTAGTAATAACATAAATTTCATTTAAATATTTAGTCCCCAAGGCACTTGCTGATAAAGCAAGATTTGTAAAAGATGCGAATACTGCAAAGAAAGTTGCTTTCAAGTGCGACGGCGCATTTTTAGCAATCCATGCAAGTAAAGGTATCATTGAGACTTGTCCCAAAGGCGACTCGAGAGCAGTATTTAATATTGCAATAAACTTGGCATCAACAACTCCATTAGTAATAGATGATGTCCAATTGTGAAATCCATAATACATTCCTACACTTGGTAAAAATAAAATTGCACCTGCAATAGATAAAATCACTATTATTCTAGCTATTGAGTTGTTTGCCATAAATGGTCTTAATAAAATAATACCAACAAGCGTTAAAACAGAGGCTATAAGAGATAATACAGAAAAAAATTGTTCATTGAATTCAAGTACATCAATTTCAAACCAAGACAAACCTGGACCAGGTCCTGGCATTGCTCTAAAAATAAAAATTATTATTGCCGTTCCTACAACAGTAAGTCTTAAATCTTGAGGAAGTTCTTTAACTAATTTATTCATTAAAAATAGAATAATTGCCATTGAACCCACAAAAACAATTTCTTGAGCAAAAGGCACTTTGAATGAACCAATACCTAAAGTGAAGATAACAAAAACCAAGCTTCCACCTAATATCCACCAGTTAACTTCAGTTTTCTCTGAAGGAGCATAATCTTGGTCACCCTCTAAACCTTGTTCAATAAGCTTTCTTTTCTTTTGATTTTTTAGATATGAAGCAAGAAATATTCCTAGTACAGATACAATTGGAATAATTAAAGCATATATATAAATTGAACCGTATAAACTTATTTTATCTGCTTGTTCAAGTTCGTCTACTCCTTTAAAAAGAATTACATTAGCTAAAGCAACTAAAACAGTTCCACCAATTATTGCAAATCTTCCAAGAGTTTGCATTGTTGTATGCATAAGTTTGATTTCATCTCTTGAAAATTTATTTCCGCTGTCATCAACTAAAGGAACTGCTTCTACAGTCATAGCATCAGCTACAACATCTTGCACAACATAACCAATCGGAGCAAGTAAAACACTGATCACAAACCATGTTTCTACTGAAAGAATTGATGACATCCATTCAGTATGAATTATTAAACCGTACATTATAATTAAACTTAATGATATTAAGGATGCTCCTACAAAAACCATGTAATTTTTTTTATTCCAGATTAGATCAACAAGGTGACCTAAAGGCATCTTCAATGCCCATGGAATTCCAGCCCAAAAACCCAGTCCAGCAAGAAAAGCAGCAGATAAGTTTAGATAGTCTTTAACAAAAAAAGTTCCAACAATACCTGTTAGTCCTGAAATACCAGCCGCAAGATAAATCATCAATGGTGGTAGATAGGTCCACTTAAACTGTCTTCCTAAATCTATTAAAGTACTATCTATAAATCTCAAAATTTTATTACTCATAAATTATTCTGTTAAATTTAATAAAATTAATCCATTTTGTTTAGTTTCTTTACACCAAAGTTCATAACTTTCACAAACTCTCCACAAATGATCAAATGCTCTTTGAGATAACTCCAACGGAAAGTGACTTTTTGCATAATATAATTTTGGGATTTTCATTAATTGTTTAATCATAGTATCTTTTTGTATTTGTAAAAGTCTTATAGTTTCTTGATTAATCTTTTTTTTTGTAGATTTATCTACGTAGTCATTGCTCTCAAGTTCTTTAAACCACTTATCATGAAAATTTCCTGAACTAATTTCATTATAATCATCTGATGCAATAAATATTTCAAAAGCTTGAATATTAGTTAAATTAGGGTTCTTAATTTTGATTTCATATATCTTTTGATAAATGATTTCGGCAACATATAATACAAATGGTCTCGATTTATCAGTTTCCAAACTAAACTCCTCAAATATCTACTGAATAATAACATGAATTAGGATCATCTTTATAGTGCGCAAAAGGCCCACACTCTTTGAAACCAAAACTTTTAAAAAGTTTTCTAGCAGGTGCAAAAAAATCACCTGCTCCAGTTTCGACACTTAATTTAGTGATTCCTATTTGTTTAGATTTTTCAATAAGATGTGAAATTATTTTTCCACCATATTTTTTATTTCTAAACTTATCTGAAACTCTTATAGATTTAAATTCTCCATGCGTTTCATCAAATAATTTTAAAGCTCCACAACCTATTAATTCATTATTTTCCCACAAACTCCAGAATTTTATACTTGGATCCTTTAATCCAGGTATATCTAATACATGCGAACTCCCCTCAGGAGAAACAGATCTCAATTCAATAAAATGCTTAGTTAGCAACTCATTTACTTGCGGATCATCAAAATTATTTTCTATTGATTTCATAGTTTTGAAAAACATATAATCTAAATTTAGATTAAACCAAGAAAATTAAATATGTGTGGAAGATACGTAATAACGAGCCCTGTTACAAAAACAAAAAAACTTGTTAAGTCAGCTATACAAGTTGAAGATAATGAAAATTATAATGCACATCCATTTCAAAAATTACCTGTAATTAAAAAATACAATAATGGAAATACTCTAGAAAATTTAAAGTGGGGAGTAGTACCTAGTTGGGCTAAGCAAAAAGATTTTAAACCTTTAATAAATGCAAGACTAGAAACTATAGATGAAAAAGTGTCTTTCAAAAAATTAATTCGACTACATAGATGTGTAGCTGTAGCAGATGGTTTTTATGAGTGGAAAAGAGAAAAGGAAAATAAAACACCTTATTATTTTTTAAGAGAGGATAAAAAGCTTATGTATTTAGCGGCTATTTATGACAATGATCAATTTTGTTTAATAACCGAGGATGCAGATGAAAATATTAAAGAAATACATCATAGACAGCCTGTTATAATTAATGAAAATGATGTTAATAGATATTTAAATCTTGAATTAACAGGATCGAGTTTTCTGAAAGAGTGTAAAAAAACAAAATTAAACTTTCATGAAGTTTCAAAGGAAGTTAATAAACCTACAAACAATAATATTTCTTTGATACAAACAATTTCTTAAAACTATTTTTCTATAATTGTTAAATGTCCCATTTTCCTTTTAGCTTTAACTTCTTTTTTTAAATAATCAAAAAAATTCATTTTCTTTAAATTTTTTATTTTTATATTCTAATATATCTTCACCAATCAAATTAAGCATTTTTGCATTATAAATTTTTTTTGTTTCTAATTTTTCAAGTCCACATACAGCTCTTATATGATTTTCAAATTGGCTAATGTTGTGTGAATTTATAGTTAGGTGTCCAGAATTATGTACTCTTGGTGCAACTTCATTAGCATATAAATTATTATTTTTATCTATAAAGAATTCAACGCACATTGTACCAATATAATCAAGCTCTTCAGCCACTGTTTTTGCCCAGTCCAATGCTTTATTTTTAATATCATCACTTATATCAGCGGGAATTTTGGAGTGTTTTAAAATCTGGTCTTCATGATAATTTTCAATTGGATCATAAATTTCATATTTTTGATGACCAAATCTTGTAACCACTACTGAAATTTCTTTTTTTAAATTTACTATCTTTTCTAAGATGTAGCCTTTTGAAAAATCAAAATCTTCATTTAAATCATTTGCATTATTTATTTTATATTGGCCTTTTCCATCATAGCCAAGTGTACAAGTTTTCAATAAACCAGGTATTAATCTATCGTTTATTTTTATATCATCTAAATCGTTTATACTTACAAACTGTGTAGTAGTTATATTGTTTTTATTTAAAAACTCTTTTTCAGTCATTCTATTTTGAATTAATTTATTTATTTCGGGGCTTGGTAATACAGATTTGGTTTCATTAATTTTTTTCAATATATCATACGGGATATTTTCAAACTCATAAGTAACAAGATCGACTTTTTCTAAAAAGTTATTGATGATATTTATGTCTTTGTAATCTCCATAAATAAATTCATCTGCAAAATTAATTGCGGGTGCATCTTTATCATCTGATAAAATAACCGTTTTAATATTAAGTTTTTTTGCAGCAGATGCTAATAGACTTCCTAATTGTCCACCACCTATTATTCCTAGATCAGGTTTAGACATTAATTACTTTGGTTTTTTTTTTACTTTTGATGTTTGTTTTTTTCGCCAATTTAAAAGTGTTTTTTTTACATTGTTATCATACGTAGCTATAATTGAAGCAGCATATAAACCAGCATTGATTGCACCATCTTCTCCAATAGCAACTGTACCAACAGGAATTCCTTTTGGCATTTGAGCAATTGATAGTAGGCTATCTAAACCTTTTAACTTTTTACTTTCAATAGGAACACCTATGACTGGAATTCTAGTTATTGCAGCAATCATACCAGGCAAATGTGCTGATCCTCCAGCACCAGCAATAATAATAGAAATATTGTTATTTTCTGCTTTCTTTGCATAGTTATAAAGTCTATCAGGTGTTCTGTGTGCAGAGACGATATTTGTCTCATAATTAACTTTTAAAATCTTAAGAACTTTTTCACAATTCTTCATTGTTTTGTAATCAGACTGACTGCCCATTACAATTGATACTTTATGTGATTTTTTTTTGTATTTCATGAAACCAATATCAATTTACAGATATTTCCCTTAAATTGCAATTTTTAGCTAAGGACAGTTTAAGTTAGTGACAATCATAATAATAATAATAGTGTATACCAAATATGAATTATCGAATTGATAATCTTCAGTATTGTAAATGGTCTAGAGAAATCTTTGAAATAAATAATAAAGCTGGATTAAATGCGGTACACGTAACGTTAGTTTATCATGAAGACTATGATGAATTACAACAAAGAATAAAAGAGTGGAATAAACATTTCGAAGAAAATAAAGATCTTATATTTCTAGGCAACAACTACAATGATATTACAAAAGCAAAAGAAGAAAACAAAACTGCAATTTTTTTTGGATTTCAAAATTGTTCACCAATTGAAGACGACATAGCTCTTATAGAAAAAGTACACTCACAAGGTTGTCGATTTATGCAATTAACTTATAACAACCAATCATTATTAGCCACTGGATGTTATGAAAAAAATGATAGCGGAGTTACAAATTTTGGAAAAGAGGCTATTAAAGAAATGAATAGAGTAGGTATCGTTGTTGACATGTCTCATTCAGCAGAGAAAAGTACACTTGATGCAATTGAAATTAGTCAAAAACCAATTGCGATCACTCATGCAAATCCAACTTTTTGGTTTGAAGCAAAAAGAAATAAATCTACAGAATTATTAAAAGTTTTATCCGATAGTGGAGGAATGTTAGGATTGTCATTGTATGCTCATCACTTAAAAGATGGAACGAATTGTAAAATAGAAAGTTTTTGTGAAATGGTTGCAAGAACAGTTGAAATTATGGGTATTGATAATGTTGGAATAGGATCAGACTTATGTTTAAACCAGCCAGACAGTGTAGTTGAATGGATGAGAAATGGAACTTGGTCAAAATCAAAAAATTTTGGCGAAGGTAGTAAAGATAAACCTGGTTTTCCAAAACAACCAGATTGGTTTTTGGATGCAAGAGGATTTAATAATATAAACGCAGAACTAAAAAATAAAGGTTTTCACGAAGAAGAGATAAATAAGATACTTGGCAATAACTGGTTTAATTTTTATAAAGGAATTAATTAATGCAAGTTCCACTAAGAGATCCTAAAATTGTAATGAAACTTTCTAGGCTTGGATCTTTTCATCAATCTAAATTATCTTTTCTAAGATCATTTTTAAATGAGTTCAAAGATTGGAAATATAACAGAGATTTTTTTGACTTGAATGATAGGGGATATGGAGTAGCTATTTATTCATTTTCAAAAGATAAAAAAACATATTCTTTAGTTTGTTTTGCTAATGAGCTTAAAGATGAGGAAAGATCTGATAGAGTAATAGCAACTAAATGGGATGCTGCATTTGCTTTGTATGATGGCATTCCTTCAAAAATTGATATTGATAGACTTTCACAAAATGTCCCTAAACAAGAAGTTGGTAGACTTTCTTATAAAGAACTAACTCTCTCAAGAGCAAATAGATCAGTTAGAGCATTTAATTATGTGGTCGAGTGTTTATCAAAAGGTATCCAGCCCAATACTAATGAGCTTTCAAAAGTTGGATACTTGTACAGAACAACTGCAGTATATGGCTCAGGAAAATTTGGATTAGCAGACAGGTTTAGAATTAAAAATAGAGATGAAATAAATGGTCCTTTTAGATTGGAAATGATGTTAGTTTACCTTGTAAGACAATTCACTTTCGATCAAGTCAATCATATAGCAAAACATAAAAATCCAAAAGACGCTGTAGAATTAGACTTGGATATTTGCAGAAATTTAGGAATTGGAAATTCAACTGGATTAGGAATGGCACCATTTATTGTTAACCACCCTTCATTATTAAATAATTGGATTCTAGCTAAAGAAACCGCATTAAAAAAAATAAGAGAAATTGAAAAAGTATCAGAAGAAGAGTTTAAAATTTTTTACAATTGTTTAACAAAATCTTTAAAAAATGTAACTTCATGGAATACTGACAGTGATTACCAAAAGAAAAAAATTGAGAATTTAATTAATGATTTACAGAATTTAATTAATTATTTGAAAGATAATATTGATAAATCAAATTTTTATATATTTGATAAATTATATAACTGGGCAGAGGAAAATTTATCTGAAGAAGGAGTTGAGTATTTGGTTTCTATAATGATGGAGCCATATAATGAAATAACTGATCCTTTAATTTCTCGAATGAGTTCAGACGAGGATAGTAGTTTTAATATACCTGTAGACAGAACTATAAATGACCTAAGAGAAATAATTGAGAAAAATTATTCAGATATTTTAAAAATTGATTTTTCAAAAAATGAAAATAATAAAAAATTTTGGTTCATTTCAAAAAATAAAGAGGAGCCTAGAATTGGAGATCGATTTGAAGATAATGGCTCAGAACTTGAGCAGCCTACAGCTATTGCTAGAGATATTAAAAAACTTTATGAAACTATTTTTACATTAAAAAACAGCTTAAAGATTGGCAATTTTCTAGTACAGAACAATGAATTAAGACATATTGTAAGAAGAGTGTTTATAACAGAGAAATATCCATATTCTGAAATTCAAGATAACACCATTGGCTCAAAATTAGTTCCTATTGATATGTTAAGACTTAAACTTTCTTTTTTTGGGGCGGTAAAGTTTGATCCAAGATCTGACAAATGGCTAAGGATTTGTATGTTTCAAGGAGCTCCATTACCAAATGAACTTAATTCATTTAATCAATATTGGATATATAACTAAGTAATTAATGAGAAGTTATAGTGAAATTGACACGATTGTTAAACGTTCAACAAAAGCGAAAGGTTTCTCCTGGGGAGTTGCAGAAGAAATAGGAAAGAACATTAAGCAACTCGAGTTATTTGGTTTACCAGGAATAAAACACATAAACCAATATTTTAAGATTTTTAATAATGAGAAGTTTGAAAATTGCCAATCTTTTAACAAAAGCAACAGACCTCAAAACTTTTACTGTCCGATTAAACTTGGATTAAGTTTTTTTGATCAATCTATCTCTATCCAAGAACTAAATGATATAGAAATTGAAAAAATTGCTTACCCATTGATATTTTTACCGTTTGTCAGCAGATCTTCGGAAATAACGGGAAAGAGAATTTTTTTAAAGATAGATCAAAAAGAATTTTTATTAAATTTCAATCAATCAATTTATTCGAATTACTTAAGTAGTGAGATTGTAGAAAAAGCTGATGTAATTAAAATTCAATTCTTAGAAAATAAGAATAATTTTTCTGAAGAAGATTGGAAAGAATTAACAAAATTATCAGAAAACACATTTGTTGAAGAAACTGATGAGTTAAAACAAAAAACCGCAGGAGCAGGATTAACAGATAATGACTGATAACTTTGAATATAAATCAGACAAATCAGATAATAATGAATTAAACGATATTTGTGATGAATGTAAAAAAGAAGATGAGGCAGTAACTCAAAATTTAATACTTACAGGCTATAAACTTTGCAACTCCTGTAGAACATCAAAAACTTTATTTCCGCTTTAAATATTTGTACTTATAGGTAATGAATTAATTTTTGTCATTACGAAAGAAATTGTCAAAAAAGAAATAATTAAAAAAGACAAAAATACAATTCCAAATGCTTTTAAATTTGATTTTAAATTTAAAATATGTCTTGTTGCTATAATTAATGAAGCAAAAATCCAAAATTGAGTAAGAAAAATAATTAAAAGCACTAATTCTGGTGTGACAGCAAAAAATCTTAATAGGCCTGGAGCGTGTGCGTACCCAACAGCTATAAGAACTCTTTTAAATGGAATTTTTCTATCTTTATCAGGAAAAATTTTAACTCCAATTACAAATATAAAAATTGCCCACACCAACCAAGTTAATAATGCTGTTAAACCAGATATACCAACAGATGTTTTTACAATCGTATTAGCCGCAACTGCTCCAGCAACCCCATCTAAAATCATAATTAGAATTGCAAAATAAATTCCAGCTTCTCCATAATATCTTGGAGTTCTATAAAGAGTTTTATCAAGCTTTAACGATTTAAAAACAATATCTAAAAACTGAGCAAACATTAATTATCTTTATTTTTTTTTTGCGCCTTATATGAAATGATTAATGGGAATATTATTAGAGCAATAGCGATTATAATGCAAACAACTATGAAAAAGGTTTTCGTCATATTTAGGGGGAATTAAATTCCCCCTAAAAAAATTTTTATCACTTATTGACTACTTCTCTTGTATTTGCGTTGTAAGATTCTGTAAATGGAATATCAACTACAACTGCATCAACTGGTTCTCCAGGTTTATCTGAATATTTTTCTGGTAGATGGACTTTAAATTTCGATCCAACCTTACCTTTTGGAAAACCATTTGCATTTAGCGTGCCATCAAATGGAACGTATCCCATAGCAATATTTTTCCCTTTTTCTGGGTGATACCAAGGAGAAGTTATAAATCCTACAGGCTCACTGCCGTTTTCTGAAATTAACCAAAAATCTGGAGCATATTCTTCAATAGGTTTTCCTCCTAATTCAAGTCCAACTAATTGAAGTTTGTAAGGTTTATGACCTGCTTTTAAATCAGCTTTCATTTTCTCGAGAGCTTTTTTACCAACATAATCACCTTTTTTGTTCCACTCACCTTTGCCAGACAAAGAAACTTGATAACCAAGATTACATTGAAAAGGATTATGCTCATGATCCATATCTTGTCCCCATGAAAGAATTCCAGCCTGAATTCTTCTATGGTGTGCAGGAGCAATCACCATTAAGTTATGTTTTTTACCTGCTTCAAGAACAGCATTCCACATATCTTCGGCATATAAAGTTGCTTCTCTTAAATATATTTCAAATCCAGACTCGCCTGAAAAACCTGTTTGAGAAATAATACAACTTCTTCCACCAACTTTTGCAGATGCCAAACCGTAAAAAGGCATGTTATCGATATCAACTTCACTTCCACAAAGATCTTTCATCAAAGCTTTTGCTTTAGGACCTTGAATTTGTACAGGACAAGCATCTATTTCGTTAATTTGAACATTAAACCTTTCATCTGCATTTACTCCTTGCAGATATAATCCAATATCACTATCTGATAAACTAAACCAAAATTCATCTTTGGATATTCTTAAAAGAATAGGATCATTTAATACTCCTCCATATGCATTACACAAAATTACATATCTTCCTCTCATTGGAGAAATTTTTGTAGCATCCCTTGTAATTACATAATCAACAAATTTTTCTGCATCTGGTCCTTTAACTTGTATTTGTCTTTCAACTGCAACATTCCACATTGTTACATGGTTTTTAATTGCTTCGTACTCAACCATTGCACCACCATCTTCAGGTTTAACATAACCTCTTGGATGGTAAATTCTGTTATATACAGTTGCTCTCCAACATCCTGCTTTCATTGATAAATGCCAGTATGGAGACTTCCTTACTCTTGTTGATATTAGCATCTCAACTTTAGTAGGTCCGCTTTGTCTTAAATTGTATGGTACTTTTCTGTCAGACTGATCTACTGATGTTGTATGTCTTATTTTACTATAGTCAAATTCATTAGACATAGTTATTCTCCTTCAACCACTTGTTAGTTTCCTTCAAGCCGCCGAATGTATAAATGTGGAAATAATCAGTATGCGATTTAACTTTCCCAATTAAATCATTAGGGTCTTTAGGTTTCAATAAATCTAACGCCTTACTAAAATTAGATTTAAGAAAGTTAATGGAATTTTTTGCCCCTACAATATTAGCAAATTTAATTAAGCTAGATATTTTCATTGGCCCAGTTATTCCAACATGAACTGGTATTGTTTGTTTTGAGATAAAATCTATAATAGGCTGAGTATCCATTAGCCACTGTGTAACTATATAATCAGCGTAAGGCTTTTTATCTATCATAGCTTTTTCTAAATCAGAGTCGGATATATCAGGACTCCCCTCAGGATGTCCAGCAATTCCAATCTTGATACCATCAAAAAACCCTGTCTCTAACATTTGATATGAGCTATCAAATTTCCCGATCGGGTCACGACTTCCACCTATCACCAAGACCTGTTTAACACCCAAATCTTTACATCTAGAAACATAATCTTTCAGCTGATTTTCATCATTTATTGACCTTGCTGGGAAGTGAGGAACTGGATTAAATCCCTCTTTAACTAACTCTCCAGACTGTTGAGCGGTCTCTTTATAATCACCTCCAGGTAGCATTGTAACATAAACATCTTTTACCTTTGGTAACGTGCTTAAATCAGTTTTGGGACCTATTTCTAAAGAAAAATTCATAAGTAAATTCTTAATTATTTTATATTCCGTGTCTATAAAAATATTAAACAGCTGAACACATTGTAACCCATTGTCATGATCTGAAAATTTAATTAAATTTAGCCATGGAAAATAAATTATCTCAAATTACGGAATTATTCTCCAAAACAAGACAACAAACTCTATCCCTGTGCGAAAACTTAGAGGCCGAGGATATGGTCATACAGCCCAGCAAAAATGTTAGCCCACTTAAGTGGCATCTAGGTCACACCACATGGTTTTTTGAAAAATTCATCTTGTCCGAATTGGATGAAAGTTACAAACCTTTCAACAAAGATTATAATTATATATTTAATTCGTATTATAATTCTGTAGGTGAGTACAATCCTAGAAATAAGAGAGGTTCACTAAATAGACCACTCTTAAAAGATGTAGTTAATTACAGACATTATGTAACTGAAAATATTATTGATTTTTTAAAAAGAACAAAAAATAACAGAACATCATTTTTAGTTGAACTAGGTTCAAATCACGAACAACAGCATCAAGAATTAATGTTAATGGATATTAAAAATATTTTTTACAATAATCCATTGATGCCAACTTATAATTCTAACGACTACAAACCAACCGCTAAAGAAGAAAATGAATTAACATTAGAAACTAGTAAAAAATTTAAATATGGAAACAATGAGGATATTTTTTGTTACGATAACGAATTACCAGTATCAGAAACACAATTAGATCCTTTTAAAATATATTCATTTGTTACTAATGGAGAGTGGAAAGAATTTATTAATGATGGTGGATATAAAAATCATGAGTATTGGTTATCTGATGGATGGGATTTTGTAAATAATAACAAATTAGAAAAACCAATGTATTGGATAGATAATAATAATTATTTTACATTAAACGGTGTAAAAAAAATTGATAATGAAAAGCCAGTTTCTCATATAAGTTTCTATGAAGCGGATGCTTTTGCAAGATACAAAAATAAAAGATTACCAACTGAATTTGAACTAGAATATTTTTTAAAACAATCTGAGAAAAAAGGTAATTTTTTAGAAAATAAAATTTTTCATGAAGTTGAAGAAAAAGCAGACGATGTTTATGGAAATTTATGGGCGTGGACAAGCAGTAATTACACACCTTACAAAAAATATAAACCATATGAAGGGAATCTGGGAGAATATAATAACAAGTTTATGTGCAATCAGTTTGTCTTAAAAGGTGGCTCGCATTCTACATCTATTAATCATATTAGAGCATCTTATAGAAATTTCTTTTATCCAAGTGATACTTGGCAGTTTTGTGGTGTCAGACTAGCTGATGACATCTAGTGACTAATTTAAAATTAATAAATATAAACAATCAAATTCAAGACGATAAAAAATTAATCTTACAAGGATTATTAAATAAAAAACAAAAATATTTACTACCTAAATATTTTTATGATGAAAAAGGTTCAAAGTTATTTAATAAAATTACAAATCTTAAAGAATATTATCCAACAAATAAAGAGTTAGAAATACTAGGTAACTTACAAAAAGAGATAAGAAAGAAATTACCAATTAATTCAACAATTGTAGAATTTGGCAGTGGTTCAAATAAAAAAATCAATAAATTTATTAAATCATTAAGCGAACCCAAGGAATACATACCTATAGATATTAGTAAGGAATATTTGTTTGAAAATGCATCAATAATTGCAAAAAAATTCTCAGATTTAAAAGTAACAGCAATATGTGCTGACTTTAGTCAGACAAATAGATTAAATAAAATTTTAAAAAATAAAAAAAAAATAGTCAGTTTTTTTCCAGGATCTACCATAGGAAATTATTTACCTAAAAATGCAAAAAAAATATTAAAAAATTTTTCAAAAATCATAGGTAAAAATTCTTATTTAGTGATTGGGGTAGATTTAATCAAAAATAAGAAGACCCTTGAAAATGCTTATAATGATAAATTGGGAGTAACAGCTAAATTTAATAAAAATATATTAGATGTAGTAAACAAAATTTGTAATTCAAAATTTCAAACTAAAAATTTTGATCATAAAGCATTCTATAATTTAAAAAAAAATAGAATTGAAATGCATCTTATTTCAAAAAAAAATTTCACTTTAAAAATTAATAAAAAGAATATTAAATTTACTAAAAACGAAACAATTCATACTGAAAATTCTCATAAATATTCAAAAAATAACTTTGTTAAATTAGTTAATAAATCTGGCTTTAAAGTCTTAAAATATTTTTCAGATAAAAAAAATTATTTTGGAGTTTTTTTATTAAAAGTGAAGTAAGTTTTATTATGGCGCAAAAAGACGTAGGTAATAAAATTCCCATCTATAAGTTAAAAAATACCGATGAAGTAATGAAATATTACGATGAGTGGGGAGATGGCAATAAATATGATAAGGATATGGTCGATTGGAATTACACAGGACCAAAAGAAACAACAAAAGTATTTTCAGAATTTCAGAAAAATAAAGATGCAAAAATTTATGATGCTGGTTGTGGTACCGGACTAGTGGGTGTTGAATTAAAAAAACATGGTTTTAAAAATTTTCATGGGGCGGATCTTTCGAAAAAGTTATTAGAATTGGTACCGAATGATCTTTATGATGAGCTTGAACAAGTAGACTTGAATAAACCCATTAATAAAAAAGATGACGAATATGACTCTGTTATGTGCGTTGGTACATTTACTTTTGGACATGTCAAGCCACCAGCTTTGGAGGAATTTATCAGGATTACAAAGAATGATGGATTTATCTGTTTTACTATTAATGAGGGAATACATGAAGAATATGGTTTTGATAAAAAAATTGAACAACTTAAAGCGCAAAATAAATGGAAAGAAATAAAATTTTTTAAATCAGATTACATTGCGAGCAAAGACGTAAATGCTTGGTTAGGGTTATATCAAGTGATAAAATAAACCATGTCAGAAATTTACAATATTATAGATAAACAAAAGTTAGATATTGTATCTAAACCAATTAGTGAAGCTCATGGTTTACCAAATGAATGTTACATCAGTAAAGAATATACTTTAATTGAAAGAAAAAAATTATTTGAAGATAAGTGGATCGTCATTGGAGTTGGAAGTTCTATTCCAAATGAAGGTGATGTGAAACCAATTGATTTACTTGGAATACCCTTACTTATTGTTAGAACAAAAAATAAAGAAATAAAAGTTTTTCATAATATTTGCAGTCATAGAGGAGTTAAATTAGTTAAAGAAGCTGGCAAAATTAGAAATGTTATGAGGTGCTCATATCATTCATGGTCATATGACTTAGAAGGCAAATTAGTTGCTACACCTCATATAGGAGGCATGAATATTCATCAAACACCTGAATTTGATAAATCAAAAAGTAATTTAAAAGAGATAAGATCATATATTTGGTTAGATCTAATTATGATTAATATTAACAACAATGAAATTTCATTTGAGGATTATATTAGTCCTTTAAGTCAAAGATGGGAAAAATTTTGGCCCTTAAAAGATAGAGAATTAATTCATCATGCAAATGATTATGGTTATTTTAAATTAGATGCAAAATGTAATTGGAAATTTGCAATTGAAAATTATTGTGAAAGCTATCATTTACCTTGGGTTCATCCAGGATTAAATTCTTATTCAAAGTTAGAAGATCACTATCATATTCAAGGTCTTCCAAATCGTTTCGCCGGACAAGGAACAGTGGTGTATAATCCAAGGTTTGAAGGAAATGAAAAGTTCCCATGCTTTCCTAATTGGCCTAAAGATAAGGAAAATATAGCTGAGTATGTAGCGCTATTCCCAAATGTAATGTTAGGAATTCACAAAGATCATTATTATGCTTATTGGTTAGAGCCAGTAAATCATGAGTTTACAATTGAACATATGGAAATTTATTATGTTGGAGATGAAGCAGCAAATTCAACAAAGTATAAATCTCTAAGACAAAAAAATCACAAACAATGGGAAGATATTCAAAAAGAAGATGTAGATATAATTCAAAGTATGCAAATAGGTAGAAACTCTCCAGCTTATAATGGTGGTAATTTTTCTCCAAAGATGGACAATCCAACACATCATTTTCATAAGTGGGTTGCTGGTAATTTAATTTAAAGTTAAAACGTAAAAATGAAAATTATATTAATCATGGGACTTCCAGGGGCAGGAAAAACTACATTAGCTGATGAACTTGCTCCTTTATTGAATGCAAAAAGATTAAATGCAGATGAAGTAAGAAAAGCTGCAAACGATTGGGATTTTTCAGAAGAGGGAAGAACAAGACAAGCAAAAAGAATGGCTGACTTTGCATTACAATTAAAAAACGAAGGAAATTATGTGATTGCGGATTTTATTTGCCCAACTCCAAAAGCAAGAAGTTTATTTCCTGCAGATTATGTAGTTTGGGTAGATACAATAAAAGAAGGTAGATTTGATGATACAAATAAAATGTTCGTAAAACCTGAAAAATATGACTTTCACGTTACCTCTCAGGACGCTAAAGATTGGGCTCCTAAAATATTTGAAGACTTGAAAAATTAGATTATAAATTTCCTGTTATGAACCTTCTGAGAAGCATAATAATGGCTGTAATTTTGCTATTTCCAATCTCTAATTCATTTGGAGCTGTTGTAACTCTTGTTGATCGACAGATCTTTGACGATGGTGGGCAGACATTACAAAATGGAATAGTTTTTAATCCTGACGGAACAAAAATGTTTGTTTCTACTCAAAACTCAACAGGAAATTCTGCTATTGATTTTATTTATGAATATAATCTTTCAACACCTTTTGATATTTCTACAAAAACTTATGCAGGTGATGATGAAAGGTGTGATTTAGATGTTGGATCAGGTCAATATGGTTCAGACCCAAACGTTGCCGGTGATATGGCATTTAGTAGTGATGGACTTAAGATCTTCATCTTGAGTAGGGGAACCAATGGCAAAAATAATGATCGTTTATATAGATATGACTTAACAATAGCTTATGATGTTTCAACATGTGCATTTGTCAAAGATGTTGATCCCGATACTGATGCTCTTGCAGGTACAAGTTTTGGAGGTAGGCCCGACAAAAAAAATACCATGTTCAGGGTATAGAGATTAATCCAGATGGTACGAAAATATTTTTAGTTTTTAATGATGTCAATGGTAATGGTGATGGTGTCAAGGAATATAATCTTTCAACTCCATATGATATTGATACTATGTCTCTAGTAACAAGTGGTGGTATCCATCTATCTAAAGGTGCGGCAGGATTTAACCCTGACGCAATTTTTATTGGTTTAAATGGAAAAAGGTTATTTGTAACAGATCATGACAAATATACTGTCACACAGTTCACTCTACATAATCCATACGATACGTCATCATTCACAGAAGATGGTTCAGTGAGCATACAAGATTTAACTTCTGACAATAACAGACAAACTAGAGCACTTGGATTTAGCAAAAGTGGACTTAAAATGTTTGTATCAGATGATGAAGGTGATGATGAAATATTTGAGTTTAATCTTCCTTGTCCTTTCAATATTATTGCTGGTAAATGTGCTTCTATTACGGAAAATAAAGATAGAACTGGAATTGCAGAAGCACAAATAGAGACTGCAAAAAGAGCTATAAATATGTCTACAAACTCAGCTTTAAACAGACTGAAGTGGATAAGAAGAAATAAAGACAAAGAAAATTTGTCAAATCAAAATGCTAAATTAAATTTTTCAGGAACAATGCTTTCTACATTAAGTCCGTTACCTATTTCGTCATTTAAGAAAATATCAAATCACAAAACAAATAAAGAAGACAACAAAAATTATTTCCACTGGAGTGAAGGTGATATTTCTTTAGGTAGAATAGGTGAAACTAGTACTGCTTCAAGAAAAGAAAACCTAACTAATGCAATAACGTATGGAGTAGACAGATTTAAAGAAGATAACGGAGTTGAGGGATTTGCAATTAGGTATGGGTTGGATGATATTGATGTAGGTAATGTTGGAAGCAATTTAGACTCAAGGACTTATAATGTTACTTATTATAATACTTCTCCCATGAAAAATAATACAAAATATGTTGATAAAATATTTGGAATAGGAAGAATTGAGTCTGATATCCTTACAAAGTTAGATGGTACAAATGTAACAGCAGATAGAACTGGTCACCAAATATACGGAACACTTAGGATAAAAGATGAATATAAAAGAAATAAATTAACATTTATACCTTCGGGTCAAATTGATTTGGGACATACCAAATTAGATGGTTATCAAGAAGTAGGTTCTGGAGCTATTAAAGTTCAAGATCAGCATATAACAACACAAAATTTAAGAGCTGCTTTGGCATTAGTGGATGATTTATCAACAGACAAATATACCTTTAAAAGACATGGTAAATTAGAATATTTAGCAGACACAGATCGTTCATCGAGTTTTAAGTATAATTATGTATCTGATAGTTCTTCAACATTAATTGATAATTTAGAAACAGGAGCACTCCACAATCTTAATTTTGAAGTTGGTATAGATATAGTTTTTCCAGAGCGGTTTAGTTTATTCGCTATTTATGAGAGAAACCAAACATTTGATAATGCATATAGTGGACATACAGATAATTTATATTTAGCTATAGGATATCTACCAAACAAAGATACTGAATATGCATTTTCATTAAATGGATCAGAAAATTTGGTATCTAATTTTGAAATCAAGAAAAAAATTAATGATTATAATATTAGTTTTAATTTAGCTGAAAATTTGATGAATTTAGGCGAAGCCTCATATGCAAGCATCAATGTAAATAAAGTCTTTTAATTTATATCTTTAAAGAATAGAGTTAATTTTAAGGAGTAATTAATGAGCTACCAATGGGATAATAAAAAACCAACAGCACAAATGTTAGGAAGATGGCAACCGTTTCACGATGGTCATTATACATTGTTCAAAGAAATTATAAAAAAAACAGGACAAGTATGTATTCAAATTAGAGATGTACAAGGTGTTGATGATAATCCATTTGATTTTGAAACAGTTAAGAAAAATATTGAAGAAAAACTTAATCCAGAGTTTGAGGGCAGGTTCAAAATTATGCTTGTCCCTAATATTACAAATATTTGTTATGGAAGAGGTGTTGGATATAAAATTGAAGAAATAGTTTTGCCTGAAGAAATTCAAAAAATTTCAGCAACTAAAATAAGAGCCAAGATGAGAGAAGAAGGTAAATTAAAATAAGTGACTGTAAAAATAAATAAAGTATCACCGGGTGTTAAAAGGGTTTTAATTAATGATCCAAAAACTTATAATTCCTTATCATACAATACTCTTTCGTCTTTATTAAAAGCATTCAAAAAATTAGATAACGATAAAGAGACTAGAGTTATTATTTTAGAAGGGGCTGGCAAAGGATTTAGTGCAGGTCATAATTTAAAAGAGGTAAGAGGTATAAAAAATAGATCTAATCATCTAAAACTGTTTAAGCTTTGTTCAAAACTAATGATGCAAATAGTAGAAGGAAACAAACCAGTGATAGCTAAAGTGCATGGAGCTGCTTACGCAGCTGGATGTCAATTAGCAGCAAGTTGTGATCTTGCATATAGTACAAACTCAGCAACATTTGCTACACCTGGAGTAAAAATTGGATTATTTTGCAGTACTCCAATGGTAGCTGTCAGTCGAAAAATTAGTAGAAAAAGAATGATGGAAATGCTCCTAACTGGAGATCCGATTAATGCAAAATATGCAAAGGAAATAGGTTTGATAAATGATCATTACAGCCCAAAAACTTTGAATAAAAAAGTTTTAGATATTGCAAAAAAAATATCTTCAAAATCAAATTTAACCATCAAAATAGGTAAAAAAGGTTTTTATAAACAATTAGAAATGCCATTAGGTAAAGCTTATGATTACACAAGTAAGATGATGACACTTAATATGTCGTCTTATGATGCCAAAGAGGGTATTAGTGCTTTTATTGAAAAAAGAAATCCAAATTGGAAAAACAAATAACCATTAAGTTGAAGTCACTTAAAAAAAAGATTAAGTTGTAATCAAAGGAGAAAATCAATCATGGATGGATGCTGTGGCCCTGGATATGCTAGTCCTGCAGAAGCAATAAAAGCACCAAAAGAAAAGCTTTTATACACAATAGCTATTTACACAGGGACGGGAATACAAAAACCAGACTATTTAGCAACTGTCGATGTTGATCCACAAAGCCCTACATATTCTAAAGTAATTCATAGACTTGAAATGCCAGGTATTGGTGATGAATTGCATCACATGGGATGGAATGCATGCTCTTCTTGTCATGGCGACTCAAATATGAGCAGAAAATATTTATTAGTTCCAGGCGTTAGATCAAATAACATCTATGTCGTTGATACTGCATCTGATCCTAGGGCTCCTAAAATACATAAAGTAGTTGATGGATCTGAAATAAAGAAAAAAACTAATTTATCAGGACCACATACAGTTCATTGCCTAGGTTCTGAAATTATCATTTCTTTTCTTGGCGACGCTCGAGGAGAAGCTCCAGGAGGATATTTACATTTAAATAAAGATTTTGAAATTGTTGGTAGATGGGAAAATTCAATGGGAGATATACCTTTTAGTTATGACTTCTGGTACCAGCCAAGACATAATGTGATGGTTAGTTCTGAATGGGCTGCTCCTAATACTTTTATGCCTGGATTTGATTTAGAGGAGGTTGGTCATTTGAAATATGGTAGACGACTTCATGTTTGGGATTTTAAAAAAAAAGAGCCAGTTCAAACAATGTATTTAGGTGAAGACGGTTTAATACCATTAGAAGTAAAATTTATGCATAATCCTGATAGTAGTCATGGATTTTGTGGTGCTGCGCTAAGTGCAAATGTAATTCATTTTTGGAAATCAAAAGAAGGTAAATGGGAATGGGAAAAAATAATTGATGTTGAAAATGAACCTCATCCTGATTGGCCAATTCCTGTACCTGGAGTTATGTCGGCGATATTGGTTTCTATGGATGATAAATATCTCTATATAAATAATTGGCTTCATGGAGATATGAGGCAATATGATATTTCAGATCCTCACAAACCTAAATTAACTGGTCAAGTTTGGATGGGTGGATTGTTAGGAAAGGCTCCAGAAGTAAATGGTGTCAAAATTGCTGGTGGACCTCAAATGTATCAATTATCCTTAGATGGTAAAAGAATGTATGTAACAACATCATTATTTTCTACATGGGATAATCAATTTTATCCTGAAATAAGAAAGCAGGGTGGAGCAATGATTATGATTGATTGTGATGTTGAAAATGGTGGGATGAAAATTAATAAAGATTTTATTGTTGATTTTGGTAAAGAACCAAATGGACCTAGTAGGTGCCATGAAAGTAGATATCCAGGTGGAGATTGCACAAGCGACATCTGGCTATGACAAAGATTACAATCTCAAACAGAAATAACAGTGCATTTGAAGTCAGTGGAAAAAAACCTTTATTAAACGAATTAAGAGATCAAGGTGTCGATCTTCCATACGGATGTCAGTACGGAGGATGTATTACATGTGCAGCTAAACTAATTAATGGAGAAGTGGATCAACGTTCTCAAGTTGCTTTAAATAACAGACAAATAAATGATGGATATATTATTTTATGTGTTGCTAAAGCAAAAACAGATTGCACAATTGAGATAGGAGTTGAAAGTCATGATAAATTGTATCGAAATCCTTTCCTAGACCCTTTAGAACCTCATGAATTAAAAGCAGATATCGCGAGTAAAAAAGAAGAAAAAAAATAAACATGAACCACAACGAACCTTATAGCGCTGAATATTTAAAAGATATTTTAAGCTCAGTTAAGACAATTGCTATGGTTGGTGCTAGCCCAGATAAAACTAAATTTAGTTATGGTGTGCTAAGAGTTTTGCATGAAACTGGTTATGACATGATACCTGTAAATCCTAAACCAGGTATAAAGGAAATTAGAAATTTAAAAGTTTATCCAAATTTATCTGCTATCGATAGACCTGTTGATATGGTTGAAGTATTTAGAAAATCTGAGGATCTTTATGGAATTGCTGAAGAGGCAATATCAATTGGAGCAAAAGTATTATGGGGACAAATCGGTGTAATTAATCATGACGCAGCAAAAATTGCTGAAGATGCAGGTTTAAAAGTAGTTATGAATAGATGTCCAAAAATTGAACTCTTCAGACCATTTTGGAAACCGCGACTAGATCTTAAAATTTAAATCAAATTATGGATACAACACTTTTAGATGAAAAAATAAAAGAACTATATTTAAGTTATAGGACGATAGCAATTGTTGGAGCAAGCCCAGACTCAAAAAAAACTTCCAATATAATAATGAAATATTTAAGAAATACAGGTTACAAAGTTTTTCCTGTTAATCCAGTAACAGATAATAAAATTATACATGGTGAACCAGTTTATAAAAAATTAACGGATATTAAAGATCATGTTGGAATTGTTAATGTTTTTAGACCTAGTGAAGAGGCTGAGGAAATAGCAAAACAAACAATAGAAATTGGTGCAAATGTATTATGGTTGCAATTAGGAATTCACAACGAAAATGCAGCCAAATTAGTCTCCCAAAATAAAATTTATTATATCTCTAATAAATGTATTAAAAACGAATACGATAGATTATTCAAAACTATATAATATCAAATTATTAAGTGTGATATTAAGACCTTTTGTTTCATTTTAAATTTAAGATAAATTTAAAATATGAAATTCAAAATTTTATTTTTTTTAATTACATTTTTTTATTTTAATTCTTCATTTGCCGATGTTTTAAAACCAAGTGTGAATATAGATCCAAAACAAGTTGTTTTAATTCAATTAAAGGCGTTAATGAAAAATGACAGTCCATATAAAGATAGAGGGATTGAGCAAACATGGGAATTTGCACATCCAAATAATCAAAGGATGACAGGTCCATTAGATAGATTTAAAAGAATGTTAAAAGGGGCTTCATACTCGATGTTGATTGATCACAAAGAAAATACAGTAACTGAAATTTATAAATCAAGTACAATGGCAACTTATGAAGTTGTTGTCTTGGATAAGGACAAACAATATTTTAAATTTAAATGGAAAGTTGAAAAGAATAATAAAGAAGGTAATCTTTTAGATTGCTGGCTAACAACAGCGGTTTCACAACCAATACCAATGGGATCATCAATATAATGAAAAAGCCTCCAATGTATATTAGGTACGCAATTCTAATGTTTATATTATGTTTTCCAACAATTTCATCCACTCAACTTGGATGGTATTTTTGGGGAAGTGAAGTTGGGATTAATATTGGCATGGTAGTAGGTACAATTTCCGTTATAGTTGCCGCTTATTTAATGTTCAGAATGGGCTGGCGTGACGCAGACGATGAATAATAGAATTTTGTTTCGTTAGTAATTAAAATTTAGTAGGAATCTGATAATGAAATCCAAAGCAAAAGTTGTTGTAGTTGGTGGTGGAGTAGTAGGAGTTAGCGCGCTTTATCACTTAGCAAAAAAAGGTTGGTCAGATGTTGTTTTAATTGAAAGAAAAGAACTAACTTCAGGCTCAACTTGGCATGCAGCTGGCTTATTACCACTATTTAATATGAGTTATTCTGTGGGACAACTTCATAAGTATGCTGTCAATTTGTATAAAACTTTAGAAGAAGAGACAGGCAAGAATGTAGGTTTCAGCGTTGTATCTAATATTAGATTGGCAAGCACAAAAGATAGAATGGATGAATACTTTCAATACGCTGGTGTTGCTCAAACAATTGGTGTTGATGTAAAATTTTTAACACCAGATCAAGTTAAGGAAATCTGGCCATTATGTAATACATCAGATTTAGTAGGTGCAATACAACACCCTGAAGATGGATATATTCAACCAGCAGATTTAACACAAGCTCTTGCTACAGGTGCAAGAAATAGAGGAGCAGAAATTTATAGAAATACAAATGTTGTTGGAATGAAACAAACCAAAGATGGCTGGGTTGTTGAGACAGATAAAGGTTCCATTGAATGTGAACATATTATTTCTTGTTCAGGAAATTTTGCAAGACAAACTGGAAAGATGGTTGGATTAGATATTCCAGTTATTCCAGTAGAACATCAATACATAGTTACTGAACCTCATCCAGAAATTCAAAAAAGAAAAAAAGATGGATTACCAGAGATGGGAGTTTTAAGGGATAGTGATAGTAGATGGTATATGAGAGAAGAAGCAGGTGGATTAATTTTAGGACCATATGAAGATGGTGCACCAGCTTGTTATGTAGATGGGCCATCAAAAGATTCTGAATATGAATTATTTCAGGAAGATTTAGATAGATTGGCTCCACACATTGAAGGTGCAATACATAGAGTCCCTGCGTTTGGAGAAGTGGGAGTTAAGAAAGTTTATAACGGTGCAATTTGTTATACACCTGATGGTAACCCAATTGTTGGTCCTGCTTGGGGATTGAAAAATTTTTGGATAAATGAAGGTCATAGCTTTGGTATCACCGCAGCAGGTGGAGCAGGATGGCAACTTGCTGAATGGATCGTAGATGGTGAACCCACTATTGATATGCTTGGTGTTGAACCAAGAAGGTATGGAGATTATTGCTCTAAATCATATTTAAAAGCTAAAAATGAAGAAGCCTACAGTCACGTATTCATAACTCACTTTCCTGATGAAGAAAGACCAGCAGCAAGACCACTAAGAACAGCGCCATGTTATGACAGAATGAAAAATTTAGGAGCAGTGTTTGGTCAAAAATTTGGATGGGAACGACCTAACTTTTTTGCAACTGATGGAATGGAGCAAAAAGATGATTGGTCATTTAGAAGATCAAAATGGTTCAATGCAATGGAAAAAGAATGCAAAAACGTAAAAGAAAATGTTGGTCTTTTAGATATGACTGCATTTGCAAAATGTAGAATTAAAGGACCTGGTGCTGAGGAATTTTTAGATAATTTAGTTGCAAATAAATTACCAAAAAAAGTTGGAAGAATTAATTTATGTCATGCTTTAAATACTAAAGGCGGAGTTCATTCTGAATTTACTATTATGAGAGAGTCACATGATAGCTTTTATTTAGTATCAGCAGGAGCTTTCCAAAGATTAGATCATGATTGGATTTTAAAATGGATGCCTTCAGATGGTTCAGTGCAGTTTGAAAATTTAACTAATAGTAATGGAGTTTTGGTTGTTTCAGGTCCAAAAGCAAGAGAGTTAATGCAAAGAGTTTCAAAAGATGATTTTTCAAATGAAAACT
Source organism: uncultured Pelagibacteraceae bacterium (assembly GCA_902595815.1). Taxonomy (GTDB): domain Bacteria; phylum Pseudomonadota; class Alphaproteobacteria; order Pelagibacterales; family Pelagibacteraceae; genus Pelagibacter. The sequence continues at coordinate 33,285 of CACJRL010000002.1, forward strand.
TTAAATGGCTAAGTGCAAAAATGGTTGATGTAGGGTACGCACCAGTAAATGCCATGAGAGTTAATTTTGTTGGTGAATTAGGATGGGAACTTCATCATCCAATTGAATATCAAAATCACATTTTTGATAAACTTATGGAAGCAGGACAAGATCTTGGATTAAAACCATATGGGATTAGAGCAATGAATAGTTTGAGAGTAGAAAAATCGTATAAATTGGTTGGAACAGAACTATCAATAGAATACTCACCTTATGAAAGCGGTCTTGATAGATTTATACATCCTAATAAAGGAAGTTTTATTGGACTTGAAGCATTGAACAAGTGGAGAGAAAAAGGTTTTGATAACAAGCTTGTTACCTTGGAGGTTCACAATCCAAAAGATGCAGATGTATTAGGCAACAATCCCATTTATGAAAATGGAAGTGTTATAGGAAGAGCTACAGGAGGAGATTTTGGTTTTAGAATTGGAAAATCATTAGCATTAGGAATGGTTAAACCAGAATTAGCAAATGTTGGACAAAAACTTAAAATTGAAATATTAGGTGAGAAATATGATGCTACAATTTTAGATGAAAGTCCTTACGATCCAGAAAACAATTTATTAAGAGCTTAATGAAAATACTAGTCGCAGTTAAAAGAGTTATTGATTACAACGTTCAAATAAGAGTTAAAGAAGATGGTTCTGGTGTTGTTACTGACAACGTTAAAATGTCAACAAATCCACCAGATGATAATGCAATAGAAGAAGCAGTAAAAATTAAAGAGGCTGGCAAAGCTAAAGAAATAGTTGCAATTACAATCGGTGAAGAAAAAGCTCAAGAAACTGTTAGAAAAGCATTAGCTGTTGGAGCGGATAGGGGAATACATGTCAAAGTTGATAATGTGATTGAGCCATTAGCAGTTTCAAAAATTTTGAAAAAAATTGTAGAAAAAGAAAATCCTGATTTAGTGTTTATGGGAAAACAAGCGATTGATGATGACTGTAATCAAACTGGTCAGATGCTTGCAGCTTTATTAAATTGGCCTCAAGCAACTTTTGCATCGAAAATTGAAGTTAAAGATAATGCATTAGAAGTAACTCGTGAAATTGACGAAGGTTTAGAAACTATTGAAGTAAATGTTCCAGCTATTGTTACATGTGATTTAAGACTAAATGAACCAAGATATGCTTCGCTTCCAAATATTATGAAAGCTAAGAAAAAACCAATAGAACAGTTAAATGCTTCAGATTTAGGAGTTGATATTAATCCTAGAATCGAACAAATTAAAGTTGAGGAACCACCAAAAAGAAAAGCTGGAATAAAAGTCGCTAGTGTAGAAGAATTAGTGCAAAAATTAAAAAATGAGGCTAAGGTAATTTAAATGTCAGTATTATTAATTGCAGAACATAATAATAAAGAGGTTAGACCATTTACCTATAATGCTATAACTGCTGCTTCTCAAATAAATGAGGATCTTCATGTTTTGGTTTTAGGTCATCAAGCTGATGATGTTGCAAAATCTTTATCTGAAGTTCCAAATGTAAAAAAAGTTATTCACGTTGATAATGAAATTTATGAAAACTACATTGCTGAAAATTATGCAGCAGCAATAATTAAGCATGCAGAAAGTTATTCACATATTGTAAGCTCAGCAAATACATTTGGTAAAAATTTAATGCCAAGAATTGCGGCATTACTAGATACTTCGCAAGTGAGCGATATAATTAAAGTTATTTCTGAGGATACTTTTTTAAGACCAATTTATGCAGGAAATGCTTTTGCTACGGTTAAAAGTAATGACAAAAAAAAATGTGTTACTATTAGACCGACGTCGTTTGACCCTGCTGATAAGAGTGGTGGATCTGCTGAAATTACAAAATCTGATCCAGCAGAAGCTAGTTCATCAACTAAATTTCTAAAGAAAGAAGAAGTTAAGTCAGACAGACCAGAGCTTGGAACAGCTAGAATAGTTATTTCTGGTGGCAGAGGAATGCAAAATGGTGAAAATTTCAAATTAATCAGTGATATTGCTGATAAACTTAATGCAGCAATTGGTGCATCAAGAGCAGCAGTTGATGCTGGTTATATTACGAATGATCATCAAGTAGGACAAACGGGTAAAGTTGTAGTTCCAGATTTATATATTGCAGTTGGAATTTCAGGTGCAATACAGCACTTAGCAGGAATGAAAGAAAGTAAAGTTATTGTTGCAATAAATAAAGACGGTGAAGCTCCAATTTTTAGTGTCGCAGATTACGGATTAGAAGCAGATCTTTTTGAAGCGCTTCCTCAATTTTTGTCAGAATTGAACAAATTAAACACTATACAAAAATAGCAAATACTGTAAGAAATTATCATTATGTCCAGAGAAGTGATGGAATACGATGTTGTCATCGTAGGTGGCGGACCATCAGGACTTTCAACTGCAATTAAATTAAAGCAGTTAAATCCAGATATTAATGTCTGCCTTTTAGAAAAAGCATCTGAAATAGGTGCGCATATTTTGTCAGGGAACGTGTTTGAAACACGTGCTTTAGACGAACTAATACCTAATTGGAAAGAATTAAAAGCTCCAATTAAAACAAAAGTTACAAAAGAAAAATTTTTATTTTTAGGAAAACAAAAATCATTAAGTTGGCCAACATGGTTACTTCCCAAGGTTCAACAAAATCATAACAACTATATTATAAGTCTTGCAAATCTTTGTAGATGGTTAGCAGAACAGGCTGAGGGATTAGGAGTTGAAATATTCCCAGGATTTCCAGCAAGTGAAGTTTTATATAATGACGATGGATCAGTTAAAGGTATTGCAACCCAAGATATGGGTATCGACAAAGAGGGAAATAAAAAAGATACTTATGAACCAGGAATGGAATTGCATGCAAAAGTTACAGTATTTGCAGAAGGATGCAGAGGTCACTTAGGAAAAGAATTAATAAAGAAGTTTGAATTAGACAAAGGTAAAAATCCTCAACAATATGGAATTGGTTTTAAAGAAATTTGGGAGATAGATGAAAAAAATCATACAGAAGGTTTAGTAATGCATACTGCTGGATGGCCTTTAGACAATAACACCTATGGTGGAAGTTTTATGTATCATGCAGAAAATAAACAAGTTTTTCTTGGTTACGTAATTGGATTAGATTATCAAAATCCTCATCTCTCACCTTTCGATGAATTTCAAAGATTTAAAACTCATCCAGATATAAAAAAAATAATTGAAGGCGGAAAAAGAATTTCTTATGGCGCAAGAGCTTTAATTGAGGGTGGTATACAGAGTTTACCTCAGATGTTTATGCCAGGTGCTTTGTTAGTTGGATGTGATGCAGGAACATTAAATATGCCTAAAATAAAAGGGTCTCATACTGCGATGAAGAGTGGAATGATCGCTGCTGAAACAATTTATGAGCATCTTACAAAAAATTTAAATTTATCTACATATGAACAAAAATTTAAAGAAAGTTGGGTTTACAAAGAATTACATGAGGCAAGAAATGTAAAACCAAGTTTCTCTTGGGGATTAATTCTAGGTATATTATTTACTGGAATTGACCAGATTTTATTTAGAGGAAAGCTTCCTTTCACATTAAAACATAAACATGCTGATCATGAAGCTCTAAAACCAGCAAATAAAATGCCAAAAATTGATTATCCTAAGCCTGATAACGTTATTACTTTTGATAAAACTAGTTCGGTTTATTTAACGGGTACAATTCATGATGATAATCAACCAGTGCATTTAAAACTTAAAGATCCAGATTTGCCTATAAAATATACTTTAAAGAAATTTGATGAGCCCGCACAAAGATATTGTCCAGCAGGAGTTTATGAAGTTCAAGAAGTAAATTCTGTTCAAAAATTTGTAATCAATGCTCAAAATTGCATACATTGTAAAACGTGTGATATTAAAGAACCGTCTCAAAATATTACTTGGGTAACCCCAGAAGGTGGAGGCGGACCTAAATACGGAAATATGTAATTAAGATAAATCGATTGCGAACTTTTTTAAAGTTTCAATTGGAATAAGTTTCAAAGTGTTTTTATGAGTTTTTTTTAAATAAATAGGACATCCTTTTCCCGCTTCTAAAGCTCTAGCATACCAACCTGCACACACACACCAACTATCTCCATCTTTTAAACCCGGAAAACCAAACTCAGGATGAGGTGTAACTAAATCATTCCCTGCTTCTTTGCACCATTCTAAAAATTCAGTATTTACTTTTGCACAAACAGTGTGAACACCATGATCATTTTCATCTGTATTACAACATCCGTCTCTATACCATCCTGTTAAAGGGTCATTAGAGCATAACTCCAAATCTTCATCTAAAACATTTTTTTGTTTATCAGCCATGAAATAATTCTGTTAATTTTTTATCAATATCTATGTTAAATGAAAAAGATCTTCTTTCACCATCAGATTTAAATGGATATGCAGTATGCATTAAATTATTTGGGAACAAAATAAGATCGCCAACTTTTGGTTTATGATTAAATATAGAATTATTTAAAAAAGATTTAGAGCCATAAATAAAATCAATTGTTCCGTTAGTTTTTATTTTCTTGTTTCCCTTTGTTAAATTATTTGGAATTTTCAAATAACCAACTCCAGAAACATTACCATCATGGAAATGAATAGGATTGTAATCATTTTTAAATTGTCTTACGACCCATAAATTCTTAATTTTAATATTTTTTGACTTCTTATTAAGATTTTTTTTTAAATATTGATTAACAGATTTAGAAATAAAACTTTTTAAATTTTTTTTTATAAATTTATTTTTTAATTCAATTTCCTGTTCTACTTGACCTACCAATTTTTTTGAATAGTCACTTGATTTTGATTTTTTTTTATCTTTAATAATACTTTCAACTTCATCATTAATTTTATTTACCAAGTTTAATGGAATTTTAATAACAGCAATTTTTGGTCCAAACGGACTTAAAACTTTCATCAATTTTTTATATTTTTGTTGGATTAGGTTGTCCTTTATAAACAACCTCTGGATCAAATTTTTTTTCTTCTTCTTCAAATTTCATTTCGATTTGTCTTGCATTATCAATTTTACCCAAAGGAACAGATCTATAAAAACAGGATCTGTACCCAACGTGGCAACTAGAGCCTTCGCCAATATCTACAGTCATCCAAACTGCATCTTGATCATCATCAATTCGAATCTCTTTTACTTTTTGAACAAATCCACTTGTTTTTCCTTTATGCCAAATTGATTGTCTTGATCTGCTCCAGTAATGAGCTTCTTTAGTTTCAATAGTTAATTTGAAGGCTTCCACATTCATATACCCATGCATTAATATTTCTTTTGTTTTTGAGCATGTTGTAATGACTGGAATCAATCCATCATTATCGAATTTAGGAGATAAAAGCTTGCCTTCTTCTATTTCTGCTACATTTTCTCTTTTTTTAAACATATATGTGGAATTATCTAACATAATAATAAATATATTAAATATTTTAAAATTAAGGTTTTATATATATAAAAGCACGTCATGAAATTAGTAAAAAACGAAAACGAAAAAAAAATTAATGAAGTAACAGACAAAGAAGCCGAAGAAGCTTTTGTCAAAATCCTTAAATGGTTAGGTGAAGACCCTACTAGAGAAGGTTTATTAGAAACTCCAAAGAGAGTTACAAAAGCATTTAAAGAATATTTCAAGGGCTACAAAGAAGATCCAAAAGCAGTTTTAGATAAAACATTTGGTGATGTTGAAGGCTATAGCGATATGGTTGTTCAAAAAAATATTTCAGTCCAAAGTCATTGTGAACATCACATGGCACCAATTATAGGAATTGCTCATGTAGCATATATTCCAAATCAAAGAGTTGTAGGATTAAGCAAAATAGCTAGAGTAGTAGAAGTATTTTCTAAAAGATTACAAACACAAGAAAGATTAACTGTTCAGATCGCTAATACTTTAATGGAGTCTTTGGATGCAAAAGGTGTTGCGGTAACAATAGATTCAACTCATCAGTGTATGACTATGAGAGGTATAAAAAAAGAGCAAGCTACTACAGTTACAAATTTTTATCTTGGACAGTTTAAAGACGATTTAAGTTATCAAAATAGATATTTGCGATTTATTGCAAAATAATATTTACTGATAAACATGGCGGACTCATTTAAAGCAGTTGTAATAAACAATCAAAACGAAAATTTTACAAGAGAAGTTAAAGAATTAAGTTTAGATCATTTTAAAGATGGTGAGGTGCTAGTTAAGATAGATTATTCTGATCTTAATTGGAAAGATGCAATGATACTAAAAGATGGTGGTAAATTAGTTAAAGAGTATCCAAGAATACCTGGTATTGATTTTTCTGGAATTGTTGCACAAGGTGATGGTGAAGAATTTAAAGAAGGAGACAGAGTTATATTAACAGGCTGTAGAGCTGGAGAACTTTTTGATGGTGGATATTCTCAATACGCAAAAGTTAAAAAAGATCATATTACAAAAACGCCTGAAGGAATGACAAATAAACAAGCCATGATTTTAGGAACCGCTGGTCTTACAGGTTTGTTATGTGCCTTTGCAGTCAAAGCAAGAGAGGAACTATTGATGCAATCAAAAGTTAACGATGTATTAGTAACAGGTTCTACTGGTGGTGTCGGTATGGTTGCAGTAATGGTTCTTGCTAAAATGGGAATTAATGTAACAGCAATTACTGGTAAACCAGATAAAGCTGAATATTTAAAAGAACTTGGTGCAAAAAACGTTATAGATCGTAAAGAATTTGAGGGTGAAGCAAGATTAATAGATAAAGGAACATGGGATGGCGTTGTAGATACCGTTGGTGGAAATATTTTATCGAATGCAATAGCTCAAACTAAACCAAAAGGAATTGTTGCTATATGTGGAAATGCTAGTGGCAATAAATTAAATACATCAGTAATTCCATTTATATTAAGAGCAGTTAAATTGTGGGGAGTGGACTCGGTTAATATCAGTAAGAAAAGAAAAGAGTTTGTCTGGGGAGAATTTCCTGCTTTGCTAGATTTTAATATTTTAGAAAAATCTGTAAATACTATTGGATTAGATGAATTATTAAATGTCTATCCCGATATATTAAAAGGAAATTTAAAAAATAAAATAGTAGTGGATGTAAATAAATAATGGATTGGGATAAATTAAAGATATTTCATGCAGTTGCTGAGGCAGGTAGTTTTACAAGCGCAACTGTTATTCTAAACCTTAGTCAATCTGCAATTAGTAGACAAATTCAATCTTTAGAAGAAGATTTAAAAGTAAAATTATTTGAACGTCATGCAAGAGGCTTAACACTCACTGAAAATGGTGAATATGTATTTAAAACAGCACATGAAGTTATCTCTAAACTAAAAGAGGTAGAAACAACTTTAGGAGATAAAAAACACAAACCTTCAGGAAAATTATCAGTAACAACCGTAGTTAGTTTTGGAACTACTTGGTTGACGCCAAGAATACAAGAATTTATGCAATTAAATCCAGAAATTGAAGTTGAACTCATATTTGATGATAGAGAGCTAGATTTAAGCACTAGACAAGCAGATATTGGAATATTTATGAGAAGACCAAAACAACTTAATTATATTCAAAAAAAGCTTATAGATATCAATTATCACATCTACGGATCACCAAAATACTTAGAAAAACATGGATATCCTAAGACAGTTAATGACTTAAATAAGCACAACTTTATTTCATTTGGTAGAGGAGCTCCATCACCAGTTTATAATCCAGATTGGGCATTAAAACTTGGAATGAAAGATAATAAAAAAAGAAAAACCGTAATGAGAGTGAATAGTGTTTATGGTTTACTATTAGCTGTTCAAAGCGGTGTAGGGCTAGCCGCAATTCCAGATTACTTAACTGTCAAACAACCAAACATAGTAAAAGTATTACCTAGCGTTCAAGGCCCAACTACAGAGGCACACTTTGTATACCCTCAATCACTTAAAAATGTTGCTAGAGTTCAAGCTTTTAGGAACTTCCTATACAGTAAAATTTCTGAGTGGGAATTTTAAATAAATCATCAAAAAAACAGTACTAATTGCGATTGATTATCAATTGCGACAATATTGCAATTGATAATCATTTTCATTGAGAATAGTTATCATCCGCATTGCAGGACAAATTACGTTTAATATAAATATAAATTTAAGGAGTAGAATGAGAAAATTAACAATAATTTCATTGTTTTTTGCTTTAATTTCAAGTTTTACCATTGCAGCTGAGGTCAATATTTTTAGTGCAAGACACTATGATTCTGACATTCAATTATATGAAAAGTTCACAGCAACAACAGGAATTAAAGTAAACGTAGTATCAGGTAAAGATAAAGCCCTGCAGAAAAGAATTACAGAAGAGGGAGCAGACTGTGTTGGAGATTTATACATCACAGCTGATGCTGGAAGATTAGGTGCATTTGCAGCTAAAGGAATGATGCAAAATGCAGGTTGGTCAAAAGCTATTAAGGATGCAGTACCTGCACAGTTTAGATCTGCAAAATGGACTGGAATAGCTAAAAGAGCAAGAATAATTTATTATTCACCTGAAAGAGTAAATGCAAACGAACTTAATGGGATGACTTACGAAGGTCTAGCTGATCCAAAATGGAAAGGTAGATTAGTAATAAGAAAATCTAACAACATTTATAACCAATCTTTAGTTGCTTCACTTGTTAAGAATAATGGTAAAGCAAAAACTGCAGAATGGTCTAAAGCTGTTGTAGCAAACATGGCTAGAACTCCAAAAGGTAATGACCGTGCTCAAATCATGGCTGTTGCTGCAGGAGAAGCTGATATTGCTGTTGCAAACACATATTATCATGCGTTGATGTTATCTGGAAAAAAAGGTGCTGAACAACAAGAAGCAGCAAAAAAAGTAATGCCTTTTTTCCCTAATCAACAAGATAGAGGAACGCACATTAATATTAGTGGAGCTGGTATGCTTAAACATGCACCAAACAAAGCTAATGCTGTAAAATTAGTGGAGTTTTTATTATCAACAGAGGCTCAAAATCATATTGTAAATAATACTTTTGAGTATCCAATGATCGGTGGTGTAACACCTAATGATTTAGTTCCAGGCAAAGAGATGAACTTTGTAATGGATACTAAAACAAGTGTTAAGTCATACGGTGCAAAACAAGCAGATGCATTAGAAGTAATGTTAGCTGCTGGTTGGAAGTAAATGACAGCTGTTAAGAAAAAATTTACTACGGAAGTTGATTATAATAAATCTACCAAAGCCTGTCCTGCATGTGCTTCGGAGTGTGAAAAAATCAATAAACGTGTAAATAATAGAAAATTGTCTGAAATTAAAACTAAGGAGGTTCCGCATATCCTAAAAGTATTTAATTTTTGATTTTCTAAAGTTTGTGCCTATGGTTTGGTCTCCTAAACCATGGGCACTTTTGATTTTCATGATTATAAGGCGGATTATAATATATGAAATTTAATTCCTGGTATTTATCATCTTTTATAGTTTCATTTATTGTTGCAATTCCAATTTTAACTGTGTTTGCAAGTTTCTTCCAAGAAACAACAAATTACTACGATATATTAAAAAATACTTTTCTAATCGAGTACATCTATAACTCTTTAACTTTACTTATTGGAGTATTAATACTTACCTTAGTTTTAGGTGTTGGCAGTGCATATGTAGTTTCATTTTATGATTTTCCAGGCGTTAAATTTTTTAAATGGGCTTTAATATTATCTTTTGCAGTACCTGCTTACATTTATGCTTATTCATTAACTGCTTTTTTTGAAAACTTTGGAACACTATACTCAATATTGAAATCTTTATTTGGACCTGGTGAATATAATCAATCCATTCCAAAATTTGATGGTATGCTTGGTGCTATTTTATCTATTTCTTTTTCACTATTTGGATATGTTTACGTTTTAACTAGAGCATCTTTTCATTATCAGTCTCAAAATTTAATAGAATTAGGACAAAATCTAGGTTTTTCAAAATATAAATCTTTCTTTAAAATCATTTTACCATCTGCAAGACCAGCGATAGTTGCGGGTTTAGCATTAGTTGCTATGGAAACATTATCAGATTTTGGAGCAGTATCATTTTTTGGAATAGCAACTCTTACTACCGGAATATATGATTCGTGGATATCTTTTGATGATTTAGCTTTTGCAAATCAGCTCTCATTTTTTTTGCTATTATTTATATTAGGACTTTTTTTTATTGAGAATATCTCAAGAAAAAAAGCTCAATATCACTCTCCAGTTAAGGGAGGAATTAAAGAAAAGAAGAAAATTAAATTAAACTTTTCAAAAGGTTCTTTAGCATTCGGATTTTGTTTTTTAGTTTTTTTAGTCAGCTTTTTATTCCCTGTTTTACAAATGTTGTATTGGACAATAATTTTTCCAAAAAATTTATTTGATTTAAATACTTTTCAATTATTTATAAACACAATTTACTTGGTGTTTTTATCAAGTCTTGTTCTCGTAATTTTTTCATTTATTTCAAATTATGGAAACAGAGTAACTAAAAGTAAATTCTTAAATTACCTTACAACATTTTCTATTACTGGTTATGCAATCCCTGGTGTAATTTTAGCTGTAGCATTCATCACTTTTATTGCTTGGTTTGATAATACTTTTATAAAAGCCTTTGAATTTAATTCTATAAAGAGAGTATTTATAGGATCTATTTTTGGTTTAGTAATAGTTTATTTTATCAGATTTTATTCATTGGCTTATAATGGATTGAAAACTGGTTATGAAAGAATAAATAGGTCAATTGATGAAAGTTCTTATCTTCTTGGTTACTCAAAAATAAAAACCTTTTTAGGAATTCATGTTCCTTATTTAAAAAATTCTGTTTTTCTTATAGGGATATTGATTACTATAGAAGTAATAAAAGAATTACCTATAACTTTGATATTGAGACCATTTAACTTTGAAACATTCGCTACAACAGCATATATTTTTGCATCTCAAGATCTCTTAGAGGCTGCAGCAGTTCCATCATTATTCTTGATATTAATTGCAAGTACATTTATTTTGATTACTTCTAAATTTATTTTGAAAGACTAATGGCTAATAATTTTTTTGAAATTGAAAATGTATCTTTTGCTGCTGGCGGGAAAAATAAAGTTAATAATGTTTCTTTAAAAATTGAAAATGAAGGAGAAATTGTATGTTTACTTGGCCCCTCTGGCATAGGTAAAACCACAATATTAAGAACTATTGCAGGTTTAGAAAAAATCAAGAAAGGTAAAATTAATCTAAAAGGTAGAACAATTTCTTCTGAAAATATTCATATCGAACCAGAAAATCGTAATATTGCTCTATCATTTCAAGAGAACAGCTTATTTCCTCATTACAATATAGAAAAAAATATTAATCTTGGTTCAAATAGAGTGAAAGATGATAAAAAAATACAAACTAAAGAAGTAATTAATTTTTTAAACTTAAATAAAATATTAAATAAATTTCCACATGAGATTAGTGCCGGTGAAGCCCAAAGAGCTTCTTTAGCAAGATCATTGGTCTCTCAACCAGATTTACTAATGCTTGATGAGCCATTATCTAATGTAGATCAAAGTTTTAAGGAGGAAATTCAAGTTGAATTAAAGCAAATTTTAACAAATTCTAAAATAACAACAATAATTGTAACACACGATTCTTATGAAGCTTTTTATCTAGGCAGTAAATGTGGAATAATATTAGATGGTGAATTAAAGCAATATGATGATCCATATAACGTTTATCATTTACCAAATTCAGTAGAAGTAGTTAATTTTTTAAATAGAGGTACATTAATACCAGCAGAAGTTACCAGTCCGAAAAGTCTTGAAAATGAAGATTTAGGTACAATAACTGGAAATTTCGCTAGACCGTTTCCAATAGGATCTAAAGTAAAATTATTAATACAACCAGAGGACTTACAGCATGATGATGCGAGTAATCTCAAACTTGAAGTAGTAGATAGAAAATTTAGAGGATCAAATTTTATTTATACATTAAAAACATCAAGTAATAAATTATTACCAGTTTTTGTGCATTCTCATCATATTCATCAACATGAAGTTGATGAAAAATTTGGTATAAAAAGACCCATCCATATCGATCATATTGTTTGCTTTTAAATTTAATTGTATAAAACACGTTAAGTATGAAAGACTTACCAAAAAGTACAAAAGTAGTTGTTATAGGCGGAGGTGTTGCCGGAACATCTTGCGCTTATCATCTGGCAAAATTTGGTTGGAAAGATGTAATATTGCTTGAAAGAGATCAATTAACATCAGGAACTACTTGGCATGCTGCAGGTCTTCTAGGTCAATTAGGTGCATCATCTACAATTACCAAAATTAGAAAATACTCTTTAGATCTTTATAAAGAATTAGAAAAGACTACAGGATTATCAACTGGGATGAAGCAAAATGGTGCAATTACAGTTGCATCTACTAAAGAAAGAATGCAAGAATTGCTAAGACAAGCTACGACTGCACAATTGTCTGATGTTGAAGTAGAAGTTTTAGATCACAAAAGACTAAAAGAATTATATCCAGTGATTCATAGTGAAGATCTTGTAGGTGGTGTTTATATGCCAAAAGATGGACAAGCAGATCCTGTTGGAGTTACTAACGTGCTTGCAAAAGCTGCAAGAATGGAAGGTGCTAAAATTTTTGAAAAAACTCCTGTAAAAAAAATACTTACAAAGAATTCAAGAATAAGTGGAGTAGAAACAGAAAAAGGTATTATAGATTGTGAGTATGTAGTTATGGCTACAGGAATGTGGTCTAGACAATTAGGTGAAGAAATTAATGTTAGCGTTCCTTTATACCCAAATGAACATTTTTATATAATCACTGAGCCAATGAAAGATTTACCCCAAAATCTTCCTGTTTTAAGAGATTATAATGCTTGTTTATATTTGAAAGAAGATGCAGGGAAAATGCTTGTTGGAATTTTTGAACCAAATGCAAAACCAGCGTTTAAGGAGACAGGAAGAGTGCCTGATGATTTTTCATTTGGAGAACTTCCTGATGATTTTGACCATTTTGAACCGTATTTAGAAAAGTCGTTTCATAGATTGCCTATGTTAGAGAGTGCAGGAATTAGAAAATTTTTCTCAGGCCCAGAGTCTTTTACTCCAGATACGCAATACTTATTAGGAGAAACTCCTGAAGTTAAAAATTTATATACATGTTGTGGTTTTAATAGCATCGGAATTGCTAGCTCTGGAGGAGCGGGTAGAGTAACAGCTGAATGGATGATGAATGGACATATTAACGAAGATTTATTTTCTCTAGATATTAAAAGATTTCAGAAATTTCATTCTTCAAAAAACTTTATTATGGAAAGAGTTACAGAAACTCTTGGTGATCTGTATGGAATGCATTGGCCATTTAAGCAGCACAATACATCAAGAAATCAAAAGCTTTTGCCTTATCACCAGGAATTAAAAAAAGCAGGAGCTTGTTTTGGAGTTGCTGGAGGTTTTGAAAGACCAATGTGGTATTCCTTGAATGGTAAGGAGCCTAAATACGAATATAGTTTTAACTATCAAAATTGGTACCCATCAGCAAAACACGAGACTTTAAATGCCAGGAAGAATGTTGGTTTATTTGATTTTTCAACTTTTTCAAAGTTTGATTTAAAAGGGGAAAAAACTCATCAAGAACTTCAAAAGTTATGTACCGCTAACATTAAAAACGAAATTGGAAAAACAACATATACTCATATGTTAAATGAAGATGGTGGAATAGAAACAGATTTAACTGTTGTATATATGGATAAAAATTATTTTAGAATTGTGAGTTCAGCTGCAACAAGAGAACATGATAAATACCATATCTTAAAATATTTAGATAAAGATGTAGAATTCTCTGATGTTACAGAGGATATTTGTTGCTTAGGATTGTTTGGTCCAAAGAGTAGAGAGATGATCTCGAAAATAAGCAATGATGATTTTAGTAACGATAAATTTAAGTTTGGAACTGGAAAGTTCATAATGATAAATGATGTTAAAGTTTGGGCTCAACGACTTTCTTACGTTGGTGAATTAGGATTTGAGCTTTATGTTGACTCAAGTTTAGCTAAGGATTTATATAAAATTCTAATTGAAGAGGGGAAAAACTTTGAACTATCTCATTGTGGAATGCATGCAATGGATATTATGAGAATGGAAAGTGGATTTGTTCACTGGGGACATGATATTTCACCTGAAGAAAATCAATATCAAGCAGGTTTAAAATTTGCAATTAGTTATAAAAAAAATGTCAACTTTATTGGAAAAGATGCTTTATTGAAAATTAAAGACCAAAAATTAGATAAGAGGATGATGATGTTTACTCTTAAAAACAGCAAACCTGGTGAGCCACTTTTATTACATGAAGAACCTATTTATATGGATAATAAAATTATTGGAAGAACAACTTCAGGGAATTATTCTTTTTGTTATGATAAAAATCTTTCTTTTGGATATGTCAATTCTGGAAATACAGTTGAAACTTTAAAAGACAAAAATATATATATTGAAATTGAAAAACAAAAATATCCAGTTGAGGTATTAGAAAAACCTTTAAACAATAAAGATTTTAAGAACTAACTTTCCTTTTTCTACTTTCGGCTTGAACAAATAAAACTCCAAAAACAATTATTCCAATAACTCCAAAAGTTTTATTAAAATCAAAAGGTACTCCAAATATATAAAAATTGATTAATGTTGACCAAATTAGTTGTGAATATTGAAAATTAGTAACAAAAGATAAGTTTGATAGCTGAATTGCAAATATAATTAAAAGGTGGCTAGTAAAACCTAATACACCTAGAAATACTAACCAAATCCATAACTTTTTATTCTCAATAGGTGTCCAGTCTAACATTACATAAATAGAGAAAACAATGGCTCCAACAACAGCAGCATAAAATAACGCCACTAAAGGATCATTATTACCAGAAATAAATTTTGTAAAAAATTGATATAAAGCCCAACATACTGGTGGTACCAAAGGAAAAATTAAGTCTAAACTTAACACTTTCATACTAGGACTCATTGAATAAATTATACACCCGAAGCTTAATAACATTAAAATTATACCTTTAGATGAAAGAATATCTTTTAAAAACAATGCCGTTAAAATTGATACTATTAATGGAGCTGAGAAGAAAACTACATAGATATCGATAAGGTCAAATTTTTGTAAAGAATGAATGAAAAAAAAAGTAGCAAAAACCATTAATATAGATCTAATAATATTAATTTTAAAATTGCTTTTTAAGTTTAACTTAGGTTTCAATATTGCAAATAAAATTAAAATAATAATAAAGTGAAAAAAAAATCTTCCCCAAATTACTTGATTTAATGGCATTAATGTTCCCAGATATTTTGCAGTAGAATCTTGGCAAACTAAAATAAAAAATCCAGATATAGATAAAATTATAACTTTGGTAATAGATTTATTTTTAAGAAAATTCATAATTTTGATTAAATTTTAGACTGAACTAAGATTATCTAAAATTCTTTTTGAGCACTGTTCTGTATTACTAGAGCCTTGAAGATCTTTTGTTCGACTGTCTTTATCTTTAAGAGTTAATTCAATTGATTTTACTATTCTATCAGAAGCTTCTTTTTCACCCAAGTAATCTAGCATCATTGCAGCTGACCAAATCTGTCCCACTGGATTGGCTATCCCTTGGCCCGCAATATCTGGCGCAGATCCATGTACAGGTTCAAATAATGATGGGTATTTATTTGTTGGATTAATATTTCCAGATGGTGCAATTCCAATAGTTCCAGTACAAGCTGGTCCTAGATCAGATAGAATATCCCCAAAAAGGTTTGATGCGACTATCACATCAAAACGTTCAGGACTTAGAACAAATCTAGCAGCTAATATATCAATATGGTATTGATCAGTTTCCACATCAGAATAATTTTTTTTATTCTCATTAAATCTTTCATCCCAATAAGGCATTGTAATTGATATTCCATTTGATTTTGTTGCACTTGTTAGTTTTTTTCTTTTTCTTTTTTTAGCTAATTCAAAAGCAAATTGTTGAACTCTATCTATTCCATATTTTGACATTATTGTTTCTTGAATAACTACCTCTCTATCAGTTCCCTGATACATTCTTCCACCGACTGATGAGTATTCACCTTCAGTATTTTCTCTTACAATTATCATGTCAATATCTCCTGGCTTTTTATTTGCTAATGGAGCATTTACACCTTCAAAAAGTTTTACAGGTCTTAAGTTAATAAATTGATCAAACTCTCTTCTAAATTTTAACAATGACCCCCAAAGTGTTATGTGGTCAGGGTATTTATCTGGCATACCAACTGCACCAAAGAAAATTGCATCATGTTTAGTGAGCTTTTCCTTCCAGTCATCTGGCATCATTTTTCCATGCTTTTCATAATAATCACATGATGCGAAATCATAATCCTCTATCTTTAATTTGAATTGATGTTGTTGAGAAATTTCTTTTAATATTTTTTGTGCTTCAGGTACAACCTCTTTGCCAATGCCGTCACCAGCAATAGAAGCTATAGAATACTCTTTCATTTATTTAGTGAATGTATCGTTAAATTGCTTAGTAACTCTTACAAAAGTTGTGCACTTACTTAGTTGTTTTAAAGAGGGAGCTCCAACATATGTACAACTACTTCTCACACCACCTAAAATATTTAAAATAGTATCATTAATTTTACCACGGTACTTAACTCTTACTGTTCTGCCTTCGCTACTTCTGTAGTCTGATAGTCCACCATAATGTTTGTTATTTGCAGTTTCAGAACTTGATCCGTAAAATTCAACATACTTTGAGCCATTAGATTTTACCAATTTTCCTTTGCCTTCATCATGACCTGCAAACATTCCTCCAAGCATAACAAAATCAGCTCCTCCACCAAATGCTTTAGCAACGTCACCTGGACATGTGCATCCACCATCTGCAATTATATGTGCGCCTAATCCATGAGCTGCATCGGCACATTCTATTACCGCACTTAACTGAGGATAGCCAACTCCAGTTTGTATTCTTGTTGTACAGACACTTCCTGGTCCAATTCCAACTTTTACAATATCTGCGCCTGATAAAATTAATTCTTGAGTCATATCGGCAGTAACTACATTGCCAGCTATAATTGTTTTCGTTGGATATTTATCTCTTACAGATTTTAAAAATTTACTAAAATGCTCTGAGTAACCATTTGCAACATCAATACAGATAAATTTAATGAAACTAAATTCTTTTAGAACTTTATCTAAATTTTGAAAATCCTCTTTTTTTGTTCCAATACTTAAAGCTACATTTGGATATATTGATTTAATTTTTTTAAATTGTTTTATTTTTTTAACATCATGCTGTTTTGTTAAGCATGTAATCATTCCGTATTCAGATAATTTTTCTGCAACACCAAGCACGCCCACTCCATCCATATTAGCTGCCATTATAGGGATTCCAGACCATTCGTTTTTACTGTATTTAAAACGATAAGTTCTTTTTAAATTTACATCTTTTCTACTTTTAAGAGTGCTTCTTTTAGGTCTAAAAAGTACGTCGGAATAATCTAGTTTTAGCTCTTCTTCAATTCTCACAAAAATGAAGGTATACATCCAATGAATGATAATTCAATTTAATAATTAAGCTTATTAACGTTGTATTTGAACAATTTTAAAATTACTGATTGAATTATAAAAATATAAATTAAATAAATAAATGTTTAAAGGATTTAAGAGCAAATACGTACAAGTTAAAAAAGGGAAAGTGTTTTGTAAAATTAAAGGAGATGGACCACCTTTATTATTACTTCATGGTTACCCTCAAACACATTTAATGTGGCACAAAACAGCTCCAGAGTTATCGAAAAGCTTTACAGTTGTTGTTGCAGACCTAAGAGGTTATGGAAATAGTTTAGCTCCACAATCTGATAGTAAACATTTCAATTATTCAAAACGAGAAATGGCGAGTGACATGAAACAAATGATGGTAAAATTGGGATACCCTAAATTTTTTGTTGCAGGCCATGATAGAGGTGGAAGAGTTGCTCATAGATTGGCAAGAGACCACAGAAAAAACGTGCTTGCTCTAAGTGTATTAGATATTTGCCCAACATTAGATATGTATGAACTAACAACTAGAGATTTTGCAAAAGCATACTTTCATTGGTTTTTCTTAATTCAACCAAAGTGGTTACCAGAAAGAATGATAATGAGCGATCCAAGAAAATGGATGAAGAATTGCTTAGACAAATGGTCTGGTAATCATAAATTTGGAAAAGTCGAAGAGGGCTACCTAAAATGCTTTAAGCAACCAAAGAGAATTCATGGATCGTGTGAGGATTATAGAGCATCTGCTACTATTGACCTTGATCATGACAGATACGATCGAAAGAAAAAATTAAATATTTCTGTTCAAGTTTTATGGGGAAAAAATGGTGTTATAGGTAAACAATTTAAACCAATTAAAATTTGGCAAAAATATTCAAATAAAAAAGTTATTGGAGTTGCTGTTAAATCTGGACATTTTATACCAGAGCAAAATCCCAAAGAAACAATTAAACAATTAAAAAGTTTCTTTTTAAAAAATGCTTAAAATTATTCCTAATAAAAAAAATATAGGTGCAGAATTAGTCTGTAATTTAAATAAAATTAATAATTCTACATTAAAAAAAATTAAATCTGCCTTATCAAAATATGGGATGATTTATTTTAGAAACCAAAAATTAAGCTCTGATAATTACGTAAAATTTGCAAAAAAATTTGGAAAACTAGCAAACTATCCAAGACTTAAAGGATTGAATAAAAAATATCCTCAAATAACTGTTGTTCAAAGAAAATCTACTGATAAAGGACCTAGTTTTGGTGAGCAATTTCATACAGACTCAATTTATACTAAAAAGCCACCTAGATTTACTATGTTACTATCTAAGTTAGTTCCAAAAAAAGGTCAGGCAAACACAGATTTTTGCTCTCAATATTTGGCTTATGAAAAATTACCAGCTAACTTTAAAAGAAAGTTTAAAAACGAAAAATGTATATTTTCATCAGAAGGTCCTATTTCTGTAACGAGATTGGAAAGAGAGAAAGAAAAGGGGAAAAAAGCTAAAGAACTTATTTCAAAGCATAAATTAATAAGAAAAATAAATAGTAAATACACTTTATATTGTAGTCCAGGACACTTTATACGTTTTAATAACAGTAAAATTGATAAAAAATTAAAAACTTATTTATTCAAACATCAATTAAAAAAAAGTTTTCAATATTCTTTAGAGTGGGAAAAGAACCAATTAGCCATTTGGGATAATAGATCTATGCTTCATCAAGCAACAGCTTTTAAAGGCGATAGAATTATGCATAGAATTACTGTCCAATAATGTTTCAGGTATTTCTAGGCTTAACACCATTTATAGGAATTACTCTTATAGGTTATCTATTAGGATATACTAAAATATTTGACCTACAAAAGGCTAGAATATTTAATTTATTTTCATTTTATATAGCGGTACCAGCTTTAATCATAAAACTAGTTGCCCAAAGTGATGTTGGGGAAATAGACATATCTCAAATTTCATCTTATTTTTTAATGCAGTTAACAAGCGGAATATTTGCTTTTTTATTAACTAAAAATACTTTTAAAAGATCAATACAGGAGTCTATTATTTGGGCTCTAACAGTTGCTTTATCAAATCACGTAATATTAGTTTTACCTATCGCAGAAATTTTCTTTGGAGGAAGTACTATAACTCAAATATCAGGTATTATTTTAATGGATAGTGTAGTTTTATTATCAATAGTTAGTTTTTTTTTAGAGTTTACTGTAAAAAAAAGAATTAAATTATCTCAGTTTTTAAGAAATTTAATATTAAATCCGATGATATTAGCAATTTTAATTGGATTGATTATAAGAATTTCAAAGATCAATATAGACGAAACCCCATTTGAGTATATTCTACAAAGACTTGCAGCATGTGTTATGCCAGTTGGATTATTTGCAATTGGTATTATTCTATCTTTTTATTCAAAAAAAGTTTTCAATAAATTAACAATTACTATTTCAATATTAAAACTTATTATTTCACCACTGATTTTGCTGATCTTAGGTTACACATTTTTTAACTTATCAAATCCAATTAATTTTGCTGGAGCTTTGTTGGTTAGTGTGGGTCCATGTGGAGCTACCTCAATTGTTATGTGCTCTGCATACAATGTAAGTCCAGAAAATATTATTAAGGCAATATTTATTTCAACATTTGCTTCAATATTTACCTTTTTATTTACAATAAATTTATTAAATTAAACAAATATGATCAAAAATATATTTAGTATCCTTTTTATTTCTTTATTCTTATCATCGATTTCGATAGCTAAAGATAAAATAGATGAAACTATTGATAAAACCACTGACTTTTTAAAATCTATATCTAAGAAAAGTTTGAACAAATCACAAACTGCAGAATTTTTAAATAATTATGCAATAACATTGGAAGATGAGAGAAATCAAGGTGTTGTAACTTATATATTTGATGAAAAAAATTACAAAAGATACCAAGATGGAAATGTCATTTCAGAAGATGGATGGAGATTTACAAATTTAGGTAAATTAAGAGTTTTTTCAGGTGATATCAAATTAACATGGAAATTTAAACTTGATAAGCAAAACGTAATAGTAATTAAGACTAAATTTCAACCACTTGGAAAAGAATATCCTTTTACCTACCAACTAAAAGATAAGTTCTTTGAACAAATTAATTAAATGTCAAAAAGATATAGCGGTAAATCATTTAAAGACTCTAGTGTAATGAAAAAAGCTAAACTTTCTCTCAAGGAAAAAAGAAAAATTAAAAAAGATAAGAAAAAGAACAAGTAAAATCTTGTTTGCATCAAAAAATAAAAAATGACAAAAAAACAAAAATTAATTTCTAATGTTTTATTATTGTTTATTATTTTAATTACAATTTATAGAGTAGTTATTATAAATCAAAAAACTGAAGATCACACCATTGAGTATAAACCAAATACTAATATTAAAGAATTTAAGGAAAAGAGGTTGAGTGAGCTTAATGAAAGGACGATAGTAAAAATAAAAAAAGATGAAGCTCTTTTAAAATTGGCTATAGAAAAGGTTCATCCTAATGAATTATACGTTATAAATGAAACTGAATTAAAAACTCTTAAATTTAATAGTGGACAAACTCCTAAATTAGAACAAATTGTAAGTGAATATAATTATTTAATTCAAAAAAAAGGTTTGCAATTTGAATTTCAAATAGAAAGTAAACCAAAAAAAAATCCCAGTGAAATAAAAAGAAATAAAAAAACTAATGATTTTATTGAAGCTAATAGACACACTTTTGATAGATTTGAAAACGAAGACGATAAAATATGTGTAGCAAATTTTCTTATAGAAATTTTAAATGAAGATGCCTTAGATTATATGCTGATACCAGGGTATCCTAAAATGAAATATAATATTGATTATATTGTGTCGGATATTATTGAAAATCATTATAATAAATTAATAGACTTAGAGTATAGTCAAGCTGATATTGAAGTATTAACAACAACACCACTCATTTTACATAGCTCTCAGATTGAAAAACTTAAAAAAGATTTTAATAACATATTTATAAAATATGGAAATTATGACCTTAATTTTGACTATGAATACCTTTTAAGAGTTATACCGAAAATTAATATGCATGAAGCATATGCTTTTGAGGTATGTAATGTAATGAACGTTCCAATGTCAGCGGTTCAAGAGCGTTAATACACAATCATTATTTGCAATTAATAAATTATTGATCACAAATAGATCATACTGGTAAAGTCTATTTGCAACAAAAAATAAAAGTAGTATAAAACAACAATTATTTACGGCGGGGTAGCTCAGTTGGTTAGAGCGCGGGACTCATAAGCCCGAGGTCAGTGGTTCGATCCCACTTCCCGCTACCATTTTTAAATCTTTAAATTAATTCATATATCTTTATAAATAACTTATGAAATTCTTCATTAAAATTCTGATATTTCAGTTTCTGTTTATCTCAGCTACTTTTGCTAAAGTAGATGAAGTAGTTGATAGGTTTTATTCTTCTTTGGAAAGCTTTTTAGAGGAGAATTTTGAAAATACAGATTTTTCAATAAAAAAAATTGAAAGTATTAAACCAGAAATAGGAATACAAACATTTAAGATTTTTTCAGAGGATAGTTCAGACTTATCCTTTTTTCAAGGATCTCTATTTTTACATGACAGTGACAGAGAAACATTTAATATAGGACTTGGACAAAGATATTTATCTAACGATGAAAGTATATTATTTGGTTTAAATGCTTTTTATGACTATGAATTTGATTATGAGCACCAAAGATTTAGTATAGGTGCTGAAATTAAATCTTCCATCCTAGATTTAAATTACAATCAATATTTTGCTCAAAGCTCAAGTAAAAATGGAAAAGATAGCAAAAATGAAGAAGCTATAGATGGTTATGATGCAGAAGTAGGAGCACATCTGCCATACATTCCATCTATGAAAGCTTATTTGAAAGCTTTCGATTTTGAAGTTCCTAGCGGAAATGATTTTAAAGGTTTAGAATTCTCCACATTATTTAAAGTACCGAATTCTGGATTATCATTTGAAATTGGTCACACTGATTATGATCATCACAATGATCAAAGTTTTATTAATCTTAGATATAGTAATAGTATAAAAAATCCTGGTAAGTCTTTATTTAGTAGTGAGGCCTTTGAGAGAATTTCCATGAAAGATAGAATGTACGAGAAGGTTAGAAGAGAAAATATCATAAAAAAAAAAGGAGCAGGTTTTACTGTTAAAGCAGGAGGATTTTAAATGAAATATACAAAATATTTATTTTTAGTTTTATCATTTGTCTTTGTTTTTGAAATAGTAAATTCTAACCAAGCAAAGGCATGCACAGTTAACGATGGAGTTGTGGCAAAGGCAAGTGGTGATGGTGCTGATTATGTTGATGATGGATGCGATGAAGCTCCAGCTCTTTATGAAGTAGTAATTTATAAATTATATTTATGTACAAGTGCTCCAACAGAAGCTACCACGTCATCTACAGTTGTTTTAACTCCATGTTCACAAATTTTTAATAATTCAAGCGGAGCAACTGCGTCTGTAACTCAAGGAGCAGAAATAGTTTTAGATGGAACTTATACAAGACCTCCAGCAGGGACTTATACTCATGGATACGCTTATATGGATAATACTTTTGGTATAACTTGGGCAGGTGAGCTCAGCGCATCAATGACTGGTATGACTGGAGGCACAGGAGTTTTTTGTGGAACTGTAGCTGGTTCAGGAACACATGCACAAGCTAGCACTCATACTAATAGTTCAGTTTGTGGCTCAAGCGCTATCACTGCAGGAAAATTTGTAGAAACCTTAACACATTTTGGTGGAGTTGGAGACGCTTTTTCATCAAAAGCTACAGCTGATGATATTAATGGAACCACAGCGGATATTGCTGGATATTTAGTTGACACTAATGAACATAGAGCGGCAAATGCGGCCGAAGTTGTTAAACTAGAAGGTTTAGTAACATTTGCAAATCCAGTAGTCGTGACAGCAGATACTTCTTCTATAAGTATGACATTTAATGTGGGTGAAGGAATGCACCTTGTTAATGGTGGTAGTAATAAATTATTTATTGGTAGCGGACCTTTTCAAGCAATAATGTCTGCAAATTAATGGCCTGGAAAATTTAAAAGATTTTCAACAGAATATCCCTTTTTAACTAGATTATCTGTACCACCTAAATCAAAAAGATTTATTACAAATATAAATCCAGCCACTTTACTTTTTGATATTTCAATTAATTTAGCAGCTGCTTCTGCGGTGCCGCCAGTAGCAATTAAATCGTCTATTATTAAGACTTTATTACCCTCATCGAATGAGTCTTTATGAACTTCTATTGTGGCAGTTCCATACTCAAGTTCAAAGTCTACTGAATGAACATCAGCAGGTAATTTATTTTTCTTTCTCAACATTATGAATGGTTTATCAAGTATATAAGAAATAGCTGATGCAAAAACAAAGCCTCTAGATTCTACAGCTGCAATTTTATCAAACTGGAATTTTTTTGATCTTTCAACAATTTGGTTAATACATTCTTTGAATGCCTTTTCATTTTTAATAAGTGTTGTTATATCTCTGAAGAGAATTCCCTTTTTAGGATAGTCTTGAATTGATCTAATATGTTCTTTTAAATCCATAAAACTTAATTATAATCTAAATTGTATTATGGCAAATAATAAATTAGCAATTATTGGTGGAAGTGGCCTATATGACGTCGAAGAGTTTAAAGATAGAGAAATACTAGATTTAAATACTCCATGGGGAAAGCCTTCAGATTTAATATTAAAGGCTAAATATAAAAATAAAGAAATTTATTTTCTACCAAGACATGGAAAAGGTCATTTTATTTCTCCATCAAAAATAAATTTTAGAGCAAATATTGATGCTCTTAAACAACTTGGTATTACTGACATAGTTTCTGTTTCAGCCGTTGGATCTTTAAAGGAAGATTTGCCCCCAGGTAAATTTGTTATCGTTGATCAATTCATTGATAGAACTTTTGCAAGAAACAAAACCTTTTTTGATGATGAAATTGTTGCGCATGTATCAATGGCACATCCAACCTCAAGCGGGCTAATGAATGCTTGCGAAGATGCTATTAAAAAAGAAAATATACCTTATCAAAGAGGTGGTACTTATGTTGTAATGGAAGGTCCACAATTCTCTACATTAGCAGAGTCAAACCTATATAGATCTTGGAAAGCCGATGTTATTGGAATGACAAATATGCCAGAAGCTAAGCTAGCAAGAGAAGCTGAAATCAGATATGCTTCAGTATCGATGGTAACAGATTATGATTGCTGGCATCCAGATCATGAGAATGTTGATGTTCAACAGGTTATAAAAGTACTTTTAGACAATGCAGCAAAAGCTAAAAATATGATTAAAAACTTAATAGAGAACTTTGAAAATCACATAGATCCTAATGATCCAACTAATAATTGTTTAGATGTAGCAATAATTACGGCTCCAGAAAAAAGAACTCAAAAAACTAAAGATAAATTAAAAACAATTGCAGGAAGAGTTCTTAAATGAAAAAAATTATAATTTAAAATAATGAAAATTAATGGTGTTGAATATAAAACAATTTGGTTTGATGAAGAAAAACAAGTTGTAAAAATTATAGATCAGACAAAGCTTCCACACAAATTTATAATAAAAGAATTAAGTTCAGTTAAAGACGCTATAAATGCTATTAAAACAATGGAAGTTCGAGGTGCTCCATTAATCGGAGGCACAGCTGCATTTGGATTAGTTCTAGCTATAAAAGAAAATAACAATTTAGATTTTATAAAAAAAAGTTCAGAAGAATTAGTTGCTTCTAGGCCGACGGCTATAAATCTTCAGTGGGCGGTTCATAGAATGAATAACAAATTATCATTTGTTGAACCTGGAGATTTATTTAAAGTTGCACTCAATGAAGCTAAGGAAATTTGTAAAGAAGACGAGGGCTTTTGTGAAAGTATTGGTAAAAATGGATTAAATATTATTGAAGATATATATAATAAAAAAAAAGATACCGTAAATATTCTCACTCATTGCAACGCAGGTTGGTTAGCTACAATAGATTGGGGAACGGCGACTTCTCCTATTTATCATGCACATAAAAAAGGAATACCAATACATGTTTGGGTAGATGAAACTAGACCAAGAAATCAAGGAGCAAACCTTACATCATATGAGCTGAATGAAGAAGACATTCCAAATACAATTATAGCAGATAATACAGGTGGAATATTAATGCAAAGAGGACAGGTTGATATGTGTATTGTTGGAACAGATAGGACATTATCTAACGGAGATGTGTGCAATAAAATCGGCACATATTTAAAAGCCCTTGCAGCTCATGATAATAATGTGCCTTTTTATGTTGCTTTACCAAGTTCAACGATAGATTGGAATTTAAAAAACTCTAAAGATATTCCAATAGAAGAAAGAGATCCAAAAGAACTTTCTCATGTCGATGGAATTAATAAAAATAATAAAGTGGATAAAGTTTTAATATATCCCGAAAAAAGCAAATCATTAAATTTAGCCTTTGATGTAACACCTGCTAAATTTGTTACTGCATTAATAACAGAAAAGGGAGTTTGCGATGCTTCTTCTGAGGGCTTAAAAAAGTTATTTAATTAATTATCTTAAAGACGCTGCAATATTTCCACCGTCTACAGTTAGCACTGCTCCAGTTGATTTTTTTGATATCGCAAGATGATAAAAAGCTTTGGCCACATCATCTGCTTTAACTTCACTTAACAGTAGATTACCACTCATATATTGATCAGTGGTTACTTCTCTTGCTTTTGCTCTTTGTTTAATCATTTTGTCATTTAATAAACCACTTCTAATTCTATCAGCGTTTACACCGTTTGATCTAATACCAAGGTGTCCATAATCAACTGCATATTGTTTACATAAATTTAAAAGCGCAGACTTAGGCAATCCATATGGTCCAAAATTTTTACCAGGATTAACTGATTGCTTTGATATATTAAATAACAAACATCCTTTTATATTTTGTTTTTTCATAATTTTAACAGCCTCTGAAGCACAATTTTGATGTGAGAAAAAATTATCTTCAAAACTTTTTCGAAGTATTTCATCATTAACTTCAGCAATTGATCCACCTATTGCAGTGCCTGCATTAGATATTAAAATATCTACACCCCCGTATATCTCCAAAATTTTATTAAATGCTTTTTTTACACTTTGTTTGTCAGTTACATCACAGTGGATACAAAGATCACTTATTTTTGTTTGTAAATCATTTATTTTACTTTTATTAATATCAAGCAAAACAACTTCAGCTCCATATTTTTTAAATAATTTATAGGTTGCTTTACCAATTTCACCAGTACTACCAGTGATAACAACAACGTTGCCTTGTAATTCTTTTTTTGCTTTATTTAATTTTGCTTGTTCCAAGGACCAATACTCAACATCAAATAAGTCTTTTTTCGATAAAAATTTATATCTGGATGTTTCCTCAACACTTGAAATTACATTGGCATTAGTTTGAGTTAAATCTCCTGCAATTTTTGCAGCTTTTAAGGTATCTCCTACTGTAAATAAACCAAAATTCTGAACTAGAATTACTCTAGGAGATGTATCAAGCATTACTTTTTTTTCTTTAGTTTTTTTCTTATTAGACTCAAAATATTTTTTATATTTTTGCCTATATTCTTTGAATTTTTTCTCAGCTAAATTTTTAAATTCATCTAAAGTACAGTTTGCTTTTGGTGATATTACTAAAGGAAATGGTTTAACTCTTATAACATGATCAGGTGTAGCTGTACCTTCATTTGAGTATCTATTTATATCTTTACCATTAATAAAATAATCTAATTTACTATTCTTTTTAAAATTTAAGATAAATTTGTTATCATTTTTTTCAGATAAAAGACCTCTCAATATAGGAGCTATATCTGCTGTTGAGAAATTAAATTTGGTTTTCTTTATCTGTTTTATTTTTTTCTTTTTTAATTTATTTAAAGTTTTTTCAGCATCAGATATATACTTTATCATTAAACTGTAAGCATCTTTTGCATTATCGGCAAATGTAAAAATACCGTGGTTTAATAAAATTAAACAATTGATATTTGGATTTTTTGAATAAACTTCATTTATTTTTTGTGCTAATTTAAATCCAGGCATCACATAAGGAACTATTGCAGTTTTTTTACCAAATATTTTTTTTGATAAGATTTCTCCATTTGGTCTATTAGTGATTTTCATAATTGCATCAGAATGAGTGTGATCAACAAATTTAAATGGTAAAAATGCGTGTAAAAAAGTTTCAACTGATGGATTGGGCGATTTTGTATCTATCAAATTTTTTTTTTGAAATGCAACCATGTCATCATCAGAGAGCGTTTTCTTTTTTTTCATAGAAAGCAATGGATTTAATTTAACAGCTGGTAAACCTGCTGGTTCAATTTCAGCCATATCCCATCCGCTGCCTTTTACGCAAAGGACATCGTAATATTTACCATCTATATCTTTGATTTTGGTCTTAACTGAAGTATTGCCACCACCATGCAAGACCAATTCTGGATTTCTTCCTAAAAGCCTGGTTGTATAAACTCTTAAAGCCATATCTTCAGAATGACCTAATTTCTTATACTTTTTAATATATTTTTTAGCTTCGTTTTCTGACCAATTGTTTTTCAATGTTTATCCTCAATAAATTATTATAATAGTTTTTTGTTTGAAAGAAGTAAAAAATTTCGTTAGTTAAAAAAGGTATATATTAGATTCTTATGGAAAAAGTTGGAGAACATATAACACTGGATATAGTTGGAACTAAAAAGGAATATACTCCCGAATTTTATGAAAAGTTAGTTTATAAAATCGCTAAAGCAGCAAAAGTAACAGTTTTAAAAATTTCTAAATATAAATTCGAGCCACAAGGATTTACATTGGTCGCTTTGCTTGCTGAAAGCCATATTAGTTTTCATACTTTCCCAGAAAAAGAAATTGTAAGCTTTGATTTTTTTACATGTGGAAAAGTATCACCAAAAGTTTCTCTAGATATAATAAAAGACGAGATGGAACATACAAATATTATAATTAAAGAATTTAATAGAGATACTATTGATCTTTATCACGATAATTATAGTTCTCCAGGTTTAAAAAAATCATATGTTGTTAATAGAGTTTTAGAAAATTTCAAATCTGAAGTTGGTCAATATATTGAAATACTTGATTTAGAACAATTTGGAAAAGCTTTATTTATTGATAATGAAATACAAGTAGCTGAAAGTGATGAACATTTGTATAGCTCAACCTTTGTAAATTCAGGTCTTAATTTAAATTCAAACAAAGAAAAAGCTGCAATTATTGGTGGAGGTGATGGAGGTGTTGCAAGAGAGTGCATTTCACAAAACTTTGGCTTTATAGATTGGTATGAATTAGATCCTGAAGTTGTGGATGTGTGTGATAAACACCTAAGTAAAATTGGTGAGAAGTCCACAGAAAAGAATTCAGTTAAATGCGTTTGGGGAGATGCTTTTGAAAGTATTAAATCTGTCAAAGATAATACTTATGATCAAATATTTGTAGATCTAAATGATGATCAATTTTGTATAGATTTGGCTGCAAAAAATATGTCATCTTTAGAAAGAATTTTAAAACCTAAAGGTGTAATTACCGCTCAAGTAGGAAGTCAAGACAAAAAACCAAAACAAGTTGAAAATTGGTTAAATGTTTTTAACAAAAATTTTGGAAATACAAAACTTTCAAGAGTTTATATACCAAGTTTCGATTGTTCTTGGAATTTTTCCTCGTCAATAAATCATTAATTTTTCTTTTTAAAACAATAATTTTATGAAATAATCTTTAAAATTTTTGGAGGAAAAAATGAAAAAATTAAAAGTATTAGGACTTGGTATTTTAATATCATCATTTCTAACAATTTCTTCAATTGCAGATCAAATTAAAATAGGAACCGAAGGCGCATATCCGCCTTGGAATTCTAAAGATTCAGCAGGAAATTTGATTGGCTTTGAAGTCGAATTAGCAAATGAATTATGTAAAATTATGAAACATGATTGCACAATTGTAGAGCAAGACTGGGATGGAATGATACCAGCTTTAGTCTCAAGAAAATTTGATGCCATCATGGCTGGAATGTCAATAACTGGTGAGAGAATGAAAACAATTAACTTTTCTCAAGGTTATGCTGATGAAGTTGCATCATTAGCTGTTATGAAAGGATCGAAAAACGAAGGCCTTAAAACAATGTCAGCTATAAATTTATCTGACGTAAGTGCTGATGAACAAGCAACACTAGATGTTTTGACCAAAGCATTTAAAGGTAAAACTATTGGTGTTCAAACAGCAACGATTCACCAGAACTTTCTAGAGTCTGGTTTAATGGGTAATGTAAAAATTAGAACTTACAAAACTCAAGATGAAGTAAACTTAGATTTATCTGCTGGTAGAATAGATGCGGCACTAGCTGCAGCAGTTGCTTTTACAGATTATGCAGAGAAATCTGGTAAAGGAGTTGTATTAACTGGACCAACATTTGCAGGTGGAGATTTTGGTAATGGTGTTGGTGTAGGTATTAGAAAAGGTGACTCTAAACTTTTAAATGATTTTAATGCAGCAATTGATAAAGCTAGAGATGATGGCATTATCAGTAAGCTTGCTATAAAACATTTCGGTTTTGACGCTTCTATGTAATAAATTATTTATGGGTGGCTATAATTAGCCACCTATATTATGGAACTTCTATATTTTGGTGATAAAGGTTGGGGAGACGAGTTATTCTTTGCAACCTTAATGACAATTGCGGTTTCAATAACCGCAATGATAATAGGCTTTATATTTGCTGCCTTATTTACTCCATTAAAATTATCTAATAACAAATTTCTTAATTCTATTGGTAATGCTTACACCACTGTTATTAGAGGTGTACCTGAGCTACTAGTAATTTATTTATTTTTCTTTGGTGGAAGTGGAGCAATTATGTTTGTTGCTTCAATATTTGGTTATAATGATTACATCGAAATTAATGCTTTTTTAACTGGTTCATTTTCAATAGGGATAATTTCGGGAGCGTACTCTACTGAAGTATTTAGAGGAGCACTACAATCAATTGATAAAGGCCAGTTCGAAGCTGCAAAAGTTTTAGGATTTAATAAATATATTTACTTCTTTAAAATTATTTTGCCTCAAATGCTAAGACTAGCAATCCCAAACTTAAGTAATGTTTGGCAAATTACATTAAAAGATACTTCTCTTATATCTGTAACTGGTTTAGTTGAAATAATGAGACAATCCTATATTGCGGCTGGCTCAACTAGAGATCCATTATTTTTTTACTCGTTTGCAGCAGTTTTATACTTAATGCTCACATTTTTAAGTATGCAATTATTAAATAGATTAGAGACAAAATATAGCAAAGGTTATTAATGGATATTGAATTAATGATTAATAGTTTTCCTAAGTTGCTGAATGCAACTTTGATTACTCTTAAACTACTATCCGTTTCTCTAATTCTTGGTCTTTTTATTGGATTAGGTTTTGCAATTTTGAGAATGAATAATAATAAATTAATTAATAAATTTGCTTACGGATACTCATATATTTTTAGAGGAACACCTCTTTTGGTTCAAATCTTCATAATATATTTTGGATTAGGTCAAATTGAATATTTAAGAACTACATTTTTGTGGGTAGTTTTAAAAGAACCATATTGGTGTGCGATAATAGCATTTTCATTAAATACTGGGGCTTATACTTCAGAAATATTGAGATCAGCTTTTCAAACTATAAAACCAGGATATTTAGAAGCTGGAAGAAGTCTAGGTATACCTTCAAAGATTATTTTTACAAAAATACAAATTCCTATTGCAATTAAACAGTCTTTACCAGCTTATGGTAATGAAATTATTTTGATGCTTAAAGGTACATCTCTAGCAAGCACAGTGACACTAATGGACTTAACCGGTGTTGCTAAATATATAATTTCAACAACATTTAAGCCTGTTGAAGTATTTATTGTGGCAGGAGGTATTTACTTGTTTATGACTTTTATAATTCATAATGTAATTAAATATTTAGAAAAAAAATATGGATTTCAAACATGAAAATAGCCTGTATACAACTATCTAGTGGAGAAAATTATGAAAGTAATTTTAAAGATATCCTTAAATACGTAAATCAAGCTATAAAAAATAAATCTGATTTAATTATTACACCCGAAACCTCTTCTTTGATGTCCAGTAGTAGAGAAACACTTTTTAAATATTCATTTGAAATGAATAAAGATCCAATTTTGAAGAAAATTAAAGAAGTTTCAAAAAAATATAAGAAATGGATTTTACTTGGATCAATTTGTATTAAGGTTAAAAATAAGCTCAGAAATAGATCTATACTAGTTGGACCAAATGGAAAAATTGTCAAATATTATGACAAAATTAATATGTTTGATGTTAAAATTCCAAATAAAGAGCAACATAAAGAAAGTAAAACTTTTAAAGCAGGAAATAAATTAGTATCTGCTAACTTACCTTGGGGCAAAATAGGTTTTACAATCTGTTTTGATCTAAGATTTCCTGAACTTTATAGAAATTTATCAAAAAAAAATTTAAGCTTTATAGCTGTTCCTTCAGCTTTCACAAAGTTTACCGGACAAAAACATTGGTTAACACTTTTAAAAGCAAGGGCAATTGAAAATTTTTGTTATATTTTTGCACCAGCTCAAACTGGTAAAAATACCCCTAAAAGAGAAACGTTTGGTCATTCAGCAATTATTTCACCAGATGGAAAAGTATTAGCATTAAAAAAATTAGGGAAGGGAGTGATTTATAAAAAAATTAATCCTAAGCTTTCTATGGATTTAAGGAAAATAATACCAAGTTTAATTTAATTTCTACTATCTACGATTAATGTATCTTTAGATCCACCACCTTGAGAGCTATTAACGATTGTACTACCTTTTTTTAGAGCTACTCTTGTCAATCCCCCAGTTGTTACATAAGTTGATTTACCTGTTAAAATGAAAGGTCTTAAATCTAAATGTCTTGGTTCTATGTTATCAGGTGTAATTGTAGGAACAGTAGAAAGAATTTCTAATGGTTGTGCAATATAATTTCTGGGATTTTTTTTTATATTTTTAATCATTTCTTCTTTTTCTGCTTTTGAGGCTTTAGGACCAATCATAATTCCGTATCCGCCTGATGCATTTGATGGTTTAACCACATACTTAGATATATTATCTATAACATGCTCTCTATTTTTTTTGTCTCCACATAGAAGAGTTTCAACCTGATCAATAATTGGTTGCTCACCTAAATAGTAAATTATCATTTTATTAACATAAGAATAAACTGCTTTATCATCCGCAACTCCTGTTCCTAATGCATTAATTATTCCAACATTTCCTTTTCTCCAACATTTGAAAACGCCAGGCACACCTAATAAAGATCCTTTGAAAAAAACTTTTGGATCCATAAAATTGTCGTCTATTCTTCTGTATATACAATCCACCTTTAAAGGACCTTTAACGGTTTTCATGTAAACATGATCGTTTTCAACAAATAAATCTTTACCCTCAACCAATGCTATTCCCATTTGTTCTGCTAAAAAAGAGTGTTCAAAATAAGCAGAATTATAAATACCAGGTGTCAACAAAACCATATGTGGGTTATTGGTCTTTTTTGGAATACACTCTGTCATGCAGTTATATAACTTATTTGCATATTGATGAACTGAGGAAACTTTATATCTCGTAAATAATTCTGGAAAAATATCTCTCATTACCATCCTGTTTTCCAGCATATATGAAACCCCAGATGGAACTCTCAAATTATCTTCTAGAACCAAAAAATCTCCATCAATATTTTTTATAAGATCAATTCCAGATATATTGGACCATGCCTTATGCTTTGGAGAGAAACCCTCACATTCTTTCAAATATAATGGAGAATTAAAAATTAATTCTTTAGGTATTACTTTGTCTTTAAATATTTTTTTTGCATTGTAGACATCATCGATGAATAAATTTAATGCTTTAACTCTTTGTGCAAGTCCTTTCGCAACTTTAAGCCATTGACTTTTTGGAATAATTCTAGGAATAATATCTAAAGGCCATTTTTTTTCTTCAGCCCTATTATTTGCAGCATAAACTCTAAAATTTATTCCTCTTGCACTTATCGTACTTTGACAATTCTTTTCTATTTCTTGTAATTTTTTCTTACCATATTTTTCAAGTATACCTGCAATGATCTTAGCGTGACTTCTCAACTTCTTCTCTTTGCTGATATATCCATCAAATGTTGATTTTGAATCGTAATTTTTCCAGAAATCAGACATAATCTGTTAATTTTTTTACATAAGAGTTAAATAAGCAAATGATTAAATTAGATATCTGATATGAAATAAATGGGTTTTATTGTAATCACATATAATTTAAATAGTTAACTTTATTATGACTTACTGCATTGGTATTAAAACAGAGACGGGTTTAGTATTTGCATCAGATTCTCGAACAAACGCTGGATTAGATAACGTAAATATATATTCCAAAATGCTCACACACGATGTTGGAGATAGAACAATTGTTATTGTTACATCAGGAAATCTTGGGACATCACAAGCAGTTTATAACTCAATTAAAAAAGATTTAAAAAGCGAAACAGGCATTATGAACTTAAATACATGTAGTGATTTTGAACAAATTGCCTCTTATATTGGCTCACTTAATATTGAACATTCATCTCCTCAAGGAATTAACACGGATAGCGTTTTACTAGGCTCGACCTTTATTGTTGGTGGTCAAATAAAAGATCAACCACCTGAATTATATTTAGTTTACCCACAAGGTAATTATATTCGTCCAGCAGATAGCAAACCGTATTTAGTTATAGGAGAAGTTAAATATGGAAAACCTATTTTAGATAGAGTAATCACACCAAAAGTTTCAATTGGAGATGCATCGAGATGTGCATTGATATCTATGGACTCAACTTTAAAAAGTGATTTAACCGTTGGTCCGCCAATAGATTTTGCTGTGATAAAAAAAGATGAAATTAAAATAGCATCACTTAAATGTTTAAATATGAATGACCCTGAATTTTCCACTGTTTGTAATCAATGGTCTCAAGGAATATTTAAAATATTCGATTCATTTCAAAGATTTGAATGGGAATAATTTATTAAATTCATACAAGTTGAAATAGTTTCTTATAATAATTTCTTGTAAAATATATAATAATTATCATAAGATTAGATATTAAAAACAAATCCATCAAATTTTTAAAAACATACAACCAATCTGTACCATGTTCTTTTAAAATAATTCTTGCTAGTATAAATACGAAATATCTAAACATTATAAAATATAATAAATACTTCAAATATTTTTCTTTTTGATATTTTATAAAAAAAGGCAAACAACCAATAAGAAATATTTCTCTATAGTAAACATTATCAAATACAAAAAACATAATTACCAATACTAATGAACTTAAAATTAATAACTGATACTCATTCTCGTCAAATCTATTGTAACTTACATTCAAACTATTTTTTTCTAAATTAAAGGATACTATAAGTAATAAAAATAATAATACATAAGTAGATATTGTTGGATATTTAGAAATTACAACAAATTTATCACTTGCTATTTTTTCAAAAGCATCAATGCTAAAAATAAAATATTTTGATGCTGTTATTTGACTCGAGCTTTTATTTATTAACTCTAAGTTTTCATATTCAAAAAATATTAAAATTGAAAATAACATTATAGATATTAAAGAAAAAATTAAATTTTCTTTAAATTTAGCTTTATTAAAAAATAAAAAAATAGATGCTAAAATAATCGACCAAAATTTCATTGAAAAAATTATTATTAAAGTAAAAAATTTTATTATATTTCTTTTAGCAAATACAAGAAAAACCATTCCTAAAAAAATTATTAAATCAAAATTAAATCTTTCGAACAATAATAGGGTTGAAGGATTAAAAATTGCTAAAAAATATATAATAAAAGAAAATAAGTTAGCGGGTTTTATTAAATATAAAACAACAATAATAAATGAAATTATAAAAATTAATGGAAATATTAAGAAAAAAAAAAATTTAAATTTTGTTATGGTTGGTAATAATAGAAATATTGAGCCATATACATGAATTCTTTTTAAAGGATCACAAGGATTTTCAAAGAAAACATTTATACCTTGATTATCACATTTTATAGCACTTACTATTGCTGTCCAATCTCCAAATAAAAAAATTCTACCATTCGAAACAATTGGTGGAACAATCTCAAATAAATATTTTGAGTAATATAGTAGATATATACAGCCTATTGTAAAAAGAAAAACAAAGAATAGCTTTATTATATCATTATTCATTTATGAACTAATAGTCAGTATATTCTTTTATTTCCTTAATTTTTGATCCAGTATATTCATTAATACTTAATTTAATTGTCGCTCTTTTATCATTTAAAAAATGTACATCTCTTGAAAGTTTTATAAAAGTCTCTCCAAAATTCTTATTTTTCTCACACTGTCTTTTATCATCCTCTATTACCCAAAGTTTATAATTAATTTCTTTTAAAGATTTAAATAAATTATCTATTTTGTTATCTATATTAATATTTAAATTTAATTGCTTTTTTAAAATTTTATACTCATTATTAATATACTTTAATTTTTCTGGATCTTGTATTTTCTCTAATTTAATTTCTAAAATCGAAATTTTATCTAATAACTCGCCGGCTGACACTTCTACAAGAATTTTATTCATATAAAATTATATTATGTTAAATTGTTAAAAATATGTCTAATATACTTATCATAAAACATGGTTCTTTAGGTGATATAGCTCAAGCAAGTGGTGCAATTCAAGATATATCTGATAATCATCCAAATGATGATCTTTATATACTATCAACCAAACCTTATTATGATTTATTAAAAAAAAATCCAAATATAACTGATGTCATTTTAGATAAAAGACTCTCTAGGTTTAACTTAATTTATTTATATTTATTAATGAGAAAGATAAAAAAATATAAATTTATTAAAGTTTATGACCTTCAAAATTCTAAAAGAACTAGTTTTTATAAAAAAGTTCTCTTTCCAAAAGCCATGTCAGATATCTGGTCATCAACAGAAACAACACTTCCTAAAGGAACTAGTAAGACAGATTTCGATAAAGATTCTGTTCTCAAAAGATTTGAACATCAATTGACTATTTCTGGTGTCAAAGTAGCAAATGTTCTTAAACCAGACTTTTTATGGAGTTGCGATGATATTTCTTCTATAAAAAAAAAATATAATTTAGATAAATATATAATATTATTTCCATTTTCATCATCTCATTTAACTATTAAGAGATGGCCTTATTACAAGGAATTAGCAAATCAATTAATTTATTTATATGGAAATAAATATAAAATAATAACAGCTCCAGGTCAAAACGAGATTAATGAAGCTAGTGAACTGGATGCGACTTGTATACTAGAAAATAATAAAGCATTAAGTATAACAAAACTCGCATCATTAATTAAAGATAGTCAGTTTATAATTTCAAATGATACTGGACCTGCTCATATGGCTGCTCATATGAATGTAAAAGGGTTGGTTTTATTCGGTTCCCATACAACTGCAAATAAAGTAGGTATGATTAGAGATAATATTAAAATTATAGAAGTACATGATTTAAAAAAATTATCTACTGAGAAGGTATTGAATTATATTAAGCAATTAATTAATTAGTTTTTTTTAAATTTTGATAATAAAAAAGGCAAAAATAAAACTATAATAAAAATTCTCAAAAAATGATGATAGCTTACAAATATTGGATCAATATTGTAGGCAACACTAATAACAACCATTTCATGTATTCCCCCAGGTGCAAAACTTAAAAAAGTTGGGATAAATTCAAAACCTACATAAGTAAGCAAATAAGCAGTTATCATTGCAACAATTACCAAAATTGAACTGACAATTATTCCATGAAATATAAAAAATAATAATTCTTTAATTTTTAAACCGTTTAATCTGGTACCTAAAGCAGTACCTAGAAATATAAATGCAATATTTATAAATGCGTCTGGAAATCTGGCATTAATTATTTCAAAGGTATAAAAAGCACCGGATAAAGCCATTGCACCAACCAAAGTGGGCGATGGAATTCTATAATTTTTCAAGATATTTGCAAAAATGAAACAAATAATTAACAAAAATAATATCTCTAAAAAATATTTTTCATTATAGATATTTTCATAATTATAACCTGTCATCTCTGAAAAGCCTAAATTATTAATAAAAAAAACAGGAACAAAACTTACAATAAATATTACTCTAGTAGCCTGAGGGATCAATACACCTTTATCATTTTTGCTTTTACCAAATTCTAATAAAGCCGCAGATATTGGAACAAATGCACCTGGAAGAGCTGCCAAAACTGAAATGAATTTACTAAATTTACAAACTTTAAAAAAATAATAACCCGCAAGAATAGTACTGACTATTGTACAAATTAACATCGCTAATGACGAAAAAACCCATAAATGAATTTTATACAATAATGTTACATTCAAAGTTCCACCAAGAATTATACCAACAATCAAAAATATAGGATTTAATAATTTAGTAGGAAAAATTATTTTGTAATTAGTAAAAGCAAAACATAAATTCAAACCTAAAGAGCCCAATAACCAAGGTAAAGGTAAATTTATCAATGTACCAAGGTATCCACCGATAAGTCCTATAAAAAGAGCCTTATAACTACCTATTAAAGCTAAGAAATATTCTTTAATATTTTTTAATAGATTATATTTGAGCATTGACTAAAAATTATAAGTTATGTTTAATGATGAGTTCATAAATATAATAAGAGAGGAAATAATGAAACTATTTAAAACTTTTATTTCAGTTTTATTCTCTGCATTCCTTCTGTTTTCATCAACAAGTTCATTTGCGGTTGAAAAATTACATTTTTTAATTGGCGGTGGTGCTGGTGGTGGTTGGGATGGAACTGCTAGAGGTACTGGAGAAGCATTAACAAAAGCTGGTTTTTTGAAAAGTGCGTCATTTGAAAATATGTCAGGTGGTGGAGGTGGTAAGGCTTTAGCTTACCTAATCAATAACGCTCCAAAAGATACAGTTTTAGTTCAGTCAACACCATTGGTGTTAAGATCTATTACAAGACACAAAGGTTATGTAAAAGGTACTGGTACATTATCTTATAAAGATGTTAAACCAATTGCAGGTGTAATTGGAGATTATGGTGCAATAGTTGTAGCAAAAAATTCACCTATCAAAAATTTTAAAGATGCAGTTGATCAATATCAAAAAGATCCAAAATCAATTAAAATGGCTGGTGGATCTGTAAGAGGAAGCATGGACCATTTAATTGGTGCGTTAGCTTTCCAAGCAGCTGGAGCAAATCCTAACGATGTGATTTATGTTCCATATGATGCTGGTGGAAAGGCACTTGCTGGACTTTTATCTGGAGAAACTCAAATACTTTCAACAGGTTTAGGTGAAGTAATGGGTGCTAGAGATCAAGTAAGAATAATTGGTATCACTGCTCCTGAAAGAGTAGGTGATGCACCAGATGCTCCAACATTAAAAGAACAAGGATATGATGTTCAGTTTGTTAACTGGAGAGGTTTCTTTGCACCAAAAAGCATGAGTATGAGTGACTATAACAAAATCTCTAAAATGCTTGGGGATGTTCAAAAAACGCCAGAGTGGGAAGCTGTTAGAAAAAGAAATGCATGGGTAAATATTTATAACCCAGGTTCTAAATTTGATGCGTTCTTGGAAAAACAAACAGTTGAAATGACAGCTCTGATGAAAAAACTTGGAGTAATATAATCTTTATAGATTATTAAAGAATGTAAAGCAGTGAGAATAAGTCCTACAAAATTTATCTCACTGCTTTTTTTAGTTTTATCAGTATTTTATCTATACACAGCTTACAATATTCAAGTATTTGCATTCGATGAGAATGCACCATTCAATGCTAGGACTTTTCCAATATATTTAGGTTGGGCAGGTATAATTTTATCAAGTTTAAAAATAATTTTACCTGAGAAAATTACTACAGAGGTAAATCATAAACACTTAGATTATAAAAGTATAATCTATCTAATAATAATCTCTCTAATATATGCAGCTGTAATTTTAAAAATTGGATATTTTATATCAACTTCTTTATTTCTTTTTGCATCTTACTATTTCTTAGGTGAAAGAAGATGGGGATTAATGTTTGTTTTATCTTTTCCATTTGTTGCTGCATTTATGTATTTATTACATGGTTTATTAAACATTTATCTTCGTGATCCATTTTTAAAATATATTGGAGTTATGGGATGATCGAAGGAATACTTATCGGATTATCAACAGCGCTATCATTAACGAATATTTTAATGGTGATGGTTGGTTGTTTTGCTGGAACAATAATTGGAATGTTACCAGGACTTGGACCAATGACTGCAATAGCATTAATGATACCAATTACTTATGGATTTGATCCATCAACAGGCTTAATTTTAATGGCTGGTGTTTACTACGGTGCAGTATTTGGAGGATCTACATCTTCTATTTTGTTAAATGCACCTGGAATACCAGGAACTGTTGCAACAGCATTTGATGGATATCCAATGGCACAACAAGGAAAAGCTGGTAAAGCTTTAGCAATCGCCGCTTATAGTTCATTTGCTGGTGGAACAATTTCTGCAGTTTTTTTATTAGTTGCGGCACCTAGTTTGTCAAAAGTAAGTTTAGCTTTTAGATCACCTGATTATTTTGCACTAATGATTTTAGGTTTAACTGCAATTTCTGCATTTTCATCTAAAGGACAGTTTTTAAAAGCAATGATGATGGTAGTTTTAGGATTAATGTTAGCAACAGTTGGTCAAGATTCATTGTCAGATATTACAAGATTTACCTTTAACAACATGAATTTAACTGATGGAATAAGCTTTGTATTAATCGTCATGGCGACATTTGCAATGAGTGAAGCTTTAACGATTATTTTTAGAGGAAAAGACCCTAACAGAGCTGCAAAACAAATATCATTAACAGAATTAGGCTCAATTAAAGTAAATAAAGAAGAAACTATCAAAATGGCTAAAACGATACCTCGATCCTCAATACTTGGTTTCTTAATTGGTGTTTTACCTGGCGCGGGTGCAACAATTGCATCTTTCCTAGCATATGGAATGGAGAGAAATTATGTAAATGAAGAGGAGAAACAAAAATTTGGAAAAGGCAGCGTTCATGGTTTATCAGCACCAGAAACTGCAAATAACGCGGCTTGCTCAGGCTCATTTGTTCCATTACTAACATTAGGAATACCTGGAAGTGGTACAACTGCTGTAATGCTTGGAGCTCTTTTAGGATTTGGTATTCAGCCAGGACCAAGACTTTATCAAACCAATCCTGAAATTTTCTGGTCAGTAATCATGTCTATGTACATTGGAATGGTTGTTCTTTTAATTTTAAATTTACCTTTAATCCCTTATATCGCTAGAATTTTAGCGGTGCCAAGAAATTATTTAATTCCATTAATTTTATTTTTCTCAGTGACGGGAATTTATTTAATGTCATTTAATAATTTTGATATTTTTTTAATGATTGGTATTGCAGTGATTGCAACTTTTTTAAGGCTTTATGATTTCCCCATGCCACCTTTAATATTGGCTTTTGTACTCGGGGGATTAATGGAGGAAACATTGAGAAGATCACTATTAATAAGTGATGGTTCACCTAATTTTTTATGGGATAGGCCAATAACTTTAATAATATTATTGATCACAATAACAATTGTTGGTTGGCAAATTTTTTCAACTTTTAGAAAAAAAAATTAAATATAAATTTTATCGGCTAGACCGTAGCAAAGAATTCCACTTAGCACTGTTAAAATTCCCGATGCAATGACACCTTCACTATTTGTTTTTTCGTTATGTCCAAGCTTATTGACATAAATTGTATATATCCCTATTAAAAAATATAAAACGTTTTGTGCAAAAATTAGTGTAAAGAAACCCCATGTTCCTGCTAAACCATCCGCTTTGATTAACATTATGTAAAGTGCCACTAAAATTGATGCAATAAAAGGTGCTCCAAAAAATCTAACCATCACTGCTGCAGAATGATCTATATTGTATTGATCTAAAAATGATTTTGTTGCAACCACTGTTCTGAAAGCGTAAACGGCATAAACGATAAAATGAACGATAAAAATACTTAAATAAATTATTCCATTAAATTTATCGAGCATAAAGCAATTTTATAGGATTCTTTTGTAGTTTTCAATTATCTTATCCCAAAGAAAATTTTCAGAATGTGTTTTGCACTCTTTTCCAAATTCAATATATTTATTTCCCTCAAATAAATTATCTATACTTGAATAAATTTCATCTAGACTGTTACCATTGCAAAGTAACCCCGTTTTATTATGAACAATTGCATCAGAAGCTCCACCATCTTTGCCACCAATAGACGGTATCCCATATTGTGCAGCCTCAATAAAAGAAATACCAAAGCCCTCAACTGAAGTTTTGTGAATTACAGATGGCATAATAAAAATATTGGACTTTGCTATTAGTGCATTTTTTAATTCATTAGAGATATCACTTAAAAAAACTACATATTTATCAAGTTTTAGTTCTACAACTAATTTTTTCAAATTTTCTTCTTCATCTCCGTATCCTATACAAGTGTAAGTAATATCAGGATATTTCTCTTTTAAATTCCGAACAGCCATTATAACTTTTTCGTGATTTTTTCTTTTATCAAATCTAGAAACAGTAATTAGCCTTTGTTTTTTCCCTTTTAGCATTGCTTCTGCTTGTTTAAGGTCGTCTTTTGGAATTTCTTCAACAGGATCTACACCTGGATTTATGACTATTAATCTTTTTTCTTCAACTCCAAGACTAACCGCTAAATTTTTCGTAAAGTTTGAGTTTGCCACCACATGGTCAACATTATTTAAAACCTCTAAAACTTTTTTGTTTAATCTAGATCCTTTAGGGTGATTAATTTCTTTAGAATGAATTAAACATATTTTCTTTTTTGGGGATTTTATAAGTTCCAAGCTTTTCCAGTGATCTGCAATGATACAATTTACATTTTTGTTTTCATT
Source organism: uncultured Pelagibacteraceae bacterium (assembly GCA_902595815.1). Taxonomy (GTDB): domain Bacteria; phylum Pseudomonadota; class Alphaproteobacteria; order Pelagibacterales; family Pelagibacteraceae; genus Pelagibacter. The sequence continues at coordinate 75,954 of CACJRL010000002.1, forward strand.
TAAATATTCATTTATTAGTATAGATTTTCTATATTTTCTTAATAATTTAACTCCACTAACTCTTTCAATTGTAAATGAAACTTTATCATCAAATTTTTTATGGTCTTCGTGATAATCAGCAAAAACTTTAATCATATCAATTTTTGATAAAGATCTTGCCAATCCCCACATTAGATTTTGCATACCACCAACTTCAGGAGGGAAAGTTCTAGTTATTATTAAATACATTAATTAGATGACCACTTTATACCACAACCCATACTTGGGAATTGTTCTTCAGGACCTTTGCCTGTTTCTGAAACTTGTTTCATAGCAATAAATAAATCACTATCTCCAGATCTCACAGGTTTTAGTTCTCTTAACTCTCTAATTCTTCCTCTATATTGAAGACCGAAATCTTTATCATAACCAAAAAAATCTGGAGTGCATACAGCATCATATTTTCTTGCAATGTCTTGTGTTTCATCAATTAGGTAAGGAAAATTAAACTTATGTTTAATTGCAAACTCTATCATTTTTTCAAAAGAGTCTTCTGGATAATTAATTGGATCATTAGAACATATAGCAACTGAATTTATTCCAAAATCATTAAGTTTAGTACAATCCTCCACCATATCTTTTATAATTGCTTTTACGTATGGACAATGATTACAGATAAACATTATCAACGTTCCATTTTCACCTTTGATATCATTTAATGATATTAATTTGTTCTCTGTAGATTTTAATTCAAAGTTTTCTGCTTTTTTTCCAAAATCACATACTGGTGTTTTAATAGGCATAATGTAATAATATATAAATTATGTTTTACGATTTAAAAGATAAAAAACCAAAAAACTCTGGCGAAAATTGGGTGGCACCAAATGCAACTATAATAGGAGATGTCACTTTAGAAAAAAACTCTAGCGTTTGGTTTAACGCTGTAATTAGAGGGGATAATGAAAACATTCATGTTGGAGAAGGTTCAAATGTTCAAGATGGGAGCGTTCTACATACTGACCCAGGCTGCCCATTAAGAATAGGTAAAGACGTAACTATCGGTCATATCGTTATGCTTCATGGATGTACGATTGGAGATAACAGTTTAATTGGTATTGGAGCTGTCATTTTAAATAATGCGAAAATTGGCAAAAACTGCATCATTGGTGCAAAAGCATTAATAACTGAAAACAAAGAAATTCCAGATAACTCACTAGTAGTTGGAGCACCAGGAAGAGTAATTAGAAAACTTACTGATGAGGAGATAGGCAAAATATCAGAAAACGCTAAACATTATCAAGATAATTGGAAACGGTATTCAAAATCAATATTTTAAATGAAAAAAATATTCGTAACCATATTTTTTAGCTTCATATGGTGCGAAACTTCTAATGCAGAAAATCAAAAAATATGTGATTGGATTGTTGATGAAGTTTATATAGACCTTTTAAATCAAGGTTCTAATGATCATCTTTTTGTTGTAGTTGGGAATGATGGAAGATGTGAGTATGGACGTGGAACAGAGAAGCAAGATGGATTTAATGATTGTGAAAAACACAGAAAAGAAAAAGGAATAAATGGTGAGTGTAAACTCTTTGCAATTGGCAAAAAAAAATTTTTAGAAAATAAAACAGCACTAAAGACTGGCTGCATAAAAGGTAATTGCATCAATGGAAAAGGAACTTTTAAATGGCCAAATGGAGATAGATATGAAGGTGATTGGGTAAATGGTCAAAGAACTGGACAAGGTAAATATTTTTATAGTAGTGGCGGAGGTGTTTATACCGGTGAATGGAAAAATAATAATAGACATGGTGAAGGAACAATGATTTGGAACGATGGTGTAAAACAAGTTGCAATATGGGAGGTGGACAAACCTGTAAAAACTATAAGTTTAAGCAAAAATTTTATTTTTAAAGGTGGTAGTGAGTGGAAAGATGGAGACATAATAAATAAAAAAGACCCTAGTAATTTTATAAATTTATCATTTGTAGAGAAAAAAAAAGTACTGGGTTACGATAAGAGAACCTTAACAAACAAATATACGAAAGATGGTTGGGGTAAAAGTAGTTTTACAGTTTTTGTCTTTAACGCAAGTTTTGAAAATAGTAAGGATATATTAATAAATGTTAATGATGAATTTAAAACAAATAAAAAGGCAAAAAAACAAGCAATTAAATGGGCAAAAATATACGGGCAAATGCCAAAATTTTTAAAAAAAAATGTTAAAGAAATATTTATACATAAAGGCAAAGTAGGCTGGGCAGGAGGAAAAGGTACTGTAGTAATTCACACAGATTATCTTACAAATGAAAATAAAAAATATGCTGAGGAGTTAATGTTTCATGAATTAACTCACGCTTCACTCGATTGGTGGTGGGGTGGATCTGTTAACGAGAAAAAATGGTTAAATGCTGTTAGTACTGATAAGTATTATATTTCAGAATATGCTTGGGAATTACCAGGAAATGAAGACTTAGCTGAAACTGTATTATGGTGGTATGCATCAAGGTGTAAAGTAGATAGAATTTCCAAAAAAAATAATGAAAAAGTTAATAAATTTTTAACTAATCGTTTTCAATACCTAGATGAACAAAATTATGACACGCATCCATCTAACTGTATTAATTAGAGAGATTAAAGGAGAATAAATGTCAGCAGGGTATGTAATTGCGCAATTAAGGGTAACTAATCCAGAAAATTATAAAGAGTACGTTGAAAAAGTTAATCCAATTGTAAAAAAATTTGGTGGAGAATTTTTGGTAAGAGCAGGTGAATTTCAAATATTTGATGGCGAGACAAATTTTCCAAGAATAATCATTTTAAAATTTCCAAGTTATGAGAGAGCTCTTGAGTGGTATAATTCAGAGGAATATAAACCAATAAAACAAATAAGATTAGATAATGCTGAAGGAACAAATATAATAATTAAAGGACTTTGAAAGATTAATCTTTTAGCGACAAAATTTTAAAATTTATGTTTAACTCTGGAAACTTTCTATCCATAATTGATTTGATTTTTTTAAAAGAATCCTTGTGAATTTTCTTTTCAATAGTTGAATTAAATTCTTTCTTTCCATTCACTATTTTAGCTGCACCACAACCTTCGTGATTAATAACTATTAATTTATTAATATTATGCAACTTTATTGAAGTTGATAAATTATCTAAAAAGGTTGATTGCCATTTTTTAAATTTTTTAGAAGTTACACCAATGGCGGCTCCAGCAATGGTAAATGAACTATATTTTCCAGTTAATTTCTTTTTTTTTAAATAATTAAAAACTTTAGGCTGAAACCTTGGATCGATACAAGACAAAACCATAGCTTCATATTTTTTCATTATGGTACCAACCAAGTATCTTTACTATTATCAATGTCAAATCTAGCTCTTCGATGACCTTTTGCAGCTAAATATAGCCATTCCATAGATTTAATTTTACACTGTATAACAGTGAAGTTTTTGTATCCTTCTTCGCTTTGTTCTTTTGTATAATCAAAATTATCTAATTCAGGTTTTAAACCAGATGTTGGAATATCAGACTCTGTACCTGGTCCATTATCTACTAAGTAACATTTACGACTTATATGTTGGGTTTTTTCCCATGATTGTTTTGTTATATCATTATTGTGATTGATAATTGCTTCGACTTTTAATCTGACCTGAATTTTTTCATCTTTATCGTAAAATAACATAGATGAAATAGGATTTTTTTCTAAGATTTTAATTTTATCAGATCTAATGTCACTGTGAAATTGCACTACATTATTTTGTTCATCTGATTTTCTTAGAACAACAATTCTACTTTCGATATCGCTCTCACTACCACATGAAAAAACAGGTATCCTAAAAGGAGATGATCTATTAGTAACCGCATCAGTTAGCATTAACCAAATTTTCTTTTTTATTTCGGAAAAATCCTCGTAGTAGGGAACAGTGGTAGACACAATTATTTTTTCTTTTTTAATCTAGCTATTAAACTTGAGCTATCCCAACGATTTCCACCCATTTTTTGAACTTCAGCATAATAACCATCAACAATCTCAGTTACTGGTACAGGTGATCCATTTCTTTGTGCTTCTTCAATACAAATTTTTAAATCTTTTCTCATCCAATCTACAGCAAATCCGTAATCAAATTTATCAGCGACCATAGTTTTATATCTATTTTCCATTTGCCATGACTGAGCTGCACCTTTGGAAATAGTTTCCATAACTTTATCCATATCTAAACCTGCATTAATTCCAAAATTTACTGCTTCTGATAATCCTTGAACTAATCCTCCTATACACATTTGATTAACCATCTTAGTTAATTGTCCACTACCTGATGGTCCGATTAAAGTTACTTTTTTACTATAACAATCAATTATTGGCTCTGCTTTTTTAAAATCATTGTCATCTCCACCAACCATGACAGTTAATATTCCACCTTCAGCACCTGACTGTCCTCCTGATATAGGAGCATCTAAAAAACCAAATCCTTTATCTTTTGCAGCTTTATAAAGTTCTCTAGAAATTTCAGCAGACACTGTTGAATTATCTATATATACACATCCTTCTTTAGCATTATGAAATAACCCATTATCACCTAAAGAGACTTGTTTTAAGTCATCATCATTTCCAACACACGTAAAAATAAAATCAGCATCTTTAGCTGCTTCAGATGGTGTATCAGCCATATTACCTTTGTATTCACTAATCCACTTTTCTGCTTTTGATTTTGTTCTGTTAAAAACAGTTACATTATGTCCTGCTTTTGATATATATCCTGCCATTGGATAACCCATTACACCAAGACCTATGAAAGCAACTTTAGAAGTCATATTTTTTTATGTTTAAAAATTTAAGTTTAAAAGTAATTGTATTTGGATTTATATTTACATTTTTTTCAAGCTTTGGACAGAGTTTTTTTCTTGGAATATTCAATACAAGTATTAGAGAGACACTCTCGATAACTCATGGACAATTTGGCTCAATATATGCATCTGCAACATTGTGCAGTAGTTTATTACTTATTTGGGTTGGAAAGAAAATTGATGATATAAATATTTTCCGATTTGCAATCTATGTAACATTACTTTTATCATTTTCTTGTTTTTTCTTTTCAAAAATTTCATCTATAGTTTTTTTATTCATTGCGATTTTCTTAATGAGATTTTCAGGTCAAGGAATGATGTCTCATACCGCAACAACAACAGTTTCAAGATATTTTACAAAATCTAGGGGTAGGGCATTAAGTATTTGCTGGTTTGGTTTATCAAGCGCTGAATTTATTTTACCTGTTTTAATGGTATTTTTGTTGTCATTAACAACTTGGCAAAATATTTGGACAGTAATTGCTTTATTAATTTTAATATTTTTACCGATTGCATCATTCTTTTTAGTTCGAACTGTTAAACTTGATACGAGAGAAAGCACTGAAGGTGAAGAATTTAAAGAGGAAAATATTAAGCAATGGAAAAGAATTGAAGTAATAAAAGATTATAAATTTTATATAGTAAGCATGAATATGCTGGCCATGCCTTGGATTGCAACTGGTGTATTTGTTTATCAGTCATTTATTACTGAGTCAAAAAACTGGGGACCATTTGTAATTGCCCAATCTTTTATGTCTTATTCATTATTTTCAGTAATTACACTTTTAATATCGGGTTTTTTAATTGATAAATTCACAAGTCGAAAACTTTTAATTTTTATGAATATCCCTTTATTTCTATCGACTTTTGTAATTATTTATTTTGATGCACAATTTACTGCATTTATATTTTTAGGTTTAATTGGAATATCAAATGGTTTGGCAAACGTTTTGGGATCTTCCACTTGGGCTGAGGTTTATGGCGTAAAGCATATTGGATCTATTAAAGCTTTGACAACTGCTCTTATGGTTTTTTCAACAGCTTTCGGAACTGCTCTTTTTGGTATTTTAATTGATATCGGATTTTCAATTGAGAAAATTGCTATAATATCTGCACTTTATATACTTATTTCTTTTATTCTTCTTTTTTTAGTTAGAAAAAAATTAAATCCAATTTTAGTATAAAACACTTGATTTTGTTGATCTTGGAGTATATTTAATCGCCCATGGCAAGAGTTACCGTTGAAGACTGTATAGACAAAGTAGATAGCCCTTATGAATTAGTTTTAGTTGCTAAAGAAAGAGCTACTCAACTAAATTCAGGAATTGAACCTACATTAGATAGAGATAACGACAAACACACAGTTATTGCTTTGAGAGAAATAGCTGAAGAAACAATTAAAGTTCCAGATTTAACCGAAGCTGCAATTTACAAACTAAGAAAACATGTTGAACAAATTGATGATACCACTGAAGAAGATGAAGATATTGGTGATGATTTTGAGAATTTGTATAAAGGTGAAATTTCAAAAAGTGGTGTACCAATTCTTCCTTCTAAAAGAGCTAGAAAAATCCCTGAAAAAATTCAAGTTTCAAAAGAAGATCTTGCTGAATTATCACCATCAGCTCAACCTGATGTTAATGTAGAAGCTCCAAGTGAGGCTGAAGAAAATGATGATGTGTCACTAGATCAAGTTTCAGAAGCAGAAGAACAAGTTTCAGACAACGTAAACGAAGAAGAAAATAATTCTTAATTAAGAAAACTCTTTTAGTATTTTTTCCCTGTGTTCATCAAGATCAGGAATGTCCCCTCTAGTACTTTTATCCTCGTATGAAGACATCTTTATTGGATTGCCAGCTAATCTAAAATCACCAACTACTTTATGATAGGCCTTAACAATCATGTTTCTCGCCTCTACTTGAGGATTTTCCACTGCTTCTTTAATATTAAATATTGGTCCACAAGGTATCTTTAATTTTTCCATTTCATTTACCCATTCAGAAGTATTTTTTGAAGAAAGTTTATCTTCAAAAATTGATTTTAGTTCATTCATATTTTCACATCTTAATGAATTAGTATTAAATCTTTTATCACTTACCATCTCAGGTATTCCTAGAACTTCACAAAGTTTTTCGTATAATTTATCGTTACCTGCAGCAATGATTATATAACTATCTTTTGTTTTAAATGCTTCAAACGGAGCGATTGAAGGATGTCTAGATCCCATCGGTTTAGGAATTTCATTTTTAGATAAATATCTTGCAATTGCATTTTCTAAAATTGCAATTTGGCAGTCTAACATAGAAACATCTATAAACATTCCCTTACCTGTTTTTTGTCTATCATACAAAGCTGCATTAATTCCGATTGCAGTAAAAAGGCCTGCTGTAATATCACCAATTGATGTTCCAACTCTTGTTGGTTCACTATTTGGATGACCTGTAACACTCATCAGTCCACCCATTCCCTGAACGACCATGTCATAAGCAGGTAATTCTTTTAAAGGTCCGGTTTGACCAAAACCAGATGCAGATGCATATATTAATTTTGGATATTTTTTGCTTACATCTTTCCAACCATATCCCCATTTTTCTAAAGTACCTGGTTTAAAATTTTCTACTAAAATATCTGCTTTTGCTAAAATTTTATCAAAGATTTTTTTATCATCTTCAATTTTTAAATTAAGAGCAATACTTTCTTTTCCTCTATTCAGTGACATAAAATATGCCGAATATTCTTTTACAAAAGGTCCAAATTTTCTTGAATCGTCACCAATTTCTGGTGCTTCTACTTTAATTACACGTGCACCGAGATCAGATAAAATCATTGTACAATATGGACCTACCAAAACCCTAGTAAGATCAACAACTAATAAATTTTTTAAAGGACCATCCATATTAAGTATGACATTTCCTTATATTGACTCTTTCACTCAAGTTCAATTTAATATCTTCAATATAAATAAAAGGGGAAAACTATGTTAAGAAAAGTAACATTATATTTGTCTTCAATAATTATAGCTTTTTCAATAGTAGGATCTGCATATGCAGTTACATTAAAAGCAAGTCACCAATGGCCAGGAACACCAAGAGCTGATGGCTCTTTTGACCCACGTCATGAAATGGTACAAATTATTGCTGATGAAGTAAAAAAAGCAAACGTTGATTTAGAAATTAGAATTTATCCAGCTAAGTCACTTTATAAGCCAAAAGAACAGTGGAAACCTATGACTACAGGTCAATTAGATATTTCTGCTTTCCCATTAGCTTATGCATCAAAATTCCATCCAGAATTTGATGCTACATTGATGCCAGGAACTGTAAAAAATCATGAGCATGCATTGAGATTTAATAAAGGTCCAATGATGACTGAGATTAAAAAAATAATCAGTGATGCTGGTGTTGTAGTGCTATCAGATGCATGGTTAGGTGGTGGTTTCGCATCAAAAACTAAATGTATCAAGAATCCAAGTGATGCCAAAGGACAAGTGATGAGAGCTGCAGGAAAAGCTTTCAACCAAATGTTAGAAGCTGCTGGTGCAGGTATTCAAAGTATGCCATCATCTGAAATTTATACTGGATTACAAACTGGTGTATTAACAGGTGCAAATACTAGTTCAGGAAGTTTTGTAAGTTACAAAATTTACGAACAAGTAAAATGTGCAACTCCTCCAGGAAAATTTGGTTTATGGTTTATGTATGAACCAATTTTAATGTCTAAGAAAAGTTACAATGCATTAAATTCAAGCCAGCAAGTGGCTTTGATGAAAGCAGGAAAAGTTGCTGAGAAATATATGACAGCTCAAGTAGAAAACTTAGATAAAAAGTTTGAGGAAGCATACAAAGCTGCAGGTGTTAAATTAGTTTATATGGATGCTAAGGATCACGCTGCATGGGTTGATATTGCAATAAAATCATCTCACAAAGCTTTTGCTGAAAAAGTTCCAGGTGGCGATAAGCTAATGGAAATGGCTTTAGCAGTTAAATAAAATAATATATAAAGAACCCCTATTTATTCTGTATAAGTAGGGGTTTTTTTATGAAAGAAAAATACTTAAAATTCTGTGATTATGTTGCAAGAGCTTGTGGAGCTTTTGCTGTATTAGCTTTACTCTTATCAATTCTTGTAATTGTTGAATTAGTTTTTGAAAGATACTTTTTTCAAAGAGCGATAACTTGGCAAACTGAATTAGTTACAATGCTTCTTGTTGCTTCAACATTTATAGGAAGTGCATATGTTTTAAGTGAAAAAGCTCATGTCAGCATGGAGTGGATTTACGATTTTTTATCAAAAAAAAATATTTTAAGACTTAAAATTTTTACTTCCTTAGTCAGTTTATTATTCTTTTTAATTTTATTTTATTTTGGTTTTTTAATGGTTGAGGAAGCGTTTACTAAAAATTACTCAACAGGAACAGTTTGGGACCCTCCTTTGTGGGTACCATATTCTTCAATGATGATAGGTGCTGCATTAATGATTTTACAATATATAGCAGAGATTATTAAGCTTACAGACGAAAAGGATTCTAACTAATGGATCCATTAATAATTGCAATAATCGTTGCTGTTTTTACTTTGATAGTATTATTTTCCGGAATACCAATTGCTTTTGGTTTAAGCTTTGTATCAATAGCTCTTTTAGTTGCATTCGAAGGTTTTCAAATGTTAGATGTTTTTGCCGAAACTTTCTATGCAGGTTTAAATTCATTTGTTCTGCTTTCAATACCAATGTTTATTTTAATGGGAATGGCAGTAGCAAATTCTCCAGCAGGAAAAGATTTATATACAGGATTGGACAGATGGTTATGGAGGGTGCCTGGAGGTTTGGTTATTTCTAATATAGGAGCTTGTTCAATCTTTGCTGCACTAAGTGGATCAAGTCCAGCAACATGTGCTGCAATTGGCACTATGGGAATTCCTGAAATGAGAAAAAGAGGATACTCAGATCAAATTGCAACAGGCACTATAGCAGCAGGGGGAACTTTAGGAGTATTAATTCCTCCAAGCATTGTTTTAATTGTTTATGGAATTGCAACTGGAACATCAATTGGAAGATTATTTTTAAGCGGATTGATACCTGGATTTATGCTTGCAGGTATGTTCGCTATCTGGGCACTGATACACAGTTACTTTATTGATAAAGACTCGGCTAAAGCTCTAAAGAATAGAACACCTCCAACTTTTAAAGAAAAAATTGAGGTTTTACCAAGGATACTTCCTTTCTTAGCAATCATTGCTGGCGTTTTATATGTTTTATATGGCGGTGTTGCTACTCCATCAGAGGCTTCAGGGGTTGGAGCCTTTTTAGTTTTTGTTTTGATTGCTGTTGTTTACAAAATTTATCAACCAAAAAAAATATGGAATATTGTTAAAGTTTCAATGAAAGAAAGTGTGATGATAATGTTTATCATTGCAGCTTCTTATCTTTTTGCATTTACATTATCACAACTTTACGTAACTCAATCATTAGCTCAAAGCATGGTGGAGATGAGCTCTAATAAATGGGTAGTATTTATTTTAATAAATATATTTCTGTTGATTGCAGGTTTCTTTTTACCTCCAGTTGCCGTGATTGTTATGACCTCAGCAATATTATTGCCAGTTATAACTCAACTGGGATTTGATCCGTACTGGTTTGCAATTGTATTTACAATTAACATGGAAATTGGTCTCATTACCCCACCCGTTGGATTAAACCTTTATATAATCAAAGGTATTACACCTGATGTAAGTTTGTCAGAAATTTTAAAGGGATCTATACCATTTATGATAATTATGGCTTTAGCTATACTTATTTTATGTATTTTTCCTGAGATTGTGACTTGGTTACCTGACAAAATAATGGGTAAAAGTTTAGGTTTTTAATATATAAAAAACACCATGTTAAATATAAAAAGAATATTCGAGACGATTGCTGATGCTGGTCAAAAAATTTTAGAGAAAAAATCATTAAAAAAATTCTCTAAAAAAAGAGATTTGATTGAGCTATGTGATGACTTGTTATCATCTAAAGGAGCAGCATTTGGAATTACATTAGCAAGAGATATTCTTTTTAGATATCATAACTTATCTCATGAAGATAAATTAAAATTCTTACTACAAGTAAATGAAAAATATAAACCTGATACAGCAAATATTGACAATGCTATAAAAGACTATACCGAAAATAAAAATAGCAGATCAATTTTAAATTTATCAAGAATTACATCGGGAATTAGAAAAGAATTGTTTGTAAGATTAAACATGGCACCAAATGGAACGGCTGAGATTGTTTCTTTGAGAGAAGATTTACAATTGTTTTTAATAAAAAATCCTGAATTAAAAGAATTAGATTATGATTTGATTGATATATTTAAAAATTGGTTCAACCCTGGATTTTTAAAATTAAGAAAAATAACTTGGGACACAAAAGCTGCAATATTAGAAAAATTATTAAAATATGAAAAAGTTCATTCAATGAAAGATATGAATGAATTGAAAATTAGATTAGGAGAAAACAGAAGATTTTTTGCTTATTTTCATCCAGCATTAGAAGATGAGCCAATAATTTTTGTTGAGATTGCATTAACTAAAGGACTAGCTAAATCGATACAAGAATTGACAAGACCTAATGATGGAAAAAAAGAAGATTATGATACAGCTACTTTTTATTCAATTAGTAACTGTCAAGAGGGACTATCAAGAGTTACACTTGGGAACTTCTTAATAAAAAGAGTAGTATACGAGTTACAAGAAGAGTTACCAGAAGTTAAAAATTTTGGAACTTTGTCACCAATGCAAGGTTTTGCTAATTGGGTTAAATCATCTGAAAATGAGAAAATTAGTGAGATAGTTCAAAAAGATAATTTTGTAAAAGTTGAGTTTTTAAAATCATTAGATCTTAAAATTGGAGATAGAAAATTTATTGATAATAAAGATTTACTTACAAAACTTGCTTTAAATTATCTGGCTGTACAAAAAAATGATCTAGGTTTTCCTATAAACGATGTTTGCAGGTTTCACTTAAAAAATGGAGCTGAAATTGATGATATCGTAATTAATGCCAATGTTTCTGATGTGGGTTTTAAAAGATCATTTGGAATAATGGTTAATTATAAATATGAACTGGGAAAAATTGAGCAAAATCATCAAGAGTATGTAAACGAAAAGAAAATTAATATATCAAGTAAACTCAAAAAATATGTCTAAATTAAATAGAACTGTTTCTGTAGCTCCTATGATGGACTGCACAGACAAACATGAAAGATTTTTCCTAAGACTAATTAGTAAAAACGTTCTTCTCTACACTGAAATGATTGTTTCAGAAGCTATTGATAGAGGAGATAAAAAGAAACTATTAGAATTTGATATGAGGGAAAAACCTGTTGCTCTGCAACTTGGAGGTTCTTCTCCAAAATTATTAGGAAATGCTGCTAATTTAGGAGAAGAATTTGGGTATGATGAAATAAATTTGAATTTAGGCTGTCCAAGTAAAAAAGTTCAAAAAAATCGATTTGGCGCTTGTTTAATTCAAGAACCCAATCTTGTAGCTGATTGTTTAAGTTCCATGATTTCAAAAACGTCACTTCCTGTAACAGTTAAAACTAGAATTGGATATGACAATGTTGATCAATATGAAAATTTATATAATTTTATAAATATTTTGAAAGAAACAGGTGTTAAAACTTTTATAATTCATGCCAGAAAAGCAATGCTAGGAAAATTTACACCTAAACAAAATTTAAATATTCCACCTTTGAAATATGAATACGTAAATAAATTAAAGAAAGATTTTCAAAATTTAGAAATAATAATAAATGGTGGTATAACTTCTGCTGATCAAATTAAAGAACATTTAAATAAAGTAGATGGTGTGATGATTGGAAGATCTATTTATCATTCTCCTTACATGTTAGCAGATATTGAAAATAAAATTTTTAACAACAGTGAAGTTTTGACAAGACAAGAAGTTGTTGAAAAACTAATTGAATATGTAAAAGAAGAGATAAAAAAGGGTACAAGATTAAATCAAATTATGAGACATACTCTTGGTTTATTTCATGGTCAAACTGGTTCAAGTTTTTGGAAAAGATATTTAAGTGAAAATATGTGTGTAAGAGATGCCGATGTTAAGAAAATTGATCACATAATGGATAAAGTAAAATTTAATCCACAGAGTATATCGGCAGGTCAAATTGAATAATACTCTTTTAGAGATTAATAATATTTATTTTATTTTTTTAATGATGGCAGCCGCTGTTCCAGTTGGTTTCTTTGCGGGATTTTTTGGAATTGGTGGGGGTTTGATATCTGTACCGTTTTTGTTTTTTGTGTTTGAAGCATTTAATGTAGATAAAGATTATTTAATGCATTTATCTGTAGGGACAGCTTTTTCAATAACAATTTTAACAGCTACAGCTTCAGTATTAACTCATAGAAAGTATAATGCTGTTGATTTTAATATTATAAAAAATTATGGAACATTTGTAATAATAGGCGTTTTTTCTGGAACATTGATGGCAGCATTGATGAATACTAAAACTTTATTATTCTTTTTTTCTGTCGTTGTTTTCTTTTTTGGAGGTTATTTGTTGTTACAAAGTGAAAGGAAAAAAAAAATTAAAAAAAAATTTAATATTTTTCCTAGAATAATATTTGGATTTTTGTCAGGATTAATATCTGCTCCTATGGGCATAACAGGAGCTATGATGAATGTTCCTATATTAAGATACTTTGGTTATCCTATTAACTTAGCAATAGGAAGCTCTGCAGCCATAGGATTTATAATAGCTTTATTTGGATCAATTGGTTTTTTTACATCTGGCTTAATGTTAAAAGCCGATATCCCACTCAGTATTGGATTTATTAATATACCTGCATTTATAATTTTTGTTCCAATAACCACATTCATGGCAAGGATTGGAGCAAAGACAGTTCAAGATCTAGATAGAGTTAAAACACAAAGATTATTTGGTGTTTTTCTTTATGTTATTGGTACTTTATTTCTATATAGATTTTTAGTGACCTAGGAGACGAGGTGGTTTCAGTCTCCCTCCGCCACCTCAATTACATATTAATCGATTCTCTAATTTTTTCTTAACTCTTTATAGTTGAATTTTAAATTTTTTGATCATAATCCCCAACTTTACCAGTTTGTTGAAGGAGATTATCAATAAAGTCAAAAATCTTCTTTTTTCTCTCTTCGGAGGTTGGACTTTCGGTAACTACAACTAAAGAGGGTTTATTAGAAGATGCTCTTATTAATCCCCAAGACCCATCATCAAAAGAAAATCTTACTCCATTAACAGTTAGTATTTCTCTAATTTCTTGATCATCTACTTTAGTTTTATTTTCTTTAATGTTTGTTATTTCTTTAACTAAATTCTCAACTACGTCGTATTTTTCACTATCTTTACAATAAGGAGCCATAGTCGGACTTTGATAAGTTGTTGGTAATTCAGCAAGTATTTCACTCATTTTTTTGTTATTTTTATCGAGTAGCTTACAGACCTGTATTGCGGAATTAATTCCATCATCATAGCCATATCCCAAAGGTTTATTAAAAAAGAAATGACCACTTTTTTCAAATCCTGCTAAAGCGTTATCGGTATTTACCTTTCTTTTGATATGGGAATGACCAGTTTTCCAATAAATTGTTTCACATTTATTTTCTTTTAATATTTTGTCATTGGAATAAAGTCCTGTCGATTTTACATCAACAATAAATTTACTGTTTTTATGATCTTTCGAAAGATTTCTAGCAATTAATAACCCTATTTTATCTGAAAAGATTTCATTACCTTTATCATCTATAACCCCAACTCTATCCCCATCTCCATCAAAACCAAATCCAATATCAGCATTATTTTCTTTAACGGCTTTTGAAATTGCATGTAACATTTCTAAGTCTTCAGGATTTGGGTTGTATTTTGGAAAAGTCCAATCAAGTTCACAATCAAGTTCAATTACCTCGCACCCAATACTTCTTAAAATTTCTGGTGCAAATATTCCTGCTGTTCCATTGCCACAAGCAACTACTGCTTTAATTTTTTTATTTAATGGGTTTTTTGTTATCAAATCATTCTTATAAACATTGTGAAAATCATCAATTTTTTTTACATCACCTTCACCATTAATAAAATTTTGATTTAGAGTAATATCTTTTAGTTCTTTCATTTCCTCAGGCGCATGAGTAAGTCCTTTTTTGATACCCATTTTTACACCCGTCCAACCATTTTCATTATGACTAGCTGTAACCATAGCTATCGCATCTGAATTTAAATTAAATTGAGCGAAGTAAACCATCGGGGATAAAGATAATCCTATATCCTCGATTTTGCATCCAGTTGAAACTAAACCCTCTTTTAATTTTTCTTTGATATGTTCACTGTAAGACCTGTAATCTTGGCCAACAATAATTCTTGGATTGTTTTTCTTTGTATGATTAATTATTTGAGTTCCAAGACCTTTACCAAGTTGAACGATTCCATCGTCATCTATGTCTTTTTCGTATACCCATCGTGCGTCATATTCCCGAAAGCCGTAGGTATCAATTTTTCCCGAATTTTTCATGTGGATATATGTACATTTTTTTAAAATTTTTATTGATAAATATTTAATAAGTTCTATAAATGTTCTATTGATTTACAATTTATATAGTATATCAGGTAAATCTACACACTATATCTAGTTATTTACTAGATTTTTTAGTATAAAGATAAAAAGGGAGTTTAATGAACAAAATATTGTCTCAGGCAATCAGGAAAGCTGTCTCTGATTATAAACCGGTGGAAAAAATCAGCAATAATGACAAAAGACCAGACTTATTTTCACTAAATAACAACACAGAGTTGTTTCAAAATTCTAAAGGGATAACTATTAAAATAGATAGATCAAGAGATGATAATTTAACAGATTTTGGAAGAGCAACACTAAGTGATAGATACCTTGGAGAAAACGAGTCTTTCCAAGATTTATTTGCAAGAGTTGCAAGTCATTATGCAGATGACAACTTACACGCCCAAAGATTATATAACTATATCAGTAATTTATGGTTCATGCCAGCAACACCAGTTTTATCAAACGGTGGAACAAAAAGAGGTTTACCAATTTCTTGTTTCTTAAATGAAGCAGGGGATAGCTTAACTGGAATATTAGATCTATGGAGTGAAAATGTTTGGTTGGCTGCCAAAGGCGGAGGTATTGGAAGTTATTGGGGCAACTTAAGATCTATTGGAGAAAAAATTGGAAGAGTTGGAAAAACTTCAGGCATTATTCCTTTTATAAAAGTTATGGATTCTTTGACAATGGCGATCAGTCAAGGTTCTTTAAGAAGAGGATCAGCAGCTTGTTATCTTCCAATTGATCATCCGGAGATAGAAGAATTTATTGAAATGAGAAGACCAACAGGTGGTGATCCAAATAGAAGATCATTAAATTTACACCACGGTGTTTTAGTTTCAGATGCATTTATGAGAGCTGTAGAGCTAGATGAACAATGGGCATTAAAAAGTCCAAAAGATCAATCAGTACAAGCTACTGTTTCTGCAAGAAATTTATGGATTAGATTATTAACTGCAAGAATTGAAACCGGAGAACCTTATATTGTCTTCATTGATACAGTTAATAGAATGATACCTCAACATCATAAGCTTGCTGGTTTAACTGTTAAGACATCTAACTTGTGTAGTGAAATAACTTTACCAACAGGAATTGATAAAGAGGGTAGAGATAGAACGGCAGTATGTTGTTTATCATCTTTAAATTTAGAAACTTACGAAGAATGGAAAGACGATGAAAACTTTGTTCCAGACGTAATGAGATTTTTAGACAATGTATTAACAGACTTTACTGAAAAAGCACCCGAGTCATTTAGTGATGCTGTTTACTCAGCATTGAAAGAAAGAAGTGTTGGTCTAGGTGTTATGGGACTTCATTCATTCTTCCAACAAAAAATGATACCTTTTGAGTCAGTGATGAGTAAAGTTTGGAATAAAAAAATATTTGAAAGCATCCAAAAACAAGTTGATCAAGCTTCAAAAGATTTGGCCGATGAAAGAGGTGCATGTCCGGACGCTGCTGATTATGGTATTAATGAAAGATTTTCAAATAAAACTGCAATAGCTCCAACTGCTTCAATTTCAATTATTTGTGGTGGAACTTCTCCAGGTGTAGAACCAATTGCAGCAAATAGTTATACACATAAAACTTTGTCCGGATCATTTAACGTTAGAAATAAATATCTAAGTAAATTATTAGAGAAGCACGGTAAAAATGATGATGAAACATGGTCAAGTATAACAACTAATCAAGGCTCGGTTTCTCATCTTGATTTTTTAACCCAACAAGAAAAAGACGTATTTAAAACAGCTTTTGAACTAGACCAGAAATGGATTGTGGAGTTAGGTGCAGATAGAACTCCTCATATTTCTCAAGCACAATCAATAAATATATTTATACCTGCAGATATTCATAAAAGGGACTTACACCAAATCCACTTCCAAGCTTGGAAAAAAGGATTGAAGAGCCTTTATTACTGCAGATCTAAATCAATACAAAGAGCGGAAAACGTAAACGATGCAAATTCTACAGATGTAACAGCAAACGTTTACAAATCAAAGAAACAAGAAAATCAACAACCAGAATATGAGGAGTGTTTATCATGTCAGTAGAAAGTCTAAAAGATACGAAACAAAAAATTGTAGAACCAAAAAAAATGGGTCTATTAGTTGAGAACCCAGTTTATAAACCATTCAGATACCCATGGTGTTACGATGCTTGGTTAACTCAACAAAGAATTCATTGGTTACCAGAGGAAGTTCCACTTGGTGATGATGTTAGAGATTGGCAAAAAAATCTTTCAGAGTCAGAAAAAAATTTATTAACTCAAATTTTTAGATTTTTTACTCAAGCAGATGTTGAAGTTAATAACTGTTATTTAAGACATTACACAACCGTATTTAAACCAACAGAAGTTTTAATGATGATGACAGCATTTGCCTCAATGGAGACAGTTCATGTAGCAGCTTATTCACATCTATTAGATACTATCGGAATGCCAGAATCTGAATATTCTGCATTCATGAAGTACAAAGAGATGAAAGATAAATATGATTACATGCAAAACTTTAATGTAAACTCAAAAGAAGATATCGCAAAAACTGTTGCAGTATTTAGTGCCTTTACAGAAGGTCTACAGTTATTTGCAAGTTTCGCAATTTTATTAAACTTTCCAAGACACAATAAACTTAAAGGAATGGGTCAGATAGTTACTTGGTCAGTAAGAGATGAAACTCTACATTGTAATTCTATGATTAGAATTTTTAAAGAGTTCATTAAAGAAAATCCTGAGATTTGGACACCAAAACTTAAAAAAGAACTTTATGAAGCTTGCAGAACTATAATTGAACATGAAGATGCATTTATTGATCTAGCTTTTGAAATGGGTCCAATGCAGGGTTTAACAGCTCAAGAAGTTAAAGATTATATAAGGTTCATTGGAAACAGAAGATTAACTCAGTTAGGTCTTGAGCCAATATATGATGTTCAGAAAAACCCATTAACATGGTTAGATACAATGTTAAATGCAGTAGAGCATATGAACTTCTTTGAAGGCAGAGCCACTGAATATTCAAAAGCATCTACACAAGGTAATTGGATAGACGCTTTCTCCTAGGATTAAGTGATAGTAAGTCCCTGTATAAGTATTTGTAAGACTGATCCAGTATCGGGTCTTTGTTATGGATGTGGAAGATCTGATGAAGAAAAAAAAATCTGGAAAGATCCTGAAACAACTGATGACTGGAAGAACAATAATTTAAAAGAGATAGAAAACAGACTTTCAGGTTGGCAATTAGAGAGCTTTAAAATGTCTTACAAAAACAAAATTGAAAAAGGTATTTCTTTGTATAAACAAAAACAATCTAAATAGAATATATTTTATAATTAAAGAAAATTAACTAATTAGATTTAAATAATTAAATTTTTTCTTTATCTTCATAATTTTCTTCTTCATTAGAAACTTTATTCTTCTTTGTATTTAAAATATCAGCAAAACTATGATTCACATCTCTATGTCCAGCTTCATCATCTCTAATAACCTTTACAACATCTTTCAATCTAGAATTTAATGGAAGATTCCAATAATTTATTGCTATCTCTGGAGCCTTAATATTTTCTATTTTACCCTCCTCTATTTCATTTAGGTACTCAGTGTAGCTTATGACGGCTTCTTCTTCAAAATACCCAACAATTCTATGAGCAGTCTTTTGTGAAATCAAATATATAAATAGATACATCAAAATAAATATAAATTGTGCAACCATTATAATTAATCTTTCAATAAACGTAGGTTTTGCAATTTTAATAAAGGTCATTAAATGCATTCTTTCATTTGCAGCTTCATCTAATAGAATTTTGATCCAACCTTTATCATCTTGCATTTTTCTTAAAGATTTTAGGTGAAGTAACATTCCAGCTACCATACCTGGAACAGCTGCTACAGTTTCTAAAACAACTGCTCTATGCCCATATTTTTTTTTAAAAAAAGTATCAGCCAAGAATCTTAAAAATTTTGTGAATCCAAAAGCAATCTTATCACTTAAGTCTTGTGGTTTATGATGCCTATTTAAATTTTCCATACTATATATATGGCAATAATAAAATATTTTTAAATGGGTAAAATTAGACCTATCTTTGGTTCAAAAGTATAAATTTCTGTATTTACTTACTTTATATTTATTTAATTATGCCAAGGATCATTAGCATTAGGTGGAGGAATAGGGTCTACAACTGGATTAGTCACAGGAAGATTAGGCGGATTATTTGAAGGTGCTTGATTATTATTATCATTCGTATTTGAATTTCTCTGATTTATAGATCTAATTGTATTTGAAGCGATATGGTCACGAGATTTATCTGAAGTATTTCCACTTTCATGATTTCTTATAAACGATTTTGACAATTGTGTTAGCTTGCAGTCTTCAATTTTTTTGAATTTTTTTTTTGTAAAATCACAAGTTACATTTAGCCAATGATAAACTTTCTTATTGAAAGCTTGATAATAAGTTTTAACAATTTCTTTGTTTTTATTTAATACATCTACTTTGCGTAAATCACTTGATACATTTGTGAAAGATTTGTTCGAACATCCTGATAATAGAGATATTGTCACAAAAATTACCAATGCATTAGCATAACGAATCATGCCTTTGTTATACAACTATTAGGAGAATTTAAAAAACTACAGATAGTAGTTAAAAATATATAAATATCTAAATGTAGTTATCTTTGATTTAAAAGCATAACTTTTCGATATTTGCTACCTTTGTATTTAGCTAATGGTCTAATTAATTTATTAGATGAATGTTGTTCCATTATATGAGCTGACCAACCAGTAATCCTTGAAATTACAAATATAGGTGTGAAGAAATCTGTATCAAAACCCATTAGATGATAAGTTGGTCCTGTTGGGTAATCTACATTTGGATGAATATTTTTTTTACTAATCATTACTTTTTCTACGATATCGTAAATCTTTAAAAACTTTTTATCTTTTTTAATCTTAGCAACTTTTTTGAAATAAGCTTTCATGGTTGGAACTCTAGAGTCTCCACTTTTATAAACTCTGTGTCCAAAACCCATCACAACCTCTTTTTTCTTTAATGCATTATTGATCCATTTTAAAGCATTCTCAGGTTTTTTGATTTTATTCATCATATGCATAACTTCTTCATTTGCTCCACCGTGTAATGGTCCTTTTAGACTAGCTATAGCACCTGTTATAGCACCATGAATGTCAGATAAACTACTCGTTATAGTTCTAGCTGTAAAAGTTGAAACATTGAAACTGTGTTCTGCGTATAAAATTAAAGACACATCAAATGCTTTTACGATTTCTTTTTGAGGAACCTTTCCAAAACACATGTAGAAAAAGTTTTCTGCAAAAGTTAATTCTTTTTTTGGTTTAATAATCTTTTTACCTTTTCGAATTCTATAAAACGCTGCTAAAGCAGTTGGAGTTTTAGCTAAAATTCTTAGTGCTTTTCTTGTATTTGCTTCCTGAGAATTATCTGTTGTCTCTTTATCTTCTAATCCCATTACGCTAACTGCAGTTCTAGCAACATCCATAGGATGAGATTTTTTTGGCATATGTTTGATTATTTCGTAAAGATTTTTTGATAAATCTCTCTGTCCTCTTTCAATTTTCTCAAATTGTCTTAGTTCAATACTATTTGGTAAATCACCCTTTAAAATAAGATATGCTGCTTCTTCAAATCTACAAAATTCACATAGGTCTTGAACAGCATAACCTCTATAAGTTAATGAGTTAATTTCAGGCATAACTTTAGAAACTTCTGTTTCATCAACAACAATTCCTAATAAACCTTTTTTTACTTCTTCACTCATTATTCATGTCCCTCTGTACTAAAATTATATATCTTTTCGTCTAAAGAATTGTATTTTTCATACTCAACCAAATCATACAATCTTTTTCTGGTTTGCATTTTATCTATAATATTATTTTGATGTCCATCGGCAAAAATGGCACGTAATCCATCCTCAACACTTTTCATCGCTAATCTTTGTGTTGTAACTGGATAAATTACAATATTGTAACCAAGGTCTTCTAATTGTTTAAAATCTAGCAACTTCGATTTACCAAACTCAGTCATATTAGCTAAAAGATAACAATCTAGTGATTTTCTAACTTTTTCAAATTCAGTTTCATCTTTTAATGCTTCTGGAAAAACAATTTCTGCACCAGCATCAATATAAGATTTGCAACGATCAATCATTTTATCAATACCTTCTACACTTTTAGCATCTGAACGTGCAATGATTTTAAATTGTTTGTCTGATCTTGCTTCTACACATTCTTTAATTTTTTTTGTCATATCCTCTTTAGATATCAATTCTTTATTATCTAAATGGCCACATCTTTTCTGTTCAATCTGATCTTCTAAATGAATTGCTGAAATACCAAAATTTTCAAATGTTTGAACAGTTTCCTTACAAGATTTAAATCCTGTGTCAACATCTACAATGGTTGGAAGATTAGTTACACGTGCAATTTGTTTTGATCTGTTGCTTACATCATTAAGAGTTGTTAATCCTATATCTGGATAACCCAAATCATTAGACATAACACCACCAGATACATAAACTCCATCATATCCGATTTCTTCAATAATTTTTGCTGTTAATGGATTATATGCACCAGGTATTCTTAAAATTTTACTAGATTTAAGTTTATTATCTAAATCAATTCTTTTACCTTCAGGTTTTTTTTCAACAAAGTGCACTAGAATATTCCTTTTTTATTATTTGATTTTAAATATTTTTTACTCACTTCAATATTTAATTTTGTTAGTTGATTATTTTTTAATTTTTTTAAATTTTGAACATCTTTTAAAAATCTATCACTTTCCTTTTTAGAAATAATATTTTCTGTTAAAATTTTAAATTTATTTATATAATCTATTCTTTCAAAAGGTCTTTTTCCGTAAGGATGAGCATCTGCTCTTTCTAATTCTTCGATTACTTTTTTCCCATTATTTAATGTTACAACTACCCTTGCACCAAAAGATTTCTTTTTTGGATCGGGATCATGATATTTCTTCGTCCATTTTTTGTCCTCATGTGTTTTAATAGATCTCCATATTTTAATTGTGCTTTTTTTGTTAGCTCTCTTTTTAGTATAAGACCTTACATGATGCCAATCTGCATCTTCTAAAGCTACAGCAAAAATATACATTATTGAGTGATCTAATGTTTCTCTACTAGCATTTGGATCCATTTTTTGTGGATCATTAGCTCCAGTTCCAATTACATAATGTGTATGATGACTTGTATATATATCTATTTTTTTAATTGTATTTAAATTATCAATTTTTTTATTAAGTGACTTTGCAATATCAATTAATGCTTGAGCTTGATATTCAGCTGAATATTCTTTTGTGTATGTTTCAAGAATAGCTTTTTTTTCCTCATTCTTTTTTGGCAAAGGAACAAAATATTTAGCATTTTTTCCATCTAATATTCTTGCTATTACACTATCTTCACCTTCGTAAATAGGACTTGGAGCTCCTTCACCTCGCATTGTTCTATCAACAGCTTCAATTGCTAATTTTCCTGCATGAGCTGGAGCATACGCTTTCCAACTTGAAATCTCACCTTTTCTTGATTGTCTTGTTGAAACACTCACATGTAATGCTTGTTGAACAGCTTGATAAATAGTTTCTGTATTTAATTTTAACATTGATCCAATGCCTGCGGCAACACTAGGTCCTAAGTGAGCGATATGATCAACTTTATGTTTATGAAGACAAATAGCTTTTACAAGATTAACTTGAACTTCATAAGCAGTTATAATTCCTCTTAATAAATCATTTCCATTTTTTTTTAATTGTTGTGCCACTGCTAAAAGAGCAGGAATATTATCACCAGGATGGCTGTAATCAGCCGCTAGAAATGTATCATGAAAATCTAATTCTCTAACAGCAGTTCCATTTGCCCACGCAGCCCATTCACAATCAAATTTAAGTTTTGAATTTATGCCAAAAAGATTAGCTCCATTTTTTCTAACATGTTTTTTTGCCATTTCTCTTGCTGATATTACTGGTCTTCTATTTAACGAAGCTATAGCAACAGAAGCGTTATCAATAATCCTATTAATAACCATTTCTATTGAATTTTTATTTAATTTAGCATTATCACTAGCTATCTCTGCTATTTTCCAAGCAAGCTGTTTCTTCTTTGGAAGATACATTTTTGATGGATATACTTTAATTGTATGTAATAACAAAATAACTCCTAATTTGTGATTTTGTTTTAATAGTTAAAATAAATTAATCAATATTAAAGATATTGGGATACAATTTTTTCAATACCTACAAAGTCTTTTATCAAGTGATTATGATAAATTTCATCAATACTTTTTTCAGTATATCCATCCTCCAATAAAATCATTGGAATTTCTGCCGCTTTAGCGGCGTTTGCATCCGACTCACTATCACCAATCATAATTGATTTATTTTTACTACCATTTAAAATTTCTATGATTGTTGTTATATGTCTCGGATCAGGTTTACAATAATCAAAAGTATTATAACCAGCAACATACTCGAAGTAATCATATATCCCAATTTTTTTTAAAAGATCTACTGCAAGATGTTCTGTTTTATTCGTACATACAGCCATTGATATATTTTCTTTTTTACACCAATTTAAAAAACCTTTTACACCAGGCATCAGAGTACTTTCATTTAAAATATTATTTCCATAATAAGATATAAATTCATCTGTCATTTCATTTTTAATTTTCTCATTAATCGAAGTTAATTCTTTTTTGGCCTGGCTCCATATAGATCTTCCAATCATTGCCCCAGCTCCTTGACCAACAGTATTTTTAAGTTCATCAAGAGACTTTGTAGGATATCCAAATTTCTTCATAACATGGTTATGAGCAAGCATTAGATCAGGTGCTGTGTCAACTAACGTACCATCTAAATCAAAAAGAACTGTGAATTTTTGTTTCATTTAAAAAGTATTAATAAGAAATAAATTGTGAATTAATTAAACTAATACCCAGTTATATACAACTATCTAATGAATAGTCAAAATTTGCAAAATAAGCTTAGAAATAAATTTTTAAAAAAAGGTGTCAAAATGAAAGGGCCGGAGACAGTTTTTTTTTCTAAAGATACAAAAATTGGAAAGAATGTAGAGATAGAGCCTTACGTTGTCTTTGCTGATAAAGTTCAAATAGGAAATAATGTAAAAATCTTATCGTTCTCACATCTTGAGGGTGTTAAAATAGATAATAATGTCAGTGTAGGTCCATATGCCCGTTTAAGACCTGGAACAAAAATTAAATCTGGATCAAAGATAGGAAATTTTGTTGAAGTAAAAAAAAGTACAATAAATAAAAATTCTAAAGTTAATCATTTATCATATATTGGAGATGCAGTATTGGGGAAGGACGTTAATATTGGAGCTGGAACAATAACTTGTAACTATGATGGAAGAAATAAAAGTAAAACAAACATCAAGGATAAAGTATTTGTAGGTTCAAATACATCTTTGGTAGCACCAGTTACTTTAAATGAAAAAAGTGTTATTGGTGCAGGATCAGTAATTACAAAAAACGTAACTAAAGGGTCACTAGCATTAACAAGACCAAAGCAACAAGAAAAAAAAAATTATAAAAGGAGATAAGAAGTAATGTGTGGAATAGTTGGAATCACAAGCTCTAAAGAAGTCACTCCCAGAATTATAAGTTCATTAAAAAAACTTGAGTATAGAGGCTACGACTCTGCAGGTTTAGCAACACTTTCAAATGGAAACATAAATGAGGTCAAATGTGAGGGTAGAGTAGACGCTTTAGAGAAAAACATTATACAAACTAAAATATCTGGCTCTATTGGTATCGGACACGTTAGATGGGCCACACATGGAAAACCTAGTTCAATTAATGCACATCCTCATTCATCAGAAGATGTATCTGTAGTTCACAATGGTATAATTGAGAATTCAACTATTCTAAAAAAGGTATTAGAAAATAAAGGCTACAAGTTTAAATCTCAAACAGATACAGAAGTAATAGTTCATTTAGTAACTGATTATCTAAAAAAAAATAACCTTAAAAATACAATTATAAAAGTTTTAAAAAAATTACACGGTAGTTTTGCACTAGGAATAATATTTAAAGACCAACCAGACTTAATAGTTGGGGCAAGAAGAGGATCTCCTCTTGCAGTTGGTTATGGTCCTAACGAACATTATCTTGGTTCAGATTCTTACGCATTAAAGTCAATGACTAATAAAATTTCATATTTAAATGATGGAGAATTTTGCATATTAAAAAAAGATCAAGTTGAATTTTTTGATGCTGATGGAACTAAAGTAAACAAAAAAATTTTAAATCTTTCTAAAGATGATCAAAATTATGAAAAAGGAGATTACAAATATTATATGGCCAAAGAAATAGACGAGCAGCCAATCACTTTAAAAAATTGTATTAATGAGTACATCGACAAACATAATAAAGACATAAATATTTACAATTTTCCTTGGAAAATAAGTGAAATTTCATCGGTAGTTTTGATTGGATGCGGAACAGCATATCATTCATGCCTTGTTGCTAAGTATTGGTTTGAACAAAATACAAGTTTAGATGTCAGTGTTGATATAGCATCTGAGTTTAGATATCGAAAAATAAAATTTAAAAAAGATTGTCTTTATGTGTTTGTTTCACAATCAGGAGAAACTGCAGATACATTTGCAGCATTAGATTTGTGCAAAAAAAATAATGTTAAAACTTGTGCAGTAGTAAATGTTGTTGAAAGCTCAATTGCTAGAGATGCTGATTTAGTTTTGCCTATACATTGTGGTCCAGAAGTTGGTGTTGCATCAACAAAAGCTTTCTTAGGACAAATGTTAGTACTTTATTTATTATGCACAAAGCTTTCTTATGAACATAAATCAATTGATAAAAAGGATTATCAAAAGAAGATAAAAGATTTGTTATCTTTATCTAAATCTGCAAAAAATACATTGAATATTGAAAATAAAATTCAAACACTTGGAAAAGATTTTGCTAATTCTAAAGGATCAATGTTTCTAGGTAGAGGCTATTCATATCCAATTGCACTTGAAGGCGCTTTAAAACTAAAAGAGCTTGCTTATGTTCATGCTGAAGGTTATCCAGCAGGTGAAATGAAACATGGACCTCTTGCGCTTATAGAAGAAGGTATGCCAGTAGTTGTAATTGCCCCAAGAGACGAGCATTACAAAAAAACTATTTCGAATATGCAAGAAGTTATATCTAGAGGCGCAAAAGTTTTACTTATAACAAATAAAAGTACTGATGAAATTTATTCAGAAAATATTTGGGAGCAAATAGAAGTTGATGCCATATCTGATGAACTCATTCCTTTTTTGACCACTATACCTTTGCAAAAGTTAGCTTATTACTCTGCATTAGATAAAGGATACGATATAGATAAACCTAGAAACTTAGCTAAATCTGTCACTGTTGAATAAATAATAAAGTCTGTTAAAACAATTCTGAGTTGAAATGAAAAATTGGAAAATAAATAGCTGGAGAAAATACCCCGTCAAACATATTCCTCAATATGAAGATGAAAAGGAATTAGAGATGGTTTTAAATAAATTGAAAACCTTTCCTCCATTAGTTTTTGCAGGTGAAACAAGACATTTGAAAGATCAGTTGGCAATGGTCAATGATGGAAAAGCATTTCTATTACAAGGCGGTGATTGTGCGGAAAGTTTTGCAGAATTTCACCCTGACAATATAAGAGATACTTTTAAGGTTATTCTTCAAATGGCATTGGTAATGACATACTCAGCATCTTTACCAATTGTAAAACTTGGAAGAATTGCTGGACAATTTTCAAAACCAAGAAGCGCACCAACTGAAAAACAAGGTGATAAAGAATTACCAAGTTATTTGGGAGACAATATAAATGCAATAGATTTTAATGAAAAAGCTAGAAGACCTGATCCAAAAAGAATGTTTAAGGCTTATTCACAATCTGCTTCAACTTTAAACCTTTTAAGAGCATTTTCAAAAGGTGGTTTTGCTGATCTAAACAAGGTTCATTTATGGAATTTAGACTATATTAAGAAAAGTCCGCAAGCTAAGAAATTTAAAGAATTAGAAGATAAAATAGCAGATGCATTAGCTTTTATGGATGCTTGTGGAATTACATCAGATTTTAATAATAGATTGTATACTGTTAACTTTTGGACTTCTCATGAAGCTTTACACTTACCTTTCGAGGAAAGTATGACAAGAGTAGACTCAACTACAGGAGAATATCACGATACTTCAGCTCACTTTGTTTGGATAGGGGATAGAACAAGACAATTAGATGGTGGACATGTAGAGTTTTGTAAAGGAATAGAAAATCCAATTGGCATCAAGTGTGGTCCTACATCAAAACCTGATGAGATTGCAAAAATATGTGAGGTTATAAATCCTAAAAATGAAAAAGGAAAAATAACTTTAATTTCAAGATTTGGTCATCAAAACGTTGAAAAATTTTTACCAAAATTAATTAGAGGAATTAAAAAGGAGGGTTTAAATGTTGTTTGGTCATGTGATCCAATGCATGGTAATACAATTAAATCAACTACTGGTTTTAAAACGAGACCATTTAATGATGTTGTAAGCGAAGTTAAAAATGTATTTGCAGTTCATCAAGCAGAAGGTTCTTATGCAGGAGGTCTTCATGTTGAAATGACAGGACAAGATGTGACAGAGTGTACTGGTGGAGCAAAAAAAATATCAGATGCAGATTTATCAAGTAGATATCATACGCACTGCGATCCAAGATTGAACTCTGATCAAGCTATAGAATTAGCGTTTTTAATTTCAGATGAGATAAAAAAGAATAGTTTGTATTCTAAATCTGCAATTAAAGCGGCATCTTAACAGTTTAAAAATAAATTTTTTTTCTTATATTTAAATTATGACACCCAAAGATAAAGTGAATCACATTAAAAATTGGATTGCGGATTATGTGAATTCTATGCCAAAAAAAGCTCAATCTTTAGTGATCGGTATTTCTGGTGGAATAGACTCTTCTGTCTCAAGTACATTAAGTGCAATGACAGGTTTAAAAACAATTGTTTTATCAATGCCTATTAAACAAAAATCGGCACAACATGATTTAAGTTTGGCACATCAAGAATGGTTAAAGAAGAATTTTAACAATGTAGAGGGTCACACATTAGAGTTAGATAGTTTATTCAAAACATTTGAAGGAACACTAAACAATTTTGGTAGTGAACATGGAATGGCAAACTCTAGAGCAAGATTAAGAATGACAACGCTTTATCAAGTAGCTGCTGCAAACAATGGAATTGTTGTTGGAACAGGAAATAAAGTTGAAGATTTTGGAGTTGGTTTTTATACAAAATATGGTGATGGTGGAGTAGATATTTCTCCAATAGCAGATTGTAATAAAACTGAGGTATGGGAACTTGGTAAAGAACTTGGAATTTTAAAAGAGATTATTGATGCTCCTCCTACAGATGGTTTATGGGATGATGGTCGTACGGATGAGGGACAGCTTGGTTTGTCATATAAAGAATTAGAAGAAGCGATGGATAATGAAAATTCGGTAAATAGAGATAAATATAATTCAATTCGAAGTGCAAATTTGCATAAAATGGAACCTATTCCTGTATGCAAAATTCCTAATTAATCAAATAGATTCACAAATCTATAATTTAAGTATATTCCTAGTTGTATGGCTAAAGATATATTTTTAACTAATAGTCTAGGTGGTAAGAAAGAAAAATTTACACCCAAAAATGAAAAATCTATAGGCATGTATGTTTGTGGTCCTACTGTTTATGATGATCCACATATTGGAAATGCTAGACCATTAGTTGTTTTTGATATTCTTTATAAAATTTTAAAAAATAGATATGGATCAAAATCTGTAAAATATATTAGAAACATAACAGACATAGATGACAAAATAATCAAAGCATCTAATGATCAAAATATTTCTATAAACGACTTAACTTCAAAAATTACTGATAATTTTCATAAGGATTGTAATTACTTAAAATGTGAAACACCAAATAGCGAACCAAAGGCAACAGAAAATATAAAACAAATGATTGAAATGATCACAGAACTAGAGAAAAAAGGGTTTGCATATTCAAAGGATAGGCATGTTTATTTTGAAGTTAAAAAATTTAGTGATTATGGAAAACTATCTAATAAAAAGTTAGATGAATTAATAGCTGGTTCACGAGTAGAGGTTTCAGAAATAAAAAAAAATCCTGAAGATTTTGTATTATGGAAACCATCAACAGATAAGGAGCCTTCATGGGAATCTCCTTGGGGCAAAGGTAGACCAGGTTGGCACTTAGAATGTTCGGTTATGTCTAAAAGATATTTGGGTGAAGAATTTGATATTCATGGGGGTGGTAGAGACTTGATTTTTCCTCATCATGAAAACGAGATTGCTCAATCAAGATGTGCAAATGAAACAAATTCGTTTGCAAATTATTGGGTTCATAACGGATTTATAACCCTTTCTAATGAAAAAATGGCAAAATCTCAGGGAAACATATTAAAAATAAAAGATTTTAAAAAAAAATATAATGGCCAAGTTTTAAGATTAGCATTAATTAGCGCTCACTATAGACAAGGATTAGATTGGAATGAAAAACTAATATCAGAGTGTGAAAAGACTTTAAGCAAATGGTATTCAGCCTATTCTGATGTGCATAAAAATACAATATTACCAGATGAATTATTAGATCCTTTATATGACGATTTAAACACTCCAGGCTATATTGCTAATTTACATTCTTTATATAGTAAAGCTTCAAATGGAACGAACGAGGATAAAGCAACTTTTGTAAAAGCTTGTAATTTTATTGGTCTATTAACTGATAATTTAGAAGAGTGGCTACAAACAAAAAAAAATACAATTTCTCTTTCAGAGGATGAAATTAATTCAAAAATAGTTGAGAGAAATAAAGCAAGAGATGAAAAAAATTATGAATTAGCTGACAAAATAAGGAAAGATCTTTTAGACAAGGGTATTTTAATTGAAGATAAAGATGGTACAACCACCTGGAAATTAAAATGAGTAGAGAAAAAATCTATATATTTGATACTACACTTAGGGATGGGGCACAAACTCAAGGAGTAGATTTTTCATTAAATGAAAAAGAAAAAATTGCTAAATCTTTGGATAATTTGGGAGTTGATTATATAGAAGGTGGTTGGCCAGGAGCAAATCCAACTGATACTGAATTTTTTAACAAAGATCAGAATTTTAAAAATGCAAACCTTACTGCTTTTGGTATGACTAAAAAATCAGAACATAGCGCAAAAAACGACCCTATGTTGTCATCTTTGATTAATTCAAAGAGTTCATCAGTTTGTTTATTTGGTAAAAGTTGGGATTTTCATGTTGATGTTGCCTTAGGTATTTCTAATGATCAAAATTTAGAAAATATAACTGAGAGTGCAAAGCATATAGTTAATTCAGGTAAAGAATTTATGTTTGATGCTGAACATTTTTTTGATGGTTATAAATCAAATCCTGAATATGCAATATCATGTTTAAAAGCTGCATATGATAACGGTGCAAGATGGATTGTTTTATGTGATACTAATGGAGGGACATTACCTCACGAAGTTTCTAAAATCGTTGAGGAAGTAACAAAACATATACCTGGAAAAAACCTTGGAATTCATGCCCATAACGATACAGAAAATGCAGTTGCTAATAGTCTAGTAGCTGTGCAAGCAGGAGTTAGACAGGTTCAGGGTACAATAAATGGACTTGGAGAAAGATGTGGTAATGCAAATTTAATGTCTTTGATCCCAACTTTTTTTTTAAAAAAAGATTTTTCAGACAAATATGAAATTAATATTAAACCTGAAAACATTAAAAACTTAACTCAATGTTCAAGATTATTAGATGAAATATTGAATAGAAAACCTAACAAACATTTACCTTATGTGGGCGCTTCTGCATTTTCACACAAAGGTGGAATGCATGTATCAGCTGTCCAAAAAGATCCAAAAACTTATGAACATATTAATCCTGATGAAGTAGGTAATGCAAGGAATATTGTTGTTTCTGATCAATCAGGTCAATCTAATATAATGTCTAGATTAAATGCAATTGGCATTAATATTAAAAAAGACGATCCAAAAATTAAAAAACTTCTTCATGAAGTAAAAGATAGAGAGTTCATAGGATATAGTTACGATGGTGCTGATGCATCTTTTGAGCTTTTAGCTAGAAGATTGATGGGTGAAATACCAAGATATATTTCAATTAATGAATATGATGTTTCTGTTAAGAAAGATTCTACTGGTGAAGTAATATCATTTGCAAAAGCAAAACTTGAGGTGGATGGTCATGAAATATTATGTGAAGGCGAGGGTAACGGACCTGTTAATGCTTTAGATAATGCAATTAGAAAAAATGTAAATAAACTTGAAAAGTATTCAGAATACTTAAAAGATCTAAAATTAGTTGATTATAAAGTTAGAATTTTAAATACAGGAACTGGAGCTGTTACTAGAGTTTCAATAGAAAGTGCAGACTCAAAACATGGTAATTGGTTTACTATAGGAGTTTCTCCAAATATTATTGATGCATCTTTTAAAGCTCTAATTGATAGTTTAGACTACAAGCTATTTAAGGATAATGCTCCTGCAAGTACTTGATGTCATTTAAGAATATAACTTTCATTTTACACAAACCTCAATTGTCAGAAAATATAGGAGCCTGTGCTAGAGCTTTAAAAAACTTTAATTTTAATAACCTATCAATTATTAATCCAAAACCCTCATTTCCAAATGATAAAATTATTGCAACATCTGTAGGGGCAAAGGATATTATTAATAAAGCAAAAGTATATGAAAATTTAGAAACATCATTAAGTAATTTGGATATATTAGTTGCAACATCTGCAAGATTTAGAAATAAAAATATTAAACATATATCAATAACTGATCTAAATAAGATTAATTACAAAAAAAAGGTTGGTTTTCTTTTTGGATCAGAAGCATCAGGGTTATCAAATAATGAAGTCAGTTACGCTGATTATACTTTACAAATTCCAAGTAATAAGAATTTTAGATCTTTAAATTTGTCTCATAGTCTAATTATAGTAGCTCAAATAGTAAGTGGCCTAATTTCAAATAAAAAGTTTACTTTTGAAAAGTCAAAAAAAATTAAAAGTGCAAATAAGAATGACATTCAAAGAATGTTGAATTTATGCATTAATAATTTAGAAAATAAGAATTTTTTTCATCCACCTGAAAAAAAACCGATCATGATGGAAAATTTAAGAAATATTTTCTATAAACTTAATCTTTCAGAAAAAGAAACTCGTATTTTATCGAGTGTATTTGCTGGTTTAAGTAAGGAAAAGGTTGATTGACAAAACATAACTTAGGCTTATAAGACCTCATACTAATGACAAAAAGATTAAACTCTAAACATAAAGTAGATAGAAGATTAAAAGTGAACTTGTGGGGGAGACCCAAAAGTCCCTTTAATACAAGAGCTTATCCTCCAGGACAACATGGACAAACAAAAGCCGGAAAACCTTCAGATTATGGAATTCAACTTCAGGCAAAACAAAAATTGAAGTCTTATTATGGAAACATGAATGAAAGACAGTTTAGAAATGTTTATAAGAAAGCGATCATGAAAAAAGGCGATACAGCTGAAAATTTAATTGGATTATTAGAGAGAAGACTAGATGCTGTAATTTATAGATCAAAGTTATCAAACACTATTTTTTCATCAAGACAATTAATTAATCATGGTCATGTTAAAGTTAATGGAAAAAAAGTTAATATAGCAAGTTACCAGGTTAAAGAAGAAGATACGATTGAAATTAGAGATAAATCTAAACAACTTGCTTTAATTGATATTGCTCTTGCCAACAAAGAAAGAGAAGTTCCAGAATATCTACAATTAGATGAAAAGAATAAAAAAGTTAAGTTTGTTAGAGTTCCATCTTTCGAAGAAGTTCCTTACCCAGTTGTGATGGAGCCAAATTTAGTAATTGAATATTACTCTAGATAATTAATTTTTAGCCTTAAAGTTTATTCCTTTAGACTCAAAAAGTTTAGCGAGTTCTCCACTCTCATACATTTCTTTTACGATATCACATCCACCTATAAACTCATTTTTAACATATAGTTGAGGAATGGTTGGCCAATCACTAAATACTTTTATACCTTCTCTTAGCTTTTGATCTGCTAAAACATTTACACCTTTAAAATTTACTTCAAGAACTTTTAAAATGTTTGATGTTGCCATTGAAAATCCACACTGAGGTGCATCAGGTGTACCTTTCATAAAAAGACATACATCGTTATTTTCAATTTCACTTTTTATTAAATCATTTGTTTCTTGTTCCATTTAAATTTCCTTTGTTTTAATTGCTAAAGCGTGAAGCTCATTTCCCATTTTACCTTTTAAAGAATTATATACCATTTTGTGTTGTTCTATTTTACTCTTACCTGAAAATTCAGATGATGTCACTGTAGCAGAATAGTGATTTCCATCACCCGCTAAATCTTGAATTTCAACTTTTGCGTCAGGTAATCCTTCCTTAATTAAACTCTCAATTTCTTTTAAATCCATTGCCATTAGCTATCCATATACTTCTTTAACCAATATTTATGCGCATCTGCCAATTCTTCAATAGGCAAATTGATATCATCTTTATATTCGATGGATTGTCCATTAACTGTCCCTAATTCATCGAAATGTACAGAATATTTGTTTAAAATATCATTTACTTTCTTCAAACTAGCTTTAGGTATTTCGATAATATAACGAGCCTGATCTTCACCAAAAAAATATTCATATTTATTTGTTAAACCCTTAAGGGTATTAATTGTTATTCCTTTTTTTCCTTTAATACACATTTTTGATACTGCTGTTAAAATTCCACCTAATGATACATCATGGCAACTCACAATAAGATTTTTTCTAGATAAATCTAATACAGTTTCACCAATGTTTTTTTCATTAAATAAATTAACAGTTGGTGGTGGACCTTTTTTTTCATTTAAAAGCTGTCTTGCAAAAATACTTTGATCTAAATGTCCATCGGTTTTACCAATTACGTAAACTAAGTTTCCTTCAGTTTTAAAATCCATAGTAAGCATTTGTTGATAATCAGAGATTAGTCCAACACCTCCAATTGTCGGTGTAGGTTTGATACCTTTATCTTTTGTTTCATTATAAAATGAAACATTTCCAGATACGACTGGAAAATCTAGATACTTGCTTGCTTCGGTAATTCCTTCAACACATTCTACAAATTCACCCATATTTTTCTCTTTTTCTGGGTTTCCGAAGTTTAAACAATTCGTAATAGCAATAGGTTTAGCTCCTACTGAAATAAGATTTCTATAGCTCTCACAAACTATTTGTTTTCCTCCAGTTAATGGATGCGAGAAACAATATAATGCAGAAGAATCTACTGATGCTGCTACCGCTTTATTGGTCCCGTGAACTCTAACAACACCAGCATCACCTCCAGGTTTTTGAATTGTATCACCCATTACTGTGTGGTCGTATTGATCCCATATCCATTTTTTATCTGAAATATTTGAATTGCTTAAAATCTTCTTCAAGCAATCTGATAATTTTAAAGACTTAAATTCATCTTTATCAAATTTTAATTTTTGTGGTAATTTAGTTTTTTTCCAAGGACGATCATAAATTGGAGCGTTTTCAGCAAGAAGATCAATTGGAATTTCGGCAACTTTTTTATTATCAAATATTAATTCTATTTTTTTTGAGTCTGTAGTTTTTCCTATAACTGCAAAATCTAGGTTCCATTTATCAAATATTTTCTTCGCATGTTCTTCTTTTCCTTTTTCAAGAACTATTAGCATTCTCTCTTGACTTTCAGACAACATAATTTCATATGGTGTCATTTTTTCTTCTCTACAAGGGACCTCGCTAAGGTTTAATTCAATCCCGAGATTTCCTTTTGAGGCCATTTCAACACTAGAAGAAGTTAATCCTGCTGCGCCCATATCTTGAATTGCAATAATTGAATTATCAGCCATTAATTCTAGGCATGCTTCTAATAGTAATTTTTCAGTAAATGGGTCTCCGACTTGAACTGTTGGTTTTTTTTCTTCAATTTTGTCATCGAAAGTTGCTGAAGCCATACTGGCACCATGAATTCCATCTCTTCCAGTTTTTGAACCGACATATATTACTGGTTTATCTAAACCAGCTGCTTTTGAGTAAAAAATCTTATTTTTATTCACTAAACCAAGTGTCATGGCATTTACTAAAATATTTCCATTGTAAGACTCATCAAAAGTAGTTTGTCCTGCAATCGTTGGAACTCCAATACAATTTCCATATCCACCTATACCCTTAACAACTCCTCTTAATAAGTTTCTTGTTTTTTTATGTTGGGGTGAACCAAAATGAATTGAATTTAGATTTGCTATTGGTCTTGCTCCCATTGTAAATACATCCCTCATAATTCCACCAACACCAGTCGCAGCTCCTTGATAAGGCTCAATAAACGAAGGGTGGTTGTGGCTTTCAATTTTAAATACAATCGCATCGTCATCTCCAATATCAATGACACCCGCATTTTCTCCAGGTCCTTGAATGACTTGTTTTCCTTTGGTGTGCATTTTTTTTAAATGTTTTCTAGAAGACTTATAGGAGCAATGTTCGTTCCACATTGCAGAAAATATCGCAAGCTCAGTTAAATTAGGTGTTCTCTTAAGAAGTTCACATATTTTAGAAAATTCTTCTTTTTTTAATCCGTGGTCTATTGCAACTTCTTCTGTGACTTCCATTATTTAAAATTATCTAAAATATTTTTGAAAAATAATGAACCATCTTCACCTGATAAATATTTGTCTATCATTCTTTCAGGATGAGGCATCATTCCCAATACATTTTTATTTTTATTAAATATTCCAGCTATATTTTTTATCGCTCCGTTAGGATTAGTTGTTTCATTTTCTGTACCATCTACTCCACAATACGTTACAGCTATTTGACTATTATCCTCTAATGATTTTAATTCATCATCACTACAAAAGTAATTTCCTTCATTGTGGGCAATATGAAGTTCTAAAAGTTCTTTTTTTAAATCTTTAAAATATTTATTTTGTTTATCTTTAACTTTTACATAAACATTGCTGCATATAAAATTTAGAAACTTATTTTGTTGTAAAATTCCATTTAGTAGGCCAGTTTCAGTTAAGATTTGAAATCCATTACAAATACCTAGTACTAGACCTCCAGAATTAGCAAAATCAATCACTGATTTTATAATTTTTGATTTAGAAGCAATACTTCCACATCTCAAGTAGTCACCGTAAGAAAAGCCACCTGGCAATACTATTAAATCTGACTTTGGAATAGATTGATCATTATGCCAAACCATTTGATTTTTAAAACCAAATTTTTTCAGAGCCACATCCATGTCTCTATCACAATTTGATCCTGGAAAAATAATGACTGATGATCTCATTTATTAAACTATTTTGTAATCCTCAATAACAAGATTGGCCAATAGCTTTTTGCACATATCATCTACTAAAGACTTTGCTTTTTTTTCATCTTTCTCTTTAACTTCAATTTCAAAATATTTACCTTGTCTTACATCTTCTACATTCCCAAAGTTCATTCCATTAAGTGTTTGTTGAATAGCTTTTCCTTGAGGATCTAAAACTCCATTTTTAAGAGTTACAATTACTTTAATTTTCATTACTTCTTTTTAATCTTTACTGCTTGTGGCTTGGTGTATTTTAATGGTCTTATATTTGATTGCTCATGAAGTATATCTAATCTTCTAGCAACTTCTTGATAAGCCTCAATTAGATTACCAAGGCCTTTTCTAAACCTATCTTTATCTAATTTTTTATCACTATTTACGTCCCATAGTCTGCATGTGTCTGGACTTATTTCGTCTGCAAGCATGATCTCTTTTTTTCCATTTTTTTCATATCTTCCAAATTCTACTTTAAAATCTACAAGTTTAATTCCAACACCCCTAAACATACCTTGAAGAAAATCATTAATTCTTTTTAACTCTTTATTAATTAAGTTTAGTTCATCGGTCTCCATCCACTTAAAAGCCAAGATGTGCTCAGTACTTACTAATGGATCCCCTAAATCATCATCTTTTAAGCAATATTCTATTAATGGATTATCTAAGACTGTTCCATCTTCAATTCCCAATCTTTTAGTTAATGAACCGGTTGCAATGTTTCTTACAATAAATTCAATAGGTATAATTTCAACATGCTGAACGAGTTGTTCTCTCATATTTAAACGTTTTACTAAATGATTTTTGATACCAACATTGTTCAACTGGGTTAATATATGTTCAGAAATCCTATTATTTAAAATTCCTTTACCATCCATAACTGCTTTTTTTTGATTATTAAATGCAGTTGCGTCATCTTTAAAATGTTGGATAACATATTTTTTATCATTACTTGCAAAAATTATTTTTGCTTTACCTTCGTATAATTTTTTTCCTTTTTTCATTATTTGAATACTCTTTTAAATATATAATTTACATTTTTTAAGTGTTTGTCATAAGTAAAGATTTTATCTAATCTTTTTTCACTTATTTTACTAGTGATCGATTTATTATTTTTTAAAAGTGTTAATAGGTTTGTATTCTTTGCAAAACTAGCTTTTGCATGAGATTGAACCAATCTATAAGCTTTCTCTCTAGCAATACCTGATTTAGTAAGTTCTAACATTACTTCTTGAGAAAAAACAAGGCCTCTTGTTAAATTTAAATTTTTTGTCATCGTTTTTGGATAAACAATCATTTTCTCTAAAATTCCTGACAGTCTAACTAAAGCAAAATCTAAAGTTATGTTTGCGTCTGGACCAATATTTCTTTCAACACTAGAATGAGAAATATCTCTTTCATGCCACAAAGAAATATTTTCTAAAGCTGGAATCACATAGCTTCTCACCATTCTTGCAAGCCCTGTAAGATTTTCACTTAATATTGGATTTTTTTTATGAGGCATAGCGGAAGAACCTTTTTGATCTTTTGAAAAGTATTCTTGTAATTCATATACTTCT
The DNA here is from genome assembly GCA_902595815.1 of uncultured Pelagibacteraceae bacterium. Lineage (GTDB taxonomy): Bacteria > Pseudomonadota > Alphaproteobacteria > Pelagibacterales > Pelagibacteraceae > Pelagibacter. The sequence continues at coordinate 114,401 of CACJRL010000002.1, forward strand.
GATCTTTGTAAATGCCTTATTTCTGTTGCAACTCTTTCAACAGATCCAGCAATAATCCCAAGCACAGAAAAATAATGCGCATGTCTATCTCTAGGAATAATTTGAGTTGAAATTGGCTCAACTTTCAATTTTAATTTTTTTGCGACATAAGTTTCTACTTTAGGATTTATATTTGCAAACGTTCCTACCGCTCCTGAAATTGCACATGTTGATACATTTTCTATTGCATCTTTTAATCTTAATTTATTTCTTTTAAATTCTTCATAAAATGATGCTAATTTTAGACCAAATGTAATTGGTTCCGCATGAATTCCATGACTTCTTCCAATACATGGAGTTAATTTATATTTTTTTGCTTGTTTTTTTAGAACAGATAAAATTTTATCAATGTCCTTTAATAAGATGTTTCCTGATTGAACCAATTGAATATTTAAAGTTGTATCTAAAACATCAGATGAAGTCATACCTTGGTGTAGGTATCTTGCTTTAAGACCGGCTTGTTCTGAAATTGATGTCAAAAAAGCAATTACATCATGCTTAACTTTTGCCTCTATATCATGAATTCTTTTAACTTTGATTTTACCTTTTTTTTTAACTAATGAAGCAACTCCTCTAGGAATAATTTTATATTTTTCCATTGCCTCAGCTGCAGCAATTTCTACATCTAGCCAAATTTTATATTTGTTTTCTTCAGACCAAATACTGACAAGTTCTTTTCTAGAATATCTTGATATCATTAATTATATGGGGGCCTCGTATAACCTTTAACAGATTCTGTGAAAATTTCATATGAATCTTCTGTGATACCAACAGTATGCTCAAATTGTGCTGATAATGATTTATCTTTAGTTACTGCTGTCCACCCATCATTCAAAACTTTTGTGTCATATTTTCCGTAATTTATCATTGGTTCAATAGTAAAAGTCATACCAGGTATTAGTTCTTTGCCAGTATTTTTAGATCCATAATGAAGTATATTAGGAGGCTCATGAAATACATTACTTATTCCGTGACCACAAAAATCTCTTACAACTGAATAACCTTTGCTTTCAACAAAAGATTGAATTTCAAATCCTATATCACCAAGTTTTTTACCTGGTTGTAAAATTGATATTGCTTTCATCAAAGATTCATAGGTTGTTTCAATTAAATTTTTTGCCTTAACTGGTATATTTCCAATTTCATACATTCTGCTTGTATCGCCATAATAATTATCAACTACTGCTGTTACATCAACATTTACTACATCACCATCTTTCAAAACTCTATCAGTAGGTATTCCATGACAAACTACATGATTTAATGATGTACAAAGTGATTTTTCAAATCCTCGATAAAATAATGGAGCTGAATAGCCACCATTATCTTTTATAAATTCATAACCTAATTTATCAATTTTATCTGTTGACATTCCAGGCTTAATATAATCCGTAAGCATATCCAAAGTCTTTGATGCAAGCTTTCCAGCAACTCTCATCTTTTCAAATTTTTCTTTATAATCACTCATCTATAATATTAATTTTTTTTTCAATTTTAATCTCTTTAGAACTAAGTTTGCATCTATAAGCGAGAAATTTTACTCCTGCTTTTTTTGCTTTTTTGTAATTTTCAAAATAAATTTGATCAATATCTTTTGCAATTCTAAAATTATTTATATTTTGAATTTGCGTTAAAAATAAGACATATGGTTTGTAACCTTTTTTTATTGATTTAATTAACATATTTAAATGCTTTGTGCCCCTTGATGTTACCGCATCAGGAAATTCAGCAATATCATTTTCTCTAAATAAAGTAACATTTTTTACTTCTATTAAATAATTATCACATAAAAAATCAAATCTTGTATCATCACTAAATTTAAATTCTGGTTTAATATTTTTAATAGTTTTGAATTCTGATATTAATTTATTTTCTAATCCATGATTAACAATTTTATTAGCTCTATGGGTATTTACCCCAACAAATCTTTTTTTTGCTTTTATTATCTCTAAAGTAAATTTCAGTTTTCTTTTTGGATCATTGTGTTCTGTAAGCAAAACCTCGTTACCTTGATCCAAAAGACCCTGCATAGATCCAGTGTTTGGACAATGTGCCGTTATAATCTTGTTATTTACTTTTATATCGGCGAAAAATCTTTTATATCTTTTTAATAATTTTCCTTTAATAAGGCTATTTGTAAATTTCATATAAATTTACTTATATTTACATATGCAAAATAAAAAAGAGATAAATGCTGGTATTTTAATTATCGGTAACGAAGTTCTATCAGGCAGAACACAAGATGTTAACACAAGTACGTTAGCTATTTGGTTAAATTCTTTAGGTATACCTGTAGCAGAAGTTCGTGTAATCCGTGATGATGAAAGTATTATTATAAACACAGTTAATGAATTAAGAAAAAAATATTCTTATATTTTTACCACAGGAGGAATAGGACCAACTCACGATGATATTACTGCAGAATCTGTTTCTAAAGCATTTAATGTTGAATACGGTTTCCATAAGGAGGCTTTTTCAATATTAGAAAATTATTATAAGCCAGGAGAATTTAATGAAGGTAGACAAAAGATGGCTAAAATGCCTGTTAGTGCTAATTTAATTTTAAATCCATCTAGCGGAGCTCCAGGATTTTATGTTGAAAACGTATTTTGTCTTCCAGGTGTGCCATCTATTATGAAAGCTATGCTTGGAAGTTTAAATAACCTTATAGTTGGTGGAGAGCCAATATTAAGTGAAACAATTAATTTAAGAACTGTTGAGAGTGAAATAGCTAAATCTTTAACAGAGGTTCAAAATAATAATTCTGAAGTTGAAATCGGAAGTTATCCATTTTTTAAAGCTGGAAAATTAGGAGTGTCTATTGTTGTAAGATCAGTAGATAAAACAAAAATTGATAAATGCAATTCTGAAATCCTTAAATTTGTAAAAGATAAACAAATTGAAATAGTTGAGCGTTAATTATGCTTTATTTTGCTTACGGGAGTAATCTAAATCATTTTCAAATGAAAAGAAGATGTAAGGATTCCAAATTTATTAAAAAGATAAATTTAAAAGGATATATACTTAATTTCAGAAGCAAGTATCGTGCAGCCGATATAGAAAAGAAAAAAAATTCTATTGTGCCTGGTGGATTGTACGAGATATCAAAAAGTGACGAAAAAAAACTAGATATTTATGAAGATTATCCAATTCTTTATAAAAAAATGTATTTTAAGTATTACAACAATACTGTGATGACTTATATCATGCCTAAAAAAACAATTTTTAGATATCCCACAGAAAGATATCTAAACGTTGTTAAGCAGGGCTATAAAGATTGTAAATTAGATAAAAAATATCTCAAAAAAGCTTTAGTGAATTTTTAATTAATGCTATCAAAATCTAAAATATTTTTAAGAGGAACTACAGATGTTTTACCTCATATGTTATCTGTAATTCCTTTTGGTATAATAACGGGAGCGATTGGTGTTGAATTTGGTTTTGATCCTTTGCTTGTTTATGCAACATCTTTAATTATTTTTGGTGGAGCATCTCAGATAATATTTATGCAACTTTTGTCAGGTGGAGCATCTTCATTAGTTGCCATTACTTCTGTAGGAGTAATCAATTCTAGACATTTACTATATGGGGCTGTCTTGTCTGAGTATTTGGAAAAACTAAGCTTTTTTAAGAAATTATTTATATCCTATTTTATAGTTGATCAAGGTTTTGCTGAATCTAATAAATACCTAAAAAAAAATAATTCTCAAAAGAATTTACATTTTCATGTTTTAGGTGGTGGAATTACTTTATGGTTCTTTTGGCAGATTTCAACAATAAGCGGAATTATTTTGGGCTCATTTATTCCTGAAGAATTGGGTTTAAAATTTGCGATCCCTCTCACTTTTTTAGCGATTATTGTAAATGACTTAAGAAAATTAGATCATGTTTTTGTGATGTTGGTATCTGGATTTGCATCATTAATTTTATTTGATGCTCCTTTTAAGTCCTACATAATATTATCACCAATAGTTGCATTAATTGCAGCCTTTATAATGTTGAGGTTTAAAAAGTGACTTGGTTTTCTATTATTGTATCTGGAATTGTTACTTATTTTTCTAGGATGGCGATGATAGCTCTAATAGATAGAGATATGCTTAGTTCAAAAGTTAAAGAGGTTCTTAATTATGTTCCTGCAGCTGTATTTCCAGCAATAATATTTCCTGGAGTTTTTTTTAATGATTTTGGTTTATTTGTAGATATCACAGATCCAAAAATTTATGGAGCAATAGTTGCATTAATCGTAGGGTTTTATTCAAAAAATGTAATTGCAACTATTTTATCTGGTTTATTATCTTATTGGTTTATTATATTTCTTATTTAAATGAAAACTATTCAATAATTTTTATTTGTTTAACAATACTTACAATTTTATTGTTTTTTACTTCAGCCTCAACTAACATACACTTATAAAGTGCAGATGAAGTCATTTCTGCAATTTCTTTTTTAATTAGACAATCTTCATAGCTCGGCATCATGAGGTGCTCTTTTAATTCGGGCGGATTACCCAAAAACATCATTAAGCCTACAACTTCCTTATTATTTGATTTTTTTACTTTATCTACTTCAAGAGTTTTATTAACTTTTTCTGCAACTTCTAAACTGTCATCCATGAAACTACTAAAACCTAAGTAGACTAGATAAATTATAGCAAAAAAACCAATTATTTTGACGTACTTCATTATAACTTCGTAAATTTAAATTATAAAAAATTTATATTACACAATACAATAATTTTATTTATAACTTAATAAGAAAATTTAATGTATTTATACACAAAGCTCCAAAATCTCAAAGAACCTATAAAAATTGGTTTTATAGGATGTGGAAAGTTTGTTTCCATGTTTCTGGCTCAATACAATCAATTAAACAAAATAATTTTAGATTCCATAGTTGAACTTGATATTGGTAGAGCAAAAAAAAATTGTTTAAGTAGTGGATTGTCTAATGAAACGATAGATAAGATTAATTTTACAGACAATTTAGATAAAATTTTAGAAAGAGATATTGATGTTTATATTGAAGCAACAGGTAATCCCATAGCAGGGACAATCCATGCAAAAAAAATAATCGAAAATAAGAAACATGTAATTATGGTCAATGTAGAGGCAGATGTTTTATGTGGAAAATATTTGTCTGATTTAGCAAAAGAGAATAAAGTGATCTGTTCAATGGCTTATGGTGATCAACCATCCTTAATATTAGAACAAATTGAATGGGCAAAATTAAATGGTTTTGAAGTTATATGCGCGGGAAAAGGTACAAAATATCATCCGTCCTTTGAATATTCGACGCCAGAAACTGTTTGGGGCCATTATGGATTAACTAAAGAGAGAGCCGAAAATGAATCAGGGATGAACCCCAAAATGTTTAACAGTTTTTTATGTGGAGATAAGTCTTCAATTGAAATGTGCGCAGTCAGTAATGCAACAGATTTAAAGTGCCCAGACGATGGCTTAACTTATCCTCCTATTGGGGTTTATGATATCGCAAAAAAATTAATTCCTAAATCTGATGGAGGTTTATTAGATCATCCAGGTCAAGTAGAAGTTATTTCAAGCATAGATCTAGATAAAAAAGATATACCTAATGATCTTAGATGGGGAGTGTATATTGTTATTAAAGCACAAAATGATTATGTAAAAAATTGTTTCAAAGATTATGGGATGGTAACTGACACTTCTGGAAGTTACTCAGCAATATGGAGACCTTATCATTATATTGGATTAGAATTAGCTCAATCAGTTTATTCTATAGTTCTTGATAATAAAGCAACAGGTCATACAAAAAACTTTAATGCAGAGATAGGAAGCGTTGCAAAAAAAGATTTAAAAGCAGGTGAAAAATTAGATGGTGAAGGGGGTTATTGCGTAAGGGGAAGATTGATTTCCTCTAAAAGATCTAAACAGGAAAGAATTTTACCTATGGGGTTAACTGATAATGCAATTTTAAAAAGAAATATTATGAAAGACGAATTTATATGCTTAGACGATGTTACACTTAATTTGAATAAAGAAATAATTGAAGCTAGAGAATATCAATACAATTTGATATAAAAAAATATATTTTAAATTTAACTTAGTTTATTTTTTTTAAAATAATTCTTCTGTTTAGTGCAAATATACCTGGCATAAATTTTACCAAAAGATGGTCTATAAAATGAATTATTTTTAGGAAAAAGTAATTCATTGGAATATAAGGGGTATTTACGCCATTGCCACTACAATTTAAAAATATAAAAAATTCACTCAAATCATTTTCAATTATTTTATAATCATTAAGAAATTTTTCATTTTTTTTAATATTTGCAAAAAGTAATTTACCTGTAGAATTATTTTCATACCAAAAATTTTTATTTTTTTTATTACTGATATCATCGTCATATCTTTCATGATTGAAAACTTTAAGAAAAATCTTAAACACAAAAGATGTTTCAGGTTCATTTATTAAAATAAAACCATTTTTTTTTATTATTTCTTTAGATATTTTTTTTAAAACTTTTAATGGATTTTTTGAATGATGTAAGCAATGATTAAATATTAGAACATCATATTTTTTTTTAAACTTTCTTGGAATATTTAAATTATTCATATCAAGAGTAAAATCTATAAACTTATTTTTTAATATATCTGTGCAGACTACTTTTTCACCTAATACTAATTTTGATAGACAGTTACTACTTCCAAATTCCAATATATTAGACTTTTTTTCTGTATATTTTTTCATCCATTTAAGTCTTTTATTAACCAAGAATACAAAGTTTTTATTACCATTTATAAATTTATATCGACTAACTTCTGGACTTATAAATTTAAGTAGAGACTTATTTTTCATGATTGTATGAATTTTAAATAAATAAAAATAATTTGTTATTCTTATTGTTTTATTTTAAAACATGAAATAAAAAAACATGAAATTAACTCATGCCCTCGTGGTGAAATTGTTAGACACAAAGGACTTAAAATAGTTTGAATTGAGGAATTTTGGAGTCTCTTATAGTCTCTAATAGTCTTATTCTCTTATAATCCAGTAAGTTTTAAAATATTGGATTACTATTATTGAAAAATCTTAATAATTAATCCTCAGATTCTCGGATCATTCTCGGATCTGGGGAGATAAAATGGTATAAGATATTAATGAAAAAATTTATTTTAATTTTTTTTTCGAGTCTAATTTTCAACAATTTTTCTTATGCTTCAATTATTGAATTTGGAAAGTGTTATGGTTCATATAAAGAAGAACTGTGGAATGAGGAGAATTATAATATTGCGAAAAATTTTTACAGAAAATATGAAGAAAAACCTTATCTTAAAGATGGAAAATGGATATTTGAAGATTTTCACACAGGACACGATCTTGTTGATGATTTAAATGAAGACGAAGAAACCATAAAATATGTAAATGAAATTATAGAAAATTACAAAAATATAAAAGTTCATGATAAATATATAGTTTCTATAAATACTGCTAATTCAACGGTTACTATTTTGGAAGAATATACAAATGAAAGAATAGATAGCTTGTATTTATACTACAGAACTTTGGCTCAACTAATAAAAAAGGGTGGAGGTAGCGAAGCACAAAAAAATAGTGCTAAGAATCCATATGTCCCTGAAAAAACTACAATAGAAAAATATAGTATCTCTGATTATGTAGGAGGAATAATTCTTGCTTTTAACGAAAGAGGCTATGGGGTTAAAATTGATCTCAATACGTTGAATATTAATTATGGATCTAGAGATAAACCAAATTTTCAAAACCCTTACTTTAGGTGGGTATGCACTGAGAACTTCAACAATCAAATTGCTGATGAAGGTTCAAAGAATAAATCGTCAAGTGGAACTGCTTTTTTTGTCTCTAACAAAGGTTATTTACTTACAAACCATCATGTTGTTGAAGGCTGCTCTGTTTCTAAAATAACTTATAATAATAAAGATTATGATACGGAATTAATAGCAACAGACGTAAATTTAGATCTGGCGTTGCTTAAGTCACAAGCTAATAATAAATCATTTATAAACTTTTCAAATAAAGATTTAAAAAAAATGCAAAGAATTTATGTTGGAGGTTATCCATTAGGAAAAGGATTAAGTGATGATTTAAAAATTTCGTCTGGAATTGTTAGTTCACTGAAGGGCTTTAATGATAACTCAAACGAAATACAAATAGATGCAGCAATTAATCCTGGTAATAGCGGCGGGCCAATAATTAATCAAAGTGGAGAACTTGTGGCTATTGCAGTAGCAGGTCTATCCAAAGATGTTACTGAGGGAATTAATTTTGGTATAAAAGCTTCAGCTGCTGAAATGTTTTTAAAGTCAAATAAATTGAAACCTTCGTATTCTAGATTTACAAAAGAGAAAAAAAATGACCAGTTATTGGAAATATTAGAGGAGTCGACAGTTTATACTTACTGTGATTAATTATAGGACTTTATAGGATAACTCGGATCATTCTCGGATCTAGAGAGATAAAATAAAAAAAATTTACTTATTAACCTTGTTCAATTATAAATATTAGCATAAACACTCATGAAAATAACTCATGCCCTCGTGGTGAAATTGGTAGACACAAAGGACTTAAAATCCTTGCCCTTTTGGGAGTGCCAGTTCGAGTCTGGCCGAGGGCACCATTAATGATAAATCCTTTTATAGTTGCCGATAAGAATGTACGATCAAATAAAATAAAGAATGCAGTTTTAAAAAAAGAAAAAACATATTCATTAGCAAAATCTAATTTAATTATCGTAATAGGTGGTGATGGTTTCATGCTAGAAACTTTAAAGAAATATAATAAATATAAAAAACCATTTTATGGAATAAATTCAGGAAACTATGGTTTTTTGATGAATAAATTTTCAAAAAAAATAGATTTTAAAAGTCTAAATCAAGCAAGATTAGTTTCCATTTTACCACTTGAGATGAGTGTCAAAACTAAATCAAATAAAGTTAAAAAGTCTATAGCTATAAATGAAATTTCAATTCTTAGACAAAGTAGACAAACCGCATCATTAACTATTTCAAATGGAAAAAAACAAATTATTAAGAATTTAATTTCAGATGGCGTTTTGGTATCAACTCCAGCTGGTAGTACTGCATATAACTTATCTGTTCATGGTCCTATTCTCAGTATAGACTCAAATAAGTTATCTATAAGTCCCATAAGTGCATTTAGACCTAGAAGATGGAAAGGAAAAATAGTGAGTGACAAATCTAAAATAGTGATTAGAAATCTGAATCCTATCAAAAGACCAATAAGTGCTGTTGCAGATAATATTGAAGTTAGAAATGCAAAAACAATATTTATAAAAACTAACAGAAAAATAAGATTTAATTTATTATTTGATAAAAATAGAAGCCTGCAGAAAAAAATAAAAATTGAACAATTAAGAAACGAAACTAATTAATGGTGCCCCCGCACGGACTCGAACCGCGGACCTATTGATTACAAATCAATTGCTCTACCAGCTGAGCTACAAGGGCATGAAGAGTTTTGTATTACGATTTTTAATATTATCAAGTTTTATTTTTATATTGATTTATATGATGAAAAACTATTGCTGCGCTATTAGATATATTTAAACTCTCAATATTTTTATTTATATCTATTTTCACATTAAAATCTGTGTATTTTTTTGTGTGTTCTCTCATACCAAACCCTTCAGAGCCAAATAGTAAAACGTTATTTCCATCCCATTTGATATTATTAAATTTTTTATCACTTTTTGCTTCAAAACCATAAATCCAAAAATTTTTTTCTCTTAAGAATTTAAGAGTGGTATTTATATTAGATACTTCAAATATATTTATGTGTTCCATACAACCACTTGCGGATTTATACATAAGTTTACTTTCTGATGGAAAGTGCCTTTCTTTAATGATTATTCCATCAATATCAAATGATGCTGCACTTCTTATTAATGAACCTATATTTCTTGGATCTGTAACTTCATCTAAACATGCAAATGTTAAATCTTTTTTGATTTTGATAAATTCTTTTAAATTAACTCTCTCAATATGTTCAATTTCAGCGACGTAGCCTTGATGAGTAATTCCGTCTTTTGAGCAGTATTTATCCAACTCTCTTCTTGTTTTATAATAAATTTTTAAATCTTTCAGAAGATTTCTTTTAGAACTTGCCCGGTGTATATTTTTTTTACTTTCTTCTGTTAGAAAAATTTTTAAAACTTTCCTTTTTGGATTTTTTAAAGCCTCAATAACCGCATGTTTTCCAACTATGAAAAAAGATGATTTGTTCATGATAAATGTTGAATTTACACTATTTTTTAAGCTATTTACCTATATTTCTCGTATTGCATTTGTACAATAAAAATATATAAAACGCATGTTGTTTAAAGCTTTATTGAACATGGGGTGCTTCCCCCTAAAACTTTATTAAGGAGGGGTACCAAAGCGGTCAAATGGGGCGGGCTGTAAACCCGTTGACTTCGGTCTTCGAAGGTTCGAATCCTTCCCCCTCCACCATTCAATAATTTTTTTTATAACGTGGAGTATACTTGGGTGTTGCGGGTGTAGTTCAATGGTAGAACGCTAGCCTTCCAAGCTGGATGTAAGGGTTCGATTCCCTTTACCCGCTCCAATAAATTAAATTAAGAAAAAAAATAAAAGAGGTAAACAAGTAATGTCAAAAGAAAAGTTCGTAAGAAATAAACCGCACTGTAATATTGGTACTATAGGTCATGTCGATCATGGTAAGACAACATTAACTGCTGCGATTACAAAAGTATTAGCAGAGACTGGTGGTGCACAATTTACTGCTTATGATCAAATTGATAAAGCTCCAGAAGAAAAAGAGAGAGGAATTACAATTTCAACTGCTCACGTAGAATATGAGACTGAAAAAAGACACTATGCACACGTAGATTGTCCTGGTCACGCAGATTATGTAAAAAATATGATTACAGGTGCAGCTCAAATGGATGGTGCAATTTTAGTCGTTAATGCGGCTGATGGTCCAATGCCACAAACTAGAGAGCATATTCTTTTAGCAAGACAAGTTGGAGTTCCGGCTATAGTTGTTTACTTAAATAAAGTTGACCAAGTTGATGATAAAGAAATGATCGAACTTGTAGAGGAAGAAATCAAAGATTTATTAACATCTTATAAATTTCCTGGAGATAAAACTCCAATTATAAAAGGTTCAGCACTTGCCGCTGTTGAAGGTAGAGATGATGAAATTGGAAAGAATTCAATAATGGAACTTATGAAATCTGTTGATGAATTTATACCACAACCAGACAGACCAAAAGATAAAGATTTCTTAATGCCTGTTGAAGATGTTTTTTCAATTTCAGGAAGAGGTACTGTTGTAACTGGTAGAGTAGAATCTGGAATTATTAAAACAGGAGATGAGATTGAAATCGTAGGAATAAGAGAAACAAAAAAAACAGTATGTACTGGGGTAGAAATGTTTAGAAAACTATTAGACTCAGGTGAAGCTGGTGATAATATTGGAGCACTTTTAAGAGGTGTTGAAAGAACAGATGTAGAGAGAGGCCAAGTATTATGCAAACCTGGCTCAATCACTCCACATACTAAATTTGAAGCTCAAGCTTACGTATTAAAAAAAGAAGAGGGTGGAAGACATACTCCATTTTTTACAAAATACAGACCTCAATTTTATTTCAGAACAACTGATGTTACAGGTGAAGTTGAGCTACCAGCTGGAACAGAAATGGTGATGCCAGGTGATGATGCTAAATTTACGGTTAAATTAATTACACCAATTGCAATGGCAGAAAAGTTAAATTTTGCTATTCGAGAAGGTGGTAGAACAGTAGGAGCTGGAGTAGTAACTAAAATTATAGAGTAAACTCCATAGGAGTGTAGCTCAATTGGTAGAGCGCCGGTCTCCAAAACCGGAGGTTGGGGGTTCGATTCCCTCCGCTCCTGCCAAAAAAAATTATGAAAAACCCTTTAAAATTTATTCAGGATGTAAAGCAAGAGGCTTTCAAAGTTACTTGGCCCACCGGTAAGGAGGTTATTCAAGGATCTTTGATGGTAGTTGCGATGGCCATCGTTGCCGCTTTATTCTTTTTGTTATTAGACCAAGTTCTTCAATTTTTTTTAGAATTAGTATTAAAGGTTAATCTGTAATGAAAAATTGGTATATAGTACAATCTCACTCAAGTTTTGAAAATAAGGTTGCTCAAGAAATAAAAGAGGAAGCTGCAAAAGCAAATCTTGCAGAAAAAATAGAGGAAATTATTGTTCCTACGCATGATATTACTGAGGTTAAAAGAGGAAAAAGAGTTCAAAGAAAGAAAAAATACTTCCCAGGATATGTTTTGTTGAAGAGCGAAATGGACAATACTATTTATCACATGATTAAAAATTTAAAAAAAGTAAGCGGTTTTTTAGGAACAAAGGGTACACCAATACCTGTGTCTGAAAAAGAAATTGAAAAAATACTTGGCCAAATCAAAGATGGTGTAGTACAACCAAAATCGGGTGTTGAATACAACGTTGGTGAAAAAGTTCAAGTTATTGATGGACCTTTTGCTTCATTCAGCGGTTTAGTTGAAGATATTGATGAAGAGAAATTGAGATTAAAAGTATCAGTATCAATTTTTGGAAGACCAACACCTGTAGATTTAGAATATAGTCAAGTAGAGAAGGCAAGTTAATGGCAAAAAAAGAAATAAGTGGATATATAAAACTACAAATAAACGGTGGTCAGGCAAATCCAGCTCCACCTGTCGGTCCAGCTTTAGGTCAAAGAGGGATAAATATCATGGATTTTTGCAAAGCATTTAATGAAAAAACAAAATCATTTGCAGGCAAACCAGTTCCAGTAATAATCACAGTATATAAAGATAAAAAATTTGATTTTATAATTAAATCGCCACCTGCCTCTCATTTTATTAAAGAAGCAGTAAAACTAAAAAGTGGATCAAAGGAACCTGGTAGAAATATAGTCGCAAAGATTTCAAAAAAACAATTAAAAGAAATCGCTGAAAAAAAAATGGCAGATTTAAATGCACATGATGTTGATGAAGCTGCAAAAATTATTGCTGGATCAGCAAGATCTATGGGTATTGAGGTAGTAGAATAATGTCATCAAAAAGATATAAAAAATTGCCAGAAAAAACTAGAGATTTGCAATCTGAGTCTGTTGATAAATTAATTCCTATTTTAAAGCAAAATTGCACAACAAAATTTGACGAGTCTTTAGATTTAAATTTTCAAATTAATAACAAACAAAAGAAAAGTGAGATTAATATTAGAACAGTAATTAATTTACCAGGTGGAAGTTCAAAAAAAGTAAAGGTAGGAGTTGTTTGTGAAGAGAATAAAATACAAGAAGCAAAAGATGCAGGAGCCGAAGTTGTTGGTGGTGATGAATTTATAGAGGAAATAAAGTCAGGAAATATAAATTTTGAAAAATTAATATGTACTCCTGGGATGATGATTAAACTTTCAAAATTAGGAAAAGTACTTGGCCCAAAAGGACTAATGCCAAATCCTAAATTAGGATCGGTAACTAATGATGTAAAAAAAGCTGTAACTGATGCAAAATCCGGACAAGCTGAAATAAGAAACGATAAGGATGGAAATATAGGTTTAAGTATAGGAAATAAATCTTTTTCAGACGAGAAATTAATAATGAATTTTAATGCAGTATTAGATGCATTAGAAAAGGAAAAATCAAATAATACAATCAAAGGAGATTTAATTAAACAAGCTTTCATAACGTCAACAATGGGGGTTTCGTACAAAATTAAATTAGGTAAGAGTATTTAGTTATGATGAATAAAGAACAAAAGAAACAGTATATATCTGATATGACAAATCAGTTCGAAAAATCAGAAGCCGTAATAGTTACTCACTATCAAGGTTTAACAATGAATCAACTTGACGATTTAAGAGCTAAAATGAGAGAACATGGCATAAAATTTAAAATTACAAATAATAGAATAACAAAATTGGCTTTAGAAAAAACAAGATGTAAAGATTTATCAAATTTATTTACTGGTCCTACTGCTGTAGCTTTGTCTGAGGATGCGATAACTTCAGCAAAAATATTAACTAATTTTTCAAAAGAAAATGAAAATTTAAAGATTCTAGGCGGAATCATGGGTTCCGACATTTTAGACGTTGCTGGCGTCAAAAATGTAGCTACCTTACCTTCATTAGATGAAGCTAGGGCAAAAATAATAGGAATATTGAGGTCTCCAGCACAAAAAATAGCAAGTATTTTACTTGCGCCAGCGTCAAAAATCGCTATTTTAGCGCTCGAAAAATCAAAAAAATAACCAGGGACAAGATTTACTATGGCTGACTTAAATAAAATTATAGATGACTTATCAAGTTTAACTGTTGTAGAAGCAGCTGAACTTTCAAAACAACTTGAAGAAAAATGGGGAGTTACTGCAGCAGCAGCTGTAGCAGCAGCTCCAGCAGCAGCAGGTGGAGCAGCACCAGCTGAAGAAAAAGATGAATTTACAATTATGCTTACTGCAGCAGGAGATAAAAAAATTAACGTAATTAAAGAAGTAAGAGCAATTACAGCTTTAGGTCTTAAAGAAGCAAAAGATTTAGTTGAAGGTGCACCGAAGGAAGTCAAAACAGGTGTTAATAAAAAAGAAGCAGAAGAGATTAAGCAAAAACTTGAAGCAGCTGGCGCAAAAGTAGAACTAAAATAAATTAGATAGGATTTTTTACCAGTTAACATTTTTAATTGGTAGTTAAGATGCAATTATCTTTTACAGAAAAGAAAAACATAAGAAAAAGTTTTGGTAAGCTGAAAGAAAGCTTATCAATTCCAAATCTTATAGAGGTTCAAAAAAATTCATACAAAGAACTCACAGAATTTAAACAAGATGTCGAACAGCACCTTGTGAAAGGTTTTGATAGAGTATTTAAAGGTATTTTTCCTATTGAGGATTTAAATGATAAAGCAACTTTAGAATATGTTTCCTATAAACTAGAAAAACCTAAATTTGATGTTGAAGAATGTATAGCAAGGGGACTAACTTATTCTGCTGCTCTAAAATGTACATTAAGACTTGTCGTTTATGAAATAGATCAAGAAAATAATACTAAAGATATATTGTCGGCAAAAGAGCAAGAAGTTTATATGGGAGAGGTTCCGATGATGACAAATAGTGGAACTTTTATAACAAATGGTGTCCAAAGAGTTGTAGTTAATCAAATGCACAGAAGTCCAGGTGTTTTCTTTGATCATGATAAGGGAAAATCTCACGCAAGTGGTAAATTATTATTTAATTGCCGAGTAATTCCAAATAGAGGTTCATGGTTAGATTTTGAGTTTGATGTTAAAGACTTATTATATTTTAGAATTGACAGAAAAAAGAAGATTTTAGTTTCTACATTATTGCAAGCTTTAGGTTTTTCTAAAAATGATATTGTTGATGAATTTTACCAAAAAGAAACACTACTTTATGACAAAGGTTTGAAAAAATGGAAAACAAAATTTGATCCAGAAAATTACAAAGCAAAAAACTTTTCTGAAGAAGTTATAGATGCTAAAAATAATAAGGTAGTTGTAAAATTAGGTGAAAAAATAAATTTCTTAACTGCTAAAAAACTTTCAAATGACGGTTTAAAAGAAATTTTTGTTTCTAGCGAGTCGCTTTATGGTAAATTTTTGCATAGAGATATTACTGTTGGCGAAGACACATTTAAAATAGGAACTGAGCTTAATGAGACTATAATTAACAAAATAATTGAAGCAGATATTAAAACTTTAGATATCTCTAGAACAAACTCAATTAATAAAGGACCTTACTTATTACTAAGTGTATTTAATGATAAAAATGAAAATAAAAATGATGCAATTACTGAAATATACAAAGTTTTAAGACCAGGAGAGCCTCCAACAATAGAAATAGCTACACAAATATTTAATAACCTTTTCTTTAGTTCAGACAGATATGATTTATCGGATGTTGGAAGAGTGAAGATGAATTCTAGATTAGAACTTAACTGTTCTGATAAAATAACAATTTTAAGAAATGATGACATATTATCAATCGTTCAAAAAATGCTAGATCTTAGAGATGGTAAAGATGAGGTTGATGATATTGATCATTTAGGAAATAGAAGAGTTAGATCTGTAGGGGAACTTGTAGAAAACCAGGCACGTATTGGAGTCTACAGAATGGAAAGAGCAATTAAAGAAAAAATGACAACTTTAGACGTTGAGTCAGCAATGCCCCAAGATCTAATTAATGCTAAACCTTTAACGATTTCACTCAAAGATTTCTTTGCAACCTCGCAACTGTCTCAATTTATGGATCAAACCAACCCACTTTCTGAAATCACTCATAAAAGAAGAGTATCAGCTTTAGGACCAGGTGGTTTAACAAGAGAAAGAGCTGGATTTGAAGTCCGAGACGTCCATCCAACACATTATGGAAGAATTTGTCCTATAGAAACACCAGAAGGACCAAACATTGGATTAATAAATAGTCTTTCCACTTACTCGAAGATAAATAAATATGGATTTATCGAGAGCCCATATAAAAAAGTAAAAGATGGCATTGTGCAAAATAACATTGAATACCTTTCAGCCATGGAAGAAACAAAATTTACAATTGCTCAAGCAAATTCTTTAATTGATAAAAATGGAAAATTTACTGAAGAACTAGTTTCTTGCAGACAAAATTTAAATTTTATTTTAGCTAAACCTGATAATATTGATTATATTGACGTTTCTCCAAAGCAACTTGTTTCAGTGGCCGCTTCCCTTATTCCTTTCTTAGAAAATGATGACGCTAACAGGGCATTGATGGGTTCCAACATGATGAGACAAGCTGTGCCATTATTGAAACCAGAAGCTCCACTTGTTGGTACAGGCATAGAAAGTGATGTAGCATTAGATTCTGGAGTAACAATTGTAGCTAGAAGAGATGGCGTAGTTGATAAAATTGATGGTAAAAGAATAGTAATAAAGGCTTCAAGCGAAAAGGATTATTCAAAATCTGGTGTTGATATTTATAATCTTCAAAAATTTAAAAGATCAAATCAAAACACATGTATAAATCAAAAACCATTAGTTAGAGTTGGAGATAAAGTTAAATCTGGCGATATAATAGCTGACGGTCCATCTACAAAAGTTGGAGAATTAGCTTTAGGTAAAAATGTGACTGTAGCTTTCATGCCATGGCAAGGTTACAATTTTGAAGACTCAATATTAATTTCAGAAAGATGTGTAACTGACGATGTATTTACATCAATTCATATAGAAGAATATGAAGTAATGGCTAGAGATACGAAATTAGGAGAAGAAGATATAACAAGAGATATACCAAATGTTAATGAAGAGTCCTTAAAAAATCTAGATGAGTCAGGTATAGTTTATATTGGAGCAGAAGTTAAACCTGGAGATATTTTAGTAGGCAAGGTTACACCTAAAGGAGATACAGCTTCAGGTCCTGAGGAGAAATTATTAAGATCAATATTTGGTGAAAAAGCAATAGATGTTACAGATACTTCATTAAAAATGCCAAGCGGAAGTGGAGGTATAGTAGTTGATGTAAGAGTATTTAATAGACATGGGATTGACAAAGATGAAAGATCTATAACTATTGAAAGAGCCGAAATAGAAAGTGTACAAGAAGATAAGAAAGTCGAAGAAGAAATACTTGAACGAAGCATTAAACAAAGACTTTCATCTATATTAAATGGAACAAAGATAAATAAAAAAATTAAGGATGTAGATGTCGGCACTACATTAACAGATGAAATTATCAACAGTTTACCTGTTTCAGATTTATTTAAAATATCAGTTGAAGATCAAACAAAATTATCTTCATTGTCTCAAATTAAAGATCAATATAGTAGTGCAAAACAAGATATCCAAGACAGATTTGAAGATAAAGTTTTAAAAATTAGACAAGGTGATGATTTATTACCAAGCGTAATGAAAATGGTAAAAGTTTTTGTTGCAATAAAGAGAAGATTGAGACCAGGCGATAAGATGTCAGGAAGACATGGAAACAAAGGAGTTGTAAGCAAGATTGTTCCAGTTGAAGACATGCCGTACAGAGAAAACGGCAAACCAGTAGATATAGTCCTTAATCCATTAGGTGTACCAAGTAGGATGAATGTTGGTCAGATACTCGAGACTCACTTAGGATGGTCTTGTACTGAGCTTGGTGAAAAGTTAAATCAATTAGTAAATGAAAACCAAAAGAAAATCGAAAAAACTGAGAAAATCAAATCATTTTTAAAAACTGTGTATGGCAAAGAAATATATGATGAAGATATTGAGAAATTAAATCAATCAGAATTTGAGGACTTATGCTCAAATATAAGACATGGTGTTCCAATAGCCACTCCTGTTTTTGATGGTGCCAAGGAAAACGATGTTACAAAAATGTTAGAATTAGCTGAATTGCCTAATTCAGGTCAAACTACTCTTTGGGATGGAAGAACTGGAGAAAAATTTGATAGATCTGTTACAGTTGGAACAATATATATGTTGAAACTCCATCATTTAGTCGAAGATAAAATTCATGCAAGATCTACTGGTCCTTACAGTTTAGTAACTCAACAGCCTCTAGGAGGTAAAGCACAATTAGGTGGTCAAAGATTTGGTGAAATGGAGGTTTGGGCTTTGGAAGCTTACGGAGCTTCATATACACTCCAAGAAATCTTAACTGTAAAGTCTGATGATGTAGCTGGCAGAGTTAAGGTTTATGAGACAATTGTAAAAGGTGAAGAGAACTTTGAATCAGGTATACCAGAATCATTTAATGTTTTGGTTAAAGAAATAAAGTCTTTAGCATTAAATGTGGAGCTAAATTAATATGAGTAAAGAATTAGCAGATTTATTTAAATCATCGGAAATTTCAGAAGCCCAAAATTTTAATAGCATAAAAATAACTCTTGCTAGTCCAGAGAAAATCAAATCATGGACTTACGGAGAAATTAAAAAGCCTGAAACAATAAATTATAGAACTTTTAGACCAGAAAAAGACGGACTATTTTGTGCAAGAATATTTGGACCTATAAAAGATTATGAATGTCTTTGTGGTAAGTATAAGAGAATGAAGTTCAGAGGAATTATATGTGAAAAATGTGGAGTTGAAGTAACTAAATCAAATGTAAGACGTGAAAGAATGGGTCATATTAATTTAGCGACTCCTGTAGCTCATATATGGTTTCTGAAATCTTTACCAAGCAGGATATCTCTTGCAATCGACATGAAATTAAAGGAGGTAGAAAGAGTACTTTATTTTGAAAACTTTATAGTTATTGAACCAGGCTTAACGGGACTAAAGAAGAATCAGCTTTTAGGTGAGGAAGAACTTATAAAGTATCAAGATGAGTATGGTGAAGAGTCATTTACTGCAGGAATTGGAGCTGAAGCGATTTTAGAAATATTAAAGTCTATAGATTTAGAACAAGAAAAAGATGCATTAGTTAAATCAATTAAGGAAACTAAATCGAAAGTTTCAGAGGAAAGATCTATTAAAAGATTAAAATTAATTGAGTCATTTATCGAGACAGGAAATAAACCTGAATGGATGATATTAACAACAATACCAGTAATACCGCCAGAGTTACGACCATTAGTTCCTTTAGATGGAGGAAGATTTGCTACATCAGATTTAAATGACTTGTACAGAAGAGTTATAAATAGAAATAATCGTTTAAAAAGATTAATGGATTTAAAGGCTCCAGATATTATTGTAAGAAATGAAAAAAGAATGCTTCAAGAGTCCGTCGATGCATTGTTTGATAATGGTAGACGAGGAAGAGTAATTACAGGGACAGGTAAAAGACCTCTTAAATCTTTAGCAGAAATGTTGAAAGGTAAACAAGGAAGATTTAGACAAAATTTATTAGGTAAAAGAGTAGATTACTCTGGAAGATCAGTGATCGTAGTTGGACCAGACTTAAAATTACATGAATGTGGCCTGCCGAAAAAAATGGCTTTAGAATTGTTCAAACCATTTCTGTACGCAAGATTAAATAAACTTGGGCTTGCATCTACTATAAAACAAGCGAAGAAACTTGTTGAGAGAGAGAGAAACGAAGTTTGGGATGCTTTAGAATTAATTGTTAGAGAACATCCGGTAATATTAAATAGAGCTCCAACTCTCCACAGATTAGGTGTTCAAGCTTTTGAACCAAAATTAATTGAGGGAAATGCAATAGAGTTACATCCATTAACATGCGCAGCATTTAATGCAGATTTTGACGGTGATCAAATGGCTGTGCACGTACCATTAAGTTTAGAGGCACAATTAGAGGCAAGAGTTTTGATGATGTCTACAAATAACATTTTAAGTCCATCAAACGGAAAACCTATAATTGTTCCAAGTCAGGATATGATTTTAGGAATATATTATCTTTCTCAACCACCATATCAAACCGAAAGAGTAGAAGGATATTTTGTTAACACTTCAGAAATTGAGCATGCTTTAGAAATTGGTCAAATTAAAGTTCACTCAAGAATTGTTTCAAGATTTGCAACTATTGATGAAAATGGTAATATTAAATATGAAAAGCATATAAGCACTGCTGGAAGATTTCTTTTAGCAAACTTAATTCCAAAAAATGTAAATAATAAATTTGCTCTTGTTGACAGATTACTACCTAAAAAAATTGTTTCTGAAGTCATAGATCATGTATTTAGATTTTCTGGTCAAAAAAGCACAGTAATTTTTTGTGATAAATTAAAAGATCTCGGATTTAAACATGCCTTTAAAGCTGGAATATCATTTGGTAAAGACGATTTAGTAATTCCGGATAACAAACAACAACTAATTGATGAAACTAAAAAATTAATTTCTGATTATGAAAATCAGTATGCCGAAGGGTTAATAACTAGAGGTGAAAAATATAATAAAGTTATTGATGCTTGGTCAAAGTGTACAGATAAAGTTGCATCTGAAATGATGAAAAGAATTTCTGCTACTGAAATGACAGAACATGGACTTAAAATTAATTCTGTATTTATGATGGCTGATAGCGGAGCGAGAGGTTCAGCGGCACAAATGAAACAGTTAGCTGGTATGAGAGGTTTAATTGCAAAACCTTCTGGAGAAATTATAGAGTCTCCAATTACATCAAACTTTAAAGAAGGATTAACTGCATTAGAATATTTTAATTCAACGCATGGTGCCAGAAAAGGACTAGCTGACACCGCATTAAAGACAGCTAGCTCTGGATACTTAACAAGAAGACTTTGTGATGTTGCGCAAGATTTAACTGTCACTAAAGTTAAATGTGATAACCCAAGTTTCATTAAGCTTACAGAGGTCTTAGAAGGTGGAAATATAATGGTTAGCTTGTCAGAAAGAGCTCTTGGGAGAGTAACAGCAAAGGATGTAAAAAATCCATTAACGGGTGAAGTTTTAATAAAGAAGAATAGCATGATCGATGAGGCTGCATGTGAAAAAATTGACTCTGCAGGTGTAAAAAACCTCAATGTTTACTCGGTAATGACCTGTAGCTTGAAAGAAGGTGTATGTGCAACTTGTTACGGTAGAGATTTATCAAGAGGTAAAATGGTACATGTTGGTGAAGCAATTGGAATGATATCAGCTCAATCTATTGGTGAACCAGGAACTCAGCTTACAATGAGAACTTTCCACGTAGGAGGAACTGCATCAGTGAAACAAGAATCTCAAATAGTATCTAATAATGATGGAATTTTAAAAATTGTTAACACAAATCTATTAGTAGACTCAAAAAAGAATTTAATTGTAATGGGAAGAAATACCGAATTATCAATTGAAGATGATAATGGATTACAAGTAGCTGCTTATAAAGTTCCGTATGGATCAAAACTTTTCTTTGAGAATGGAGATAAAGTTAAAAAAGGATCAAAAATATGTGAATGGGATCCATATACAACACCGGTTATTGCCGAAAAAGATGGAATAGCAAATTATGTAGATTTAATAGATGGTGTATCAATTGCGGAAACCACTGATGATGCAACTGGAATTTCTACTAAAGCAGTAGTTGATTGGAAAACTCAATCAAAGAATACAGATTTAAAACCAAGAATTACTCTAAGAGATGCAAAAGGAAATGTGGTAAAAAAAGCTGACGATAATGAAGCAAGATACTACTTAGTTCCAGATTCAATATTATCTGTTAAAGATGGTCAAAAAATTTCAGCCGGTGATGTAATAGCTAGACTGCCTAAAGAGACTACAAAGACTAAAGATATCACAGGAGGTTTGCCAAGAGTTGCTGAATTATTTGAAGCAAGAAAAGCAAAAGATAGCGCAATTATTGCCGAAAATGATGGTAAAGTAATATTTGGTAAAGAAGTTAGAGGTAAGCAAAGAGTAACTATAGAGTCTGAAAATGGAGATACTTCAAGTTATTTAATACCAAAAGGAAAACACATTAATTTTAATCAAGGTGAAAAAATTAAAAAAGGTGAATATTTGTTAGATGGTCAGCCATTACCTCATGATATTCTTAGAATTTTAGGTATTGAAGAATTAACTGAATATTTCGTAAACCAGGTACAAGATGTTTATAGACTGCAAGGTGTGATTATAAATGATAAACATATTGAAGTTATCTTACGACAAATGCTGAAAAAAGTTGAAGTTAAAACTCAAGGCGACAGCTCATTACTTCCTGGAGAAATTATTGATAGGATAAGATTTGAAAATATGAATGAGCAGCTAATTAAAGATGGTAAAAACCCTGCAGTTGGAGAAAGAGTTTTAATGGGTATAACTAAAGCTTCGCTTCAAACAGAGTCATTTATTTCAGCTGCTTCTTTCCAAGAAACTACAAGAGTTTTAACTGATGCAGCTATTAAAGGTAAGGTAGATAAGTTATCTGGATTAAAGGAAAATGTAATCGTTGGTAGGTTGGTTCCTGCGGGAACTGGATCTGTTAAAAATTTGTGGAATAAGAAAGCCCGTTTAGACGACGAAAAATTCATAGCAGAGAACGAGAAGATTGAACAAGCAGAAAGCCCCGTAAATCAATAAAAATTCCTCATTTTTCCATGTCTTTTAATTTGACAAATGGAATTTCTATAGTATTTTGTGCGTGTTTTTGGTTGGAATGTAGTGACTAGTGCACTAAACGCTGCCACAAATAACCTGACAGTTATTTCCTCTAAAATCAAACTTATTTAAAAATTTTTATGCCAACAATTAACCAGTTGTTAAGAAAAGGACGAGAAAAACAAATTGCTAGGAACAAAGTTCCAGCATTACAAAAACAACCTTTGAAAAGAGGTGTTTGTGTAAAAGTTTATACAACTACTCCTAAGAAACCAAACTCAGCACTAAGAAAAGTTGCAAGAGTTAGATTATCAAACGGTTTTGAAGTTACAGCATATATTCCTGGTGAAGGACATAATTTACAAGAACACTCAGTAGTATTAATAAGGGGAGGACGTGTTAAAGATTTGCCTGGAGTTAGATACCATATACTTCGTGGTAATTTAGATACTCAAGGAGTTGCTAATAGAAAACAGAGACGTTCTTTGTATGGAACGAAAAAAGGTAAATAAACATGTCTCGAAAAAGAAAAGCTCCTAAAAAAATTCCCATTGTAGATCCTAAATATAAATCAGTAATAATTCCAAAATTAATAAACTCTATAATGTTAGATGGTAAAAAAACTATTGCAGAAAAAATTGTTTATGATGCAATTGATAAAATTAAATCTAAATCAAAGGACGAGCCTTTAACTGTATTTAATGATGCTATAAATAATGTAAGACCAACCGTAGAAGTTCGATCGAGACGTGTCGGTGGTGCCACATACCAAGTTCCGGTAGAGGTTAAAGCTAAAAGATCACAAGCATTAGCATTAAGATGGATTATTGATGCATCAAGAAAAAGAAAAGATAAAAAAATGTCTGACAAATTATTCAATGAAATTTTTGATGCATATCAAAAAAGAGGTTCAGCAATAAAAAAGAAAGAAGATACACATAAAATGGCAGAGTCTAATAAAGCTTTTGCACATTTTAGATGGTAAATAATATGGCAAAAACTCATACACTAAATAAATATAGAAACATTGGCATTATGGCCCATATAGATGCTGGTAAAACTACAACTACAGAAAGAATTTTGTATTACACAGGCAAAAGTCATAAAATTGGCGAAGTTCATGATGGAGCTGCCACTATGGATTGGATGGAACAAGAACAGGAAAGAGGTATTACAATAACATCAGCTGCAACTACTTGTTTTTGGAGAGAGCATAGAATTAATATTATTGATACTCCTGGTCACGTTGATTTTACAATTGAAGTTGAACGATCTTTAAAAGTTTTGGACGGTGCTGTCGCAGTATTTGATGGTGTTGCTGGTGTTGAACCACAATCAGAAACAGTTTGGAGGCAAGCTGATAAATATAAAGTTCCTAGAATTTGTTTTGTTAATAAACTTGATAGGACTGGCGCAGATTTCTTTAGGTGCGTGGATATGATTAAA
>CACJRL010000003.1 GCA_902595815.1 uncultured Pelagibacteraceae bacterium
ATGTTGCAATAAAGTCTATAAGTGAACAGAGAGATTTTGTTGTTAGTTCATCAAGTTTAAAAGAAGTTAGATCATTCTCTAGAGAAGTATTTGAAAAAGTAAATATAAATCAAGATTTAAAAGATGAATTGGTGCTAGCAATAGCAGAAGCAGCACAAAATATTGTTAAACATGCCTATCAAGGTGAAGATACTGATGACAAAATGGAAATTAAAATTTCACTTGAAAAAGGACATCTTGAGATTGGTTTTTTTGATAAAGGAAGACCAGTTGAAGAAAAAAATGTAAGACACAGAAAAATTGATGATATTAAACCAGGTGGATTAGGAACTTTTTTTATTCAACAAATAATGGACGCTGTTGTTTTTAAAGAAGGTGAGAAGCCTTGGATAAATCATTTAGTCTTAACTAAAAATTTAAACTCTTAACCTCCAATAATTGCACCAACATTAAAGATTGGTGAATACATGGCAATCATCAATCCACCAATCATTGTTCCCATAAATACAATCATTATTGGTTCGATCAAACTAGACATATTATCTACTGCTGTATCAAACTCCTCTTCATAGTAAGAAGATACAGAAGTAAACATTTCATCTAAATTTCCCGTTTGTTCACCAACTGAAATTAATTGACTAAATGTTGGAGGAAAAACTGGTTCTTTTAAAAATAATTTTGTAAGTGTGTCTCCTGAAAAAACTCCCTTTTTAACATTTTCTAATGCTTGAGTTACAACATCGTTATTACTTACTTGTTTAGCGATTTCTATACTTTCTAAAAGGTTTACTCCTGCTGCGCTAAGATTACCCATTATTAATGCAATTCTAGCAATCAATGATTTTAAAATCATGTCTCCAAATACAGGCATCTTTAAAACTCGTTGATGCCACTTGTATCTAATTGCAGGAATTTTAGTTGTAGTATATTTGAATATCACAAAACCTATTATTGATACTATTCCAAGTGTTAGTCCACCAGCACCTCTCATAAAATTACTTGCATTCATAATGACAGCTGTTGGGGTAGGTAATGCAACACCCATTCCCTCATACATTTCAGCAAATACTGGAACAACTTTAATTAACATGAACACCATGACAGTTATCGCAACCGTAAACATCACTACTGGATAAGTTAATGCACTTTTAATTTTCTTTTTAACTTTTTCTCTTTTTTCTAATGAATCTACTAATTTTAAGAGGAAATCATCAAGTTTACCGCTGGCCTCTCCAGCTTTAATCAAATTTATATAAATATTATCAAATATCTTTGGATATTTTTCAAAACATTTAGAAAGAGTTATACCGCCTTCTAAACTTTTTCTAATATCTTCAATAATTTCTTTCAAAGTAGGGTGTTCTATTTGGTCTCTAAGCATCGTTAAAACATTTAAAATTGGCAAGCCTGCTTTTACCATTGTTGCAAATTGCTTAGAGAAAAGCATTACATCCGCTGGAGTGACTTTTTTCTTACCAAAAGAAAAGCCGCTTTTTTTGCCCTTTTCTTTTTCAGCTTTTTTCTTTTTAACTTTGATTAAGTTTGTAATTATTATTTTTTGTTCTTTAAGTTTAAAAGAGGCTTCTTCTTGATTTATAGCCTCTATTTCACCTTCAATATATTTACCTGCAGATATTCCTTTATAAGAAAAAGTTTCGGCTGACATTTGCTACTCCATAGAGAGAACTCTATCATACTCTCTAAAATTAAGATCACCTGTTAGAATTAATTCTCTTCCCATATCTTGCATTGTCCTAAACCCTTCATTTGAAGCAATTTCTTTAAGCTCAGGGGTTGTTGCTTTTCTTAGGATTGCCTCTTTAATTGGTTTTGTAACATTTAAAATTTCATAAATACCCATTCTACCTTTATAGCCAGTATCTTTACATTTAGGACAGCCACTACCCTTTTGAACTTTTGCCCTTGAAGCCTGTTCAACTGTAAATCCCAAATCAGCTAAAGCCTTAGGTGTTATGTCTTCATCTGGCACTCTACATTCTGAGCAGGTTTTTCTTGCTAATCTTTGTGCCAAAACAAGTGAAACGGCTGCACTAATCAAATAATCGGGTGTTCCCATGTTTTGTAACCTTGTAATGGTACTTGGTGCATCATTAGTGTGAAGTGTGCTAAATACCAAGTGACCTGTTAAGGCTGCTTTCAATCCAATATCAACTGTTTCTTTATCCCTCATCTCACCAACTAGAATTATTTCTGGGTCTTGTCTTAAAAAAGATCTCAGGGCAGTAGAAAAGTTAAAACCAATATCATCTTTAATTTGAACTTGTCCAACACCATCCAATTCATATTCGACAGGATCTTCCGCAGTTAAAATATTTAGGTGAGGTTTAGAAACTTCTTTTAAAATACTATAAAGTGTTGTTGTTTTACCTGATCCAGTAGGACCTGTTACAAGAACTAAACCTTGTGTTCCATGAATTGCTTTTCTTAAATTTTTTAGATCCGTTTCCTCAAAATTTAGTTGCTCTAAACTAATATCTCCAGCATCTTTATTAAGAACCCTCATTACTATTCTTTCATTAGTTGCTGTTGGTAAAATCGAAAGACGAAGATCAACTACTTTGCCATCAATTTTAAAAGGTATTGCTCCATCCTGAGGCAATCTTCTCTCAGCAATATCTAGCTTACCCATTATTTTAAATCTTGTGACTACTGCACCATAGTTTGAATGAAGAAATTTTTTGAATTGTTCTTGCTCTTGTAGAATTCCGTCAAGTCTATATCTAACTCTTGAAGTAAATCTATATGGTTCAATATGAATATCAGATACTCCTGATTTAATTGCTTCTGCTACTACAGCTGTACTAAATTTTATAACCTCAGACTCGTTTTCAATAGCTTCAATATCTTCTTCAGGTGGTTTGTCTAAAACTTCAGCTTGTTCATCAACATCGTAATCAAAAGTTTTAGTTTTTTCAGCATTTGTTTGTCTGATATCAGATATAGTTCTTTCACCATCAGCTAAGAGTTTATCAACGAAACTAGAAATATCTGAAACTTTAGCTGCATGAAGCTCAATATCCATTTTTGTTATAGTTCTCAAATTCCTCATCAAACTTAATTTGGAAATATCTGAGATTGCTATATGCAAAACTTTGCCTTCGATTTTGAAAGGCGCAATAAAATTCATATTGATATAATTAGAAGGAAGCACTGCTTTTAGCTCATCAGTTACCTCAACTTTTGATAAATCAATCACATCTAAAGATTGATCTTTAACGAGAAGATCTAAAATCTTTTCTTCATCAGTCAGGTTTAGTTCGAAGACAGCATCTAACTGAGATTTTTCACCATCCCCTGATATCTTTTTAATCTCAGCTAAATCTTTTCCAGAAATAATATCTTGGTCAATTAAGATATTAATCAAGTTTATTTCAGATTCTCTACTTATATTAATCATTATAAAATTCTTGGTGCAATAAATACTAAAAGCTCATCTAGATTATCAGAGTTTGCTTTGCCTTTAAAGAGATTGCCTATCACAGGCATATTTCCTATTGCAGGAACTTGATTTTTGTTATTTGCAATCACATTTTTCTTAATACCACCAATTACAACTATATCTCCATCTGCAACTAGTAATTTAGTTACAATTTCCATTTTATTAATCGGAGGTTCGTCAGATGAAGCTGTTCTATTTGGTGTATCGTTATTCACTTGAATAGTGAGTAGAACATTTCCATCACCAATGATGCTCGGGGTTACTTCTAATTTTAAAGCCGCTTCTTTAAAAGAAGTTGATGTAGTCCCGTCAGATGTAGTTTGGTAAGGAATTTCCTCACCTTGAGTAACTGTTGCAACTTGATTATCTAAAGTGAATACCTTTGGATTTGAAATTGTTTTACCCATACCCATGCTTTCTAGTGCAGTAATCTCTGCTTTTAAAACTCCTGAGCCTGTTCTTCTTAAAATACCTATTCCACTTGTTGCTCCAGTTACTGGAAAATTAGATATTGTATCTGAAACACTGCCTAATGCGGCACCATCGCCCGGCACAGTACCAAGCTCACTTCCTGAGCTAGTTCCTGTAACACCTCCAGTAACATTTCCTGCTCTATTATAATACCCACCAAGTCTAGCACCTAAAGCTCTTTCAAAATCTGAAT
Organism: uncultured Pelagibacteraceae bacterium; assembly: GCA_902595815.1. Taxonomy (GTDB): domain Bacteria; phylum Pseudomonadota; class Alphaproteobacteria; order Pelagibacterales; family Pelagibacteraceae; genus Pelagibacter. The sequence continues at coordinate 4,125 of CACJRL010000003.1, forward strand.
TCGCTTCTACTATAAAAGCTTCAATTAAAACTTGTTTTGTTCTTATATCAATTTCTTTAATAACTTTATCTACAACATCTAAGTCTTTTTCTTTACCTCTTACTATTATTGATCTAGTTGTGACTTCTTCTGTTATTTGTATTGGAGTGTAAGAACTTTCTCCTGTAGTAGATGTAAATAATTCTTCAATTGTGGCTTTTGCTTGCTTCGGTGTTATATAATAAAGTCTAAATATCTCTGAATATATTGGTTCAACACTGTCCTCTAATTCAACTTTCTTTTTTACAGCTTGCGCCCTTTCAGATTTATAAGTTTCTTGAGCAGTTAAAGTTTCTGGTGAGTGTACTCTTATTAAATTACTTGCAACATCCACATCAGATGCATAATTTTTCATATCTAACAAAGCCTGAAAAGCTTTATCCCATGGTACATCAATTAATTCTGCAGATATAGCTCCAGCTACTTCATCTCCAACTAAAACATTAATTTCTCCAATTTTACCCATTAATTTCATAGTTTCTTTATAATCTAAGTTTTTAAATTTAAGTGTTACTCTTTGTTTTAGTAATGGGTAGTCGTCTGGAATAATTAAATAATTTCTTTGAGCTTCAGAAGATATTTTTTTTCTTTTGCCTAATTTTTTTCCATCTCCTTCAATAGGTTTAGGTCCCATTTCAAGAGTTTTTGATATTTCTGATTGTCCTGATTTTACAACATCTTTATTTTTTATAAGGGGAACATTGTGTTTAAAAGGCTTGTCATATTTTTTCATATTTTGACATGCGTTAAGCACAAACAAAAATAAAACTAAACCAATATATGTAGATATTTTTTTAATAATCATCTGCCTCTCTTAATTGATTATTAAAATCAATAATCATATATTTACCGTCATCTTTTTTAAAGATAGCTTCTGTTAATCTTAAATCAACTAATTGAATTGGTCCTAAATATTGACCAAGTGTAAGAGTTAAAACTTCTCCTCCAGAATTAACTAATGAAATATAACTATGATCTTTACCTGAAATCAAACCTACTAATTTAAAATTATATAAGCTCAATTCATTTTCTTGCTCTTCTTCTGGTATATTTCCTGACATCGAGCTAGTTCCTTCATTGCCAGCAAATGGATCATTTAAAGGAACTTCGTCTTCTTCTTGTAATTCTTTAGCGATTTCTTTTGCAGCGTCTAACACTTCTTGTTTTTGATCATGATTATCTGCAAAAGAAGTTTTCGATATTAAAAGAAATATTAATATGAATAATATTTTAGAAAAATTCATTTGGTAACCCTACAATTGTTAATTCTCCAGTTGCAACTATCGCTCCAGTTGAATCGTTTTGTACTACACTTATAGTCTCTTTGTCAAAATTTAACATTTTATTCTGTCTAGACACTGCTCTTTTAAACTTAATGTAACCTAAGAAATTTCCCTTAATTTCATAATCTACTGGAATTTTGTAATACGAGACCATTTCTTTTGTCAGATTATTTTCTGCTTGGTCTGTGACCCCACCTTTTAAGACTGGCTTTGGTTTTTTCTTTTCAATTTTAGAAATCACAAGACCATTTACTGCAGCGTATTTACTAAGGCTCTGATATAGATCTTCAACTTCAGCTTTTGAATGAAATAAAGTTGATGTTTTTTCAAAGTCAGGTTTCATTTTTTTAATTCTTGCCTTGAAAGTAATTATCTCATTTTCAAATTGCGCAATTTCATTTTGCTTTAAAATTTTGTCATTGTATTTTGCTTTTCTTTCTTTAACCATGGGATTTAAAATGATGTAGTAAATAATTAAAAATAATACGATTGCTCCAAAACCAGAGCCGAATTTAATTAAAGTTTTCTTTTCAACAGAAGCTAGCTTCTGTTTTAAATCATCCATTGTAATATTTTTTAAATCCATTAAACGCTCTCCAATACACAAGCTATTTTAAAGCCCTTCATAGTTTGCGAATTTTGCTGTTCACTAGGTAATGTCATGCTCGCTAAAGATGCTTGCGATATAAGCTTCTTATTATTTAAATTACTAATGAGTTTTAAAATGTCTTGATCGCTAAATGCTGTTCCTTCGATTATAACTAGGTCTGCCCCATTATATTCTATAGAATTAAACTTAACTCTTTTAGGCACTGCTGATGCAATTTGAGCCAAAACTCTGAAACTTACAGTTTTATTTGACTTAATTGATTTGCTAAGTTCTAAAGATTTTAAAATTACCCCAATTTCTTTAGCATATTTATTCTTCTCTAAAGTTCTTAATTCATGAGTTTGAACAATTTCATCGTAATCTACAATTTTTTTATTTAAATCAGTTATTTGCCAAAATGCAAAACCAAAAAGTACAATGTATATAACTGCAACAATTCCAACAACTCCTTTGAATGCAAAATTTGAAAAAGCTTTAGCTTTTTTTTGCGCAATCATATTTTCTCTATTAGGCAATAAGTTTATATTCTTAACTGCAGTCACAAATTTATAATAACCAAATACGTCAAGTTTTCTAAATGCCAGTCCCATCACAGTTGAAAAATATGAACGATTATCAATTTTTATGTCATTTTCTAATTGAGCTGGAATTTTAATTCCTTCAAATGGGTCAAATAGATTATATCCAGTATTGACCATATTTTTTCTAAAGCTGCCTAAGTAATCTTCTACATTTTGCAAATTAGATACTACTTTTAAGTTTCTAATCCTTTTTTCATATTTCTGTTCAAAATCCTGCACAGCTTGTTTAACTTGAGTCATGTATCTTCTTACTAAAGCGTCCATTTCCTCTTGGTTATTACTTTCTTGGAGTGTTTTTCTATCCTGTGATCTTATAAAAATATCCGTTATGATTGGATTGTTCTCATATAGTATCATTACATAATTCTCATCTAAACCAAATTCCAAAACTGCTGTTAAATTAGAATCTTCAATGGATCCTGCAATTTGATTAATTTGATCTACTGCAGATTTTAGTGCAAAACATTTAACATCAATAATTACTGCATTAAGCCCACCTTTTTTAATAATATCTGTGTAGCTATTTATGTCTGATAGCTTTGAAGCCACAAATAAAATATCCATAGTATTTCCAGTTTTGTCTCTATTAATTACTTGATGAAAAATAGAATAATCATTTAAATTATCAGTTAACTGAACTAAATTTTCCCATAATGAGTCTGTATCTATTGCTTTTTTTAATTCTTCATCAGTCATTAAAGGTGCAGTAACTACTCTTATGATCGCGCTAGTAACTGGAATTGCTATTGCAGCATTTGTTGTTGTAATTTTCGATTTTTGTAAAGCTAATTTTAATTCATCAGCGACCTTATCTGGATTTTCTAAAACTGTTCCATTTTCAGGTATGCCTTCAAATTTATGTACATAAAATCTATCTAATACCCATTGATTAGCCTTGTTACTTGAAACTTGTGATAATCTTATTTCATTAGATGTTAATTCAACACCTAAAATCTCTTCTCCTTTTATAGCTTGCTTGCCTAGCCTCTTTTTTAAAAATTTATCAAAAAATCCTTCTTTCTTCTTTTTGCCATCAGCTGCCTGAGGAACTGGAGGTGTATTGCCCTGTTCTTTACTTTTCTTTTTGAATATGTTTGCAAAAGGATTTTTCATAATTTTTTTTTTAGATTTTAACTATATACTCAACTTTTACTAGAATAAAAACTTAGTTATCCAGTTTGGGGCATTTAGTAAAATTAATTGGTAAATTATGTATAATTTATAGTAAATATATAAGTATGTTTGAAAAGTTAGAAGAGCTTGCAAAAAATAATAAAAAAATATCTGATTTCCACATTAGATCGGGCTCCCCATTAGCCTATAGGCAAACAGGTGAAATTATAAAAGTCGAAGAAGTAATGGTAACGGCCCAAGATTTAAAAGATTTATTGTCAATGAATTGCAATGAGCATGAACTTAATAAGTTTGATAAAACACATGAACTTGATACCTCGGTTACATTAAGTGGACTAAGATTTAGAGCAAATTTTTACAAAACTATAAATGGGCCTGCATGCGTTTGTAGAAGAGTAGAAAGTAAAATTCCTGATATGGATCAATTTAACTTACCACAAGCTCTATATGATATTGTAGATTTTCATAAAGGATTGGTTTTGGTCACAGGTCCAACTGGATCTGGAAAATCTACGACTCTTGCAGCAATTGTAAATGAAATAAATAAAACACGAACAGCAAATATTATTACTGTTGAGGACCCAGTTGAATTCATTCATAAGGATAATAAAAGTATTGTTTCACATCGAGAAGTTGGAAAACAAACTGAAACTTTTGCTGCTGCATTGAAAGCTGCTTTAAGAGAAGATCCCGATGTAATTTTGGTTGGAGAAATGCGAGACCTTGAAACAATAAGTTTGGCATTAACTGCTGCTGAAACAGGTCATTTAGTTTTTGGAACATTGCACACAAGTGGAGCTCCAAGTACTATAAACAGAATAATTGATGTATTTCCACCTGAGCAACAAGAGCAAATTAGAGCACAAATTTCTACATCATTAAAAATGGTTGTTACTCAAAGATTACTTAAAACAAGAGATGGGATGGGTAGAGTTGGCGCATTTGAAATAATGAAATGCACAGCACCAATTCAAAATTTAATAAGAGAAGCAAAAATTCACCAAATTCCAAGTATTATGCAAACTGCTGTAAGAGATGGAATGATTACTATGGAGAAATCTCTTGAAGAATTAGCAAAATCTGGGAAGATAGATCCCGGTGCAGCAAGATCAGAACATTAAAGGTTTTACTATTTTAGAATTGCTAGTTGTTATAACAATTGTAGCAATTGTATCAGCTGTTGGTTATCCAAATTTTATGAAGTGGAGAGAAGATAGAGAGATACGTGCTGCAATGGAGTCAGCAGCAACAATGTTATCTTCAATTAATAATTTATCACAAAGAGGCAATTTCCCTTTTGTTCAATTAAAAATTACACCTAATGGAACAACTAATACAACAATAACAAGTAAAGGTATGAATGTTAAAACTTTATCTACAAGATTAAATAGTGGGAGTGTAATTGATTGCAGTTTAACAAATAGTGGTTATTGGGATAATCATTTGGTAGATAAAACCACAAAAAATGTATCAACACATATAAATGCTGAGGGCTCAGTTTGTTTTTCGCAGGATGGCACTCATTACAAAACTTTAGGTAAATTAAATTCAAATGTAAATGTTACTGTAGAAGGTAGGATTACTAATCAATATTTAATCATTTGTTCTACATCTAATGCATCAGGCAGTGGCAAATGTCCCACCAATCAAGCAGATGGTTTGAAACAACCCGCATATTTGGTAGAGTGGACAAGATTTGGTAACATAAGCAAATTTAAATGGAGTGGTAGTGGTTGGAATAGACAATAAAATTAAAAAAGGTGAAAAGGGAATGACATTGCTTGAGGCACTTGTCTCAACTGCAATAATAGGAATTGGTTTTGTTGCTGTTTTTCAAATGGTAAACTATTCAGTCCAATCTATAGATGTGTCTGGTGAAAGAACAAAAGCTAATTATTTAGTTTCAATGGTAGCAGAAGATCTTATTTCAGAAAAAGAGTCTAATTCTCCTACAAAAGACGTCAAATTCATGGATTACTTAATAAGTAATAAGAATAGCTCAAATTCATCATGGAGAATGGGATCATGTTCATCGGGATCGAGTACCACAGGAAATTTTACTAATGCTGCTCAAAATAAATTTAAAAAGTGGGATGATCGTTTCTCGACTCGAAGAATTAAATGTAAAGGAGCACAAGATATAAAATATCTAAAAGTTTTTGATATTTGCAACAATAATGCCAGTGGGAATAATTGTACTTATAATAATACAAGAAATTATAGTGGCACAGGAATATATGAAAAATGGATTGTTGGAAAAATGGAGGTCAATCTTAATAGTGGTAAAAAGAAAAAGTTTTTATATTTCCAGATCGATTAATGAAAAAAAAATTATCTAATATTGCTGGTGTTACATTAATTGAAATTCTTATTGGGATATTGATTTCAGTAATAATGATGGGAGCAATGTTCACATCTTATACTGTAGTTAATAACACATACTCTCAAGTTACTGATCGAGCAAAAATTTCAACTGCTGGAAGAGACGTTGTTGGAATGATTATGAGAGATGTTAGAAACGCTGGTTTTAAATATTTTGGAGATAATATTAAAACAACTAATGCTCATGCTCCAATTCTCATTACCAAAAGCTCAAATTTCAATACTAGCTGTGATAAAATAGATATTGTCTATGGTGGTGTGAATTACAATGCCACTAGAAATCCTAAATATCAGTATGAAAGATTTAAAGTAACTTATGAATGTAAAGCTTCAACAATTCCAGATAAAACTTCACCTAAACTAAGTGGCGGCGGTTATCCACCAATAAAAGCTTTTGCAATTTATAAAACTAAAGTTAAATGGAATAACACCTCGAATAGTTGGGATAATCCATCAACTGATGGAAATGATGCAACTTATCCATCGCAGTTGATAGTAGATTATATAGTTGATTTAATATTTAATCCAATTGATGAAACTGGAGTTTTAATAAGCCCGCCTCCAACTCCCACAAATTCCAATAAAGATAAATTATATAAAATTAAAACTATTGATATCGCAATGACAGTAAGATCAACAAAAGATTTTTTTAGAACATCTAAAGTTAGAAAAGTATTAGCGATGATTGATAAAAAAAGAGACAAATCAAAAACTGATAAATATTTAAGAGATACTATTGTAGTAACGGCTCATGCTAGAAATTTAGGATTAGAATAATGAAAAAAAACGAACAAGGATTTGCATTAGTGTTATCATTAGTTTTGATGTTAGCAATGTCATTAATGGGTGGAGCTTTAATTGTTATTTCAGCAGGAGATCACCGTAGCAATAATAAGAGTGATGAATACCAGCAAACTTTCTATGTCGCAGAAACAGCTTTGATCGAGGGTGAAAAATATGTTCTTAATAAATTTTTAGGGCCTTGGAATACATCTAACCATAAAAGAGATACTTCAAAAAGAGCTTTACCAGCTAACCAAACCTCTGTTTGGAACGGCGCAATGACAAAAAAAAATTATACAACAAGTGACAGCTTCTATTTTAATACTAGTACAAATTGTTATCAAAGTTTCTCAGAAATAGACAAAAGTACTCTTAAAGTTGTTGCATCCGAAAGTTGGAATTTTGGAAAAGTCTTAAGAGACAGTTTTAATACTAATGCATCAAACCAAGAAAAAACTGAAGCTGAGAGATTGCAGTCTTATTATTACGAGTTTTTTATATCGAGAATTGGAGCTGCACCTTTTAGAGGATACGGATCAAGCGTTAAAAAAGGCGCTACAGACAAAGGAAACGACGGAATGGCCTATAGAGTTTATGGTTGTGGTATAAAAAAAGATGAAGACAGAATGATTGTGGCACTAGAGAGCACTATTGTTCTTCCAAAATAATTGTTAATAATAAATTAATTTTGAGACAAAAATAAAGGTATAATGTATTAATTATAACTAATTATGAAAAGACTAGTCCAATTTTTTATAATCTTCTTTCTATTTTCGGTACCTGCGAATGCTGCGTGTGATTTTATGATTAAAATTGGTGAGAAAGGCACAAAAGTATTTGAAAAGTTTGCAATTCCTCTGCCTGGTTTTAAAGGAATGTGGTACTTGCCCGTTCAATCTCCAGAGGTTTGTCCAAATGATAATTTAAATGAAAATATTGCAGTAGAATATGTATTTTTAGGAGATAAACATGAACAAGCTAAATTAGCAGCTATAAGAATGATTGTCCTTAATGATGGAAATAATACTGAAAATAATAAATTAACATTAATGAAATATGCTAAAAAAGTTTACGGAGATTTTGATACTGGTCAAAATCCTGAAATATTCAACAGCTATAATATTTGGGAAAACGGACAAAGTATTGTTATCTACAAAAGAATGTTAGATGCAAATGATTTAATTGAAGAAGAAATTATGATTACAAATTTGGAATATGATAAAAAACTAGGTTTATTCTTTAATGAAATTGAAGCAGAAGCAGAAGGATTTGATAAGAAGGAATAATGAATAAGATAAAAATTTTACTATTTAAAATTTTATTTGCTTTAATATTTTTAAGTAACTCAAGTTACTCAAAAAATATTCCACCAGGTTCAGGGATTGGTGATGTTCCCGCAAATATATTAATCTTACTCGATAAATCTGGAAGTATGAGTATACGTATGACTAGTGGATCCGGATTTATGTATCCTTACGCTTCAGCAGCTGATAGCAGTGGAGATCTTTATATTGGACAATACTGGCGTTATGGGATTAAAAAATTCAATTACTCTACTGCAACTGTAGATACAACTTTTGCATCTAATGGAACATATGTGGGCTCTGGTAGTTGTAGAAGTTATTATCCTTTAAATATGAAAATTCATAATGGATATTTATATGTAGCTTCTTATTATGATCACAGAGTTTTCAGAGTAAATGTATCTACTGGGGCATGTGACTGGACTAGTAGTATTAGATATCCAAGAAATATAGCTATTGATACTGGTAACAACATTCTTTATGCAAGTGGGATTTATGGAAATGCGGTCGTTCGAAATTTATCTACAAATACAAATATAAATTGTTCTTGGTCTGGTAATTTAAATAGTCAAACCAGATATGGTTCAATGGCTGTAGATGCTTCTGGAAATAACTTTTACAGCATAAATTACAGTAGGATGTATAGATTTCCAATAAATCAGTCTACAAGATGCCCAAATACAAATTACTCAGCAATATGGAATTGGGGTGGAAGTTATGCTTTTGGAATGGATAATCATCCTTCTGATGATAATGTTTTTTATTTAAACAATTATTTTGCTCACAGAGTTGAAAAAATAACACTAAATTCATCAAAAAATAATATTCAATCTAGAACGACAGCAGGAAGATGTTGTACAGGTAAGTCATCATCAACAAATATTAGAATGTATTACCCATGGGGTTTATCAGTAGATAAAACAAATAATAGAGTGATAAGTACTACATATTATAAAATGTCAGTGCATGCACTTGACCTCAACCTAGGTTTTTTAAAAGAATTTGGGGGATCCTCTGGAACTAGAATGGACGGTGCTAAAGAAGCAATCAAAGCAATTGTTACTGACTCATCATTAACAGCGGGTGTAAACTTTGGATATGCATATTGGTCATCTGGTGGTGCGGGATTTAGTAATTGGTTCGGAAATATTACAACAGGAAGAGCTAATCCCTGTAATTCTCGAGCATGCTTAAAAGTAAGAGTTCATAAACAAGGTGCATCTAGGATAAACCAAATAATTGGAAGTTTAAACCCTGGTGGTGGAACAAATGCCGATGATTGGGCTAGAATTGCTGAAGATTATTATCTAAGCGGTAGATTTTCTCCAATTGATAAAAATTTATCTTGTCAAAATAGCTATCTATTGGTTATTGGTGATGGTGATTGGTACAATCATAATAGAGCTCAAAGTAGAGTTGTCAAACTTCTAAACCAACACAAAATTAAAACTTTTACCGTTGCATTTGGTGGAGGGTTATCAAGTAATGGTATTAGAAACTTCAGAAGAATGGCCCAAGCGGGTGGAACTAATGATGTTATAATTGCAAACACAACAGCATCGCTTAAATCACAATTAAAAGCAGCGATATCACAGGTTATTGCATCTAAACTATCTTTTACTGCTCCTGCAATTACAGCTACTATAGAAAAAGGTGGATCATTATACCAAGCACAGTTTGATTATATCCAAAATAAAGAATGGCAAGGTAAATTAACAAGAACAAAATTAAATCCAGATGGAAGTTTAGATCTTAATGATAAAGGAAATTGGGATGCTTCAGACAAACTTGAAAAAAGAACAAGTGCTAGAAAAATATGGAGCCAAGTGCCTGGGGTAGATTATAGAACAAATTATAATAACTTTGTTGATACTAATTGGAGTTCAATAAACACGCTATTTGAGACAACAGGAAATGAAGTTGCTGGATATCATAATAAAACTGATAGTCCATCAAATACACAAAGATGTAAAAATGTTGCTTCAGTCAAAGATGCTGTCAGTGGTGTTAATGAGGATGATATTAAAGGACTAATTAATTTTATTAGAGGTAAAGACTATTTTGATTACGATGGTGATTGTAATTTAACTGAGAAAAGACCTAAGGCATTGGGAGATATATATCATTCTGAGTTGGTGGTTATTGGAAATCCAGAAGCCGAAACTGCATTTGTTGGTTCCAATCAAGAATCTTATTGGAGATCTATTAAAGGATATGATGCATGGGCAGCTTCTGTAAAAAGAGATGAAATCATTTATGTTGGTGCCAATGATGGAATGCTTCATGCATTCAATGCATCAAATGGAGAAGAAGAATGGGCATTCGTTCCACCATTGTTAGCCGCATCTTTCCCAAGCATGGTTAATGTTAATTTAAATAGATCTGTTGGTGGTTCAAATGCAATTTATGGTGTAGATGGATCGCTGGTTGCACACGATATGTATTTCAAAAGCGCATTTGACAGCTCTAAACAGTGGCATACTATTTTAATGGTTCCATATGGTAGAGGTGGTGGAGGTTTCTCCGTTTTAGATGTAACTAATCCTAAGAAACCTTTGCATCTATACTCAGTTTTGAACGATAAAACTAGACGTGAAGTTCATGTAATGGATCATAATGGAACTATAAATACTTATGATTATATCCCAACATCATGGCCATTAAGCCAAATGGCAGAGTCCATTGCAGTCGGTGCTAGTCAATCAACTGATTTTACTTGTAAGACAGATCAAAGCACTAAATGTCAAACACACAATGTTTGGACAATACCAAATGTAACTTTATCAAAATCAGATTTAAGAATAACAATAGATGATAAAAATTATACAAGCTTTAGTGTTGCTACTAATCTTCAAGGTACTGAGATAAGATTAAATAGAAATTTAACTTATTATGGTGGCGATCCAGGGGATGCATCAAAATCAAGCACAAATATGGGTGTATATTTAAGACCAGGTTCTGTTAACACTGGTGTAACGTCACAACCAGAATATGATTATAGTCAACTTGGTGAAACATGGTCAGCACCTAGAATTTTAAGACTACCTAACAACGGTGCAGGAGATACAAATATTGAAGATGATATTTATGTAGCTGTGATGGGTGGAGGTTTTGGAACACAATACGAAGGAGTTGGCTCTAATTTAACTATAGTAAATCTTGAAGACACAAGTTTCCCAGGAAGAATTCTTAAATCTATCCCAATTGATGATTTAACAACTAATGATATTGTTAATTCTACTCCTGGTACACCAGTCGTTATTACGCCTGATACAGCAAGAGGAGTGAATTATAGAGGAGCCTTAGTTTATATAAATGATTTAGAAGGAAAAATTACGAAGTTTAATTTAACTAATATGTCTGATGATGGTGCTGGAAGCGCTATTTCGTTGTATGATAGCACAACATTATTTACTGCAGGCTCTAATCAAACAAATGGTAGATATATGTATCATTCAATGGATGCAACAATTGGTCAAACAACAAACTCGCTGTGGTTATATACTGGTACTGGTGACTATGAAAGAATTGGATCTACTAATAAAGGAACAGAAAATTTAATGCTGGGAATTAGTGATCCGCATTACCCAGCTTACAGAGATGTAGCTGTTGCAACTAAAGCATCAGATTTAACAAATTGTAAAAATACAACTAAAGATACTACGGGAGCTAAATGTCCTCAAACTCCTAAAGATGTCGGATGGTATATAACCTTAGATGATTTCCAAAAAGTTACAGCAGAGCCAACTGTATCTAGTGGATTAGTATATTTTCCGATATATAAACCTAGCTCATCAGTTAATAAATGTAGCTTAGGCGATGCATTTATTTGTGGAGTAGATGATGAATGTGGAACAAATGTATCAAATAAACTTGGATCATTTAGGAATAAAAAAGATACTTGCATGTATGTAGGTCAGGGTGTTTTATCTAGAATAGTAGTTTATGCTAACAAGTTATTTGCAAATATTGCAGGTCAATCAACGAATGCACAGAAGAAAGATTTAGTTGTGCTTGATGCAGCAGCTGGAGGCACTTCTAGTTACAGAAGTTCTTGGAGACAGAACTATTAATCATTAAAAATAATGAAAAAGATTTTACTAAGTATAGTCTTCTTTTTTTTATTTAGTTCAGTTGGCTATGCTGGCCCATGTTTAACAACCATTGCTAGTGCATCAACCAATCAATTGGCTTGTGCAGATGATGATATTTTACATGTTACTTCTGCTGGTTCAATTACTTACAATAATCATAAAGCTGTTGATCTAGAGGATGAAACTGGAGTTCAGATTACAAATGATGGAACAATTGAAACAGAAGATGGAACTAATAAACAAAAAGCAATTCATGCTCAATCATCTTTAAATACAACAATTACAAATAATGGAACTATCAACTCAGACAATAATGAAGGAATTTATATAGATTACGCAGAAAATATAACAATCACAAACAATGCTGGTGCCACTATTAGCGCTGAAGCAGGAAATGCGATTGAGGGTCGAAATGTTGGTTGGTGTGATAAGGCTGGTAATAATGAAAATTGTCAATCTAGTTTATCTTCTTCGGGCTCTACTGAAGTTGGGCTGATATTGCATAATCACGGTATGATTAGCGCAACACAAGGAACAATTTTGTTAGGCACTGGAGGAGGAGGTTCACCACGAAGTCGAGGTGTTAAAATTTATAACTATGATGGAGGAACAATTAAATCTACATCAGGTAATAACCCAATTATCGGAAAATATCTTACAGATAGTGAAATTATAAATTATGAGGGAGGAACAATCGAGAGTGCAGGTAGATATGGTATACTAGCTGAATATGGATCAAATATTACAATAGATAATCGTGGAACAATAACTTCAGATAGAAATACTATCTATTGTAGAGAGTGCTCTGGAATTACATTTACAAATTCAGGAACGATCAGCTCAACAAATACAGGTACTAATACAGGCACGGTTCTTATTGATAGACAAGGAGACAGTGACGACGCTCATACAATTACAAATAGTGGAACTATAGAGTCGGCGTTTGGAGCAGCTATACAAGTAGCTAGGAACACGGGTGGAACAACTATCGAAAATACCGGAACAATAACATCATCAACAGCTACTATTGGAGCTGCTAGAACAAAGAACCTTACTATAAATAATCATGGTACGATTAAATCAACAGGTGAGAATAATCAAAATCACTTTGGAATTGGATTTGGAAACGACTCAACATCTGTAGAAGCTGGTGAAAATGTTGTTCTAAATAATTTTGGAACTATTAGTGCAATTAATGGTGATGCAGATGGAATTAAAATTGGAGATTATCACGCTAATAAAAACTTTAATGGCTTAACCATAAATAACTCAGGAACTATTTCAGGAGGTGACAATTCTATTGTTATGGCAAATTCAAATAACACAGGATTAGAAATAGTTACTAAAGGTGAAGGTACATATGTTGGTGAAATTGAATTAAATAGTACCACTACTACAATGACATTAGATTGTAGTATTTCAAAAGATCAAAAAATAGAAATTCATAACAAAACTAATATGGTTGTCACAGATAATCTTTGTGGAAATGATACCTATGAAATATTAGATAGCAACAGCGATGCAGATGCAGATAATTCAGAAACAAATGGTTTCTTATATGTTTATGGTGAAGATCTAGATATTGATAGCCATAATAAAAAATATAGATCAGAAATATTTTTATCTAATTTAAATGATATTTTTAATTCAGTTTCAAAAGAAAAAAAATCTAGTGGATATTATTCTGTAAAAAAAAGAGACAATATTTATGAAAATGAAACAACAGGGATAACTGGAGACTTTAAAATTGAAAATGATAATTTTACACCGTTTTTAAGTTATTCTAGCCAGCAAGCAAAATTTAATAATGGAGAGGCTTTAGATAGTGAAAATTTAGCTATTGGTTTAAAAAAAGAAATTGATTACGAGAAATTTAAATTTTCTGTCGTTTCAATTTTTGGGTTAACTCAAAATAAATATTTAGATCTTGAAACTGAAACACAACAAACAATTTTAAAAGAAAATCTAGGTCAGTTTGCTGCTGTAAATTATAAAACATCTAAAGAAATAGAAATTGATGATAGTCAAAGTTTAAATATTGAAGTAGATGGTAAATATGGTTTAAGAAGACTTCCAACTTACTTAACATCTTTTACAGATGGAGATCTTTCAGTTGATGATGCTGTTGATCAAGTATTATCAGGTGGATTTAATGTTGAGTATTCAAAATCTTTTGAAAATGGCTTCGTTCTTAAGCCATATACAGGCCTATCTTTAAATCAAACTTTGAGTGAAAAGATTGACATTGTTGCAGACGGTGAAAGAAAAGATATGGCCCATTATATGGATGATGATTTAGCTGTAAAAGCTGGTTTAAATATTAGCAAAAATACTGATAATTTCGGCCTAAACTTTAATCTAGAATTTAATGAACAGAATGGACTTAAAGACAGCCAAGTAAGTATTTCATTAACTAAAGTAATTCAGAATAATATTAGCAAAAAAATAGAGGGTCTACCTATTGATCCAGAACTAGAAAAATTATTTGATCAATTACAATTAGCTAAAGAAAATGAGAGATTGGCTGAGATAAGTGGTAGAGCAGTTGAAGAGAATAGAATAATGAAAGAAATGATTATTCAGTTGATAAAAGAAAATAATAAACTCAAGACTGAAAGAAATCTTTTATTAAAAAACTAACTTTAAAACTTTTATAAAACTTATTTGGTTGTTTGAATAGATCTGCTTTTCGTAAAATTTAAAGAAATTTTTATATTTTGTTTTATCTTTTTCCATCAGTTTGAGATAAATCTCTTGGATAGTATCCGAATTTTTTATTTGAAGTTTTCTTTTTTTTCCAAAAAGAATGAGGGCCAATTTTAGCCTCATCAATTTAATTGAATTGAAATTATATAATAATTTTATGCTTACAAATAATAATATTGGTAAAAATATCCAAACAATGACTTTTGAAAAATTTAAACTTAATAATTCTTTTATAAAATTTTTTCTTTCGTTATCGTCATATGATAGTAAATGTTGAGTCCATACAAAATCAACATAGTTAAAATAAAAATTCATTATTTTGAAAAAATTATTAGAAAATATCGAACTTGAAAATTTATCATTATTTAAAAAATAATTATTAAATGAGTTTCTAATATTAGAATTAGGTATTGCTCTAGTTGGATCAATTCTAACCCACCCTCTTTCATCAAACCAAACTTCTGCCCAGGCATGAGTATCTTTTTGTTTAAATTGGAAAAAATTCCCTATCTCATTTAAATCTCCACCATAGTAACCTGTAACTATCCTACTTGGAATTTGTGCTAATCTTGTAAGCAACACAAACATTCCTGCATAATATTCGCAGTATCCTTCTTTAGAATTAAAGAAAAAGTTTTCATATTTATTATTTGAGTTTATCAGAGGACTAAGGTTATAAAAATATGATCCATCAGAAAATCTTTTATAAATTTTTTCAATGAATTCTTCTTTAGTGCTCACATTATTTTTATCTACCCATTCTTTTATTTTTGGTGATATGTTTTCTGGTAACAAGGTATAATAATTTTTAATTTTGTTATCTAAAGAATAATCAGATTTATTCATTCTAAATATTAATTTCTTCTTTCTATCAATTAGTTCCCTACTTGCAAAAGATTGGTTAAAATAATCTTTTGTAATTTGAATATCATTAGTGATTAATTTTGAGTTTTTTAAACTTGGTATCCATTTTTTTTTATATGGTTCTAATATAATCTGATAATTTTTATTTAAATCCTCATCACCATTTATTCTTATGGAATTTTTAAATTCACTAAAAAGATAGTAACTTGAGGAAGGTCTCCAAGATTGATCTTTTTCCATGTAATCAAAGATTTTGACCCTAAAATAAAGATCCTCCTTCTTAAAATTGTTATTTATTAGGGTAAAAACTTCTTCATCTGAGTTCGAAAACTGGCTAAATGAACCAAGATCTATGCTATCTGGAATACCTACTGAACTTGCAGATGAATCAAATAATCTGAAATTTACTTCTGCCCTTGGAAATACAAGATAAAAAATAATAATAATCGGAAATATACTAAGACCAAATCCTAAATATTTTAAAATATTTTTTAAACTGAAATCGAGAATTTCCTTTTGTTGAATAAGATACATGTTAACAACTAAAAGTATCAGGATTAAAAACGAATTTAATGTACTCAATATATCTTGACCCTTAATTAAACTTGCTACTGCAATAATCATAGAGATTAAATTAAATGACAAAAGATTATTTTTATTGTTGAGTTCTGAAAACTTTATAATCAGCAAAACTCCAAGACAATTTAGAAAAAATTCCTCGGACAAAACATATTGATTAAGGATCAACTGAATATACAGAGCTCCCAAAGCAAATATTCCAACCACTATAGACTTAAACTTTAAGTGTATTTTCGAAAAAACAAAACTTAAAATAAATAAAGTGCCCCAAAATATTTTATTAGTTAATAGTAAATCTGTAGATAATGAAATTAAGCAAAAGAATAGTGTAACATAAGTAAGAAGACTAATATTTTGCGATTTAATTTTTAACATTTGAAATATACTTTAAAATTTTATTTAGAGAGTTTTTATTTTCGTTTAAATGGAACACATTATCTTTGTGTTTAAGGGTTAGATTTAGCCTTTTTGTGAAATAATAATCTAAAATGAAAACTGAATAACCTAATAATTTCTCAAATTCTATATGATTGTATTTATTTAAATCTAGGATTGATTTTTTTGAATCTTTAAAAGACTTAAATTCTTTTACAAATTTTTTATCCCCAATAGTTGATTTTTTCCAAGCGATTTTTGAGTAACTATCTCCTTTCTTGTATTCATCTATACCATCAAATTCATCAGAATTATTATTTTGGTGAATTTTAAATTCTTGTAATAATTCTTGATTAGGAATTAATTTTTGTGGAAATACATATACTTTACTCAAAGGTTGATAATTGATTTTTGTCCTTATTATTCCAAATGGATATATCGATTTTAAAATTATTTTATTTAAAGAATAGACGCCCCTTTTGTCATAATTATATTTTATATTAAATTCTTTTATTTTATCTGATAAATTAAAATTTTGTAATATTGATTTATTGATCTCTAAATCGATATTTAATTTTTTTTCTTTTGCATCATTAATTATCTTAAAGTTTATATGTTCTGTTTTGTTTGCCTCAACTAAGTATTCTGTTAGAAAATTTATTCTTAAATTGTTAATATTTTGATGTGAGATAAAAATTGAAATAAAGAAAATAAAGAAAATAACAATTGAAATAAGAAGTCCTGAGTTATTTTCATAAAATACAGATATTAAAAAGCAAAAAAATACAAACAGTCCTGATAATAGTCCTTGAAGATTGGGATATATGTAAACTTTATTTTTTTTTTTAAGATTGATTAAATTTTTAAAGTCTAAGTTCGTTAACCTCTGTACTAACTGATTAACCATTCTTTATTTTAATTTTTTGAAGTATTTCCTCATTAATGAAGCTCATCTTATCTTCCTGATTAAGAAATTTAATTCTATGTCTTAATATGTAAGGCAAAGTTTCCTTAATATCTTGATGAGTTACATAATCTTTTTCATGAATAATTGCCCAACCCTTAGCTAAATCTAAGATTTGCTTTAAACATCTTGCAGAAATATAAATTTTTTGATCAAGCGTTTGAATTACATGCTCTATTTCAACAACATATTTATAAATTTCATCTTTTATGGTTAGCTGATCTTTTTTTTGTTTGATTGTCTCCCAATCAACAGCTTTTGATGAAGTACCATTTAATTTACTTGTATTTTTTAACATCAAAATTTTATCGTTTTCATTTAGATCAGATAAAGAAAATGAAATCATAAATCTATCAAGCTGGGAATCTGGTAAAGAACTTGTGCCTGAAGAATCCATAGGATTTTGAGTAGCAATAACAAAAAATGGTTCTGGCAGTTTATAACTTTCACCATCTATAGAAACATTTTTTTCTTCCATTGCCTCTAAAAATGCACTTTGCGATTTCGGACTTCCACGATTAAGTTCATCAGCTAAAACTATATTTGTAAAAATTGGACCTTGTTGAAAGTTTAACTTCCCATCTGAAAGAATATTAAATCCAAGAATATCACTGGGTAATAAATCAGATGTAAACTGTATCCTTTTAAAGTTAAGACCAAGATTTTGAGTAATAGCTTTTGCAAATGTAGTTTTACCTGATCCAGGATAATCTTCTATTAAAATACTTCCTTCAGAAACAATTGCAGCTAACGTCAAAGTAATTTTATCTGTATTAGAAATTATGATTTTAGATGTATTGGTTATTATTTTATTAAACATGATTTTGATTATAAAGGTTTTCTTAAATAAATTGAAAAATTATTATTAAAAGCATCATCACTACTTCTATAGTGCTCATATGATGCATTTATGGTTAAATTATTGTTGAGTCTTGCCCCAATTCCTAAATTCAACAATAAATGCTCAGAATTTTGATCACCTAAAGCATTACTAAAAATTTCAGAGGAATTATTAATATAATAAGCCTCTGATACCGAATTAATTGTTTTATCTTTTCCTAATTCAAATTTTAAAGATGGTTCAAATATACCTTTTTCATTCTCAATGACTTTACTTAAATTTAAACCTGCAGATAGTGATGCGCTTTTAACATTTTGTTTTTTGTAACTTACAGCTGTTCCATCACCTGTTTCTGTATATGCCTTTAGTTGGGTAAATCCTAAATCAAGTCTAGAATAATAATTTAAATTTCTACCTACAATTTCAACATCAGGTTCTAACAAATAAGTAAAGCTTCCAAAGAGTTGGTTTCCTTTTCTATCTCCTTTATTTTTTCCACTTGTAACATCTCTGCTTAAATCTATATCCATTTCTCCAATTCCAGCAACCATTTCGAAAAATCTTTTGTCTTCAATTTTAAAACTTGTGTAATTCATAATACTTATTGTGGCAGCATCCATATTTGCTTCATTGCTACCTACTTCAGTTTCTTGCCATGATTTATTGATTGCAAAACCAATAGTCTTATCTTCATTTATTTTCTTATCAATTCCAAAAGTAATTCCATCACTATGGATATCTTGACCTAAATTCCCATCTTGCTGCCCTATTCTACCAAATGATATACTGCCTTCACTCCAAACCCCCCATTTCTCTGTCTCTTTTTCTTTTTTAAGTAGTTTTGCAGAAAGTGAATTTATTTGTTGAGCTAATAGTTGATTATCAAAGTTCATAGCTAATCTTATGTTTTGATTTGAGGAATTTTTATTTGTAGATCTTATATAATTCATTCTTCCTGAAATTCTATTTAACGACTGGTTTAAAGAATTTATAGCAGCTACGGTTTGATTTTTTGTAAGAGTTTTTACAGTTTCATTAAAAACTTCACCAGGTTTTGTAGAAAAATTTAAAGTAGTTTTGCTCGATATACCTGCATAAGAATTTCCAGCAGTATCATCAAAAGCACTAGCATCTATTAAAATATAATAATCAATATCGCCTGTTAAATCTGTGCTTGGATTAATAGTAATTGCTGTTGAACCGCTACCACTGACTTCGGCTCCAGTCACATCAATTGTTTCAATAGTGCTGTCATCAGAAGTTCTTTTTATAGTAATATTTCCACTTTCAGCATCAACCGCCTCACTAAAAGTTAGAACTATATTTGCATTTATCGCAACTTCTGTTGCATTATCAGATGGACTTGAAGATGATAGAGTTGGAGCATCATTATCAAAATTTGTAACAACTAAATTCCAATTCGTGCTTCCTGAGGACGTTTCTGTAAGTGTCCAATTGAACTTTCCATTTGTTACAGTTACTGTTCCTGTAGAGCCAGCAGTAAATCTACTAGAAGAAACTCCTGTTATTACAGACGTATAAGTTCCAGCTGATAAAGCAGAATCTGTGCTAATACTAAAAGTAGTTGCACCATTTTGCAGATCAACAGCTAGCTTTCCATAATCAGTTGTGCTGTTTGCTAGGAAGACGTAATTTACAGGCAGATAACCTTCCAATTTCAAAGCATCATTTCCTCCTTGATCATTTGTTAGAGATTCAAGACCTACATTAGTTGTGACTATTAAATCATGATTGCTTGAACCGCTTGATATAGTTCCTTTATTTATAATTATGTTTCCATTAGAACTATTATCGCCAATATTATAAATTGCATCCCCTGTAGCAGAGATAGTGCCAGTGTTAGTAATAGTAACATCGTTTACATTATTAATTTCAAAGCCATTTCCTCCTGTTGCGCTGATTGTCCCAGAATTTGTAATAGTGCCAGCTGAATTGTCAGTTCCTGATGAATATATGTAAAGAGTATTTGCTCTTCCAGAAATGGTGCCAGAATTTATTATTGTTCCTGCATTAGCATGTTGACCAAAATTTATTGTTCTATCTTTTGAAGAAGTAATACTTCCAGAATTATTAATTGTTACAGTACCAAAAGAAGGGTGTAATTTAATAGTATCTGCACGTTCAGATTCTATTGTTCCACTATTTACAATAGATACAGTACCCCTTGATTGTTGCAATGAAAGTGCTGAACCAGGACTATTGGCACTATCACTCACCGATACTGTTCCAGAATTGTCTATACTAAAATCTGTAGATTGATCTGCTTCAATTCCTTTAGTTGTTCCAATAATTGTGCCGTTATTAGTTATAGTAGTCGAGCCTGTTGAAAAAGTATGACCTTCTAATTCTACAGGTTCTGCAGCACTTGTATCGACAGTAACATCTGCATTAACAGTAAGTGTGTCATTGTTTGACATAACAATTTGACTAGAATGATTAGATGAAATTGTTATATCTTCAGCTTTGCTAATATTTAAAAATATTTTATTATTTATAATTAAGCAAAAAATTATTAAAAAATACCTCATACTTTTATACTTAAACATTTTTGATTAAATAGTTCTAGAGACTGTTTGTCATTAAAATCCTGAAAATAAAAGTGATTTAAAGATATTATCAAAAAAAAGATAAACTAATGTTCCAATAATTATGTATGGTCCAAAAGGAATTTGTGAAGAAAGTGATTTTGAATTTTTCAACAAACTTGGAATAACACTTAATAAAGCTATTACAGAAGATAAAAATATTATAAAAGGTATTGATATCCATCCAAACCAAAAACCAATTGCTGACAAAAGTTTTGCATCTCCTAAACCCATGCCCTCTTTTTTTCTAATTTGTTTATAGAAATAAATTATAGACCAAATAATCAAGTAACCAAAAATTCCTCCAATTAGGGAATTAATATAGTTTGGGAAAATTGGATTTAAATTTGGATCAAAAGATTTTATAAAACCAATTATCATCAGAGAAAAAGTTAATACATTAGGAATGATGTAATGTTTTAGGTCTATGAAGAAAATTATTATAAGAGATAACCCTAAAATTAAAAAAAATAAGGTAGTTAGGCTAATACCAAATAAATAATAAATCCCCAAAAAACAAATAATTGTAATTAGCTCAACTATTAAATACTGAGGTGAAATTTTTTTTCTACAACTTCTACATTTGCCGTTTAAAAATAGAAATGAAATTATGGGAATATTGTCTTTCCAAGTAATTAATTTTTTACAGTTTGGACAAAATGATCTTCCTGATACAACCCCTTTACCTTTAGGGAGTCTATAAATACAAACATTTGCAAAACTGCCCCAAAGACCCGCAAGAACAATTACAAATATTAGATCCACAGAAACTGATTATAATTTAATGTTTGATGTTATGTGAATTAACCCATCAATTACATACTGAACCATTAGTACGGCATCCTGAAGGTGGATGTATAAATTAGGTGTATTAATTATAATCTCCATTGTTGAAAAATTTATCAAAAATTGCTTAAAATACTAGTTAAATAAATGTTTCTATTTAAATCAAAAAAACCGATCGAACCTAAAAAAGAAGCCGAACAAGTTAATGTCGACTTAGAACTTGTCACAAAAATGAATCAAGACTTTGCTTTATCTCTTGATTTAAACGACACCCTAATGAATGCATTGCGGGTAATAATTGCAAGACTGAATGCAGAAGCTGCAAACATTTTTCTAATAAATGAGCAAAAGAAAAAGTTTGAATGTATTGCATCACTTCATCAAGATTATTTGGATGAATACGAATTAGATCTAAAAGATGGTGTTATGGGTAAAGCTGTTCAGCAAAGAAAGTGTATTCGTGTAGGAAATGTTAGAAAAGATGTAAGAGAAATCGCAGAGTTTTATTTTGATTTAGATAATAAAACAAATTTTACAACATACTCAGTTTTATGCTCTCCTTTGATTGCAGCAAATGAATGTATTGGTGTAATACACTGCTTAAATAAAAAAACTGAAGATAAATTATTTATAGAAGATGACAGAAAACTTTTAGAAACACTATCTGCTCCTGCAGCACTAGCAATTAGAAATGCAAAGATGGCAAAAGAGATGGTAGAGAAAAATAAAATACAGAAAGAAGTAGAAATTGTTGGAGAAATTCAAAGATCTTTATTATCTAAGAACAAAGAGAAAGATTTTCCTATTTCAGGGATAAATATACCAGCAAAAGTAGTCTCCGGGGATTTTTATAATTTTTCAGATTTAGGAGATGGAAAATATGGTTTTGGGGTTGCTGATGTATCTGGAAAAGGGATT
Organism: uncultured Pelagibacteraceae bacterium; assembly: GCA_902595815.1. Taxonomy (GTDB): domain Bacteria; phylum Pseudomonadota; class Alphaproteobacteria; order Pelagibacterales; family Pelagibacteraceae; genus Pelagibacter. The sequence continues at coordinate 26,974 of CACJRL010000003.1, forward strand.
AAATCATCTTTGTTGATGTCAAAAGCATCCAGTCTTTATAGATGTTTAAGTAAAACTAATCTTTCAGCATCAGATTTATTATTTCAATTAAATAATGAAATATGTGAAACTATTTCAAGAGGTATGTTTGTTACAATGTTAATTGGAATATACGATTCAAACAAAAAAGAATTACTATTATCAAGTGCAGGTCATGAACCTCCATTAATTTTATCTGCTGATGGAACATTTAGTAATTTTTCTGAGGCTGGTCCCCCTTTAGGTATAATGCCTAAAACGAAATATCCCGAGCACACCATACCTTTTGAAAATAGCTCAATGTACATTTTTACAGATGGAATTACAGAGATAAAAAATCCAAATGGGGAAATGTTAGGATCAGAAGGTTTTGAAAATTATATTAAAAAATACCAGTCAACTGCGATAAACGAAAGACTTAAAACAATGATTGATGATATTCTTGGTGCTGGACACATACAAAAAGATGATTTAACAATTGTCGCTATAGACGGAAAATAACTAATAAACTGATATTTGTTCCTGATTATATATTTTACAACTCATAACAATACTCATTCCCAACATAATAGATAACAAAGATGATCCACCATAAGACATTATAGGTAATGGTGCACCAACAATTGGTAACATTCCTAAAACCATTGCTATATTAACAAATACGTATAAAAAAATTGCTGTAGCAAAACCAAAACAGTATAATTTTGCAAAGAAGCTCCTTGAGACTAGTCCAACATTTATTATTCTATAAATTAATAATATGTATAAAAATAAAAGTATAATTGACCCAAGAAATCCAAACTCTTCTGAAAAAAGTGTAAATATAAAGTCGGTGTGTTTTTCGGGTAAAAACTCAAGATAACTTTGAGTTCCTTTTAAATATCCTTTTCCAAAAAAACCGCCAGATCCAATAGCTATTTTAGATTGAATTATTTGATATCCAGCTCCCAAAGGATCTCTATCAGGATTAAAGAAAGTTAGAATTCTTGACTTTTGATAAGGTTTTAAAATGGATATAGCAAAAGGCAAAGATACTAATAATAACAATCCTGAATAAACAAAATATTTAATATTAAGACCTGCCAGCCATATTATAGCAATTCCACTTCCTGCAATTAAAATAGAAGTTCCTAAATCAGGCTGCTGAATTACAAGATAACAAGGAATTATTAAAAGTATAATTGGTTGAATTAAAAACTTATAGCTTTGAATATCTGAGCTTTGAATTCTATGATAATATCTTGCAAAACATATTATCACAGCAATCTTCATTAATTCTGAGGGTTGTAAATTTAAAAAGTATAAGTTTATCCATCTTGTTGCACCAGATGCTGAAATTCCAAAAAATAAAACTGTTATTAATAAAACTAATCCTACAATATAAAATAAGTAAGCATTTTTATACCATGTTGAAACTCTCACAAAAGATAAAGCCAAAAATAAACTAAAAAATACGGATAATCTAATTATATGATTTTTTGTGTAAAAAGAAAATTTACCTCCTTCAGTAGAGTAAATTGCAAATACACTAATTGATCCTATAGCAATTATTAGTAAGATTAATAAATAATCAATAGATCTTAATTTATCTAAAAAACTATAATTGCTAGCTTGTATTCTCTCTCTTAACATTATGCTAAACTTGTATTTCCATTATTAAATTGTTCTCGTAATTTATGTCTATCAATAATTCTTTTAATTAATTTACTTGCAAGTGGAGCTGCAGCTTTACTTCCAGAGCCTCCATGTTCAATAATTACACTTATTGCATATCTTGGATCCTTGTATGGAGCAAAAGCTACATATAATGCATGATCTCTTTTTTTGTATTCAATTTGATCAGTATCTAAATCTAGTTCTCTATCAAGATCGGTAATTCTTCTTACCTGTGATGTTCCAGTTTTCCCAGCAAATTGATACTTAGGATCGTCGTATCTAGATTTGTATGAAGTTCCATATTGTTCATTTGTAGAACCGAACATTGCATCTAATACAAAATTAATATTAGACTTTTTGTGATACATTCTCTGATAAGTTTCAATATTTATATCATCTAAGTAATTTCTTTCATGCAAAGGGAAATTAGATTGATCTATTTTAATTTTATTTATTATATCCTTATAATTTATAGTTTCATCTTTAATTATATGAGGTTTTATTTTATATCCTCCATTTGCAAGATGTGCGGTCATTAGACAAAGTTGAAGCGGTGTAGTCTGTATATAACCTTGTCCTATACCATTGATGACAGTTTCTCCTAAATACCAACTTTGCTCTAATGCACGTCTCTTCCATTTAGTATCAGGAACCAATCCATTTTTTTCATCATTATAAACTTCTCCAAGTACATTGGTTCCAAGTCCATACCTTTTTGCAATTATAGATAATTTATCAACACCAAGTAATCTTGCCATTTCATAAAAATATATATCACAAGATTGTTTGATGGCATTTCTGAGCTTCATGTACCCATGGCCCTCTTTTTTCCAACAATGATATTTTACTCCATATAGTTCGTATGGATGCTTATGACCTTTGCATCTTATTGTTTTATTAGGATCTAATATTCCATACTCTAGAGCTGCAAGGGCAACTAATGGCTTGAAAGTTGAGCCAGGAGAATAAAGTCCTGCAATTGACTTATTTATTAGGGGTTTTAAGGGATTATTTCTAATTTCTTGCCAATCTTTCTGATTAATTCCGTGTGTAAATTTGTTTGGATCATATGTTGGTGATGACGCCATCGCAACAACTTCTCCAGTAAATATGTCCATTGCACATATTGAACCTGCTTTTCCTTTTAACAACTCTTGGGCATATTTTTGAATTTCTATATCTATTGTTAAGTTTACTTTATTGCCCTGCCTTTCTTTGATGTAGTCTATTTGGCTTATTCTTTTTCCAGATGCATTAACTTCATATCTTTTTATACCGTAGTTACCTATTAACATTTTTTCTTGTGAATTTTCTATTCCATATTTTCCTACTTTTAAACCTGGAACAAAATTTTCTTTTATCTCAGGTTTTTCAAGATCTTTTGGACTAACATCACCAACATAACCAACTATATGTACCAAATCATTTGCGTAAGGATAAAATCTAGATGTTGATAGTACAGGTTTTGCACCTTCTAATTCATGTAAATATAAGTTAATTTTTGAGAATTGTTCCCAAGTTAAATTATCTGAAACTACTAGTGTATCCCAAGGTTTTAATCTTTCTTTTTTTTTATATAATTTTTGAACTTGAAACTTATCTAATCCAATTATATTTTTGATTTTAAATATTGTTACATCAAAATCATTTATTTCATCTAATATTAAGTGTAATTGAAACACTCTATCGTTACTCGCTAAAACTTTATTAAAGTTATCTACAATTATCCCTCGCTGTGGAGGAGTTTTCCATTCACGGATCCTATTTTTATCAGATAAAATTTCGTATTTTTCTCTATCAGAAATTTGTAAATTGTATAATCTTGAAGATATACCTGCAAAAAGTAAGATTTTTGCTGCAGCTAATATAAACATCCTCCTTGTTATAACTCTACCTTTTTCTATGTTTCTTCCTCTATTCAGCATGTTCTTGTTTTAAACCTAGTAAATAAATTTGATTAAATATTTTTGCTACTGCTGGATAAATTAAAAATGAAAAAAAGGCTGTTGACATTAAAGCCCCATAACTAATATTTTTATCAAAGAAAATTGCTAATACTGTAAAATGAATTGAGCTTACAATTAATATTGCGATAAAAAATAATATCCAATCATAAATTAAATTAGGAACTAGAGTCCTTGTCCTGAAAAAAGACGCAATAACACATAGTAAAAGATAATTTATTGATGAAACACCTATTGGTAGATTTTGTACAACATCATTAATAACACCTGCGAAAAAAATAAGTCCATAACCAAGCATTTCAGGCTTTCTTAAAACCCAATAGAAAACAATTAAGTGAACAAAATTGAAAGATATGTTAATTTTAAAAATATTGAATGAAAATGAGTAGCCAGTTAAAGCAAAGAAAAACAATAAAATAATTGGAAAACTATTTAGTAAAAATTGATAAAATTTTATATCTCCTCTAGCCATTTACTTATTTACCTGTACATAATTAAGTTGATTTAAGTTGCTAAAAAACTTCACATACTTTTTATTATCTTGAATTATTATTTTTCCAACAGGAATAGATGCTGGAATTGTACCATCTGAACCTGAAGTATATACAATTTCATTCTCTTTTATCTCATTTTCTTTCGGTAGGTATTCTAGTTCTGCGTATTCATCATTCCCATTTCCTGAGAGTATTGCATTGATGCCGCTTGGCTCAATAACGATTGGGATTTTGCTATTAAGGTCGTTAGCCAGTAATACTCTTGAACTTAAAAAGTTAACATTTACAACCTTTCCAATGTAATATAGTCGATCTTTAACAGCTGATCCTAATTTAACTCCGTTTTTTTGACCTTTATTAATTATCAAAGACTTTAAATAGGGACTTTGTTTATCCAATAAAATCTTTGTTAACATATACTCTTTGGAAAAGAGATCTCTTTCCTCTATCAATTTTTTTAGAAGGGCATTCTCTGATTTATAATAATCAACTTCTTTTCTCAGTGAGTCAAGATCTAAGTTCTTATCTCTTAAAGCTGAAAACTCTTCATACATACTCATATGATCTTGAAAGAGGTAGTATTTGTCTTTTACATATTTAAATGGGCTAGATACGACATATGAACCTCTAAATATTATATCTTTTGTAATAGACCTAAATTGATTGACTGGACCAGTTTTAAAATACTCTAATGATAAAACTAGAATAGATATAATTAATAGAGTAAATAAAGAAAACTTTTGTCTGTTTCCTTTTTTTAAAAATGCTGAACGAATAGCAATAATAAAATCATCTCTACTCGACTCTGTTGACATAATATTTAATACTCAGATAGCACAGTAGAAAATATTTCTTGATCGTCTAACGCCTTTCCTGTTCCTATTGCAACACATGACAGCGGATCATCAGCAATATTTACTGGTAATCCAGTTTCTTTAGAGAATCTTTTATCTATATTTTTTAAAAGTGATCCTCCTCCTGTCATTGTTAAGCCCATATCAACTAAATCAGCTGATAATTCTGGGGGTGTATTTTCTAATGCTTTTTTTATTCCAGATACAATTTCTTTAAGTATCGGGTTTAAAGCTTCTGAAGTATCTTGTTCTGAGATATTTACCTCTTTAGGAGTTCCTGATCTTAAATCTCTACCTTTGACTGCATAAGTGTTATTATTTGTAGGTATTGCAGTACCAATATCTTTTTTGATTTTTTCAGCAGTACTATCTCCAATCATTAGATTATATTCTTCTCTCATATAATCTTTCAATGCATTATCCATTGCATCTCCTGCTACTCTTAGCGACTCAGAATAAACAACGCCACCTAATGACATAACAGCAATTTCTGTTGTTCCGCCACCAATATCTACAACCATTGATCCTGTTGCTTCTTGGATTGGTAAGCCAGCTCCAATTGCTGCTGCGATTGGCTCTTCAATTAGCTGAACTCTTCTAGCTCCAGCTGCTAATGCACTGTCTTGAATAGCTTTTCTTTCAACTGGTGTTGATCCAGTTGGTACACAAATTAAAATTCTAGGATTTGCAATTGTTTTTTTATGAACTTTTTTAATAAAATGTTTAATCATTTCTTCTGTCACAATAAAGTCAGCAATCACACCATCTCTCAAAGGTCTTATTGCTTGAATATTACCAGGTGTTCTACCCAACATTGTTTTAGCTTCATCACCTACTGCTAAAACTGATTTTTTTCCTTTATTATCAACAACTGCTACAACTGATGGTTCATTTAAAACTACACCTTTGCTTTTTAAAACAACTAGTGTATTAGCTGTTCCAAGATCAATTGCCATATCTTGGCTCCAAAACTTTCTTAAATTGGCAAACATTGACATTTAACTATATTCCTTTCACTTTTTGATGTTTAATATTTTGAGATGGTGCTTTTTTCTCACGTTTTATAAGCATTTTATTTAATGCATTTAAATATGCGTTTGCTGATGCAACTAAAGTGTCTGTGTCAGCTGATTGGCCTACTGTAGTCCTGTCATTTTCCTCAATTTTTACACTGACAGTTGCTTGAGCATCTGTACCTTCTGTTACTGCATGTACTTGATATAGGGATAATTTTACATCATGAGGAAATAATTTTTTTATACATTTAAATATTGCATCAACTGGTCCATCTCCTGTTTCGGTTGTATTTTTAATATCACCATAAACATCTAATGTCATTTCAGCTTTTTGTGGTTCTCCTGTGCCAGCAAATACTTTTAAAGATTTTAGATTAATCGCATTTATTTTATTATCTACAATTAAACTATCATCAACTAAAGCTACTATATCCTCATCATAAATATGTTTTTTTTTATCAGCTAAAACCTTAAATTTTCCGAAAGCAGCTTGGATAATATCATCTGTAAGATCTGAATAACCTAAGTCAGATAACTTATCTTTAAAAGCATGTCGTCCTGAATGTTTGCCCATAACAAGTGAGGTTTTCTTAACACCTACGCTCTCTGGAGTCATGATTTCATAAGTTTCTCTATTCTTTAACATTCCATCTTGATGAATTCCCGACTCATGAGCAAAAGCGTTTTTCCCAACTATTGCTTTATTAAATTGAACTGGAAAACCAGTAGCATTTGAAACTATTTTAGAGGCTTTGCTAATTAATTCTGTTTTAATACCTGTATTATATGGCATCAAATCATTTCTTGTTTTAATTGCCATAACTACTTCTTCTAATGCAGCATTTCCTGCTCTTTCACCTATTCCATTTATTGTACACTCTATTTGTCTCACACCTTCAGAAACTCCTGCTAATGCATTTGCTACAGCTAAGCCAAGATCATTGTGACAGTGTGCGGATAATATTGCTTTATCTATATTTGGAACATTATTTTTTAAGTGTTTAATTGTTTTTGCAAATTCTTCAGGTATAGAATATCCAACTGTATCTGGAATATTTATTGTTTTAGCTCCACAATTAATTGCAAGCTCAACTGTTTTACACATGAAATCCATATCAGTTCTTGTTCCATCCTCACATGACCATTCAACATCATCAGTAAAATTTCTTGCATAAGTAACACTTTCTTTAATTGCATCCAAAACCTGCTCATTTGTCATTTCAAGTTTGTGTTTCATATGTAATGGACTAGTTGAAATAAAAGTGTGGATTCTAAATCTTGGAGCATGTTTTAGAGACTCGTGACATGCATCAATATCTTTTTTTAATGCTCTTGAAAGACCACATGGAATCGAGTTTTTCATTATTTTGCTTATTTCAGATACAGCTTCAAAGTCTCCGGGGGAAGCAATTGGAAATCCTGCTTCAACAATGTCTATTCCCATTTCATCAAATACTCTTGAAATTTGTATTTTTTCCTCAACACTCATAGACGCACCTGGCGATTGTTCACCATCACGCATTGTTGTATCAAATATGTATAATTTTTCTTTGTCTGACATTGTAATTTTTTAGCTCGAGCATAATACATGCTCTCGCTCAGATTGCAAAATAAATTGGGAAATTTAACCCAATTTTAACATGTAGTTATTTTTTATCGCTATCAACAAGCTTCTTCTTAGCAATCCAAGGCATCATTTCTCTTAAAGTAGCACCAACTTTTTCAACTGGATGTTCCGCTAGTTTTGCTCTCGTAGCTAAGAAATTTTTCTGACCATTTTTACATTCATCCATCCATTGTTTAGTAAATTTACCTGACTGGATGTCTGCTAAAACTTCTTTCATTCTTTTTTTTGTTTCTTCTTTGTTTATTATTCTAGGGCCTGACTCGTATTCTCCATATTCAGCAGTATTAGAAATAGAATAATTCATATTTGCTATTCCACCTTCATAAATTAAATCTACAATAAGTTTAACTTCATGAACTGTTTCAAAATAAGCCATTTCTGGTTCGTATCCTGCTTCAACTAAAGTTTCATATCCATTTTTAATTAATTCAACAAGTCCTCCACATAATACTGTTTGTTCACCAAATAAGTCTGTTTCTACTTCATCTTTAAATGTTGTCTCAATTATACCTGATCTTCCACCTCCAATCGCTGAAGCATATGACATAGCTAGATCTCTAGCTTTACCTGATCCGTTTTGATGAACAGCAAATAAACATGGAACTCCACCACCCTTTTCATATTCACTTCTAACTAAGTGACCTGGTCCTTTAGGGGCTACCATAAATACATCTAAATCTTTTCGAGCTTTTATTAAATCATAATGAACATTTAATCCGTGAGCAAAAGCAATTGATGTCCCTTCTTTTACACGTTGCTCAATATGATTCTTATAAATAGTTGCTTGTAATTCATCTGGAGTTAAAATCATGACAACATCAGCCCATTCAGCGGCGTCTGAAAGGTTCATAACTTTTAAACCTTTAGATTCTGCTTTTTCAATACTTGTAGACCCCTCTCGAAGAGCTACAACAACTTCTTTTACGCCACTATCTTTTAGATTTAAAGCGTGTGCGTGACCTTGACTACCATATCCAAAAATAGCTATTTTTTTATCCTTTATTAAATTTGCATCAGTATCTTTTTCATAAAACATTTTCATTTTTTTTCTCCTAATTAATTATTTAAATATATCTGCACCTCTTGTCATAGCTACGGCTCCTGTTCTTGAAACACTCACCAATCCAAATTTTTTCAAATCCTTTGACATTTTGTCTATTTCTCGTCTTAAAGCTGTTATTTGAATAACATTCGATTTTTTTGTTTTGTCTAGTAATACAGGATTATATTTTTTACAAGCTTTCAATGCGCCTTCTAATTTATTATTTGGACCAACAATTTTAAATAATGCCATCTCCTTAAAAATGACTGCTTTATCTTCTCTTTTAAAATCTGCAACCTTATGAACGGGAACAAGTTTTTTCAATTGAAGTTTAATTTGATTAACAACTTGTGGTGTTCCTGTAGTTACAATTGTTATCCTTGATATCTTTAACTTTTCGTCAACTTGGGCAACTGCTAAAGACTCAATATTATAACCTCTACCAGAAAATAGACCGACTACTCTAGCTAATACACCAGCTTCATTGTCGACCCAAACGACTATAATATGTGTATCAAATTTTTCTTTTTTATTTGAAAAACTATACGCTGATTTTGAATTAGGCATTAAACTAAGGATTTACCTTTGCCAGTAATCTTTTTACCTTCTTGATCTTTGGGCCCTAAAATCATCTGATTATGAGGCTTTCCTGATGGTATCATTGGAAAACAATTTTCAACTTTATCAACCATACAATCAAATATTACAGGTCTATTTGTATTCAGCATTTCAATAATTTTATCGTCTAACTCTTCTGGTGTTTTTGCTCTTATACCAACACAGTTATATGCTTCCGCTAATTTAACGAAATCGGGTAGAGCAGCAGTATAACTTTCAGAATAGTTTTTATCATGTAAAAGTTCTTGCCATTGTCTAACCATACCCATGTATTGATTATTCAATATAAATATTTTAATTGGAAGGTTGTATTGTACAGCTGTAGACATTTCCTGAATTGTCATTAATACTGAAGCCTCTCCTGCAATATCAATAACTAATTTTTTTGGATGAGCAACTTGTACACCTACTGCTGCTGGTAATCCATATCCCATAGTACCTAAACCACCAGATGTCATCCAACGATTTGGTTTGTTAAATTTATAATGTTGCGCAGCCCACATCTGATGCTGCCCTACTTCAGTTGTAATGTAGGAATCTTTATCTTTAGTTAATTCATATAATCTTTCAATCGCATACTGAGGTTTTATAGTTTCTACACTTCCGATATAATCTAAAGATCTAACTGACCTCCATTTTTGGATTTTTTCCCACCACTTAGAAGTTTTTTGTTTATTTGATTTTAAAAATTTTGATTTTTTTTGCTTTAAACTTTTTAAAGTAGATGAAAGAACATTTTTTACATCTCCTACAATAGCTAAATCAACTTTAACATTTTTATTAATAGATGATGGATCAATATCAATATGAACTTTTTTTGATTTTGGTGAAAATTCATCTATTTTTCCCGTTATCCTATCGTCAAAACGTGCCCCAATATTAATCATTAAATCACAGTCGTGCATTGCATTATTTGCTTCATAAGTTCCATGCATACCCAACATTCCTAAAAATTGATTATCATCACCTGGGAAAGATCCTAATCCCTGTAAAGTTGAAGTAATAGGAAAACCTGTTGCATAAACAAGTTCCCTTAAAAGTTCACTAGCCCTAGGTCCAGAGTTAATCACTCCACCACCAGTATAAAAAATAGGTTTTGAAGATTTGCTCATTAAATCAATTAACTGATCAATACTATTTTGATTAAAATGGTTGTGAGATTTACCATTTAATTTATTTTCTTTTTTGGGTTTCTTATATTTTGTTTTTTGAAATTGAATATCTTTTGGTATATCGACTAAAACTGGTCCTGGTCTACCTGTAGTTGCAACTTCAAATGCTTTATGTATTGTTTCAGCTAAATCATTTATATCTTTGACTAACCAATTATGTTTAGTGCAAGGTCTGGTTATTCCAGTTGTATCACATTCTTGAAATGCGTCTGTACCAATTAAATGAGTGGGAACTTGTCCAGATATACAAACTAATGGAATTGAATCCATATATGCATCTGTCAAAGCTGTAACTACATTTGTTGCACCTGGACCTGAGGTTACTAAAATAACACCAGGTTTACCTGATGATCTTGCATATCCTTCTGCTGCATGACCAGCACCTTGTTCATGTCTAACCAAAACATGTTTGATTGATTTAAAATTCTGTAATTCGTCATAAATTGGTAGGACTGCACCTCCTGGATAACCAAAAATATGATCAACGTTTTGATCCTCCATACACTTAAATACAATTTCAGCGCCTGAGTATAATTTTGACATTCAGACAATCTAGCTGAAGTTGTGCTAATAGGTCAAGCAATCTATGCTGATTTAGGAAATTTTTTTAAATATGATTTAAGAGTATTAAATTTTATTTTTTGCCAGTCAGACATTTGTCCTCTTGCCCAAGTGGACTGTCTCTTAGCATATTGCCTTGTTTTTATTGATATTTTTTCTTTCAGTTCAGTAAGATCTATTCTTTTGTCGAGATATTCTTTAATCTCACTTAAACCAATAACTTTATTAGATGACAAATCTTTCTTTACTCTTAACTTATAAAACCTCTTAGCCTCTTCTATTGCTCCATCTCTTATCATTTCATTTGTTCTTATAGAAATTCTTTCGATTAACTTCTCTCTAGGATAATCGATATGTAGCTTTATAAAGCTGTCCTGATTAAAATCAGAGTATGTTTCACTGTACCAATCAAACAAAGATTTATTTGTAAACTTTTTTACTTCATAGGCTCTTATTGATCTTTGAGAATCATTTTTGTTAATTTTTTTTTTGCAAAGTGGGTCTAGCTTAATAAGCTCTGAATAAAATTTAATTTGTCCTATTTTTGATTGTTTTTTTCTTATTCTATTTCGAATAGTGAGTGGAATGTCGGGAATTTTAACAATACCATCGATAAGCGCTTTAAAATATAAACCTGTACCACCAACAAGAATTGGGATTTTATTTTTCTTCTTAATATTATCAATTTTTAACTTGGCGTCCTTTAGCCAATTTCCTGTGGAATAATTATTTTTTACACTTTTAAATCCATATAAATGATGTTTTATATTTTTTAAATCATTTTGCTGTGGTCTTGCTGTAAGAATTTTTAATTCTTTAAATATTTGCATACTATCTGCATTTATAACTTCTCCATTTATTTTTTTTGCAAGCTGTATAGCAAATTTTGATTTTCCGGATGCTGTTGGTCCTGAAATAAGAATTATTTTGGACTTTAAGTCCATTAATTTAGTTTAACACCAATATATCTTCTTTGGTTATTATTATTGTAAATTGCAATAAGTAAACTTTTATCATTACCTTTTAGAGCTAGTTTTACAATGTTATCTAAATCTCCAATGGTGTTGATCTTTTTCTTTTGCGCTTCAACAATAATGTTATTTACTTGAAGATAATTTACTGGGCTATCTTTATCAATTTCTGTGATAACTAATCCTGTTGTATTGTTTGGTAAATTTCTTTCTTTAATATCATCTTTATTTAGCAATCTCACTTTTATTTTTAAACCATCTATTGTATTTTCTTTTGGTTTTTCTGTTACTAGACCTTGGGATTTAAAGTCTTCAGATGTTTCTAGTCTTCCAAGTATAATTTCCTTAGTTATTTCCCTTTTATTTCTCCAAACTTTTAATTTTACTTTTTTTCCAACTTCAGTTTCTGCAACTATTCTCGGAAGTTCACTCATTTCATTAATTTTTTTACCATCAAATTCTAAAATTATGTCTCCAGCTTTAATTCCTCCTTTGTCTGATGGACTATTTTCAGCTACACTTGCAACAAGTGCTCCTCTTGGTTCATCTAATTTTTCAACATCTGCAATATCTTTTGTGACTGTTTGAATTCTAACACCTAGCCATCCTCTTTTAGTTTCACCAAATTCAATTAATTGATTAATTACTTTTTGAGCACTATTAGAAGGAATTGCAAAACCAATTCCAATTGAACCAGATTGACCTAAAATTGCAGTATTAATTCCAACTACATCTCCATTCATGTTAAACAATGGACCTCCTGAATTACCTTGGTTTATAGATGCATCAGTTTGAATGTAGTCTTCATATCTAGAAAGGCCGATACTTCTGTTTCTTGCAGAGATTATTCCTGCAGTAACCGTTCCACCTAAACCAAATGGATTTCCAATTGCAATAACCCAATCACCAATTCTTGCAGTATCAGAGTCTCCAAATTTAACTGGGGTAAATTTCTGATCAGACTCTATTTGAAGAACTGCCAAATCCATACCAGGGTCAGCTCCAATTACTTTAGCCTTTATATTTTTTTCACCATTAACTCTAACAAAAACATCTTCTGCACCCTGTATCACGTGATTATTTGTTATAACAATTCCTTTTTCATCAATAATAAAACCTGATCCAAGGGCACTTGTCTGTCTCTTTTGAGGAGTTCCATAATCTTTAAACATATCTTCAAAAGGCGAGCCTGGAGGAAATTCAAATGGAAATGGATTAGATCTTGTGGTTACTGTTGTTGTAGTCGAGATATTTACTACTGACGGCATTAATTTTTCAGCAAGATCTGCAAAAGATGCAGGCATACTTGCTGCGTTAGTAGTATTTTGAATATTAATTGAAAATAATATAAGTAATATAATCTTTATGAATCTCATCTTTTTAAGTACCAAATAATAAAAAAGCCAATCAACGCAAATATTAATCCACCAGTTCTTAGTTGATTATCAGTGGCTTCTTTTAACTTCATTATCATATTTTTCATTTTTGATGGAAATATGGCGTAAAGAATACCTTCAATAAAAAGGAATAGACCAAATGCAATGATCAATTCTCTCATTAAATTTACTCTACTTTTTGATCAATATTTCCGAAAAATTTAAAAAATTCACTGTCTGGTGAAAGTATCATTGAGGTCTCACCGCCGATTAAAGCTTTTTGGTATGCCTGCATAGCTCTATAAAATGCAAAAAATTCAGGATCCTGTCCAAAGGCATCAGCAAAAATCTTGTTTTTCAAACCATCACCTTCACCCTTCATAATCTCAGATTTTTTTTGTGCATCTGCAAGTATCACGGTTACTTCTTTGTCAGCTGTTGAGGTAATTGTTACTGCCATCTCCGCACCTTTTGCTCTAAATTCTTTTGCCTCTCTTTCCCTTTCAGTTTGCATTCTTCTAAAAATTGCATCACTGTTTGCTTGAGGAAGGTCTGCTCTTTTAATTCTAACATCAACAATACTAATACCAAAATTTTCTGCTTCATTATTTACACCTTCTTGAATTAGTGACATCTGTTTTGTTCTGTCTTCAGATAAAAGTGTTTGTAATTCTTGTTGACCAAGGACATTTCTTATTCTTGAATTTATAATTGTTGCCAGTCTTGATCTTGCAACTCTCTCATTTCCAACAGATATGTAAAATTTAAGAGGATCAATTATTTGAAATCTTGCAAAAGCATCGACGATAAGTCTTTTTTGGTCTGATGCAATTACTTCTTCCGGTGGTGTATCAAGATTTAAAATTCTTTTATCTAAAAATACAACGTTTTGTATGAATGGAATTTTAAAATTAATTCCAGGTTTTGATATGATTCTTTTAGGATCACCAAATTGAAGAACAATGGCTTGATTAACCTCTTTGACAATAAAAACTGAAAAGTAAATTGTTGCAGCAATTAGTATGATTATTGGTAGTAAAAATTTTCCAGCTTTCATTTTAATTAGTTCCTGTTTTTAATTCTTGTAATGGTAGATATGGCACTACACCTTCACCTGAATTTTTGTCGATTATTATTTTATTAATATCAGCTAATACTTCTTCCATTGTTTCAAGATACATTCTTTCTTGAGTTACTTTTTTGGCTTTTGCATACTCATTATAAATTGATAAAAATCTACTAGCTTCTCCTTCTGCCTTAGCAACAACTTCTTTTTTATAAGCTTCTGCTGCTTGGAGAATTTTTGCTGCCTCTCCTCGTGCTCTTGGAATTACATCGTTTGCATATGCTTCTGCTTCATTCTTTGATCTTTCCATATCTGCTCTTGCAGCTTGGACATCTCTGAATGCATCTATAACTTGATCTGGTGGATCGGCTTTTTGAGTTTGAACTTGAGTAATTTGAATTCCACTTGTGTATTCATCTAAAATTTCTTGAATTATTTCTTGAGTATCAGCTTCTATAATAGATCTACCTTCAGTCAGAATTGGTTGAATATCAGATCTTGCAATAACCTCTCTCATAGCTGTTTCAGCAGCTGCTTTAACTGTTCCTTCTGGATCTTGAATTTTAAATAAAAAATTACCAGCATCTTTAATTACCCAAAATACTGAAAAATCTATGTTAACTATGTTTTCATCACCTGTTAACATTAAACTTTCTTCTGGAACATCTGCAACCCCACCTGAGGAAAATCCGCTATCTCTTTCAGACCTAAATCCAATATCCATTCTATTAACTTTTGTAACTTTTGGAGTTAGTACATTTTCAATTGGAAAAGGAAGATGATAATTTAATCCAGGTTGAGTAGTTTTAACAAATTTTCCAAATCTTAATACAACGCCTTGTTCATCTGGTAAAACTCTATAAAGACCACTCAAAGTCCAAACAATTACGAGAATTATAAGACCAATTATTATTGGCTTAGCACCGCCTTTACCGCCACCTAAAAATCTATTTATTATTGATTGTAGTTTACTTATAACTTCATCAATATTTGGCGGAGTAGGACCTTTTCTAAATCCACCATTTCCACTACCACCTCCACCTGGAGGTGTTCCCCATGGGCTTTGATTTCTAAAATCACTCATAATACGACACTCTATATAGTGTCTTTATTAGTAAAAACAAGGTAATGGTAAATTATGGACAATAAAAAAGTAGGTTTAAGTGACACAACAAAGGCGAAAACTGAGCCAAAAACCTTTAGAAGGAACCCGATTATTGGAACAAAGTTTACAATTGCAATCTCAAGTGCAAAAGGGGGTGTTGGAAAGTCAACATTTGCCTCGAATCTTGCTTTGGCATTAAAAAAAATGGGCTTAAATGTCGGTTTACTTGATGCAGATATATATGGACCATCGCTTCCAAAATTATTCTCAATAAATGAAAAACCTGAAAGTGATGGGCAAAATTTAAAGCCAATTTTAAAATATGGAATTCAATGTATGTCCATAGGATTTTTAACAGAAGAGCAAACACCAATGATTTGGCGAGGTCCAATGGTAATTTCTGCGATAAAAACTTTTACACAAAAAGTTTTGTGGAAAAATTTAGATTTTTTAATTGTTGATATGCCACCAGGAACTGGTGATACACAATTGACTTTTGCGCAAGAAATTAACATGGATGGAGTAATAATTATATCTACACCGCAAGAGATAGCATTACAGGATGTAAAACGTGGAATAAGGATGTTTGATAAACTTAAAGTAAAAATATTAGGACTTATAGATAATATGAGTCATTTCATTGGAGATGATGGAAAAAAGTATGCAATTTTTGGCGAAGGAGGTGTCAAAAAGACTGCTGAAGAATTTAAAAAAGATTTTATGGGTGAAATACCAATTGATCCTGAAGTTGGAAAGCAAGGAGATTTAGGTTTGCCGATAGTAGAAAGCAAGCCAGAGCATGAGATATCTAAAATATATTTTAAGTTTGCTGAAAAAATTAAATCAATTTATCTTTAAGATCAAATGCTTCCATAAGTTCGTTCCATTCTCTTTTCGATAAACCTGTGTCATCGATAGAAACATTTTCACCTTTTATAAGTTTTTGAATAATAAATTTTCCTTTTGCAGAAACTTCGGTTCCACCAACCCTATAATCCATAAAAGCTTCATAAGTTATTGGTACCCATTTTTTTACAGTATCAAGCATAGCATCTGCGTAAGCTCTAATTTCGTACTGAGCGTGATGATCTGCCCTAAGTCTCAAAAAATTCATAAGATTTAATAAATCTGTTTTCCAATACCATTGAGTGTAAGTATTTAGTGTTAAGTTCATTCTAGCAAGCTCTCTTGCTAAACCTACAGCATTTTCATCTATGGTTGATCCATCATATCTTTCATTAAGCATAGTTTCATAATTATTATAAGTTTGTTCAGCATCTCCTTTTAATAAATTCAAAACTTTTTTTGCTTTTTCTCCATCTAAAATATCACCTCTTCCTTGTCTATTACTTTGTGATTGAGCAGCAAGATGTTGGGGGTCAGGTAGATAAAATTCTTTATCTAAAATCGAGTATCTTGCTGAGTATTCATTTACATTAGCGGTTCTATGTCTAATCCATTGTCTAGCTATAAATATTGGTAGCTTTACATGATATTTTATTTCACACATTTCAAAAGGAGTACTATGCCAATGTCTCATTAAATATTTGATTAAACCAGAGTCAGTGGAAACTTTTTTTGTGCCTTTTCCATAAGAAACTCTTGCTGATTGAACTACAGAGGAATCATCACCCATATAGTCAACAACCCTAATAAAACCATGGTCTAATATTGGAATTGCATCGTACAGAATTTTTTCAAGTTCTGGCGCAGTCACTCTTTTTGTTGAATTTTGCTGAGATTGTTGGTCTTTTATTTCTTTTATTTGTTCGTCGGTTAACTTCATGAATAATTTATTGAATCTATTGAGTTTGGTTTTATATTATTAATGTTGGTTTTCCAACTATGACGATAAACGAATTTCGTAATAACCATTACGGACGTGGGGGCAGTACCCACCACCTCCACCATTTTCAACTTATGGGGGTGAATTAGGATCGACGGGTGACTAAAAGTTATTCTTTCGTTCGGTATTGTTCCGCCGTGAAGGGCTAATTTATAAATGCTAACGAAAGTTACGCACTTGCAGCTTAATTAATTTATTAATTAAGTTACGGGGTTTGGGGCACCTGGCAACAGAACGCCCCCCTAAAATTAAATTCTCTTTAATCCACGCGACAAATTGTATTTTACGCAACTAAGAACTCCACTAAGAACTACTAAGAACTAAATTGCGTAAATATTTTTTTAAAAATAATTCAATTTCGTAAGTCAAAACTCTTATAAATACTTTTAGATAGATTTAATGAGTATTTAAAAAATAACATTTAAATGCGTATGCTGAAGTTATCTTAAACTTCTATCTATCGGTAAATACCATGTCTGATGACAACAATTATGGGTCACCGAAGTAATGAAAAGAAAACATTACGGGATATTTATGATGTTTTGATACCAAGTGAGCAATGACTTACCTGTCAACTCACAATCAATTTAAATGCAACTATATTTGTGTTTAAGTGATGCGTTGTTTTACGAAAGTAAAAGAGAACTGAATAGAGATTATCGCACAACTGGGTCTCGTAGTAATTCAGAATATAGGTCTATGCAATACGATATACGCAAGACAAAACCTCTTGTTCTGTGAAGCAAGAGGTATGTCTAAACAAAAACAATTCCGCAAGAAAGAGGTACCAGATGAACAAGATTAAACAACTAATCCAGAAACTAGAAAGAGAAAAAGAACCAATAGATAAACTAATGTTACTCCAACAGATGAATAAAGAACTAGAACTAATTAAAAAAGACTTACTTAAGAAGATTAAATGAAACTAGATAACACAATTAAAAACATATTAAGTTCAAAAGAAGCAGAAACTGAATATGAAGAATTATTATCTAACTTTAGTATTTTAAATAATGACGAATTAAAAGACGCAAGAACTGCTATTCTTGGTGATTATATTAACTCTAGTTTTCATATTAGAAGAATTACCAAGTATGCAAATGCAATTATTAATCAGTTAATGAATAATAAAGATTACAAAGTCAAAAAGACTAAAGTTGAAATCTATTAAATCTGCGTCTGGAGTGGTGATTTATTCAAATACGATAGATATTACTTATTTTTGATATTCATTAAAATTTGAATACTCCTAGTCAGTTTGCCAACTATAACAAACACACTTTTAAAAAGGAAAATACAATGTGGTCAGTTACAAGAGAAAATTTAGACAAAACTCGTAAAATCAATGTCAACTTTACAATAGACAAACATCTATACGAACAATTTAAAAAAGTTGCACAAAAAGATATGCGTAAATACTCAAATATCGTGGAAGGCAGTATTCGTAGGTATGTGCGTTCAAAATTATAGTTTTTTTATTTTATTTTTTATTCTTTTGAAATCTTCTTCAACTTTATATAATTCTTGTTCTGCTTTACTCCTGATATAATTTTCATCTATTTTGGTTATAGTTATTTTAGATGGTTGAGTATCAAAACAAATTTCATCTTCAACTTTTGGTTTTCCATCTGTAAGAAAATATGCTTCTAAGAACTTTTGAATTTGTTTCTGTTGATGAACAAACTTATAAAAATTCCCCATTGGATTTAAACTTTTAGATAGTGGTTTTCTTTTAAAACTATAATGAACTTTATAGTCTTGGACTACAATTGCAGAGTAACATAGTTGATTTTTCATTTTTCTCCTTTAGCGTTATTATTTTATGTCTGAAGCAAGTAGAGTTATTTCTAAATCACAGACATTTTTAATATATCATATTAAAAATATTTTACCAGTCCTTGAAAAACAAAAAATTGTTCCCAAATATAATATTGTTAACCTTCTTAAAAAATAAAAAACTCAATTACATTTATGGACAAAACTAATCTACCGAAAGGTTGGAAATACGAAATATTTGATGAAATAGAAAATCCAATCGCAAAATATTATTCATCATTAACTGATTATGGAGATATGATTAAATTCTCCAATATTACACTTCCTAAAACTAGCAATATATTTGCTGAATTTGATGACTACATAAACATCAAAAAAGAAGACTTAAAAGGAATTACTTTTGAACAACTATTGTTCTATTTAAAAAACATTGAACCAAAAGAAAAACAATCAAAAAAAGATTGTTTAATTCAATTGTTAAATAAAAATCAAATCAAATATGAGGAAGGATTGTGGGATGAAGCAATTTAATATGGTTGATTGTAATCTTGAGAAAAGTACTGACTTAAAAATCCTAAACTTTAACTCTAATTATATCAGTATGTTAATTGTTACTGAGAAATCTTATGTCTATGCAGAAAAGTACTACAAAAATCGTGAACTACAATCTTGTTTAACAATAGAAATATTTAAAGAACAAAGAAGAACAGAAGTAAATTATCATCGTGTTAAATATTTAATATTTTCAAATCTAGTTGAATATAATGAATTTGATGAAGCAGAATTTCTAAACACTTTAAGAAAAAAAAGAATTTATTTTCATAGATGGTATGAAAAAGGTGGGGTAATTAATACTTCGACGCAATTATGATGATAAATTGGATTTTCTTAAATAACTTTGCTAGATTTCTTATGTGTCAAACACTAATGATAATCTTTGGATTTTATTTGAAGAAAGACCTAAGGTAGAGGTAATAAAAAAAATTCTTCAAATTTATGCTGAGGATAATGACCATAAAATTGATGCAAAAAATATTAAAATTAGACCTATTTTTAAAAATAACAATTTTCAATTCTGTTACGAGATAGAAAATTGTAAAATTTCTAACATAGAAAAAATATCTTTATTTTTAGTTAGCGGTTATTCAAGTTTTGTAGATTTCTTACTTTTTAAATCAAAAACAAAACCACCAGAAAATGATAATCTTAAAAACTGCCTATATGGCATAGAAGAAACTAAAACAGATAGTTCGGAATCCAGAAATACTGCCGCTGGTCAACGAGGCACTAAATTTATTTTTTTAGATTATTTCAAACTTTTATCATCTAACTCAGACTTAAAAAAATTAATGATGTACAATAATTTAGATACTCAAAATGAAGTTGAAGCGGAGTCTGTTAAATTCATTAAAAGATGTTTAATTACAAATGGTATTAAATTTTATGGAGATTATTCTGATAATTATAAAAAATTTCAAAATATTGATGATCTAATAAACTCAAAAAATAATTTAAGACAACCACCTAAAGGAAATACTCCTGTAAGATTAATAAAAAAAAATGATATTATTGAAATTTCAGGAATTCTCTCAAAACCTAGCACTAAAGGAAATATAGGACACGATCCTAATCAAGGTCAATTAATTACAATTTCAGACACATTAAGAAAATTAGGTTGGCAAAAAAAAATTCTAATAACTAAACATAAGGTTAAACAAAATTATATTAACAAAGCACGAGGCAATAAATTTATGTTTGCAATGAAAATTTTAAATATGGAACTTGAAAAAATAGACACTCCTCAAATAAATATTCCAAAAAATTATTGGTACTATGAAAATACTGGAGAAAAAGTTGCTTCAATTTTGTTACACTTAATTTGTAATTATTTAAATTTTAAATCAATTTATGAAAATCATGCTGGATCAGAAAGAGGTTATTTTTATACCCCAAATAGAACTGAAATAGTGGTTAATAAAAAATATAATGGTGAAAATATTAACTTACCAGATTATGTTTTTTCTGATGAAGAAACTAAAACTATTTTTATTTGTGAAGGTGAAATGTTTAGTAATTATAAAAAAGGGATAGAACAATTAGAGGGTTTTGATCTTTTTATTAATCTATATATAAAAAAATATTTTCCTAAATATACAATAATTAAATCAATAATATTGTCAGATGCAAATTCTAATCAATGTTTAGATAAAACAATCTTTCAATTAAATAAAAATGGTCAAATTGTTCATGGGAATAGTTTACCAAAAAAAATTATTGAATTTTTAAATGGAAATCATAATTAAAAAAGATTTAATTAAAGAAGCACTAGAATATGCTCAATTATCAAAATCTTTTACTTCCGATACACATGATTTTCATGAAGGTGGTTTAAATGCCAAACAAAGAAAAATGTTTGAGGGAAAACTAGGCGAAAAAGGCGTTAAACAATTTTTTATTGCAAACAATATCAATTTTAAAGAAGATGAAAGTAGTCATAAAGATGCTGATGAATATGACTTTATTATTTTTGGTACTTCGCAAAAGTATTTTGTAGATATTAAAACCAGAACTCAAAAATTTCACATAAGAACTTTAGAAATGGTAAAACAACTAAAAAGAAAAAAAATAGATATTTACATTTCAGTAAAATTAACAAATCAAAAAAATGATTATAAAATTAAGATTATTGGTTGGTGTACAAAGCAAGATATTTTAAAAATTAATAGAATAGAAAATAATGGATATTTAGATAACTATGTAATGTTTGATAATGAATTAAGAAATATCAATGATTTAAAATCATTCTTTTAATTTTTTTCTGAAAAACATTATATATTGATGAAGTTGATTAGAAACAAAACTATGAGGGTACCCATAAGGATATAAATTAATGGACTCATCTGCCCAAATTTTCATACCAATATAATTTAAACCTTCAATTTTATTTATTTCTTCAATTAAATCTGAGTGTAATAAATTAGTTTTACCTTCTTTAGGTTGTAGATCTTTAATGAATACAACATAATGTCCCCTATCTTTTAAATAAGGCATTGAATATTTAATTGTTTCAATGAATTTTTCTCTAAATTCAATCCAATTCATATTTCCAAGATCTTTTTTATTTTTTGTAAATGGAGTTGCGTCTGTAGATTGATTTTTTTTTATTGCTTCTCCAGTTTTTTCTCTATTCATCATATCTCCATATGGAGGGTCTATTGCAATTAATGAAAATTTTTTATTATTTAAATATTCTTCAATAAGTTTTTTGTTTTTAAGCACCTCTATACAATCACCTTTTATTGTAGTTTGTTCTTTCAGTTTTAATTCTTTATTTGCTTTTTTATATGCACTAATAAATTTTGAACTTAAATCTATTCCTAGAGCATTTCTATTTGACAATGACGCTCCTAACAATGTTCCGCCAACGCCCATAAAATAATCTAAAATATGTTCATTTTCTTTTGTGAAAAATTTTATTATATCCCTCATCAATTGAGGTGGTTTAGGTGATGGATGTATCTTTCTTATATGATGAGCATATCCCTCTTCACCAGAAGTTAAATATCTTGTGTTAATTACTGATCTTAAAAAATAACTCCACTCATTCCCTGCTAAATCATTTAACTTATTATCAAGATGAAATTTTTGACCATTTTTAGTTAAAATAACTTTTTTTGAATTACCAACTACTTTGCAATCTTTCAAATTTTTCTTAATCCAGTTAGGCATCTTGTTGATTTGTTCCTTACTGAGAATTTTTAAATCATATTTTTTTTCAAGAAGGTCTAATTGTTCTTTTCTTTTTTTATTTTTATCTCTTTTTTTTAATTCATTAACTTTTCTTAAAATTTCTTTGCTTAATTCATCAATATCTTTATTTGATAATTTACTTTTTAATATTTCTTGAAGTTTTTTTTTATCAATTAAATTCATTATTTTTTATCTATTATATGAATAAGTTCATAAAGTTTATGTTTATTATTCATTTTTTTATCTTTTTTATACCTTCTGTAATCAATTCTGTATTTTTTAAAAAGTTTTTTTGAATATTTTTTCAGCAACTTTTCTAATTTTTTTTCAGTTATAATTCCTTCTGAGTTATAACTTAATATGATGTACTTAAAATTTGCATTTTCAACTAAACTTTCCAAAGCATCTTCGGCAAAAGATTTATTACAAAAATTAGATTTTTGATTTTTGTACTCTCTAATACCAGTCTTGCCTCTAATGATCGGGTCATCATATTTTGCAATTGTTTCTAGCAAATGGTAATTTGGTAAATATTGCCTACTATTATAAGGAGGATCTAGATAAAGTATATCGCCTTCAATTTTTTTTATTAATTTATTACAATCCTCATTATAACTTTTGTTATTTTTTTTATTATCAATAATATTTAAAGGTTTTAATTCAATTTTTTTATAACTTCTTTTGTCCCAATTTTTCAAATATGCACCATAAGTTCCTGCTATATTGGAAACAAATGGAGTTGCTTCAATCACCAGAGATACTAAGTAAAAATATTCAAGATCATTAATCTTTTTTTCACTTAACCATTTTTCAAAATTAATTCTTAAACCATCAATTAATTTTGCATTTTCTTTAGATAAATATTTCCTATTTTCTTTTCCTCCGGGTGAATAATTTTTAAATACAAAACCATTATGTGAAATATTCAGATTATTAAGATGTTCTTCAATTTCTGAACTTATTTTTAAATTTTTAAAATTTGGTTTATTGTTTAATTCCAAATACGATTTTTGAAGGCAATAAGAAAAGTACAAAAGATCGTTAGATATTATTTTATATTTATTTTTAAAGTATTGAGAAACTATTGTTGTTCCAGAAAAAATATCACAAAAAGTATCTAACTTATCATAATTTATAATATTTTGACTTATCGCGTAATCAATATTTTTAAGAAGTAATCTTTTAGAACCTATAAATCTCATAATTTATAAATATACCTTAATAAATCTTAAATCTTATAATTTAAAAATTTAAAAAAATTATTCATTAGTTTTATGTGATCTAAGTTTTTTGGCGAAGTATCTAATAATTTTGGGTTAAAAAGAATTATTGAAGCAACCTGTGCTCTAGAAATTGCAACATTTAATCTATTTCTACTAAAAAAGAATTCTTTATTTCTAGGTAGGGAATCATTATCTGATGAAGTCATAGAAATAATAGTTATTGGTGCTTCTTGTCCCTGAAATTTGTCAATAGTTCCTACTCTAGGACTCTTAATCTTTGCTTCTTCTAATTTAGAAATTAAGAGATTAACTTGTGTATTGTATGGACTAATAATTAGAAAATCATCAACGGTTAATTTTCTTTTTTTACCATTATCATCAAAATCACTTCCTATTAATTGTTGCATTAAATCTTTTACCACTTCAAACTCTTCAATACTTGTTTGAACATTATTTTTATGATCCATTTGGATGTAGTGAATTCCATCTTTTTTAATTAAAGATTTTTTGTCAAATTTAATTATTCTCTGATCTGTTCTTTCATCACAGACTAGTCTTTCTTCATAAAAATTTGATGAAATAAAATCATTTATTTTTGAATTTAATCTATAAGTTTTATTTAAAAATATTCCTCTATCTTCTGGAATTGTGTCTTTACCTTCTAAAAGATAATCTAAAATTGATTGACCGGACTCGTTAGGATGTGTTCCTCTTATTGGTTGTCCTAATTGATTTTGGTCTCCTATTAAAACTATATTTTTTGCTATATTACCTATGCTAATTAAATCTGCTAAACTTACTTGTCCTGCCTCATCAATAAAAAGATAATCAATTTTCTCATCATAAAATGTACTTGCAAAATGATATTTGGTACCTGCAAATATCTGTCCGGTATTTTCTTCTTTTAAAGCGTCCATAAATACAGGATCTTTTTCATAAGTTTTTATAAACTCTCCATCAAAAACTGTATCCTCGTCCTCTAAATTTCCTCTTTTATATCCCTCAAACATAAATTTTTTCTCTTTTGCCATATCTTCAACTCTTTGAAGTAAGTTATGAATTACTTTGTGAGATAAACCAGTAATCGCAATCTTTTTATTTTGTTTTAATAATTCTATAATTGCATTAGATGCTTGAAAGGTTTTGCCAGTTCCAGGAGGTCCTTGAATATAAATATAACTATCCTCTAAATCAGAAATAATTTTAGGAATTTCTTTACTAAAATCGTTAGATTTAATTATTTTTTCTCCAGTTTTTATTCCTTTAATATTTGGATGTTTTTTTTCAAGAAAGTCATTAAGTGCTTTATATTTTTTTTCATTATTAATTAATGTGTCAATAAATTTGTAAGTATTTAAAATGAGTTTAGTATTTGCTCTTGGTTTATCAGGTCCAATTGATAATAATTTTGGCAATAATCCTTGAGATTTGCCTCTCTTTAATAAAACTTCTTTTTTTTCATAATCAATATCTATAATTGTGCCCGCATAATCATTTTGTTCAATATCATGATTATTTGCAATTACAGTTTTTTTACTTTTTCTTAATTTAAAATCCTGATCTTCAAATTTATATGAATATAGTAACGATCTTTTATCAGTAGTAGGTTCGCCATTTGACTTCATGTTTCCTATGCACTCAGGGTCATCAATTAATTCTTCGTCAGATTTTGTCCGTCTGTCAAAAAATTCTCTCCATGCAGGTTTGTCTTCACGATTATAAAAACCTATAATGTCAGTCATTAATTGTTTTATTTGTTTATTTTTAATTTTAGATTTTTCAACTTTATCTTGGTAAGTAATCATATCCACTTCCCAATCTCTTAGTTTCATTTCACTATCCTTTTTTTGTGAAACAAACCAAGATGTTTCTGAAGGTTTAATGTCCAACAACCATTTATGAAGTTGGTAAGTAGAATTGCAATCTTGTTTATTGTAACTTTCTATCTCATCTAAAAAGTTTTGATCCTGAGTTTCTAACCATTCTATATAGTATTCTTGAGATGCATCTCCCCTTTGAACATCACCTTCTCTTTTAAACTTATAAAATTTTTCAACATTTTTAAGTGAGTAACTATTTTCTGAAATGAAAAGTCCTTGTCTATTTACCTCTAATAAATTTACAAATTTATCTAAGTTTAAATAGTGATCATATTCAATACCCTTGACTTTGTGAAATGAAGTTAGTTTTAATAACGCAGTAATCTCATATGAACCATAATGATAAATTTTTGAGTTTGGATACTTTTTAAAATGAGATTTAGTAAAATCAAAAAATTTAACTAAGTTTTTCTTTTCTTCTTCTTTGCTATGAGACCATAATGCCTCAAATTTCTCTTTTCCATTTTCTATATAATAAATTCCGAATAAATATTCCAAACCTCCTGGATAGATATGATCTTCAACACTTTCTATATCAAAGTACAAATCACATTCTGATGGTTCAGGTAATAAATTAAAACCTTTTATGCCATTTAAATTATTAGGATTTG
Organism: uncultured Pelagibacteraceae bacterium; assembly: GCA_902595815.1. GTDB lineage: Bacteria > Pseudomonadota > Alphaproteobacteria > Pelagibacterales > Pelagibacteraceae > Pelagibacter. The sequence goes on from CACJRL010000003.1 coordinate 53,600, forward strand.
GTTGGTGAATTGGGACATTTGTTTTTTCATACTCTTTTTGAAGTTTTGCTTGAGTGATTAACTTGTGTGATATTTCTTTTCTAAAACCTTTCAGAATTTTCTCTGGATTTTGTTTTGAAAGTTTAGTTGCTGTATCAATTTTAAGTTCTAGTAGTTTTTTTAAATGTACTTTAGTTAATCCACCAATTTGATTAAGATTATCTTCTTTAATCCAGATTTTTTCGCATTCTTCTTGCCATTCGCAAGTACTACAAAAACTACACTTCTCCGGTCTTTGTTTATCTACTCCGTTACCGACAAACTTCTCGTAATTTTCTCTATGAATTTTAAAAAACTCATTAACCTGATTTACCTGAATATCTTCCCTAACCATATTCTTTAAAACAATAGTAAATCTTTTTGGAAGAATACCTTGAGTATTCTCTAACATATATGTGTACATTCCTAATTGAATAATGTGATCTGGTTTTGGTTTATTTGAATATTTTGTGTCAATTACCTCATAACTATAATCACCAAATTTTGACTTCAGTTCTTTATTGATTATTAAAAAATCAAATTCTCCTGTCCATTTATCTTTCTTTAACCAACCACCATAAATAATTTCCCAACCTTCCCTCATTGCTTGAATTGTTTTTGAGATCTTTTCTTCTCTAGTTAAATCAGACTTTTTTAAGTCTAATACTTTCTTGTGTGATTTTTTAAGTTCTTTTAGATAATCTTTTTCATGTTGATTACCTTTTTCAAATCTTAATTTGTCATTAATATTAAGTTCAATTTTTTTAAGATTTAATTTTTTTTCATTAATTTCATTAAAAATTATATACTTACAACCTAAGTATTTTTTTAACATTGTTGGAGAAAAAAGATTTTTCATTTTTGAGTTTACTGAGTGTAAATTTGTAAAACTTTTATTTCAAGATATATAAACAAAATTTTACCACAAATTAATTTTAAATATCAAAAATGATAAGTAATTTTTTTAATTGGTGTGTTTATGTTCTAGAGATAATAGGTGACTTAACTGGTATGGGATATGAATTAGCAAATATAGTAATATTTGTTATTCTACAACCTGCTCTAATACTATTATTTTTTGTTCTTTGGATATTGGAAAAGAAAAAAAATAATAAAATGAAATTCTAATAGCGTTATTGTTGCAAATGCGTCTATAACAATTGTTGAAAAACCTTTTAAAATTCTATCTTTGTACCAAATAAAATATTTAATTCTTTAATTAAGTCTTTAAAATTCTTAGGATAACTTTCGTGTCCCTCAATATGTTTTGCTTCGCCTTTTCTATTTCTAAGTTTCAATTGCCATTGATAACCGTCTAAAATCTCATATTTTGGATTATAACTATTCTTCCATTTCCATATTCCAATTTGCTCAATTCTGTCCCAAAAAGATAAAATTTTATAATCAGGTACATCAACAATCTTCTCATTTTCATTAATGACTACCCTGCCTTTATTGTTTTCTAATAGTTCCACACTTTCAGGAGGCATCATTGAAAAACCGCTATAGAAAATAACTTCCTTTTTATTGGTCATAATTATCATTTAAAAAATGTGCCATTATTTCTGCTTCATCATTTTTAAAAACTGCCAATTGTGCTTGTTTTGGGTCTCTAACCAATAAATTTTTATGTGAATTCATGTTCCAAAAATTAACACTTCTCCATACAAAACACATTGCTTTATTTTCGTTAACTCTTTTTTGAATATATTCATTAACTAATCTTTTGGTTAATTTACTTGATGGTAAATTATAAAGTTCGTCATTAGGTTTATTACAGGAATGATAAGCAATAGATTCCACTACACACACAGATTGTTTTACATGCTCATAATTCTTTATAGAAGATTGATTATTAAGACTTGTTAAATATTTTGATATTTTAGATATTCTTCCTTTATTAGACCAATATCTAAAACCACCAGTGTTTATTGCTTCATCTTTAAGACAAGTAAAAGTCTTTGAATTTAAATTCAAATTTTCTTGTAATAATTCAATATATTTTCCATCTTCTATCTCATCAATATAATCACCTGTATGAAAACCAGGGTTTCCCATTAGAATATAAATTTTAGCATTTTCTACATCACCAAAAAAAGGAACTACAAAAAGATTATTTAAAATCTTATTTTTATTTTGTTTATCATTTACAAATTTTTCTCTAGTTTTATCTGACTTTAAATCTCTTCCATATTTTTTTCTTAGTTCTTCTATAGAAATTTCTAAACAATACTTTTGCTTATTTTGACCTAAAAAGATTTCGTCTTCAGGATGAAGTTTGTATGGATTATACTCAGACCAAAAATTTTTCAGTTCTGAAATCACTATTTTTCAGAAACTAAATCTCTTAAAGTTCTTCCTTGATAACACCAATAACCTGCACCTTGAACTTGACCCCAATCATAACCCATCTCATTTGTAATTAATAATGCCGAACCTGATAAAGAAGTTTCTTTACCTCTAAAAATCACTTTGCCATCATCTGCAACTTCACAAGTAATATTTTCATCTTTAGAAAAAGTGAGTGTTGTTCCTTTAGCAATTCCTAAAATTCCAAAGTAATCAATTCTTCCTCTTCTTTTTCTTGCATTATCTAATGCTTGTTTATCCTGTGGTGTTTCAACTACATCTTCAGTAGGCGTAACATTTTTACCACCCATTACTTCTGCGATTTCTAAAATTGCTTTTGCTTGCTCTGGTGATGTATTAAAAAACTCTCTATTTTGTCTTACTCTTTTATCGTCTAGACCTTCGTGTATTTTCTTTTCAATTACTTTTGCATCTTGAACTTCAACTGCATAATAACACTCAAAAGGAAGTGGAGTTGAAGTATTATCCAATTCTCTCATTCTTCTTTCTAAATTATCTGTAATACCAATCTTAATAGTATCTGGCATAGATTGGTTGGTAAGGATGTAAACTATTTTAGACATTCAATAGTTTAAAATTAAAACTTAAAAATGTCTATTATGGTCTCTATTTAAAATCTTATGAACTTGCGGAAAATATATTCTTTTTCCATACTTATTCTTAATTTCATCAGATATTTGACGATACCCTAGTCCTGATTTTCTAAGACTAATCATAGACTGCAACATCTTAAATTCTTTATCATCTGGGATTAATTTATTGTCTTTATCTACTTTATAACCAAACTCAGAATAACCACCTAAGTACCGTCTTTCTTGTTTTGCTATTTCTTTACTTGCTTTAATTCTCTCAGAAATATTTGTTCTTTCTATTTCTGCTAATGAAGCAAGAATAGTAATAAACACTTTAGAAACTCCATCAGTATGCACATTGCCAATATCAGTAATACAAAGTTGATTATGTGATTTTTTAAAATCTTCTACTAACTGCAATGTTTGAAGAACTGACCTTGATAATCTATCTAATCTACTAACAATTAATCTTCCATTAGACCCAAGTTCTTTTAAAACTTTTTGAAATACTTTTCTTTTTCTAAACTCTACTCCACCAGAAACTATTTCAGAATAAACTTTATCAATTTTAAAACCATGAAGTTCAGAAAATGCTCTACATCTTTTTTCTTGTGTGTCTAAAGATGTGCCATTTAAACTTTCAATATGTGAAACTCGGATGTAAGCAATGTTCATGGTTGGAATGGTAATGATGAAAATTAAAATGGCAAAAAAAATTTCTGGAATTCAAACCAGCATTGACATTTTTAAAGGGTTGTGATATATTAATAATATAGAGAAACACTACAAAATCCTAAATTCTCTATAGGACTTCACACTATGGCAGACGCAAACACAAATGCTTAAGCATTTGTAAATATAAACTAATTAATTTTGGTAACAGGATAGGTGTGTCTGATGTTTTGTTGCTAGAGAAAGTGAAGAAAAAATGAAAAATAAGGAAGAAGAAAAATACATAAATGATTTTGGTGCTGAGCACATTGAATTCATTGCTGAACAATTTTCTGGTCGTGCAGAAAAAGATTTAGATAAATTCATAGATTTAAGAGAAAACGAGTGGGAAGATAATCAGTTAATTCTTATGAACACTCTAGGTTTTTTATCTGAAATTTATGATGAAAGTGATGAAATGGAAAAAGAAAGAAGAGTTGTTTTAAAAACAACATTAGAAAAACTTTCTCGTTGGTATCAATTTGAAAAGAGAAAACAAGAACGATTAGATTATGAAAGAATAAATGGAGGAATAGTATAATGAAAATATCTATTGAATTAGAAAAATCATTTTCAGACAAACTTGATGGGATGATTAAAGAGATAGAATACAACATACAAAAAAAGATGTCTGTTGAAGATTTGGCAAAGTATAAGAAGTATCCATTTCTCGCTACTTCTAAATCTGAAATCGTTGAAAGTTTAATTGGCGAAATTAAACTATCAACAGATTTAAGACAAAGAATAATCAATCAACTATCAGAAGAATAAAGTGAAATATATTGGTTCCCGCTTGAATAAAAGTGGGAACCAATTAGCATAAAATTCATTAATGCCGAAAATACTAGAACAAAAAAAAATAGATAAGTACCCCATAAAACTTTTTAAGTATGTAAGAAGTCCATATTGGTGGTTTAGTTTCTTTGTTCATAAATCATATTCAGCAAATGGAATGGAATATCAATCTTCAAAACTTAAAGATGTAAAAAAGGCAGAAGTATATTCAATTTCATATTTTAAGAAATTTAACTTTGAAAAATATGAAAACTTTAAAACAAAACTAATACAAGATTTTCACAAAGATATTGCAGTTCCATACTTTAATGTCAGAAAACTAACAAATGAAAAAAGATATAAAAAAGAACTGGGTCAGTATAATAATGAAATACTTCCTCTATTTAAGGACATTGATTATTCAAATACTAGTGAAGTAGAAGAAAAAGTCAGTCAGTTATTTTATAATCTGAAAATCAAAGGTCTCGCAGTTGCAACTTGTAGAAATTACAAAATCATTATTTCTAACATGTTTAAAAAAGCACTTATGAATAACAATATTCCATTTGATGTAATGCCAGAGTTTCCTAAACTTACAGGCAATTCAATTAGAAGACTTGCTTACTCTCCAAAAGAAACCAAACAAATAATCAACGCATTTAGAGATGAATACAGAACTAGAGAAGATATGTTTTATGATGAAGAAGCAGATTTTCTTTGCATGTTAAAATCTGCAGGTTTTAGACCTGGATTAGAACTATTGAGAATTAAAAGAAATCATATTGGTTTTATTAATGACCCACTAAATCCTAATAAACCAATTATGAAAGTAACATTATTAGAAACAAAAAAAGATAGACATACTCAAACCGTAGCAGATTGGTTTAGAGATGATGTATACCCAAGAATAGTTAATAGATACCCTAATGCCTCAGAACATGACTATCTGTTTTTTCCAAATGAAGAAAATAGACAAAAACTATTTAATAGAATTAGAAAGAACTTTATTAGAATATCAGACAAGATTGGTCTCTATGATGTGAATGGTCAAAAAAGACCTATCTATACTTTCAGACATTCATTTATCTCAAATAGAAGAAGTAAAGAAGTTGACCCTAATATTGTTGCAATTCACTCAAACACTAGTGTCGCAATGATTAATAAACACTACCAAGATTTATCAGATGATAATTTAGTAAATATCCATAATCAATTATATCCAGAAAGAACCAGAAAACAGAAAAGTACTAAGAACTACTAAGAACAAAGTTTCAAAAAGTCTTATTTTCTAATATATTCCTTAAAAGATGCGGGAAACAGAACGCCCCTCAATAAATATTTGTTTTTGGTGCGGTCAGAGAGACTCGAACTCTCATGGGCTTGGCCCACACGGCCCTCAACCGTGCCTGTCTACCAGTTTCAGCATGACCGCATGTTATGCGGCAGATTAAATGAATGACAATTCTATTTCAAGTTGATAAGTTTTTTTTATGGAATTTACTAGTGAAATAAAAAAAGCAACAAACTCAATTTATAACAAAGTATCAAAAAAAATTCCGGAGATAGAGTGGGCTACACATGCACCTTACATTTATAAAATTAATAAATTAAAGAAAGAGAAGAATGCAGTAATTCTTGCCCACAATTATCAAACACCAGAAATTTATCACGGCATTTCAGATTTTTCTGCGGATTCTTTAGCATTAGCGGTAGAGGCTGCAAAAACAAAAGCGGATATAATTGTAATGTGTGGAGTTCATTTTATGGCTGAAACTGCAAAATTAATGAGCCCTGAAAAAAAAGTTTTATTACCAGATATGAAGGCAGGCTGTTCACTGTCTTCGTCTATAACAGGCAATGATGTTAGAAATCTAAAAAAACAATATCCTGGTGTTCCAGTGGTCTCGTATGTAAATACATCTGCTGATGTTAAGGCTGAAACTGATGTTTGCTGTACATCTGCGAATGCTGTAAAAATTGTAGAATCATTAGGAGTAAAAAAAGTTATATTTTTACCTGATGATTTTTTAGCGAAATATGTAGCATCACAAACTGATATAGAAATTATTTCTTGGAAGGGAACTTGTGAAGTGCATGAACAATTCAATGATCAAGAAATTAATGATATTAGAAAAGCTAATCCAGGTATAAAAATAATAGCCCATCCAGAATGTCCACCTGATGTGATACAAGCATCTGATTTTGCAGGTTCTACAAGTGGAATGATTAAATATGTAAGAGATAATCAACCAGAAAAAGTCATGATGGTTACAGAATGCTCAATGAGCGATAACGTACAAATTGATAATCCAAATGTTGAATTTATTAGACCATGTAATCTTTGTCCTCATATGAAAAGAATAACTTTGCCTAAAATATTAGATTGTTTAGAAAATGAAACTAACGAATTAATAATGGACAATGAGACAATCGAAAAAGCAAGAAAATCTGTAGAGAGAATGGCAGAAATAGGCAGATAAAATCTGTGTCTAAAATTCAATTAAGTAAAAATTTTATAAAATCATCATGTAAATTGGCTTTAAATGAGGACTTATATCCATCAGGAGATATTACTTCAGAACTAATTGATAAAAATATTAAAAAAAAAGTAAAAATGATATGTAACCAAAATGGAATTTTAGGTGGTATAGATTTTGCTAAAGAGACCTTTAAATTAGTAGATAAAAAAATAAATTTTAAAAATAAAAAAAAAGATGGATCTCGAATCAAAAAAGGTGAGGTAGTCGCTACTATTGATGGTAACCTAAGAAATATTTTAATTGGTGAAAGAGTGGCGTTAAATTTTGTTTCTCATATTTCTGGAATAGCAACAAAAACAAATATGTTTGTAAAAAAAGTTAGAAAAAAAACTAAAATATGCTGCACAAGAAAAACGACCCCAAATTTAAGAGTCATCCAAAAATATGCTGTAAAATTAGGTGGTGGAACAAACCACAGATTTAACTTAAGTGATGAATACTTAATAAAAGATAACCATATAAGTTCTGAAAAAAATTTTGAAAATTTAATTCAAAAAGCCATTAAAAAGAAGGGAAGAAAAAAAATTACAGTTGAGGTTGATAATTTATCTCAGTTAAAGAGAATATTGGGTCTGAAATTTGATAGGATTTTATTAGATAATATGAGTTCAAAAAATTTAAAAAAAGCAGTCAAAATGTCTAGGAAATTTTATGAAACTGAAGCATCAGGAGGAATTAACTTAAAGAATGTTAAAAATGTTTCATCTACTGGTGTAGATAGAATTTCCATAGGATCATTAACTCACTCAATTGATGCGTTAGACTTAAAATTAGAAATCTAAAATTTAATTTTATTTTTTTAATTGAGCTTGAGCAGCAGCCAGTCTCGCAATAGGTACTCTATAAGGTGAACAGGATACATAATCTAAACCAGCTCGTGCACAAAAGTCGATACTTTTCGGATCACCTCCATGTTCGCCACATATACCGAGTTTGATTTTTTTGTTATTTTGTCTACCTTTTTTTGTTGCTATTTCTATCAAATCTCCAACTCCTTCATCTATAGAAACAAATGGATCAATATCGAAAATTTTATTATCAATATAATCATTTAAAAACTTACCACTATCATCTCTGCTAATGCCAAAAGTTGTTTGTGTTAAGTCATTAGTTCCAAAACTAAAGAATTCTGCATGTCTAGATATATCATCTGCTTTGATTGCTGCTCTTGGGAGCTCAATCATTGTACCCACTAAAAAATTTAGTTTTGTTTTAGTTTTGTTTTCAACTTCTTTTGCAACTCTAATTACTAAATCTTTCATTATTTTTATTTCTGCTTCAGTAGATACCAAAGGTATCATGATCTCTGGAATAATAGATTTTATCTTGAGTTTTTTACATTCAACTAAAGCATGAAAAATCGCTGTGCACTGCATCTCATATATCTCTGGGAATGATATACCTAATCTACAACCTCTATGACCGAGCATTGGATTTTGTTCATGAAGTTCTGTTATTCTACCCTCTAATTCTGAACTTTTGATGTTTAAAGCATTTGCTACATCGTTAATTTCTTTTTGATTTTTCGGTAAAAATTCATGAAGCGGTGGATCTAATAATCTAACTGTAACAGGTAGACCATTCATAATTTTAAAGATATCAATAAAATCCTTTTTTTGAAAAGGAAGTAGTTTGTTCAGGGCTCTAGCCCTATCTTCTTTTGATTTTGATAAAATCATTTCTCTTACAGATAAAATTCTCTCTTCATCAAAAAACATATGTTCTGTTCTACAAAGACCTATTCCTTCAGCTCCAAATTCTCTAGCAGTTTTACTATCAAGAGGTGTTTCAGAGTTAGTTCTAATTTTTAGTTTTCTAAATTTATCAGCCCAACTCATAAGTTTAGAAAAATCTCCCGAAATTTCAGGTTTAACAGTTTTAACTTCTCCTTTTATAATTCTACCAGTTGATCCATCAATTGTAATTAAATCACCTTCTTTAATTTCATTATTTTTTGTTTTAAAAATTTTATTTTGGTAATCTATCTCTATTTCACTTGAGCCAGATACACAAGGCCTACCCATTCCTCTTGCAACTACTGCAGCATGGCTAGTCATTCCTCCTCTTGCAGTAAGAATTCCTTTAGCTGCATGCATTCCATTTATATCTTCAGGTGATGTTTCTACTCTTACTAGGATTGTATTTTGCATCATTCCATTTAATCTTTCAGCCTCATCAGATGTAAATACTACTTTTCCACTCGCTGCTCCAGGCGAAGCTGGAAGGCCTTTGGCTATTACATCTAAATTCGCTGTTTCATCTAAAGTTGGATGAAGCAAGGTATCTAATGAATTTGGTTGTACTCTAAGCACAGCCTCTTTTTTTGTGATGAGTTTTTCTCTTTCCATATCGACAGCAATTTTGACTGATGATTTTGCAGTTCTTTTTCCTGATCTAGTTTGTAACATCCACAACTTATTATTTTCTACTGTGAACTCCACATCCTGCATATCTTTATAATGTTTCTCCAGTTTTATAAGAATATTTTTTAGATTTTTGTAAACTCTAGGCATAGACTCTTCCATTGAAAGGAATGTTTCTTTTGCATTTTTTCTAGCTTTCTTAGTTATATGTTGGGGCGTCCTTGTTCCTGCAACAACATCTTCTCCTTGAGCATTTATTAAATATTCGCCATAGATTTCATTGATTCCATTGGATGGATTACGTGTAAATACAACGCCTGTCGCACAATCATCACCCATGTTGCCAAAAACCATGGACTGAACATTTACAGCAGTTCCCCACTCTGAAGGAATATGATTTAATTTTCTATAGACCTTTGCTCTATTACTCTCCCATGACAAAAAGACTGCACTAATTGCACCTAGTAATTGTTCATTAATATTTTGAGGAAAATCCTTTTTGGTTTTTTCTTTTACAATATTTTTAAAGTCGTTAATCAATCCATCCCAGTCATCTTCATCCAAATCAGTATCTAACAATACACCTTTTGTAAGTTTATAATTTTCAATAAGTTCTTCAAAATTATAACTTTCAACACCCATAACAACATTTGCATACATTTGTATAAATCTTCTATAACTATCTTTTGCAAATCTAATATTTGATGTTTTATTTGCTAAAGCAATAACAGTTTTGTCATTTAGTCCAAGATTTAAAATAGTATCCATCATTCCCGGCATGGATACTCTTGCGCCAGATCTTACAGATAATAATAAAGGATTTTTCAAATCTCCAAATTTTTTACCAGAATCTTTTTCAATATTTTTTAATTCTTTGTTTATTTCATTTATGATTTTAGGCTTTAATTTCTTTTTATTTTTATAAAATAAATCACAAACTTCAGTAGAAATCGTAAATCCAGGTGGGACAGGCAAACCCATCCTTCCCATTTCAGATAAATTTGCACCTTTGCCTCCTAAAATATTTTTTGGGTTTTTTATTTTTTTTGTGTCTTTAGATTTAAAATTAAATACTAATTTTGGCATTTATGCTTCTATTTTAGAAAAGTTAAAATAATTATCGAAGCTTTTACACAACATTTTTAAAAGTTCTAGTCTGTTTTTTTTAATTATTTCTTCTTGATCATTGACTATTACATTATCGAAAAACTCATTAACCTCTATTTTGGCACTTGAAAGTGTTTTAAGACTTTCATCATAATCCTCGTCTCTACCTACACTTGAAAAATACTTTCTTATAGTATGTATTTTTTTATAAAGATTTTTTTCATAATCGTTTTTGAAGAGACCAGGATCGGCAGAACCTACAATTTCTAGTTTTGATTTACTTTCGCTATTTAAAATGTTTGAAGATCTTTTATAAATTGCAATAACATCAAGACCAAAATCTTTTTTAATATTTTTATTCAAATTTAATGATTTATTAAAAATTTTTAGCAAATCATCTATTCCATATGAATTAGTGGAGCACTCAATAATATCTGACCTAATATTTTTTTCTTTCAAATAATATTTTAATCTTTCTAAAATAAAATCTTCCAATTCATCATTTATCAATTTTGAGTCAAAAGAGTAATTTTGATCTTTGTATAAATTTATTGAATAATTTATTAGATCTCTTAATTTTATTTTTTTTTGATTTTCAATTATTAACCTTAATAAACTAATTGCCATTCTTCTTATGGCATAAGGATCTTTTGAACTAGTTGGTTTGAGATTAATTCCAAAAAATCCAACTAGAGAATCAATTTTATCACTTAACGATAATGCTATGCTGTATGGTTTTTTTGGAACTTTACTATCAATGCCACTTGGTAAGTAATGCTCTGAAACAGCTAAACTTATTTCTTCGTCAAAGCCTTGTTCTCTTGCAAAGTATCCCCCCATCACGCCTTGCAATTCGGGAAACTCTCCAACTAAATCTGACATCAAATCTACTTTGCAAATTGAGGAGGCAATTTCTATCTTTTCTTTACTAATTAAAAGTTCATCTGATATTATTCCACTTAGTTTTCTTACTCTTTGTATTTTATCAAAATAACTTCCCAATCCTTTAAAGTAATTAATTTGCTTCAATCTAGATACCTGTTTAACTAAATTTTGAGACTTATTTCTGTTCCAAAAAAATTCTGCATCTGCCAACCTTGCATTTACAACATTTTGATTTCCTAATTTAACTAATCCTTTTTTGTCCTTGCAATCTGCCACAACTATAAAATTATTTGTTATTTTATTTTTACTATCAAATGTAGGGAAATATTTTTGGTGATGTTGCATTGTTATAATAAGTATTTCTTGTGGAATTTCTAAAAATTTCTTATTAAACTCACATACTAAAATTTTTGGTTTTTCAACAATATTTGTTATTTCGTCTATAAGTTTTTCATTCACGTTTATATGAATTTTTTTTTGATTAGTTGCTTTATTAATTTCTTTAATTATAAATTCTTTTCTTTTATTATGGTCAATTGTTACTCCTTTTTGTTTAAAAAATTTTATATAAGATTTAAAATCAACAAAACTTTTTACTTCATCTTCTAGATCTTTATCTGTAAAAGTTTTATTTGAACTCTGTAAATGGTTTAATTTAAATTCAATTATTTTTTTATCAAATAAAGCTAATATTGATTTTAACGGTCTCCCCCAATATAAATCATGATTGCCCCATTTCATTGATTTTTTCCATGAAATTTTTAAAAGCAAACTTGCAATATTTTCTTTTAATAAATCGTATGTTTTTATTTTTTGTGATGGTTTGTTGTAAAAGTAGAATATACCTTTTTCAATGCTTTTTTTGAAAACTTTTTCTTTACTTATTTTATTGGATTTTAAAAATCCTTCTAAAGCCTTTTCTGGAGCATTTATATTAGGACCTCTAATTTCCTCTGCTTTTTTTATTAAATCTTTAGGTATCTTATTTATATAAACAATGAGCCTATTTGGAGTTGAATAAGTATTAATTTTACCTTTAACTGTAATTTCATTATCGTCAAAAAATTTTTTAAGAATTTGTGTTAAATCATTTCTAGCATTGATTTGTAATCTAGAAGGTATTTCTTCACTAAATAATTCAAGGAAAAATTCAGACATTTTAATTTTGTGTTTCTACCCAAATTTTTCCAATTTCTCTTGTTAGATTTCTTATCCTTGCAATATATTCTGCTCTTTGAGCAACACTTATAACTCCTCTAGCATCTAAAATATTAAACACATGACTTGATTTTAAACATTGATCATATGCTGGAAGAGAAATTTTCTTTTCAATTAATGATTTTGCTTCTTCTTCGAGCATATCAAAAATCTTAAATAGTTTATCTGTGTTTGCATACTCAAAATTATAAGCTGAAAATTCTTTTTCAGCTTGATGAAAAACATCTTTGTATAAAACTCCTTCATCGTTCCAAATTAAATCAAAAACATTTTTTTTACCTTGAATAAACATACATAATCTCTCTAAACCATAAGTAATTTCAACAGATATTGGATTGCATTCCATCCCTGCCATTTGTTGAAAATAAGTGAATTGAGTAACTTCCATGCCATCACACCATACTTCCCACCCAAGACCGGCAGCACCTAGGGTTGGACTTTCCCAATCATCCTCTACAAATCTTATATCATGCTCTTCGTATTTAATACCTACTGATGAAAGGCTATTAAGATACATTTTTTTAATATCTTTTGGTGAAGGTTTTATTAGAACTTGAAATTGATAGTAGTGTTGCAAACGATTAGGATTTTCTCCATACCTTCCATCTGTTGGTCTTCTTGATGGTTGAACGTAAGCTGTTTTCCATGGTTTAGGACCTAATGATCTCAGAGTTGTTGCTGGGTGAAATGTTCCTGCTCCAACTTCTAAATCATAAGGTTGTAAAATAACGCAACCTTTTTTTGACCAGTACTTTTGAAGATTTAATATTGTATCTTGAAAAGAAATAAATGATTTTGGATTTTTTGTTTTTTTTTTAGAAACCATATTTTTGCCAAATAGATCTTTCCTCTAAAACACTTATCAATTTATCCGCATGGTCTTCTGAAGACGAAAGTTTTTTGGCAAGCCATCCTTTGGACTTTTCAAATTTTTTAATTTCAACATCTTCACCAAATTTTTCTCTCAATATCTGTTCTGCATTCCCTATTCCATCTATCAAACCAAGTTTTAAGGATGTTTTGCCAGACCAAAATTCTCCAGTAAAAAGTTCAACATCAGTTTTGTTTAGTTTTGTTGATCTGCTTTCCTCTACAACATTAATAAATTCTTGGTGAAGTTCCAGTTGAATATTTTTTAATCTTTGAATGTCCTCTTCTTTCTCGTCTAAAAAAGGATCTAGAGTACTTTTATTTTTTCCAGCAGTATAAACCCTTCTTTGAACTCCGATTTTTTGAATTAAATCTTTAAAACCAAAAGAAGAATAAATTACTCCTATTGATCCGATTATAGAACTTGCATTGGCATAAATCTCATCACCTGCACATGCAATTAGATATCCTCCAGATGCAGCAACATCTTCCGCAAAAACTATTACTTTTTTTTTGTTTTTCTTAGATTGTTCTCTAATAAATTTATATATTAGATGTGATTGAACGGGTGAACCACCTGGTGAATTAATTGAAATTGCAACAGCCTCTGCTTTTTTTACTGAAAAAGCTTTTTTTATCATTTCTTCTTGAGAGGAATATTCTATTCCTTGTTTGAACTTTCCAACATTTCCAATGACGCCAGTAAGTCTTAAATGACTAACAATTTTTTTTTTTTTAAAAAATGAAAACATACAAATGATTATAAAAATTTTAATTAATTATAAAGCTACTTATAGTTGAAGAAATAGGTGCGTCAATTGATAAGTATATTAATAAACTTAATGTAATATTTTGAATTTATGGGTTCAGTAGTTCAATTAAAAAAGCAAATAACTAATGCGTATACAGATTTAGTAAATTCTGTTGATGAAAAACTAAGTTTAGTTGAAGACAAAATTTCTTCTAAATTAGATAGTAAAGTTGAGCTTGTTAAAGAAATGACAGCTTACCACATGACTAGTGGAGGTAAAAGATTAAGAGCATTGCTAACTTTGGAGTGTGCTAAATTGTGTGGATATACAAAGGGTAGTAGAGATGTGAACCTAGCTGCATGTGTTGAACTTATACACGCAGCAACTCTCATGCATGATGATGTAATTGACAGCGCAGATTTAAGAAGAGGCAAAAAAACTACGAATAAAATTTGGGGAAATCAGTCATCAATTCTTGTTGGGGACTATTTATTAAGTAGATGTTTTGAAATGATGGTTGAGGATGGAAGTATTGAAGTATTAAAACTTTTATCTTCTACATCATCAACTATTGCTCAAGGAGAAGTTTTGCAGTTACAACATAAAGGTGACTCTGAAATGTTAGAAGAAACATATTTGAATATAATTTGTTCTAAAACCGCAGCTTTATTTTCAGCATCTTCAAAAGTTGGATCGATAATTACCGATAAAGGTAATAAATTTAAAGATGCACTAGAATTCTATGGAAAGAACCTTGGATTAACATTTCAGATTGCAGATGACACACTTGACTATAACTCAGAATTAAAAATGTTTGGTAAAGAGATAGGGAAAGATTTCTTTGAGGGCAAGGTAACTCTCCCAATTATTCTGTTAAATCAAAAATTATCTTCAGATGAAAAATTAGTTTTAAAAAAAATATTTGAACAAAATATCAGATCTAAAGAACAATTTGACTATGTGCTTAAGTTAGTAAAAAAATATAATATAATTAACGAGTGTTACAAAAAAGCGGAACACTATATAAGTTTAGCATCAAATTCATTAAGTATATTTCAAGATTGTGAAGAAAAAACTATACTTAAAAATTTAACTGCTTTTAGTATTAATAGAAAATTTTAAGGTGATAAGAGAATTTTTTTCCAAGCATTATCTTCTTTAATATATTTTAATCTTTCGTGAATTCTATTTTCACCATCTAACCAAAATTCAATTTCGTTGTGTTTTAACCTCCAGCCAGACCAATGATCAGGTCTTGGAACATTATTTTCATCTTTATAGAGATCTTTAAATTTTTTTATTGATTGGCTTAGTTCTTCTCTATCTTTTAAAATTGAGCTTTGATTTGAGGCCCAAGCACCAATTCTACTTCCATAACTTCTGGAATTATAATAATTATCCGCTTCATCATCTGAAACTTTTTCAGCGGTACCAACTATACGGATTTGTCTGAGTAAACTTTTCCAATGAAAGCACATTGAAATCTTTGGATTACGCTTTATAGAGTTTCCTTTATTACTATTAAAGTTAGTGTAAAAGACAAATCCGTCTTCTCCATAATCTTTGAGTAATACCATTCTTACATTCGGATAACCTTTTTCGTCAATAGTGCCTAGAGCTAATGCATTTGGATCATTTATTTCGGTTTTCTTTGCCTCTTTATACCATTCAGTGAATAATAATATTGGATTATCAAGTTCAAGAAAGCATTTATCTAATCCTAAAGAATTTTTTTCGTTCATAATTTAACCAAAATAATTTATATAATAATATAATGTCTTTTAATACATTTGGAAAATTTTTTCGATTTACAACATGGGGTGAGTCTCACGGTCCAGCAATTGGATGTGTTGTTGATGGATGTCCTCCAAATATTAAGCTTAATATGAAAGACATTCAATTAGAATTAAACAAAAGAAAGCCTGGTCAGTCTAAATTCACAACTCAAAGAAAAGAGGATGATAGAGTGGAAATTTTATCAGGAACATTTGAGGGCAAAACAACTGGTACGCCTATCTCAATGATTATTTTCAATAAAGATATGCGTTCTAAGGATTACAAAAATATTAAAGATAAATTTAGACCTGGTCATGCTGATTACACATATTTCAAAAAATATGGAATTAGAGATTATAAAGGTGGAGGCAGACAGTCAGCAAGAGAGACTGCATCAAGAGTAGCAGCAGGAGCAATAGCAAAACAAGTTTTGCAAAATATTATAGGGAAAAAATATAGTGTAATTGGAGCAGTAACACAATTAGGAATACTAGGATGTGACACAGAAAAATGGAATGACAAATTCATTGGAAAAAACCCCCTATTTTGTCCTGATAAAACAGTTTTAAAATTATGGGAAAAATATTTACTTGGGATAAGAAAAGCTGGCTCATCTTGTGGAGCTATTATTGAAGTAAGAGCAAGAGGAGTACCTGTTGGATTAGGAGCTCCAATTTATTCTAAGTTAGATATGGATTTGGCATCAGCTATGATGAGTATTAATGCTGTAAAAGGGGTTAACATTGGATCTGGAATGAATTCTGCTCAACTTTCTGGTGAACAAAATTCTGATGAAATGTCTCAAACAGGAAAGAAAACAAAATTTAAATCAAATAACGCTGGGGGAATTCTTGGAGGAATTTCTAGTGGTCAAGAAATAATAGTTTCATTTGCAGTAAAACCAACTTCATCAATTCTTTCTCAAAGAAAAACAATTAATAAATTTGGAAAAAATACTTCAATTTCCGTCAAAGGTAGACATGATCCTTGTGTAGGTATTAGAGCAGTTCCTATAGGTGAAGCAATGATGCATTGTGTAATTCTTGATCATTACTTAATGAATAAAGCTCAATGTGGTAATTAATTCGTTTTTTTAATCACAACTTTAGAATTTAGAGTTTCTACAACTTTCTCTTCAATAGATTTAGCATCTAAACCGGCCTCTTTATACATTTGTTCAGGTTTGTCTTGATCCAAAAATTTATCAGGCAAAATCATTGATCTAAATTTTAAATTATTATCCAATAAATTTTTTTCATTTAAGAAATGATTTACATGTGTTCCAAAGCCTCCAATAGAACCCTCTTCCAATGTAATTAGCACTTCATGATTTGTTGCAACTTGCCACATGAGATTTTCATCCAGAGGTTTTGCAAATCTAGCATCAATAATTGTTGGATTAATTCCCATTTTTTTTAAACTTTCTTCAGCAAATAAACATTCTTTTAATCTGTTTCCAAAACTTACTAAGGCAACTTTCTTTCCTTCTCTTATAACTCTTCCTTTTCCAATATCTATTTTTTCATTGATGTCGGGTAATTCTAAACCTACTCCATTTCCCCTTGGATATCTAAATGCACATGGTTTATTATTAATATCTACCGAGGTATTAACCATTCTTACCAATTCTGCTTCATCACTTGCTGCCATAACAATAAAATTAGGTAAAGTTGATAAATATGTAATATCAAAAGCACCTGCATGAGTGGCTCCATCGGCACCAACTAAACCAGCTCTATCTATTGCAAATCTTACTGGTAAACTTTGAATTGCAACGTCATGAACTACCTGATCATAAGCTCTTTGTAAAAATGTTGAATAAATTGCTGCATAAGGCTTATAACCTTCCGTAGCTAAACCTGCAGCAAAAGTAACTGCATGTTGTTCAGCGATTCCAACATCAAAAGTTCTGTCAGGGAATACTTTACTAAATGCATCCATTCCTGTCCCAGACGGCATAGCAGCGGTTATACCTACAATTTTACTGTCTTTCTTTGCATGCTCTATTAATGTATTTGCAAATACCTTTGTAAAAGCAGGAGCTTTAGTTGTTGATTTTTGTTGAACTCCAGTTTGAACATCAAATTTTGTAACTCCGTGATATTTGTCGTCAGATTTTTCAGCAAAACTATATCCTTTGCCTTTTTGAGTTTTTATATGAATTAGTATTGGACCATTATGATTACTTTCTTTTGCGTTTTTTAAAATTGGCAATAGAACATCTAAATCATGACCATCAATTGGACCAACATAATAAAAACCTAATGAATTAAATAATGTACCACCTGTGACAGCCGATCTCAAAAAATCTTCAGCCTTTCCAGCCTTTTTGCTAAATCTTTTTGAAAAGGATGAAATAATCATTTTAACTGTTTCTCTGAAACTAAAATAAATCTTACCTGAAAAAATTTTAGCAAGATAAGATTTCATTGCGCCAACTGGTTTTGCAATTGACATATCATTGTCATTCAAAATTACGATCATTTTTGTTTTTGAGTCTCCAGCATTATTCATAGCTTCATATGCCATTCCTGCGCTCATTGCACCGTCACCAATAACTGCTATAACCTGATCTGATTTATTTGATAATTTATTTGCTGTTGCAATGCCAAGTCCAGCAGAAATAGAAGTAGAACTATGAGCTGCACCAAAGGGATCAAATTCACTTTCTGATCGCTTTGTAAAACCAGATAATCCACTTCCTTGTCGTAAAGTTCGTATTTTATCTTTTCTTCCTGTTAAAATTTTATGAGGGTATGATTGATGACCAACATCCCATATCAACTTGTCCTTTGGGGTGTCAAAAACATAATGAAGTGCTACTGTTAATTCTACAACACCTAAGCCTGCACCTAGATGACCACCTGTTTTTGAAACAGCATCAATCATTTCACTTCTTACTTCTTCTGATAGAACTTTTAATTCTTCATTATTTAGTTTTTTTATATCTGAAGGAAAATTAATATTATTTAAATATTTATAATTTTGCATTTATTTATTTCTACTTAATATAAATTCAATTGTCTCTTTTAAATCACTAGCATTATTTCCGTAGCTAACTAAACTATTAAATATTTCTTTTTTTAGTTTTGAGGCATATTTAATAGCATTTTTATATCCTAGTAAACTTATTAATGTTGCTTTTCCCCTTTTTGAATCTTTATTTGTTTTTTTTCCTGCAGTTTTTGATGAACTCCTATAATCAATTAAATCATCTGCAATTTGAAAAAGTAAACCAATTTTTTCACCAATAATTGAAAATTTTTTTATTTGATCTTTTTTATTTGTCAAAATAACTGGAGACAAACAGCTGAATGAAAATAATTTTCCAGTCTTTTTAATCTCCATATCTATAACTTTTTGTTTAGAAACTTTTTTTCTTTCATAATTTAAATCCAAAAATTGACCTCCGGCTATTCCTTGGTGTCCTGATGATTGAGATATTAGATTTATTAGGGAAATTTTTTTATTGTTATTTATATTAAACTTTGGATCAGATAAAATTTCAAAAGCTAATGTCAAAAGGGAGTTTCCAGCTAAAACTGCTGTTGATTCTCCAAATTTTTTATGTGTAGTCAGTTTACCTCTTCTAATATCATCATCATCCATACACGGTAAATCGTCATGTATTAGTGAATAAGCGTGTATACATTCAACAGCTGAACTTAAATATAAAAGATATTTTTTTTCTACATTAAAAATTTTTCCAACATCGAAAATAATCTTAGATCTTATTTTTTTTCCTCCAGGAAATAAACCATATTTAATAGGTATAATTAGATCTGTTTTTTTTTGTTTTGCTAAGTAATTTTTTAAAAATTTATTTACTTCATTAACAGTTTTAACTAATTTTTTTTTCATTTTTTTTTGAGGTTAATTCTTCTATTTTTAGCTTAGTACTTTCAGATATATTTTTTGAGTCCTTTTGAAATTTTTTCTCTATTATATTGTTTAACTTTATTAAATATTGATAATCTTCAATGGATTCTTCCAAATTTTTTTTATTTTCTAATTTTTGAATTAAACGATCTGCTATATCTGTGAGTTCACTCAAAGATTTTAATTCAATATCATCTGGCAAAATTTTTTCATTCATATAATAGTTTGTAATATTATATGAAAATTAATGATTCAAATATTAAAAAAGCAGTAAAATATTTAAATAATAACGAATGTATTGGAATACCTACAGAAACTGTCTATGGATTAGCTGCTAATGCCTATTCTGATAAAGGCACTAAAAAAATATTTAAATTAAAAGGAAGACCTTCTGATAACCCCTTAATAGTTCATTACTATAATATTAAAGATTTGGAAAAAGATTGTGAGACAAATACTTTGTTTTATAAACTTTATAATTCATTATGCCCTGGACCAATTACCTTTATATTAAAACTAAAAAATGAAAGCAAAATTTCAAAAAACGTTACTAATAACAAAAAAACGTTAGGTGTAAGATTTCCAAGTCACCGAACCGCTAGAATATTATTAAAATCATTAAAATATCCTTTAGCAGCACCAAGTGCAAATATTTCTGAAGGAATAAGTCCAGTGACAAAAGATGATGTATATGATGAATTTGGAGAAAAAATTAAATTTATTCTAGAAGGTGGAAGATCAAAAGTTGGTGTTGAATCTACAATAATAAGTTTAGTAAAAAAACCCCAAATTTTAAGATTGGGCGGTTTAGATATTTCTATATTGAAAAAAAAATTAAAAATAAATTTAAAAACTAAATTGCATACTAAAAACAATATAAATTCTCCAGGAAGAGGGAGGGTTCATTATTCACCAGGTATACCCATTAGATTAAACGCAGTTAAAATAAAAAAAGATGAGGCTTTTATCCTAATCAAGAAGAAAAAAGAAAATAATAAGAATTATTTTTATTTAAGTAAGACTAATAATCTAATGGAGAGTAGTAAAAATTTGTATAAAACATTAAGAAAAATTAAAAAGTTAGGTTACAGAAAAATAGCTGTGCAAAAAATACCAAACCGATACTTTGGATTAGTGATTAACGATAGACTTCTTAGAGCATCAAAAAAATGAAAAATTTAGTCGTAGTAAAAAATATTAAAAAAAATTATGGAAAGAATGAGGCTGTAAAAGGTATAAGCTTTAACATAAAAGAAGACGAAATTTTAGGCCTATTAGGTCCAAATGGCTCAGGCAAAACAACCACCATTGGTATGTTGTTAGGACTTCTGAAACCAACTAGTGGAGAAATTTTGATAAATGGTCAAAAATTGGAGGGAAATAGAATTGAAATCTTGGAACAAATAAACTTTATATCTCCATATATTGAATTACCAAAAAAACTTACGGTTAAACAAAATCTAACCGTTTATGGAAAATTATACAAAATAAATAATATTAATGAGAGGATTGAATTTTTATCAGAAAAATTAAGATTGGGAGGATTACTTAATAGCATTACAGGTGAATTATCATCTGGACAAAAAAATAGAGTTAGTTTGGCAAAAGCATTAATCAATGAACCAAAAGTATTGCTATTAGATGAACCAACCGCATCATTAGATCCAGAAGTAGGTGATTTTGTTAGATCTTTTTTGGAAGATTATAAAAAAGAAAAAAAAATATCTATACTTCTTGCCTCTCATAATATGAATGAAGTCACTAGACTTTGTAAGTCAATTCTAATGATGAAAGATGGAATTATAATCGATAAAGGAAATCCTGAAGAATTAATCAGTAAACATGGCAGAAAAAACCTTGAAGAAGTTTTTTTAAAATTATCTAGGAGTAAAAATGAGCTTAACTAGAATGTATGGCCTTTTTTTAAGACATTTTTATTTAATTACCAGATCTTTCCCAAGGATTTTGGATCTTGTTTATTGGCCGACTATTCAAATTACATTGTGGGGATTCATCTCAAATTTTTTTGCTATACATACAACATATTATAATAATGCAGTTGGAGTTATATTAACTTGCGCAATCCTTTATGATTTTCTTTTTAGAACTAGTATTGGATTTAATATGCTATTTCTTGAAGAAATTTGGAGCAGAAACTTTACAAATTTATTTATTGCACCAATGAAAATTGGTGAAATATTAACTTCACTTGTTGCTACAGCTTTAATAAGAGCGCTTATAGGTTTAATACCAGCAGTACTTTTAACCTCTCCGTTGTTTGGTATTTCTATTTTAGATTTAGGAATATTTTTATTCTTTTTATTTTTGAGTCTATATTTATTTGGAATAACGCTTGGCATCCTTGTATCAGCAGGTCTATTAAGATATGGACCATCTTTTGAAAATATAGCATGGTCTACAATGTTTTTATTAGCCCCGTTTGGATGCATATATTATCCAATAGAAATTTTGCCAGAAGTGTTTCAAAAAATAGCATACTTATTGCCATTGGTATATATTTTCGAAGAAGCAAGAAATATTTTGATTAATCAAACTGTAGATATTCGAAATATCTATAATGCATTTATGTGGAATGGGGTTTACTTTGTATTATCAATTGCATTATTCTATTATTCTTTCCATGTTGCAAAAAAAAAAGGAACACTTATTAATATGGGGGAATAGTGGTGCGCCCGCAAGGAGTCGAACCCTGAACCTCCAGAGCCGAAATCTGGCGCTCTATCCAGTTGAGCTACGAACGCATACTAATTTAATATAGTAATTTATGAAAAATATCATCAATTTTATTGTTGGAGAAGACGATAATAACAAACGAGTAGATATCATATTGGCCGACCATGATAAACGTTTAAGCAGAACTAGAGTAAAAAATTTAATATTAAGTAGTAAGTTAAAAATTAATGAAAGAATTATCAAAGATCCTTCGATTAAGACTAAAGTAAATGACAAAATTGAACTTGAAATTGTTGAACCTAAGAAACAAAGCATAAAACCTTATAAATTTAAATTAAATATAATTTATGAAGATGAAGATTTAATTGTAATTGACAAACCTTCAGGAATTTCAATGCATCCTGGTGCTGGTAATTATGATAATACAATAGTTAACGCATTAATGAATTATGATAGTAAAAATTTATCTAATATTGGAGATGAACTTAGACCTGGTATAGTTCATAGAATTGATAAAGATACATCAGGATTAATTGTAATTGCAAAAAATAATTCAACCCATGAAAAATTATCAATTCAGTTTTCTGAACACACTATAACAAGAGTTTATCAAACTTTAATATGGGGAAAATTACGACCTCAAAAGGGAACTATTGAAACGTTCATAACTAGAAGTTCTAAAAACAGACAGATGATGGAGGTCTCATCTAGCAAAGGCAAAAAGGCAATTACACATTATGAAACATTAGAAGTTTTCGAAAATGATAAAGTTCCAACTTTTAGTTTTATACAATGTAAATTAGAAACTGGTAGAACTCATCAAATAAGAGTTCATATGTCATACAAAGGTAACAATATTCTTGGAGATAAAAAGTATAAAAAGAAATTTAAGAAATTTAAAAACATTGATGAAGATCTTAATAATAAAATTTTAAATTTAGATAGACAATTTTTGCATGCAAAACAGTTAGGTTTTGACCATCCAAGGATAGGAGAAAGATTAGAATTTTCATCAAATATCCCAATTGAATTAAATGATATCTTAAAAAAACTAAGAAAATTGAGTAAATAAAACGATTGTAAAAAAAAATTTCTCTATTACATAAATACTTCCGATGAGTAATAATACATACAATTTGCCAACTCTTTCAAATGAGGGTGGCTTAGCAGCTTATCTAGCTCAGATAAAAAAGTTTCCTATGCTAGATGCAGAGGAAGAATACATGCTTGCTAAAAACTGGCAAAATACAGGAAATGTTAAATCAGCTGAAAAGCTTGTAACAAGTCATTTAAGACTAGTTGCTAAAATAGCAATGGGTTACAAAGGCTATGGTTTACCTCTTAATGAAATGATTTCAGAAGGTAATGTAGGTTTAATGCAAGCTGTTAAAAAATTTGAACCAGAAAAAGGTTTTAGACTTGCAACTTATGCAATGTGGTGGATTAAAGCTTCTATTCAAGAATATATTCTAAGATCATGGAGCTTAGTAAAAATTGGAACTACAACAGCTCAAAAAAAGCTTTTTTTCAACTTGAAGAAGTTGAAAAATCAAATTGCACCTAGAACTGAGGGTGACTTACGTGATGAACACGTAAAAGACATAGCAAATAGATTAGATGTTAGTGAGCAAGAAGTAGTATCTATGAATAGAAGGCTTTCAGGAAAAGAACAGTCACTAAATGCACCAATTGGAGAAGACGGCGATGAATGGCAAGATTGGGTTGTGGACAATGACATGGATCAAGAACTTAAATTTGCCCAAAATGAAGAAATGGAGCAACGAAAAGATCTTCTTCAAGATTCTATTAAAATTTTAAATGAAAGAGAAAAAGAAATCCTTTACTCAAGAAGGTTAACAGATAATCCAATAACTTTAGAAGATTTAAGTAAAAAATTCAAAATAAGTAGAGAAAGAATAAGACAAATTGAAAATAAAGCATTTGAAAAACTTCAAAAACATATGCTTAACTCTGCTAAATCAAAAAACCTGCTGCCTGCAAATTAATACCGCTGTTTTTAATCATTAAACGGATCTACTAAAAGAATTGTATCTTTTCTCTCTGGGCTTGTTGAAATACTGGATATTTTTGTCTCAATGAACTCTTCAATAGCTTTTACATAAATTTTTGCATTATTAGGCAAATCATCAAATTTTTTTACACCTTGGGTTTTAGATTTCCAACCTTCAAGTTTTTTATAAACTGGTTTAACATTTAATTGATCTTCAACAGCTGCAGGAAAATAATCTATTTTTTTTCCATTTAACTCATAAGCTACACAAAGATTTATTTCATCAAGTTCATCTAACACATCTAATTTTGTTAATGCTATACCATTGATGCCTGAAATCTTTATAGTTTGTCTCACTAGAACTCCATCAAACCAGCCACATCTTCTTTTTCTACTAGTTACAGTTCCAAATTCATGTCCCTTTTCACCTAAATGATTACCAATATCATCTGTCAATTCTGTTGGGAAAGGTCCTTCGCCTACCCTAGTTGTGTATGCTTTTGTAATTCCTAATACATAATTTATTGAGTTTGGACCACATCCAGATCCTGTTGCTGCTGAAGCTGCAACCGTATTGGATGAAGTTACATATGGATATGTTCCATGATCAACATCAAGTAATATTCCTTGAGCTCCCTCAAATAATATTTTTTTATTTTCTGATTTAAATTGATCTATCTTTTTCCAAACTGGAGCTGAATATTTTAAAATATTTGGTGCTATTTTTAATAAGTCCTCGACTAGTTTATCTTTTTCATATATTGGCTTCCCCAATCCTTTTCGGATAGCGTTATGGTGCTCAAGGACGAGAGATAATCGATTTTCAAGATTTTGTTTTGATGCAAGATCCATTACTCTTATTGATCTTCTTCCTACTTTATCTTCATATGCTGGACCAATTCCTCTTCTGGTTGTTCCAATTTTTGATTTACCAGCAGAGTCTTCTCTAATTTCATCCATCTCTCTATGAAATGGTAAAATTAATGTAGCAGCCTCTGATAATATAAGATTATTTTCATTAATTTTTACACCTTTAGATTTAGCTTCTTCAATTTCATCTAGTAGCGCCCAAGGATCTACAACAACTCCATTTCCTATAATAGAAATTTTATTTTTTCTTACAATTCCAGAAGGCAATAATCTTAATTTATAAGTAACACCGTCTATTACCAGGGTATGACCAGCATTATGTCCTCCTTGGAATCTTATAACAACGTCCGCTTCGCTGGATAACCAATCAACTATTTTACCTTTTCCTTCATCTCCCCACTGAGATCCAACAACGACTACATTTTTCATCTAAATTTTTTTTCTATTATAAAACTATTTAAATGGTTAATTGGTCCATTTCCTTTTCCAAAGTTTGGCCTTGTCTTAATGGCATTGTTTACATATCTAATACCTAACTCACAAGATTTCTTTAGAGTTTTTCCACACCCATAATATGTTGCAATTGCACTGGATAACGTACATCCAGTACCATGAGTATTTTTTGTTTTAATTTTTTTATTTGTAAATATTTTGGTTTCTTTTTTATTTACGAAAATATCTTTCAAGGTCTTGTAACGTAAATGACCACCTTTAATTAAAACATTCTTAGCACCTAAATCTAATAATATTTTAGCAGCATTTATCATATCCAAGATAGATTTAATTTTTATTTTGGTTAGTATTTCTGCTTCAGGAATATTTGGTGTTATTAAATCGACCTTTTTTATTAGTTTTTTTTTTAAAACTAAAATGGCCTTATTATCAATAAGCTTGGCTCCACCTTTGGCCACCATAACAGGATCTAATATTATTTTATTTAAATTTGACTTTTTTATTGATTTTAACACTGAATTTATAACTTGAGTAGAATGCAGCATTCCTATCTTTACTGCGTCTGGCTTAATATCTTTTGAAGTAAATTCGATTTGATTTGAAATTTCTTTATTGGGTATTGGTATTATAGACTTAACACCCGTTGTGTTTTGAGATGTTACTGCTGTGATTGCTGTCATAGCGAAAGATCCAAGAGAGGTAACCGATTTAATATCTGCTTGAATGCCAGCTCCTCCGGAAGAGTCTGATCCTGCAATTATTAATATTTTAGATTTGATTTTCAATTTACTGGATTGATTTTTTGATTATTTTAACACACAATTTATTTAAATTTGAGTCATCTGACTCGCTCATAATTCTAATTTTTGGTTCAGTACCAGATTTTCTAACTAATATTCTACCTTTATTTTTAATTATTTTTTTTGCTTCATTAATTGCTTTTTTGCATTTTGGAGTATTAATTATTGATTTATCTTTAACTTCTATATTTTCCAATATTTGTGGAGTGGGTTTGAATTTATTAAAAAGTTCACTGGCTTTCTTTCTTTTTCTTAATGAAAAAAGAATTTCTAAGGCAACCAGTAATCCATCTCCTGTAGTTGCAAACTTCCCAAGAATTATGTGACCTGATTGTTCTCCACCTAAATTAAACTTATTTTTTTTCATTTTTTCTTTTACATATCTATCTCCTACATCTGATCTTAAAAATTTAATTCCGTTATTTTTAAAAAAATTTTCTAAACCATAATTCGACATTAGTGTCCCAATCACTCCACCTTTTAAAATTTTTTTTCTTTTCCATCTCTCTCCCAACATGGCAAGAATTTTATCTCCATCAATAATTCTACCTTTTTCGTCACAGACTATGATTCTGTCTGCATCTCCATCTAATGCAATTCCTATATGGGCCTTGTTTTTTTTTGTCATTTTACAAATTTTACTTGGATAAGTTGATCCAGATTTAAGATTAATATTTAATCCGTTAGGAGAAGTGCCGGTTTTGAATACTTTGGCGCCTAATGATTTAAATAAATCTGGACCAGCTTTGTAGCCAGCTCCGTTAGCACAATCTAAAACAATTTTAATCCCTTTTAAGCTAAAAGAAGATGGGAAATTTTGTTTTAATATTTTTATATAACTTTTATTAGCATCTTCTAATCTTTTAACTCTGCCTAACTCAATAGGTTTTGAAAGATTTTTAGTTATCTTTGAATCAATTAACTTTTCAATTTTTTTTTCGATTTTGTCTGAAAGTTTAAGTCCATCAGGTCCAAATAGTTTTAATCCATTATCATGATATGGATTATGTGATGCAGTAATCATTATACCCATATTTGCTCTCATTTTTTTTGTTAGCATTGCTAAACCATTTGTCGGCAACGGTCCTAAAGTATAGATATGCATTCCTGCTGACGCCAATCCAGACACTAACGCTGGTTCAAGAGTATAACCTGATAATCTAGTGTCTTTTGCAATAATTGCTGTTTGTTTATTTTTTTTTAAATTTTTAAAATATGTTCCAGCAGCTAGGCCAAATTTAAAAAACATTTCTCCATTTATTTTAGATCCATTGACTTTTCCTCTAATTCCATCTGTACCAAAATATTTTTTAATCATTTTTATTTTTGTAATTCTCTAAAGACTTTAAATGCCTGATTAATTTCTTGCACATCATGAACCCTAAGAATTTGAACTCCTTGAAGATATGCTTGAATGCATGAAGATATGGTTCCGCCAATCCTATTTTTTGTATCATTTTCTTTTGAAATATCCTTAATAAATCTTTTTCTAGACAAGCCCAACATTATAGGAAGACCTAATGAATGAAAAATAGAAATATTCTTTATTAGAGTAATATTATGTTTCAAATTTTTTCCAAACCCGATACCAGGGTCTAAAATAATATTATTATGTTTGATACCTTGTTTTCTCAAATATTTTAATTTCGTTTCAAAGAAGTCATAAATATCAAGTAGCACATTTTTATACTTAGGCTTAATTTGCATATTCTTTGGTGTACCTTGCATATGATGAATAACAAAAGGTTTTTTTGATTTTTTTAAAAAATTTATAGTTTCTTGGTCATAAGTTAGTCCAGATACATCATTTATAAGATCAATTTTTATTTTAGAAGCTTTCTCCATTACAAAACTTTTTCTGGTATCTAATGAAATAAAACTTTTTTTATTCTTTAAAATTTTTAAAATTGACTTAATTCTATTCCATTCTCTCCGAGGGTGAATATCATTTGCACCAGGTCTTGTAGATTCTCCACCTATATCAATTATTTTTGCACCACTTAATAATAGATTATTCGCATGTTTTTTAGCTAATTTATTTTTATTATATTTGCCTCCATCTGAAAAACTATCCGGAGTTAAATTAATTATACCCATTAAAATTGGGATATTGGACAAATTTAATTTTTTAAAAGTTTTCCTTTTTTTTATATTTTTTAAATCTAGGTTAACTTTATTTTTTATATTCTTTGGAAGTTTAACAATATCTTTGAGGCTAATTATTTTACTTTTTTTTCTATCTATGATTTCTACTTTATCAAATGAGATATCGTTGTAACCATTGAGAGGAATAGTTTTTTTTTTTTCAATATACGTTTTTGAAGATATTCCATAATAAAAATTACACGCTCTAGTGTAATATTTATTCATTAGTGCTTAGTGCACTATCTTTGGTTTTAGGCCCATTGAACCAAGTGCTGAGCTTTGATCATCATCTTCAACTTTTAGATCTTCTTTATTTTTTGGGTATATATTTTTATTTATTAAATCCTCAATTTCTGCACCTGTTAAAGTTTCGTAAGTAAGCAAAGCTTTTGCTAATTTGTGAAGATCATCAATTTTTTCAGTTAATACTTTTCTTGCTCTTTCATATCCCATATCAACGAATTTTCTAATTTCACTATCTACTTTTCTAGCAGTTTCCTCCGACATATTTTGCTGTCTTGCAACAGATCTCCCCAAAAATACTTCCTCTTCATTTTCTCCATAAGCAACTGGTCCCATTTCTTTACTTAATCCAGCTCTCATAACCATGGCCCTTGCTCTTTTAGTTGCCTGTTCAATATCACTTGCAGCTCCTGTAGTTACTTTATCATCTCCAAATATTATTTCTTCAGCTACTCTTCCACCCATAGCAATAGCCATTTGTGCGTGAAGTTGTTCTCTAGTCTGAGAAACTTCATCTCTTTCAGGTAATTGCATGACCATTCCTAAGGCTCTTCCTCTGGGTATTATTGTTGCCTTATGTATCGGGTAAGCAGCTTTTTCATTTATTGTTACAATCGCATGTCCAGCTTCATGGTAAGCAGTTAGTTTTTTCTCCTCTTCTGACATCACCATAGATCTTCTTTCAGATCCCATCATTACTTTATCTTTAGCTTCTTCAAATTCTTGATATGTCACAATCCTTTTATTTTTTCTTGCAGCTAGCAATGCAGCCTCATTGACAAGGTTTGCTAAATCTGCTCCAGAAAATCCTGGTGTTCCTCTAGCAACTGTTCTTAAATTAACATCTGGTGCCATTGATATTTTCTTTGCGTGGACTTTTAAAATCTTTTCTCTACCAATTAGATCTG
This sequence comes from uncultured Pelagibacteraceae bacterium, assembly GCA_902595815.1. Classification (GTDB taxonomy): domain Bacteria; phylum Pseudomonadota; class Alphaproteobacteria; order Pelagibacterales; family Pelagibacteraceae; genus Pelagibacter. The sequence continues at coordinate 83,559 of CACJRL010000003.1, forward strand.
GATTAGAAACGACAACTTGTCTATCAAATCTTCCTGGTCTTAAAAGAGCTGGATCTAACACATCTGGTCTATTAGTAGCAGCAATAATAATTACACCTTCATTAGTATCAAAACCATCCATTTCAACTAACAGCTGATTAAGAGTTTGCTCTCTTTCGTCATTTCCACCACCAAGACCTGCTCCCCTACTTCTTCCTACAGCATCAATCTCGTCTATAAAAATTATACATGGAGAATGTTTTTTACCTTGTTCAAACATATCTCTAACTCTTGAAGCCCCAACACCAACGAACATTTCAACAAAATCTGATCCAGAGATCGTAAAAAATGGAACTCCAGCTTCTCCAGCAATTGCCCTAGCTAATAATGTTTTACCTGTACCAGGGGGACCCACTAATAAACATCCTCTAGGTATCTTACCACCTAGTCTACTGAATTTTCGAGGATCTTTTAAAAATTCTACAACTTCCTCTACTTCTTCTTTTGCCTCTTCGACACCAGCAACATCATTAAAAGTAACTTTGCCTTTTACCTCGTTCATCATTTTGGCTTTTGATCTGCCAAATCCCATAGCACCACCTTTTCCTCCTTGCATTTGTCTCATAAAGAAAATCCATACGGCTATCAATAAAAGCATTGGGAACCATGAAAGAAGTATTCCTAATAATGAAGGCATTTTTTCCTCTAATGGACTAGCAGAGATGCTAACACCTTTATCATTCAACCTCTGGATTAGGTTTGGGTCCTCAGGTGCATAAGTGGTAAATTGGTTTCCATTTGATAATACACCTTTTATATTTTTTCCTTGTATTTCAACTTTAACTACTCTTCCGTTGTCTACTTCAGTTAAGAATTCTGAGAAAATAATTTTATTTTTTTGCGAAATTGAACCTTGGGGGTTCTTAAACATGTTGTAAAGGCCAATCGTCAAAATAACGATTATTCCCCACATTGCTAAGTTTTTAAAATTCATAAAGCATTAAATTAAGAATTATTAATAAATTAACAAGTGTCATTTTGATCATTTAACAAAAAAATTATCGATTTTCTGGGTAAATAATCACCGAATCTGCAATTTTTTCAACAATACATCCAGAAAGTGTCAATTTTACATTTTTGTTTGAAAATCTTAAAGAATCTATAAGTCCAAGAACCTTTTTGCCTCGTGGATAGTTTTTTTTACTACTAATGTTTTGAATTACTTTAGTAAAACTTCTCAAAATAATTTCTTCTGGGTTTTTAAAAAAAGAATGGTTTAATATTATTTTTTTATCTTTCTCAAAATATTTTGAATTTTCAACAACATTTTTCTCTACGAAAAATTCAATAACTTGATTGCTTTTTGATAAATTTTTTAAAGTTAAATAGAATTTATTAAACTTTAGACCTTCTTTATCTAAATTCATAAGAAGTTTTCTAATCCTACTTCTTAAAAATTTATCATCATTATTTGTAGGATCATCTACAAAAAAACCAAAAGTTTTTTTATTTGTTTTAAGTAGATCTTTTTTTGAAATAGACAGAAGTGGTCTAATCACCTTAATACCATTATAATTTATTATATTTTTATCAAAAGAGACAAGTCCTTTTAGACCAGAGCCTCTCAGAAATCTTATAAAGAAATTTTCAATTAAATCATCTTTATGATGGCCTAGTATAAGGTGGTCTATTTTTTGTTTATTGCATTCCTCAAAAAATAAATCATATCTTAAGTCTCTTGCGTAAGACTGTATATTCTTATCAAATTTGACAATTTTTTTTGAGAGGATTTTGCAATTAATTTTAAAGTTTTGTTTAAGTTTATACTTCAAGTTTTTAGCTTCGATAGTAGATTCTTTTCTTAGTTTATGATCTATTATTACAGGGTATAATTTAGCATTATGTTTTAAAGCATAGCACTGAGAGAAAAATAAAACTGATAAGCTATCTGCACCACCAGATACCCCAACCATAATCTTTTTATTGCTCAAATCTAAAGACTCGAGATTATTTGAAAATAGGTTGTATAATTTTCTTACCTGGGGATCCTTTAATTTTGTTAGATAAAAATTAGGAGTTTTCTTTGTTGCACTCAAACTTTTTCTCTTCATATTTAGCTTTTTGAAGAACTGATTGAGTGGCATTTGGATACTGTTTTTTAACACCAGCAATCATTAAGCAACCCTGATCTTTCTCTCCTATTTGAACTAAAGATACACCAAGCTTCAAAAGGTTAATAGGTGCTTTTTCACTCTTGGGATATTTTTGATAGCCTTCTAAATAAGCAGATGCCGCATCCGTGTAAAGCTGTCTTATTCTAAAAGTCTCTGCATACCAATATTGTGCATTTCCAGAAAGATCATTATCTGGATTTGTGTCCACAAATTCTCTGAACGCTCTTTCTGCCATATTATAATCTCCGACTTTTAAAAAACTTGTTGCAAATTCATATTGTTCTAAAGGAGATGCATCAGGTAAAATTTTTTCCTCAGTAGTGAAATTTTCAGTCAAAATCGTATTAGTTGTCTCCACAGATTGAATTGCTTGTGTCTCGCTTGTGTCTGTCATATCTTTATATGATATTGTTCCTAAATCTTGAGGTTGAGATGTGCCTGGCATAATTTTTTTGCTGGCTAGATTTGTCTCTGAGTTTTCATTTATGATTTTATTCTCTTGATTGTTTTCACTTTTTTGAACAAGGCTAGAATTGTTTTCTAAATCTTGAAATCTTAATTGGTTATCCGCTTGTGTTTTAGACAGTCTAGACGATAATTTGTCTACTTTAAAATTGATTTCCTCAAACTTGTTAGTCAAATTTTGAAATTGTTTTTCTATTTCAGATAATTTTAACAAATGTCTTGTCAAAGCATCTTCTGTTTCTTTATTTGACAAAGAGGTTTCTGCTCCAGTTTTTTTCTGAAATGACTCTGAATAAACTGCTCTTTCCAAAGTTCTAAGATCTTTTTGAATAATTTCTAAGATTTCTCTCATACTCAATTCCTCAGAGCCTGAACTAAATGAAATAAAAAAAATAGAAATTACATAAATAAAAATATTAATAAACTTTTTAAACATTAATTTATTCTTTAATTATAATGATGGCAAAAAAAAGACCCTTAAATTATCTTTAATAATCTAAGGGTCTTTAAATATTTAAAATAGCTTTAATTAGCTTTTACAGTTACAGATCTTCTATTCTTAGACCAAGAAAGCGGATTTGAACCTGAGTCAACAGGTCTTTCTTTTCCATAACTTATTACTGAAATTCTATCAGCAGATATTCCATAAGTGATCAGATAATCTTTGGCAGCATTCGCTCTTCTTTCACCTAATGCCAAATTATATTCTCTTGTTCCTCTTTCATCGGCATGACCTTCGACTACAACATTGATACTAGAATTCTCTCTTAACCAATTTGCTTGTTTTCTTAATGTGTCTCTTGATTTAGTTGTTAAAATAGATTCGTTTGTCGCAAAAAATACTCTGTCCGGAACACCGTCAGCTAAATATTTAACTGTATCAGTTCCTGTGTAGACATCACCTTGCATTTGACCCTCAACTGTCGTAGTGGTTTTTTTCGTAGCACAAGCAGATACGATTAAACTTAATAATATAACTAGAAAAGTATTTCTAAATGATTTGCTAAAATTCATTAATGCTCCTTAGTAATTTATTAGAACTTTTTCACAACTAATTAGATGTTTCAAGCATAAAAATCAACTTAATTTATATTAAAAATTAATAAAAAAGCCCTAATTACTTAATAAAGACGACCAAGATGGGTCAGAGGCATCCGTCTCGGTTTGAACTTGCCTTTCATTATATCCTGTAAGATCAATAGACCATAACTTAGCACTAAATCCCTCTCCTTTGTCATTTGATTTAGTTTCTCTATAAAAAATTAACACTCTTCCATTTGGAGACCAAGAGGGAGCTTCTTGATAGTAATTTTCAGTCAATAATCTTTCCCCAGAACCATCAGTTCGCATAACGCCGATATAAAATTTTCCTTTATGTAATTTTGTAAACGCAATTAAATCACCTCTTGGAGACCATACAGGCGTACCATATAATCCTTTGCCAAATGAAATTCTTTTTACATTTGATCCATCAGATTTCATTACATAGATTTGTTGAAACCCACTTCTATCAGAATTAAATGTAATAAATTTATTATCTGGGGAATATGATGGCGAAGTGTCAATTGATGGATGATTAGTTATTCTCTCAACAATTCTATTTTCTAAATCCATTGTATAAATATCTGAGTTTCCATCTTTTGCAAAACTCATAATTATTTTTTTTCCATCTGGAGAAAATCTTGGAGCGAATGTCATTCCTGGAAAATCACCAACCACTTCCTGTGTTCCAGTTTCAATATCTAATAAATATACCCTTGGGAGATTTTTAAAATATGATAAGTAAGTTACCATTTGGCTTGTTGGGTTAAATCTTGGAGTTAAAACCAACTCATTGCCTAATGTTAAATATTTTGTATTAAAACCATCTTGATCCATAATAGCTAATTTCTTAACTCTTGCAGTCTTAGGTCCTTCTTCAGACACATAAATAATTCTGGTATCAAAATATCCTTTTTCTCCGGTTAATCTTTCATAAACTTTATCAGAAATTATATGTCCAACTCTCCTCCAATTACTTGGAACCGTTGTAAATGCTAAAGCCATCATTTCTCTTCCTGCTAAAATATCCCATAGTCTGAATTCAACTTTTAATTTTTTGTCCTCAATTGTTACTTTGCCTGTAATTAAGGCTTGAGCTTTAATCAATGCCCAATCCTCAAATCTTGGTTTTAAATGAGCAATATCTGGCTTTTGTAAAAATGCTTCTTTATTAAGAGGATTAAATAAACCTGAAATTTTCAAATTATTTTCTACAACTAATGAAATCTCAGATCCAACATTTTCAATTTTTAGTTCATTAATTGAATTTCTTTTTGAACTATCATCTTGAAACAATGGAGAAACTGCAATTGGTAACGGATCTAAATTGCCCCTGGTTATATCAATCTCTATTAAAGAATATGCCTTGGCTGATAATAAAAAAAATATAATAAAAAATAAATTAACTATTCTAATCATTATCCTCCAAGCATATCACGAGCATCAAAATTTAAAATCATATTTTTCCATCTTTCATAACCACTTGTAGGAACTTTTAATGGATTACACAACTGAATAGCTCGTCTTACACTATCTGCTAATGTTCTAAATTTTTCTTTACCAGGTGTATTCATTTTTACATGATCTAACATTTCAAGTTTTTCAATTGTTCCGTCTGGTTTTAATTGGATTTTAACTCTAACTAATAAATCTTCACTGAATGGCAAACCTATAGGAACACTCCAACATGTAAATATTTGAGCCTTTAATGCGTCCTCTTCACTTAGGGTTAATTTTGAATAATCCATAGTTTCATCAGTTGATTGAGAAATCTTATCAACTTCTTTTTTTGTTTCTGCTAAATTTTCTTTTTTTTTATCAATTAAAGCTGCAATTTCATTTAAATCTAATTTTTCTTTCTTTTCAAATTCTGAAACTTGTTTAACTTTTTTTTCATCTAAGATGGGTTTCTTGGTTTCAACTATTTTTTTGATATTTTCGTCATTGATTTCTTTTGACGGTTTCTGCTTTTTTTCTTCTTTAGGTTGAATTTTTTGTTTATCTTCATCTGGCATAGGTACAGCGTTTAATTTTTCTTTTTTTAACTTTTCTATTTTATTTTCACTGGTTGGTGTTTTTTTTGATGCAACCTTAGAAATTTCATTTTTTTTTTTATCTGTTTGAACTTCTTTTTTTTCATCTTTTTTTACTTTTTTAGGAGGAGCCTGTTCAGACAAAAGCTTTTCATTTTCTTTTTTTGCCTTCTCAATTATTTTTGATGCTTTTGGTGCAAAAGGAATATTAGTCTTTTCAGCTATTTGAATAAGCTCAACAGAAATAAGAGGTGGAATATCCAGAGGTTTTTTGGCAACAAATGGTAAAGCCAAAATACTTACCAAAACAATAGCGATATGAAATCCAGATGAGATTAAAAGACCTCGATACATAATCTCTATCTCTCTTTATTCGGTTCAGATATTAAAGCAACTTTTGTAAATCCTGACCCTGAAAGCATTCCCATAATTTCAAGAACCCTTCCATAGTTAATAGCTTTGTCTCCCCTAACATAAATTCTTGTATCAGTTCTATTATTTGACACTGCCAATATTTTTACAATCAAATTGTTAAACTCAACTTTTGTTTCCTGAATAAAAATTTCACCTTTAGAATTAATTGTTAAAGTTAATGGTTCATTTTCCTCAGGAAGTGTATCAGCTGAGGTTTCTGGCAAATCTACTTGGACTCCAACTGTAAGCAATGGTGCAGTGACCATGAATATAATTAGCAAAACCAACATTACATCAACAAATGGTGTGACATTAATTTCACTCATTGGATCGTTTTTTGAACTTTTGAGCTTAAATCCCATTTAAATAATTGATAAGAATCTTTTTGAAAAATTTTCTAATTTTTGTGAGTATTTTCTAGAGTCTGAATTAAATTTATTATACGCAATTACAGCAGGAATTGCAGCTAATAATCCAAGTGCAGTTGCGAATAATGCTTCTGCAATACCTGGGGCAACTATTGCAAGGCTAGTGTTTCTTGAAATTGCAATCGATTGAAATGAATTCATAATTCCCCAAACAGTTCCAAACAATCCTATAAATGGAGCTGTCGATCCAACAGTTGCTAAAAAACTATTATACTTTTCAACTGCTACCATTTGTTTTTCAATATTTACTTCTAAAACACTAGATAGTCTCTCAGATAAATTTGATTTTGATCTAGTTTTCATAACTGTTTGCATAGAACTTTTAAATAATTTTGCCATAGGATCCTCAATATTTGAAGGCAGACTGTTATAAAATGTTTCAGCAGACTTTGATTTCCAGAATTTCTCTTCAAATTCCTCAGCACTTTTATTAATTTTTCTAAACATTCTTATTTTTTCAAATATTATTGCCCATGAATAAATAGAACTTACAATTAATATTATGATTACTGACTTGACAATTATATCCGCACGTAAAAATAAACTAATTAAAGAAAAATCTGTGTTACTTGCTAAACCTAAACTTTGCGTTGCAATATCTGCTTCCATTCAATCGTTTCCCATTAAAATATGTCATTAATTTGTCTTCAAAAAAATCTAATAGTCTAGTTATCATTGTTTTCCCTTGTGTTTTCAAAATACTGAGCAATTAAAATAGCATCTGCTTTATTATTGTCTTTTTTTCTTGATAACTTATTAGAAATTCTAGGAAACATATCTATTACTTTAGTTCTACTGGCATCTTTTTCAGAATTAATCAAATTAAAATGCTTTTTCCATTTTGCTGGTCTAACATAAAAAATGGGGAGCTCCATTGCAGAACATATGCCTTTAATTACTCCAAATGATTGTCCAAAATTAAACATGCTTGTTACACCTTGTCCTGGCATAGCAGAAACTTGTTCGACTATTACGCTCATTTTTTCGTTCTTAAATTTATTTTTTATTAGCATTATTTCATTATAAATTTGCCTACCATTAACTTGTTTTTTATTTTTTTTTCCTTCAGCCATAGTCGGCATGTCGATTACATCAATAACATTCCCATTAGAAAAAAAACAAATAGCACCTGCTATTCCTGGATCAATTCCAACAATTATCATTTAACTTTCAAAGTTAACATTTGTAAAAACATTTTGTACATCATCCTCATCCTCAAGAGTTTCTAGAAATTTTGCCATATTTTGATTTTCTTCGCCTCTAAGAGATACCTTATTTATGGGTAGCCACTCAATTTCAGTAGAAAGAAAATTTACAATAACTTTTTCAAATTTTTTTTTTACCTCATATATTTCATCAATGTCCGTATGAACTTCATGATATTCATCACGAGAAATACAATCATTTGCACCCGACTCGATTGCTAATTCAAAAATTTTATCTTGTTCAATTTCATTTTTGTCAATTTTAATTACACCCAATCTTTGAAAATTATGTGATGCAGAGCCCTGGGTTCCTAAAGAACCGTTATTTTTCGAAAATATTGTTCTTATATTAGAAGCGGTCCTATTTTTATTATCAGTCAACGCTTCAACTATAACAGCAGATTTGCTCGGTCCAAAACCTTCATACCTAATATTTTCAAAATTTGATTGATCATTGTTAGAAGATTTTTCAATTGCTCTCTCAATATTTTCTTTTGGCATGTTAGCTGATCTGGCTGCTTGTATTGCTGATCTTAATCTCGAATTCATATCGGGGTTCTTGTCACCTAGTTTTGCAGCTACCGTGATTTCTCTAGAGAGTTTAGAAAAAATTTTTGATCTTTGTTTGTCAGCTTTCCCCTTTTTATGTTTAATACCTGCCCAATGTGAATGTCCAGCCATAATTAATTTATGTTTTTTAAACTTCCGCCAAAAATGAAGCTTTCTATACTTTTTGCGAGTCCATTTCTTACATCGCAATCTACGACTACCCCACTAAGAGATGCTTCTCCATTGGCAGGAAAATGTTTTACAGCCTCTTTTTTTAGAAATTTATTAATTGAATTTTGTGCATTCATACCAATAACCGAGTCATAGTCACCACACATTCCAGCATCAGTAATATAGCTAGTTCCATTTTTTAGAACTCTTGCATCATTTGTTGGTACGTGTGTGTGGGTACCTACTACTAAAGTTGCATATCCATCAAATAAATTGCCCATAGCCATTTTTTCACTTGTTATTTCACCATGAAAATCCACTATTAAAAAATCATAATCTTTTGAAATTTTTTTTTGTGCAATAAACTCAGTAGCAATTTTAAAAACATCATCACATTTTTTCATAAAAACATTGCCCATAAGATTTAGCACACCAACTTTCAGATTTTTTTTTGAATTAAATATGGAAAAACCTTTACCTGGTAAATTTCCACTCATATTTATTGGTCTTAATAATTTTTTTTCAGTTTTTATATATTCATAAATTTCTTTTTGATCCCATACATGATTGCCTGTTGTAATTACATCTACACCTATATTAAAAAGCTCATTAGCAATATTTTCAGTTAGACCCACACCTTCACTGGCTGCATTTTCACCGTTAACACAAACAAAATCTATACCTTTTTTTGAGACTATGTTTGGCAAGTTTTTTTTTACTGATTTAAAGCCTGCGTCCCCAACTATATCACCTAAAAATAAAATCTTCATTTTTGTACTAATTTTTCTGTCAAAATTAAATCTAATTTTCTATCAAATTTTTCAGAAGTAATTTTATTAACTTTTTGATGTGAAAAAGCCAGTCCAATTGTTGTACATTTTTTAATTTGAGAAATTTTTTCTAAATATCTATCATAAAATCCACCACCGTAGCCAATTCTGTTCCTGAATTTATCAAAAGCCACTATTGGTACAAATATTATATCTGGGTATACTTTTTTCAATTTTAGTGGCTGAGGAATTCCTAACGAGCTTATTGTTAAAGGATCATAAGGACTCCATTTATAAAAATCCATTTGATGATTTCTTTTTATAATTGGCAACGAAATACTATAACCATTAGAATAAAATTTTTTTAGTATTTGCAAACAATCAAATTCAAAATTTATTGTAAAATAACCTCCAATAATTTTATTTTTCGATAGATTAATTTTATTATGAGAACTATTTATAATATTATTACCTATTTTGATTTCAAAATATTTTTTTTTTCTTAGATTAATAATTTTTTTTCTTAGTTTAGATTTTGACACTGATATTTTATGAGACAGAAGTATTTGTGCTATTTTTTTTGACAAAGTCCTCTATTTCTAAAGTTACTTTGTCTATTAAATTTTCATAACTTATTTTGTAGTTTTCAATATCATTCTCGAGTTCTTCTTGAGTTAAGCTTAAATTTTTAATTTCATTTTCTTTGTTATCTTTATACTGATAAACTAAAGATTTTAATTCTTTAAATTTTTCTTTTAATTCTTGAAGCTCTTTTTTTTGTGCATCTACTTTTTTTTTTGTTTCAAAATACTCATCCATGACTTTTATAGAAGATATTAGTAATAATTTATTCTCTCCAATATTTCCAAGATCAAATTTTAAATCATTAAATTTTTTATTTAAACTTAAGGATAATTCCTCCAAATGTTCCTCTTGACCATCTTCACAAGATAATAAATATTCTTTACCATTAAATTTTATATTTACATTTGCCATTTATCTATTTCTTCCAATAAATTATCTGTTTCTTGATTTAATTCATCAATTTTTTCATTAAATTGATTTTCTTTTCTTTTTGAAGTTTCGTATTCCTTTTTTAATTCATTTATTTGACTTCTAAGTTTTAAGTTTTCTTCTTCTAAGTTTTGAAGAAATGTGGTTATCTGTTTTTTTTCAATTTCTAATTGATTTTTTTGGTCTTTTAAAATTGCAACTTTATCTAATTCTTCATTATGTTGAATGTTTATCTCTCCCAATTTTTTTAAAGTATCCTTTAATTTTTTTTCTTTTTCATCAATGTTTTTCATATATATATCTATATTAATAAATTGAATCACCTAAGTCTAGATAGGATACTTTTTGAAAAATATAGAAAAAAATTTATCAAATGCTATTCGTTTTTTATCAATGGATGCGGTTCAAAACGCTAATTCCGGTCACCCAGGTATGCCAATGGGTATGGCTGACGTTGCAACAATTTTATTTAAATATTTTCTAAAATTTAATCCAAAAAATCCAAACTGGCTTAATAGAGATAGATTTATTTTATCAGCTGGACATGGATCTATGTTGCTTTACTCGCTATTGTACTTAACTGGGTATAAAAGTGTATCACTTAACGACATCAAAAAATTTAGACAACTAAATTCAATTTGTGCTGGACACCCAGAGTATCACCCAAACTCAGGTATTGAAACAACGACTGGTCCTTTAGGTCAAGGAATTGCAAATTCTGTGGGTTTTGCAATTGCAGAAGAAATTTTAAAGAAAAAATTAGGAAGTAATTTAATAAATCACAAAACCTATGTCTTGGCTGGTGATGGGTGCCTTATGGAAGGAATAAGTCATGAAGCAATGAGTCTAGCCGGTCACCTTAAACTTAATAATCTTATAATGCTTTTTGATAATAATTCAATTTCAATAGATGGCCCTACTAGTTTAGCAGTCTCAGATGATTATAAAAATAGATTTAAAAGCTATGGGTGGAATTACGTTTTAATCAATGGGCATAATTACAGAGAAATTTACAATGCTTTAAAAAAAGCGCAAACATCAAAAAAACCGACTGTGATTTCGTGCAAAACAAAAATAGGATTTGGATCTCCAAATAAAGGTGGAAAAGCTTCTTCTCATGGAAGTCCTCTTGGAATAGATGAAATTAAGTTAGTTAGAAAAAAATTAGATTGGGATTATAAACCATTTAAAATACCTAAAAAAATTTTAACTGATTGGAGGAAAATCGGAGAAAAAGGTATTAGGAAAGAAAAATTATGGAATAAAACTTTTAGTAAACATACATTAAAATTTAAAAGTATTACAAAAAATAAATTCTCAAGTTCAATTATAAAGCAAAAAAAAGATGCAATAAAAAATTTAAAAACTATAGCTACAAGAAAATCTTCAGAAGAGTTTTTATCAGCAATATTAACAGAAAAAAATACTTTAATTGGTGGATCTGCTGATTTAGCTGGATCAAACAATACAAAAACTAAGTTACATAAAATTATTAGTTCTAGTAACTTTAATGGTAATTATATTCATTATGGTGTTAGAGAGCACGCAATGAGTGGAATAATGAATGGATTGGCTCTTCATAGTAATTTTATTCCTTATGGAGGTACTTTTTTAATATTTTCAGACTATTGCAAACCTTCAATAAGACTGTCTGCTATAATGAAACAGAAGGTAATTTATATATTGACACATGACTCAATAGGACTAGGAGAAGATGGACCTACGCATCAACCAGTAGAGCAACTTGCTGCTTTAAGATCTATTCCAAACTTAAATGTTTTAAGGCCAGCAGATCAAACTGAAACAATTGAATGTTGGGATATTGCTCTAAACAGCAACAAAACCCCTAGCATATTAGCTTTGACTAGGCAAAACTTAAAACCCATAAGAAAGAGTTTTAGCAAAAAAAATCAATGCTCTATGGGAGCTTACGAAGTTATAAGGACTGGAAAAAATATAAATTTAACTATTTTAGCCTCAGGATCAGAGGTTAATCTTGCAATTGAGACTAGTCATAAATTGGCCAAACAAAAAATTTATTCAAAAGTAATATCAATGCCTTGCCAAGAAATTTTTGACAAACAAAACAAGAGCTATAAAGATAAAATCTTAAAAGAGAGCAAAAACATTTTTTCAATTGAGGCAGGATCAAAAATGTCTTGGGAAAAATATATTGAAAAGGGCTTGTCTTTTTCAATAGAAGACTTTGGTAAAAGCGCTCCTTATAAAAAAATCTATGATCATTTTGGTTTAAGTAGTGAAAAAATTAGTAAAAAAATTAAATTTTATTTAAAAAAATGACAATAAAAGTTGGCATTAACGGTATGGGAAGAATTGGCAGAATGATTGTGAGGTCGATTTATGAAAATTACAAAGGTAAAATAATTATCAAACATATAAATAATAAATCGAGCTCTGAGATTTGTACAAATTTATTAAAATATGACTCAATTCATGGTAATTTTAGTTCTCTAGTAAAATCTGAAGGTAATTACATAAAAATTAATAAAGAAAAAATATCTTACACCCAACACTCTATGATTAATGACATAAAGTGGAAAAAATACGGTGTTGATTATGTTTTTGAGTGCACAGGTAAGTTTAATTCTAAAGATCAATTAATACCACATATAGAAAATGGGGTAAAAAAAGTTATTGTATCAGCCCCATGTAAAATGGCTGATAAAACTATAGTTTTTGGTGTAAATCATAAGAAGATCAACAAGAATGATAGAATTATTTCAGCAGCTTCTTGCACAACAAATTGCTTAGCCCCTGTTGCAGACGTAATTAATAAAAATTTTATAATTCTTAATGGTTTTATGACAACCATACATGCTTTTACAAGTGATCAAAGAATATTAGATAATTCTCACAAAGATCCAAGAAGAGCGAGATCTGCAAGTCAATCAATTGTTCCCACATCTACTGGTGCATCAAAAGCTATTGGTGAGATTATACCCTCGTTGAAAGGCAAGCTAGAGGGAATAGCAATGAGAGTGCCAACACCAAATGTTTCATTAATAGAATTTATATTTAATGTAAAAAAAAATATTACCTCAAAAAAATTAAATAACTCTTTATTTTCAGCTTCTAAAACGAAACTTAAAAATATTCTAAATGTTACAGATGAGAAGCTTGTCTCAATTGATTTTAATCACAATAGTGCATCTGCAATCATAGACTCCTCACTTACTAATGTAGTTGGAAATAAAATGGGTAAAATTTCAGCTTGGTATGATAATGAATGGGGTTTCTCGAATAGAATGTGTGATATTGCTGAGTATGTAAGCAAGATCAAATAATGAAATCCATTGAAAATATAGAAAATATTAAAAATAAAAGAGTAATTCTTAGACTTGATTTAAATGTTCCAATAAAGAATGGAAAAATAACAGACACTAACCGGATTGATAAGGTTATGCCTACACTAGAATTTCTATTAAAAAAAAAAGCAAAGATTATAATAATTTCTCATGTTGGAAGGCCAAATGGTAAAATAGTTAAAGAACTTTCTCTAGATTTGGTATCGTTGTATATTAAAAGCAAAATTAAAAAAGAAGTAACATTACTTAAAGAAAATATTTTTAATTTAAATAAAGAAGACATCTTTAAGAGTTACAAAGATGAAGTAATACTACTAGAAAATATTAGATTTTATCCCGAAGAAGAAGCCAACGATGATAAATTTTCAAAGAAATTAGCAAGCTTTGGTGAAATATATGTTAATGATGCATTTTCGTGTTCACACAGAGATCATGCTTCTATATCAAAAATAACAAAGTATATTCCATCGTACAGCGGAATTCAAATTAATGCAGAGGTAAATGCTCTCAATAAGATAACGTCAAAAATAAAAAAGCCTATAACATGTATAATTGGTGGATCTAAAATATCTTCCAAAATAAATATAATAAAAAATTTAATACCAAAATTTAATAGCATTATAATAGTTGGTGCTATGGCGAACAATATATTGAAATACAAAGGTTTAAAAATTGGTAACTCTATTTATGAAAAAAATATTGATTACATAATTCAAGAGATTTTCACTTATGCTGAAAAAAATAAATGTAGAATTTATTTTCCGAAAGATGTTAAAATTGGAAAAAAATTGAACGATAAATCTTTTGAAAAAGATTTTAAAGATATTGAAGATGATGATATGATACTTGATGTAGGATCAAAAACATTAGTTGAAATAAAAAGAATTATTGACGATTCCTCGACAATATTATGGAACGGACCATTAGGTTACTTTGAAAATGAGAATTTTTCATTAGGAAGCTCAGAAGTTGCAAAATATATAGCAAACAGAGGGAACAAAATATTTTCTGTTGTTGGTGGAGGCGATACGGTTGCAGTAATTAATTCACTAAATATGAAAGATAAATTTAATTTTGTTTCAACTGCAGGTGGAGCATTTTTAGAATATCTTGAAGGCAAAGTTCTCCCTGGTATAAAAGCATTAAATTAAATGTCTGAACTAAACAAAATCGCTCTTCAAATATTGTCAAATGGCAAAGGTATACTTGCAGCTGATGAAAGTACAGCCACAATGACGAAAAGATTAGATACAGTAAAAGTACATTCCGATGAAAATAATAGACTACTTTTTAGACAAACTCTTTTTTCATCTTTATCAATGAAAGAATGCATAGGGGGAGTAATACTATACGACGAAACAATAAGACAAAAAACTTCTAATGGAAAAACAATACCTGAACTAATAAACTCAAGTGGTTCATTAACTGGTATTAAAGTTGATACAGGGGCCAAAACATTAGCGGGATCTAAAGAAGAAAAAATTACTGAAGGTTTAGATGGTTTAAGGGAACGACTAAAAGAATATTATAAACTTGGAGCAAGATTTACAAAATGGAGGGGTGTCTACCTTGTATCTGATAAATATCCAAGCAAATTATCAGTTTCAGCAAATGCTCATGCATTAGCTAGATATGCAGCATTAGTTCAAGAAGCAGGAATGGTTCCTATAATTGAACCCGAAGTTTTAATGGATGGTGATCATTCAGCTAAGGATTGTTTAATAAAAACATCAGAAGTAATAAGTAAATGTTATGAAGAATTGGAACTGAACAAAATTGATCTAACAGGAACAATATTAAAGCCAAACATGATTTTACCAGGTAAAGACTCTAACGAAAAAATTTCTAATGATGAAATAGCAGGATTAACATTAGAGTGTTTAAAAAATAATGTGCCTGTATCAGTCCCTGGAATAGCTTTTCTCTCTGGCGGTCAAACAGAGATAGAGGCAACAGCAAACCTTAACCAAATAAATATCAATAATAATACAGACTTTATAATGACTTATTCATATGGAAGAGCTCTGCAACAAAGTGCACTAAAATTTTGGTCAAAAGATATAAATAACATAGTCGGAACTCAGAAAATTTTCGATCATAGAGCTAAAATGTGTTCTTTAGCGGCAAAAGGAAAATGGTCAAAAAGTTTTGAAAACTCGTAATAAAAAATTTATTTATTTAATATCTCCAAATAAAATAATAAATAATTCATTTTACAATATTTTAAATCAAGTTTTTAAATCAAAAAAAGTAAAATTTTTTCAATTAAGACTTAAAAAAGAAAGTATTAAAAAAAAAGTTATAATCGCAAACAAAATACTAAAAATTTGCAAAAAAAATAAAGTAAAATTAATTATTAATGATGATCCTAATCTTGCTTTAAAAGTGAATGCACATGGATGTCATTTGGGTCAAAAAGATATGAACATTTTTGATGCAAGAAAAATTTTAAAAAATAAAATAATTGGAGTTACTTGTCATAATTCAATCAAACTTTGTAAAATTGCTTTATCAGGTGGTGCAGATTATATTGCATTAGGAGCGTTCTTTAAAACTAAAACCAAAAAAGTTACACATAAAGCAAATATCAAATCTTTAATTAAAATTAAAAAGTTAATAAATTTACCAGTTGTAGTTATTGGAGGAATTAATGATAAAAATTATAAAAAACTATTGTTGAATAAAGCAGATTTTTTAGCTATTTCAGGCTACATTTGGAATAATAAAAAGTTTAAACCACATCAAGCAGTAAAAAAATTAATATGAAAATAAACGCAACAGAAATAAGAGTAGGAATGATATTAGAATATAAGGACGATCTATGGGAAGTTTTAAAAACAAATCATGTTAAACCTGGGAAAGGTGGTGCATTTGCACAGGTTGAAATGAAAAGCCTTAATAAGAATACAAAATTGAATGAAAGATTTAGATCAAGTGAAACAGTAGAAAAAGCATCTTTGGAAGAAATTAAATACAATTATTTATATAAAGATGAAAATAATTTTTACTTTATGGATCCAAATTCATTTGAACAAATTAATTTGAATAAAGATATGGTTGGTGAGAGTGGAAAAATGCTATACGAAAATTTAGAAGTTGCTATAAATTTTTACAATGAAGAACCCATAAATTTAAAACTTCCTAATCAAATTGAATGTAAGATTGATACAACAGACGTGGCCATAAGAGGTCAGACCGTTTCATCCTCTTACAAACCAGCTATACTTGAAAACGGCTTAAATATACAAGTTCCACCATTCATAGAAAAAGGAGATGTAATCATTTTAGATACAAGAACTTTGGAGTACATAAAAAAAATTTAGTATGAATTCAATCTCTGCAAATTTAAATTTAATGATAAGAGCATGTGAAAAAGCTTCAAAAATTATTATAAGAGATTTTGGAGAACTAGAAAATTTGCAGGTATCAAAAAAAGGACCAAAAGATTTTGTCACAAAAACTGATAAAAAAGTTGAAAAAATTCTTATAGAGGAATTAACAAAATCAAAAAGGCATTACTCATTTATTTCTGAAGAAACAGGAAAAATATTAAATAAATTTAAAGATATATACTGGATTATAGACCCAATTGATGGAACAACTAATTTTCTACATGGAGTTCCGCATTTTGCAATTTCTATAGCATTAAAAATAGAGGAAGAAATTATAATTGGTTTAGTTTTTGATCCCATAAAAAATGAAATTTTTTATGCTGAAAAAAATAATGGATCTTTTTTTAATAATAATAGAGTAAGAGTTTCAAGTAAATCAAATCTTGATGACTGCCTTTTTGCAACAAACTCAGATGGTATAAAATCAATTTATCCAAAATTAAATTTAAGAAATACAGGATGTGCTGCGTTAGATTTAGCTTATGTTGGATGTGGTAGATTTGATGGATATTTTCACAATAAGATAAATTTATGGGATATAGCTGCAGGCAAAATTATTATTGAGGAAGCTGGAGGAAAAGTAAATAATATTGACGGCTTTGGAATAAATAAAATCGATATAAGAGCCGCCAATCCAAATATTTATGAAAAAATGCTTAAAAAACTACATAACTTTTAATTGTTTTTAAAATAAATTTTGTTATAAGGCTGCCCATGAAAAAAAATATTCACCCGAATTATCATAAAATTAAAGTTGAAATGACTGATGGTAGTCAATTCGAAACAAGATCTACCTGGGGATCAGAAAATGAAGTTTTAAAACTTGAAATTGATCCAAAATCTCATGCAGCATGGACCGGTGGCAAACAGAAAATTTTAGATAAAGGTAGAATAAGTAAATTCAACAAGAAGTTTCAAAATTTTAGATCTGAGAATAATAGTTGATGACAAAAGCACCATTAATGCCTATGGCTACAGCTGTTTGGCTAGTTGAAAACACATCTCTTACCTTTAAGCAGATTGCAGAATTTTGTGGATTACACGAAGTTGAAATTCAAGGAATTGCTGACGGTGAAGTAGCAAAAGGAATAGTTGGATATAGTCCAATTATTTCTGGTCAACTATCTGATGAAGAAATAAAGCTCTCTTCGGTTGATGAAAATAGGCCATTAAATATAATAAATGAAGAAGTAGAAATAAAAAATTCTGAGACCAAAATTAAAAAATATATTCCACTTTCAAAGCGACAAGACAAACCAGATTCCGCTTTATGGTTAATAAAAAATCACTCAATTCTTAAAGATTCACAAATAGCAAAATTAGTGGGAGTGACTAAAAATTCCGTTACATCAATAAGAAATAAGAGTTACTGGAATTATAATAGTTTAAATGCAAAGGATCCCGTTGCAATGGGTTTATTTAGCCAAAAAGATTTACTAAATGCAATAGAAAAGGCAGAGAGAAGAATTATAAAAGAAAAAAAAGATAAAGAAAAATTAAATTTAACTAATAAAAGTGGAAATTGAAATATATAGACAAATAATGTTTAAAATGTTACCAGTCTGGCTTTTTGGAGGTTGTTATTAAAATAGAAGTCAAAGATAATAATGTAGAACAGGCTTTGAGGGTCTTAAAGAGAAAACTTCAAAGAGATGGTTTCTTTAAAATAATTAAACTTAAAAATAATTATGAAAAACCGTCTGAAAAAAAGAAAAGAATTCTACAAGAAAATATTAAAAGAGTTAAAAAACTTAACAAACTCAAAAATAGGATTTAATTATCGCGGGGTGGAGCAGCCTGGTAGCTCGCAAGGCTCATAACCTTGAGGTCGGCGGTTCAAATCCGTCCCCCGCAACCAATTTATAATTTATAATTTGATTTTTTTGAGTCATTTAAAAAACCTTTTACTGTATCTATAGTTAATTTATTATAAGATTTTCCAAATTTTTCGATTTTTTCTATAATTGAGGGAGGTATTGTAATTATTTGACAACCCAAGTTTTTTGCTTGTTGATAATTATATGGTTCTCTAGTGCTTGCCCAAAGTATATCCACATTTTTATACTTTTGTGACAACTTTATACTTTTCTTTATTTGAGTTATAGGATCTTTACCGACATCAGCCATCCTTCCAGCAAAAATAGAAATTATTACTTTAGTTTTTTTGTTTATTTTTTTTAGTATCTGACTTGTTTGATATGAAGTATAAACCGCTGTAATATTTAATTTTATTTTTTTTTTATTTAATTCTCTAATCACCTCACCCATAAATTTTCCTCTGGAATTTGTTATTGGAACTTTAACGAATACATTCTTACCCCATTTACTAATTTTATTTCCTTGTAAAATCATATTTTTTACATCATCAGCAAATACCTCTAGAGATACAGGCTTTGTAGTAGTTTTAAGTATTTTTTTTGAGTAATTTGAATAATCTCTAGCTCCTGCTTTTCTCATTAAGCTAGGATTTGTAGTAAAACCTTTAATAATTTTTTTTTTACTAAATTTTTTTATAAGTTTTATATCAGCAATATCGCAAAAAATTTTAGTCAATTATAAACTCTTAACTATCTCTTCGGTCATTTTTTTTGCATCGGCAAATAACATTAAAGTATTTTCTCTATAGAAAAGATCATTATCGATACCAGCATATCCAGGAGATAAACTTCTTTTAACGAATAACACCGATTTACTTTTTTCTACGTCTAATACTGGCATTCCGTATATTGGGCTTTGGGGATCTGATTTTGCAACTGGATTGGTTACATCATTTGCTCCTATGACATATGCAACATCACAATTTGCAAAATCGTTATTAATTTCTTCTAATTCAAAAACTTCATCATAAGGCACATTGGCTTCTGCTAACAAAACATTCATGTGGCCAGGCATTCTTCCTGCTACTGGATGAATAGCATACGAAACTTTAACACCATTTTTTTTTAAAGCATCAACCATTTCTCTTAAAGCATGTTGAGCTTGGGCTACAGCCATACCGTAACCTGGTACAATTATAACCGAGGATGCGTTCTTCATTAAAAAGGCAGCATCATCTGCATTACCATTTTTGACAGGCTTTTGTTCTTTTTTATCACTATTTGTACTCTGATCAGTGGCACCCCATCCACCAAGAATTACATTGAAGAAAGATCTATTCATACCTTTACACATAATATATGAAAGAATTGCTCCAGAAGAACCGACTAAAGCTCCCGTAATTATGAGAGCGGTATTTTCAAGCGTAAATCCTATTCCGGCAGCAGCCCAGCCTGAGTATGAATTTAACATTGAAATTACAACTGGCATATCAGCTCCACCAATTGGTATAATTAAAAGTACTCCAACTATAAAAGATATAATTACAATTGACCAAAATATATTAGATGATTGTTTAATGCACAGGTAATAAATTAGAAAAATTATTATCAATCCTAAGGTTAGATTTATAATGTGTTGACCTTTAAATGTTATTGGTGATCCAGACATTAAACCCCTTAGTTTTAAAAATGCTATAATAGAACCTGAGAAAGTAATTGCTCCTATCGCTGCTCCGAGAGACATTTCAATAAGACTAGCAAGTTTTATATTACCTATAATTCCTAGCCCAAATGCCTCTGGTTTTAAGAAAGCTGATATTGCAACAAAAACAGCTGCTAGACCAACCAAACTATGAAACCCAGCAACTAATTCAGGCATTGCTGTCATAGGTATCCTAAATGCAATAAATGAACCTATTGATCCACCAATAATCAAAAAAATTAGTACATATACAAATCCTATCCCAAAATTTCCAACTGTTAAAAAGGTAACAACAATTGATATTACCATTCCGGCTATACCGAAGTAATTTCCCTGTCTTGATGTTTCTGGAGATGAAAGGCCTCTAAGAGCCAAAATGAATAAAATTCCAGAAATTAGATAAAATAGAGCTGATAAATTAGCAGACATATTATTTTTTTTTCTTTTTATACATTTGTAGCATTCTTTGAGTAACTAGAAATCCACCAAAAATATTTACCGCAGCTAAAATGATTGCAAGAAAACCAAAAATATTTGATATTTCAAAAATAGTCTTATCAGATCCAGCTAGAGCTGCGATGATAGCGCCAACAATTATTACAGATGATATTGCATTTGTTACGGACATTAAAGGTGTATGTAAAGAAGGTGTAACGCTCCATACAACATAGTATCCAACAAATATTGATAATATGAATATGCTTAATCTGAATATAAAAGGATCTATTTCCATTATTTAATTTTTGTTTTTTCGATTATTTCGTCATTTAAGTTTATATCAAAATTTTTTTTTTCTTTATCATATAAATTTTCTACAAAATTATAAATATTTTTTGCATAAAGATTTGAAGCCGATACAGGAAGTTTATTTAAAATATTTGTTTCACCCATTATTTTTACGCCATTAACGTCTACAATTTCATCTACCTTTGTAAGCTCTGAGTTTCCACCCTGGGACGCAGCTAAATCATAAATAATAGATCCGTTTGCCATAACTTTAATCATTTCATCCTTAATAATTATTGGAGCTTTTTTTCCAGGAATTAATGCAGTACATATAACGATATCAATTTTTTTTAATGTTTCTCTCAGTAAGTCTTCCTGTTTTTTTTTAAAATCATCTGAAGCTTCCTTAGCATATCCTCCTTCTGTTTCTAAATTTTCAGCTCCATCAACAATTAAAAATTTACCACCTAAACTCTCGACTTGTTCTTTAGATGCCATTCTAACATCAGTCGCGTACACTATGGCTCCCATTCTTTTTGCGGTAGCTATCGCTTGTAAACCAGCAACACCTGCTCCAACTACCAAAACTTTGGCTGCAGATATAGTTCCTGCTGCAGTCATCATCATTGGGATAGCTTTTTGAAAGTAAGCAAAAGAATCAACGACTGCTTTATATCCCGCTAAATTAGCTTGGGAAGATAGTATATCCATTGATTGAGCTCTTGTAATTCTTGGCAAAAGTTCAAGAGAAAAGCAGTTAACATTTTTTGATGTTAAATCATTTAACTTTTTTTCATTTAAATACGGATTTAAAACTCCTATTAAAATTTGACTTTCTTTCAATTTACTTAAATTTTCGTCACTAGGTATATTCATTTGTATTATCACATTTGAATTTAAAATAACCTCATCTTTTGGAAGGATATTGGCTCCATGACTTTCATATTCCTTATCGGAGATTCCCAGATGTTCTGCATAATTTTTGCTCAAATGAATTTCTAGTCCTAAGGATTTATACTTTTTTATAATTTCAGGTGTTATCGATACCCTCTTTTCAAAACCTAGATTTTCTGAAATAGATCCTATTATCATTTTATAAAAGAAATATTGCCATCAAAATAAGAATAACAACTACTGCAATAGACCCCCAAAGAACAAATTTAGTGAAGTTGTTCCAAGTATTTTTATGCTCTTCATTATTCATTAAAAGTTCTATTTTTGTCTAGCTTTAAATTTAGGATTTTTTTTGTTTATTATATATACTCTACCCCGTCTTCTAACTAATTTAGAGTTAAGATCTCTTTTTTTTAACGATTTAAGTGAACTTGCAATTTTCATAATTTTTAATTTAGCTTTTAATAAACGAACTTATGTAATCTTTCAAATTTATTTTTCCAAAAATACGAGTAATTTTTCTATTATATGATATATTTACTAAGGCTGAAGAATAACGTTCGCCTGGTCTTTTGGGTAAATATTTAAATTTAGAATTAAACATTTTTGCCACAGCCTTTATAGAATATGATTTTCGATGACTTATACTGTAATGTCTGCATTTATTTAATTTCCAAGCTTTGTAACATACTTTAATTGTGTCGTCGATATGTGTAAAGCGTCTAGTTTGAGTGCCTGGCCTTACAATTGTTAAAGGTTTTTTTTTTTTAAATTGACTCTGAAATATTCCTATAACAGTAGCCATATAACCCTCATCTATCTGGTTATTTCCATATACATTATAAAAATAAATTATTTCAAATTTCAAATTAAACCATTTTTTTAAATTTTCTAATAACTCCAAATTTTTTGATTTTGTAAAAGCATAAGGTGATAAATTTTTATCATTTCCTTTTTTTCCTAAAGATGCTGATGTTGCTGAATAAATTAATTTTATTTTATTATCTAAACAAAATTTAAATACTTCTTTACTGCCAATGGAGTTTGAGTCAAAACATTTGGAGAAATATTTAAAACTTTGGTAAATTCTCGAAAATTCTCCAAAATGAAAAATCGAATTTATTTTTTTTCTATATTTATTTAAAATTTTAGATATATTTTCAGTATCTCCTTTAATGTATCTTACTTTCTTTGAAATGATGTGATTTTTTTTTTTCCCAGTGCTATAGTTATCAATACTAATAATTTTAAAGTTCGTTTTTTTTAGAAAATAATTAATTAAATTTGATCCTACAAAACCTGCTCCACCGGTTACAACAATTAAATTTTTCATCTAGAAAAGCCTGGCAATGTCCTACTCTCCCGTGCCTTAAGACAAAGTACCATTGGCGCAGAAAGGCTTGACTTCCGAGTTCGGAATGGGATCGGGTATTACCCTTTCGCAATAATTACCAGGCGAAGCTTTTAATACATGAAAAATCAAAATTTGCAAATAAATTATTATATAAAGATATCAATTCTGAGTATTTTAATAAAGTTAATTATTAAATTATAATATTTCTCTTTTTGTCTCCTCTAAAATCTGATCTATAATTTTTTCAGTATTGTACCTAATTTTAAAATTGGGATAAAATTTTTGAAATTTGCTAATATCACTGACATACCATTTATGATCTCCCGTTCTAGGTTTTTTTAAGAATTTTTTTTTTATTTTTATATTTAATTTTTCTTCGATATATTTAATCGCCTCTAAAATAGAACAATTTGAATATTTGGCACCACCAATATTAAAAACTGCATTATTGATTGGTCTTTTATAAAAATTCCAAAATGCTTGGGTAAGATCTTTACTATGAATATTATCTCTAACTTGTTTACCTTTATAACCTATTATTTGATAAGATCTTTTTCTTAGGCATTCTTTAACTAAAAATGACAAGAAGCCATGTAATTTTGCTCCTGAATGATTTGGGCCAGTAATGCATCCCGCTCTGAAACATGCTGTTTTCATTCCAAAATTTTTGTTATATTCTTGAACAAGTAAATCAGCATAAACTTTTGAAATACCAAACAAGCTGTGAGTACAATTGTCTAATGTCATAGTTTCATTAATACCTTTGTGAAATTTTGAATTTTTTGGTGGTGCCCACCTATTTTTTTTTTCTATCAAATTTAATCTATTAGGATTGTCACCATAAACTTTATTAGTTGATGTAAAAATAAAAACTGTATCTGGAAAATTATTTTTTGCTCCTTCTAAAATATTTAAAGTGCCTGTTGCATTGATTTCAAAATCTTTTCTAATATTGCTGTAAGCCCAATCATGAGAAGGCTGAGCGGCTGCATGTAGTAAAAATTTAACTCTTTTTTTATATTTTTTAAAAATTTTATTAATTTTTTCTTTATTTCTGATATCACAATTATAATGAGTATAATTGGAATATTTGTTTTTTAAAAAATTCTTAATTCGTCTTGTATCACCATCCAAACCAAAGAATTTCATCCTCTCGTTGTTGTCGATTCCAACCACATCAAAACCTTTTTCAAGTAGAAAAATTGAAGTTTCAGAGCCAACAAGGCCATTTGATCCAGTAACAATTGCTAAAGACATTTAATTAAAATATTTTTTTATGATATTAAAACTATTTAGTTGCCAAGAATAGATATCATTTGCAATTTCTTCAATATTTTTTTTTGGTTCCCAATTATAAAATTTTTTTATTTCTTTGTTTGATGATACAAAATATGGAACATCGTAATAAGAGGTATTTGGATTTTTTGAAATTTTAATTTTATTTTTTGTCAATTTTTGTGAAATTAAAGTTAAATCTTTAAGAGACAGTGCATTTCTAATTCCGCCGCCTGCAATAAAACTTTTATTATATATTTTATTAATTTTTTTTATTTGTAGATATATTAATCTACACACATCCTCAATGTGTATAACATCTCTAATTTGGAAACCATTTCCCCCAAAACCATTGTAGCTTAGTTTTTGCTTAGTCAAATGTCTCCAAATCCAAAGACTAAAAAAACCTTGGTCTACTTTTCCAAATTGCCATGGCCCCGCTATAACTCCAAATCTGTTTATCAAATAATTTAAATCTTTTATATATGAAAATTCTTTTATTAATTCCTCTGATGCAAATTTCGTAAATCCATATAAAGATTTAGCACCGATTGTTGGTGATTTCATATCGGTAAATATTTTTTTTGGTTTTATTTTTTTTTTTAGGTTTTTTCTTTTAATTAAACTATTCAAATATTTGAGAGAATAAACTCTACTTGTAGAGAGGAAAATTAGCTTAGAATTATCTGCTACACATTTTTTTAATATATTTAATGTTCCACTTAAATTTGTGCTAAATAATCTATCAATATCATTTAAATAAGTATTAACTGAAGGCTCTGCACAAGCATCAATAATTAAATCAAACTTGGGTAATTTTTTTATCTTGCTATTTAAACTAATATCAATTTTAAAATTTGATATACCTTCATTTTTTAGTCTTAATAAATTTTGCTTGGACCCATTTCTAAAAAGATTATCTAAAGAATGAACTTTAAATTTTTTCTTCTTTAAATAAATTGCTAGGTTTGATCCTACAAAACCACATCCACCTGTTATTAAAATTTTCATTTTAAATAATTTTAGTATAAAAGTTTTTTTATGAGTTTATCTATAATTATTCCATGTAAAAATGAAGAGCAAACAATCATTAAAACGATAACTAAAATCAACAAAATAATAAAAAGAAGGATAAAAGAATATGAATATATTCTTATTAATGATTTTAGTAATGACAATACCTATGAAGAAATAAAAAAATTATCCAAAAGTAAAAAAAATATCAAAATTAAAAATAATAAAATCAAAGGGTTGGGTGGTGCAATTAACCTAGGAATAAAATCTAGCAAAAAAAGATTTATTGCTATCGTTATGGCCGACTTATCTGACAATCCATTTGATTTAATCAAATATTATAATTTAATAAATAAATATAATTATGATGCAATATTTGGAAGTAGATTTATTAAAAATTCCCAAGTTACAGATTATCCTTTTAAAAAACTAATATACAATAGAATATTTAATTATTTAGTTAAATTGATTTTTTACTCTGACTATAACGACTTTACTAATGCATTTAAAATTTATAAAAAAAAAACACTTTTGGAGATGGGTCCTTTCATATCCGAAAATTTTAATATTTTTTTAGAATTACCTTTAAAAATAATTATATGGAAAAAGAAATATAAGATAATTCCAATAAAATGGTATAATAGAAAGAAAGGTCTATCCAAATTTAAAGTTAAAGAACTTAGTTCAAAATATTTCTTTACACTTCTATATTGTTTTTTTGAAAGAATTCTTATTAGATAAAATATATTTTATAAAAATTCCAATAAATATAATTATCAATGGTAGTATAAATAACTTGTATCTTGGTAAAATAAAAAAAGTAGGGATTAAAAATATATAAAATAGATATAAAATTGTAACTTTATATAATTTTTTTTTATTTATTAAATTGATAATAAAACCAATCAAACCAAGAAAAGAATAAATTATTTCTGGAGCAACTACTAGTGGATTATAATAATTTGGATAATTTGAATTGTAGTTATACAACACAAAAGAAAACAATTTTTTTAAATATAAATTAAAATAATATATTGGATCATTTTTTATATTGTTTATTGCTCTTTTTTTAAAATTATCATCGATATATATTTCATAAAGATAAATTTTATTATTTTTTTTTAAGTAATTTAATATTTCACTTTTTTCTTTAATTAGATTTGGATATGTCCATTCAGGATGGATTGTTCCATTTAAATCAGCTATAACATTATTGCCTCTCCATAAATTAAATCCGAGAGATTTTGTTATTACAAATTGACCAAAATTATTATAATTTCTAATTATATAAGGTGTGATTAATATAAAGGTTATTAAAATTGATATTAATATTTTATTTAATTTTCTTAATTCAAAATACCAAGCAATTAAACAAATTATAAATAAAATTAAAAATTCACCTCTTATCAATACTAAACACGAAGAAATAATACCAAAATAAATATAATTTTTATTATGTTTTATCTGTAAAAAAAAATAAACAAACATTGTAAATAAAAAAACTTGTAATGTTATTGATGAAATTTGTGTAGATGCATAAAAGTGTAAAGGGTAAAAAAAGAAAATTAGTGTCAAAAAAACTGATAATTTTTCTGAAAAATAAATCCTGTTTATATAGTAAAAAAATTGAGCAGTAATAATTGATAATACGCATTGAAAAATTAAAATAATTTTTACAGCTAGGAAATCATTAAAATTTGCTAAAAAATAAAAAAAATATAGAAAAAACGTATAAAGTGGTGGCATATACACACTAGGAACTAACCTATAACCATCTATGGCGTAAAATGAAAGTGATTGAAAATTCTTAAGATTAGATAATAAAATCTTCCACTCTTCAACAAAACTTTCATCACCTATATAAAAAATAAGAATTATTTTAATAAATAGAGACAAATATAGAATAGTCCTTAGTTTTTTTTTATTTAAATAATCTCCTAAATTAGTTTTTCCCATTTAATAATATTTTTAATTGATTTATCTAAATTGAATTTTCTTTTCCAATTTGGAAAATTCTTTTTTAGTAAATTATTATCTGCGTATATTTTGCCAATATCTCCCAACCTACGACTTTTAAATTTGTATTTAATTTTTTTATTTAAAAACTTATTAAAAGTTTTAACAACCTGAAGGACCGAATAACCCATATTATATCCACAATTCAATACTAATGATTTATTTTTTATTTTTTTTAGAGATAAGATGTGCAGTTTTGATAAGTCATTTACATCTATAAAATCTCTTATAGCTGTTCCATCTTTTGTATTATAATTATTACCATAAATATTAATACTATAATTTTTAAGTCTAATAGAGTTTGATATATTTGTAAATAAAGAACCCCTTTTAATAGGTCCACATCGCATTTTTTGATCAGGACCTATAACATTAAAATAACGAAGTATAGCAAATTTGAAATTATGATCTTTTGCAAATTTTTTTATTTTAATTTCACAGTCTAGTTTATTTCTACCATAATTACTTAAGGGTTTTTTTAAATCACTTTCCTTAACACATACGGATTTTTGTTTTCCATATACTGCAGCACTTGAGGAAAAAATTAAATAATTTATCTTATATTTTTTTAGAAACTTTAAAACATTGATTGTTGAGATAACATTATTTTCATAATACTTTTTTTTTTTCTTTATTGACTCTTTGACATTTGTAAGTCCAGCAAAATGAAAAATCGCATGAATTTTGAAAGTCTTAAGAGTTTTAACTAGTTTTTGGTAATTTTTGAGATCTAATTTATAAAAAATAAAATTATTTTTGATTTGTTTTTTATAACCGGTTGATAAATTATCGATTATTATGACTTTATAGCCCATATCTTTTAAGTCATATGAAACTTTACTTCCAATATATCCGGCTCCACCGGTAACTAAAATTGTTTTCATAATTTTTTAATCTATTTTCTAAATTTTCTTTTAATTTTAAATACTAAATGCATTAATTTTTGTTTAAAATTATTATTGAAATTTTGGTAATTATTATTTTTTACAAAATCACCTTTAGAAAATAAGAAATTTAGTGTCATTAACATTGTCTCGTCTCTCATATTTCCTCTTTCAAATAATAAGTCGAATTTTTTGTTGCTTTCAAAATTTGAAATTATTTCGTTAAAATTTTTTTTTGTAAATGGATTAAAATACTTATTATCTATGTTAAAATATTCATTAATTTTAAAATCTGGTTTAAATAAAGGATTTAAGCCTGCTTTTAAATAAGAATTCATCAAATTTTCTGGATAAATCATATCTCTAACTTGATAATAATTTGGATGAACACAGTGTGAACTTGAAATAAATATACCTTTATCATTAAGAATATTATTTATTATAGCTGCAGTCTCATAAACTCCATAATTTAATAAATTATTTTTTTTTGTGGGATTAAAATGTATGATTGCACATCCATCATAAATAAAATCATAATAATTATTTGATAATTTTTTTCCAACTTTTAAAAAATTTCCATTAATAAAATTTATTTTACTATTGTAATAAACTTTATTACTATTCAATTTTCCATTTTCTTTATAAGTGTCTATAATATCTATATTGGTAACTTCTCCGTATTTTGTAAAATAATTAGTAAGCCACGAATAATAACCTCCTCCAACATCTAAGATCTTTAAATTTTTTTTATCTTTAATAAAATTTTCAAATACATAAAGAATTATTGCCCATTTATAAATAGCAACAAAATTATCCTCATTTTCAGAATTTTTATGGAAATTTGTATTTTTTACTAATTCATAAAACTTACTAAGTTTTTTTAAATCATTTAAATCTGGGAAGCAATTAAACATATTTATTTTAATCTATTTTTTTATTTTTTGTATTTATAGTTAATAATATTAATCCAATGTTAAACCAAAATAAAGTTGCTGAAAATGTAGAAAAAAAACTACCATTACTTTTTACTGGCCAAATATAAAAAAGTACAACTGATAAGCTTCCAATAAAAATAGGTTTTTGAATATTATCTAATTTTTTGAAATGCTTTTTAATAAATATTAAAAAATTTATAATAAATATTGAAAATAAAATTAGTCCAATTAATCCTGTTTCTGATAAAAATTCTAAATATATATTATGTGGATGCGTTGAACATAAAGTTTGTTTATCTGTTAATTTATCAATCTGACTCTCATCGCAAATTATTCTATAATTTTTTAGTCCTACACCGCTTATCTTATTGTCTTTCCAAATATTATAGGCAGATGAAAAAAGTCTAGCATGATTTGAATTTTCAAAATTTTTCAAGTCGAAAATAAAGTTATTTATTCGACTTTTTACATTTTGATTTAAAGTGTACATTGAAAACAAAGTTATTATTAATAATGAACTAATTAGAATTATTTTTTTTTTATCAATAAAAAACAATAAACAAAAAATATTACAGCAGTAAAAAAGTAAAGACATTCTCTCTCCGGACAGTAAAACTGCAAAAAAAGTTGTGAGTATAAAAATAATAAAATAAAAATTTTTTAGATTAAAACTCTTATTTAAATTAAGAAAACAGTAAGATATTACAGGTGCCGAGAGGAAAGATATATAACCTCCTACTATTAATTCTTTACCAAAAGGACCGCTAAGACGATATGGATTTGTATCATAACTAGGTTCTATACCAAATATATCATGCCCAAAGAAATATTGATAAATGGTATCAATTGATACAAAAAATATTATTAAACCAATTGTCAAAATTAGTTTATTCAATGCTTTGATATTAAATTGGAAGAAAAAGCCAATTGCTAAAGCTAAAATTAAAAATCTAATCTGAGATATTGCACTTTGTAAAGATCTCAAGTTATTTTCTGTAAGATAAGAATTTACAACAATATAAATCCAAAAAATTATGAATATATATATCCATAGATAATTGTTATAATTTTTAAATATACGTTTCTCACTAAAGAAAAAAATAAACATTATACAAATGAAAAAAATGTATAAATTTAAAGATGCAGATCTAAACAAAATGATAAGTGGTAGTAAACCTATAATTAAGTAGGAATAGTCATTTAGGAAACTTTTTATATTTTTCATTAATATTTATTTTTTTTCTCTATGATTTGTTATATATAAGATTTTTTAATTTAATAGAGCTAAGTAATGATACACTATATATTCTATTTTATTTTTACATTTATTATCTCATTTTTTTTATTTTCAAAATATTATATCTTTGCTGGTAAATTTAATCTAATTGATAACAAAAATCCAAATTATAATTTTAAACCAACACCATCTGGATCTGGTATTATTTTTTGTTTAATTTTTTTTGTAGGAAATTTATTTTTTTTTTATAAAAATAATTTTTTTGGAATTATATACCCAAATAAGTATTATATTTTTTTGTTATCATCATTAATATTATGTTTAATTTCTTTTAAAGATGATCAAAAGTCTATAGATCCTATTTTGAGATTATTAGCACAGATAATTTTAACTTACTTATCTATAACAAGTTTAGATCTTTCGTTGCTAGATTTTCCTCTTAAAATTTTGATATTTTTTTCAGTAGGAATTTGGATATATATTTTAAATATTAACAATTTTTTGGATGGATCTGATGGGCATCTTATTTCAATAATTCTTTTTTTACTTTTGCAAACTTTATTAATAAATTATGAATTAAAAAGTTTTTATTTTTCATTTTATGTAGCATTAATTTTATTGCCTGTTTTATTGAGTTTTTTACTGTTTAACTTGCCTCCAGCAAAAATATATATGGGTGATGCTGGGAGTATTTTCTTAGGTTTTATATCAGGATATATCTTTTTAGAATTTGCTTCAAAAGGGTATTTTTATATTTCTTTAAGTTTGTTAGCTTATCCCTTTACTGATTGCTCTATAACTTTGGTGAAAAAAGTTGCTAAAGGTTATATGCCTTGGAAAGGAATGTATGATTACTATTTCTTAAAACCAACTTTAAAAAACAAGATAAACCATAAAAATGTTTTATTTTATAATTTTTTATTCAATATAATAAATTTTGCTATTATTTATTACATGATTAAGTATGAAATTAGTTCATTATTTATTTTAAGTTATGTGTTTTCACTTGCATTAATATTAATATACAAAAATTTAGAGAGTAATTTAAGTTTTTTTAAAGTTTTTAAATGAATTCATTAATTTGTTTAAAAATATCTTTTTTTTTATACATAAAATTAATTTTACTTTTTTTTGCGCATAATTTATCTGTTTTCTTGTCACCAATCATCAATGAATTTAATCTATTTATGTTCCAAAATTTTATTGCTTTTTCAATCATTAAGTTATTTGGTTTTCTACATTTACATTTTTTTTTGTATTTGCCTAAACCATAAATAGGATGATGAGGACAATAAAAAATCTCGTCTATGAAAATTTTTTTTTTTGTTAATATTTTTTTGATTTTTTTATGAAAGTTTATAAAGGTTTTTTCAGAATATAAGCCTCTACCTATTCCAGATTGATTTGTAACAATAAATAAATGATCAAATTTGTTATTTGAGAATTTTAAAGCTTTAAAAACATTTTTTGTCCATTCAAAATCCTTCATTTTATGAACATAGCCTTTATCTTTATTTATTACTCCGTCTCTATCAAGAAAAAGAGCGCTTTTTTTTTTAAAAAATGTAGATTTTGCTAAATTTAAATTTTTTATAGTACCTATATCTATAAAATATCCGTTAGTTAATTCCCCAGAAATTTTTTTATTTTTAATCAAAATAGGTAAAATCTCATCTTCTAAGGACTGAAAATTTTTATTAATTAATTTAAATATCCTCCTATCAAATAAATAAACTCCAGCGTTCATTTTTCCTCTCTTTTTAGTATTAGTTACAATATCATTTTTTACAGACAAGTTTGCCAGTTTAGAATTAGATTTATAATTTTTATTATCAACAAGTAAGATTTTTCCTAGTACGGATTTTTTTTTTTTAATAAAATTAATTATATCATATTCCACATAACTATCACCATTTACTAGAATGAAATTATTTTTTACTTTTTTTTTAATAAGATTTAATGATCCTGCGGTACCTAGAGGTTTTTTTTCTACTATTACTTTAGTACTAATTAAGTTAAAAATTTTATTATCATAATATTTTTTGATTAACTTGCCTTTATAACCAGCTAAAAGATAAATCTTATTAAGATCTAGTTTTTGATAATAATTAATAATCTTATTTAAAAATGGAATTCCATTGATTTTCAATAATGGTTTAGGTGTTTTATTTGTATAATATTTTAATCTGGAACCTCTGCCGCCACATAAAATTACTAAATCAGTTTTTTCCATCAATACTAAAAAAATAATTCTCGACTATTTGACATAAATTTTGATAAAAGATTATATGGATTTCTTGTATCCTTGAAGGATTATTCGAGTCGACAATAAAATTTTGGTCTGAGAAATTTTTTACTTTTCCACCTTTATTACCTAAAATAGATAATATTTTAATTTTTTTCCTTTTAGCAATTTTTACTGCATTAATAATATTTTTTGAATTTCCACTAGTTGAAATTGGTATAAAAATATCATTTGTGAATCCAATGGCCTCAATCTGCCTACTAAAAATTTTATCAAAGTTAAAATCATTACCAATTGCTGTAATTGCAGAGGTATCGGTCGATAGAGATATAAAAGGTAGCGCTTTCCTAATTTTTGACATTTTTACAGTAAGCTCTGTAGAAAAGTGTTGGGCATCTGACGCGCTTCCACCATTTCCTGCTATTAATATTTTTCCTTTTTGATTTATACAGTTTATAATTTCTAGAGAAAATTTACTTGCTGTTTCAATTAAATATTTTTTTTGTCTTTGAAGTATTTTAATATGTAAATCAATGTTCTTTAATAATTGTTTATTCTGCATATATTTCAAATACATTCTTTATTAGTATAAATCAATAAATTTAGAAGTTATTTTAAATTTCAAATATAATCTGTAGTCTTAGAAATTATTTCAGAACCTTTTGCATTAATTTTTATATCTATACAATAATATTTGTTAAAAATTCTTCTTATTTTTTTTTTTTGGTTTTTCTCCATTAAAAGAAGAAGGAAGCCGCCTCCCCCAGCACCTAATATTTTACCGCCCAAACATCCATTTTTTTTTGCTTTTTTATACATCTGATTAATTAGTGAATTAGAGACATTTTTATGTAAGCTTGATTTTAAAAGCCATGACTCATGCATTAATTTTCCCAATTCTTTTATATTCAAATTTTCTTTTAAAAGGATATCTTCACAAATATCTACATAATCTTTAAGTTCATCTAGTGCTTTAAGATTTTTTTCAAACATTTGTAACTTTTGCTTTTCAATTTTTTCAGCATTACGAACTCTCCCCGTAAAAACAAGCATCATGGAATCTTCTAATTTTTTTTTATTTAAATTTGAAATGTTGACATTTTTACATCTGATATTTTCTTTAGTGAAAGAGATTTTCTTAAAACCGCCAAGTGATGCATAAAATTGATCTTGGGATCCAACTATTTCCTTTATTTTATTTTGTTCAATATCAATAGCTTTTTTAGCAATTTCCAATGCCGAAAAATTTTTTTTTTTTATAGTTTGTAAAATTTTTAATAGTCCAACTGTAAATGCTGAAGAAGTTCCAAGGCCAGATCTAGCAGGCAATTCCCCATTATAATGAAGTTCAAAAGGATCTTTGAATTTTAAATATTTTAAAGTCTCTCTAACTGAAGGATGCTTAATATTATTAATATTATTTACTTTTTCATTTTTTGAGTAATTAATATTAAATTTATTATGATTATTCTGAAATTTAGATCTAAATAAAATATAATTATATCTATCAAAAGTAAAACCTATAACCTTACCGTTATATTTCTCATAATATTTTGGAAAATCCGTTCCTCCACCGAATAATGATATTCTAAAAGGGGTTTTGCTTATTATCATTTATTCTATAACAATTTTTTTTGAAATAAATTCTGCCAGTAGTTTGTATGCTCTAGGGCTAAAATGACCATCTGGTAAAATTAAGTTTTTATTTTTTTTATCTTCATAATTATTAATAAAATCACCGAAATCAATTACATTGTAATCATTTTGTATAAGATATTTTTTAATTTGATTATATTTGTAACCACTTTTTAACTTATATCTTATTCGTGGTATTAATAAAATATAGGGTTTAATGTTATTTTCCTTTGAAAACTTTGAGAATTCTTCAATTACTTTTATTAAAGCTTGATTTGTTTTTTTATTATTCCAGCTGTTTTTTGATTTATCATAAAAAAAATTAAGCTCATATTTATCATTTAAGATTATATTAAAAAGTTTTATAAATTGATAAGAATATGGGAATGTTGGTTCCACTCTTCTTGACCACCAAGGATCATTTTCACTATTTAACTTTATATAATTTACAAATTCCTTTTCAAAATTTTCTGATTTCGAAAAATTAGGCAGTTTATTATATTTAAGTTTATTTTCCTCTATGTATGGAGTGGGCCTTATTCTGAAACCAGAACTAAAATAAAAATCTAGGTAATTATTCATAATTCTATCAATTTCAATTTCAAATATTGACAATATAGAAATGTCAACTTTCAGTAGATCTTCATCAAGACTTTTAAATTTTAAATATGACTGAAAGGGACCATAACCGCCAACTCCATAATTCGCAACATATGTATTAAGATTATTTGATAAATAGTGTGGCCAAGTTTCGTTATGTTTCACCCCATCTCCCCAACACATGCTTGATCCAAATGTAATAATTCTCATTCTTTTTTTTTCATTAAGTTTATCCACTCTGGCACCAAACAGATTTAATCTTTCATCGTAAGGACTATTATCCCAGCCAAGATTAATTGAATAATTTGGAGAGTTGTAATATTTTTTGATCGGATCAATATTTTTATTTATTTTATCATCAAAATAATCAAAGTTTTTAAAATAGGTATTTTTTTGATTAAAAGATAAGTATTTAAAAAAGATTAAACTAGAAATTTCAAATAAGATTAAAAATGATAATAAAAAAATAGTAAGTTTTTTCATCTTAGATGCTAAAGTAAAATATTATTTAATTTTGTCATAAATAATCTTTGAAATTTTTTCATATCCCTTTTCGTTAAAATGATTTTTTATTCCATATGGAAAGTACTGCAATTTATCATCCTCTTTTTCTAAAAATTCTTTTTTTATATCAATTACATCATGAAATATTGTCTCTGCGATTTTTAGAATTTCTGAGCTTCTTTCATGATAAACATTAGGAAAGACATGGTATTCAGGAAAGTAAACAAAATAAATTTTTCCAGACCAAGTATTTGCAAGATCAACAGCAGCTTTCCAAGTTTCGATTAGAATTTTTTTATTATCCAAGTATCTTGTATCAAAATCGATGTTATACGTATTTTTACCAGTAAATCTTGAGCGAAGTTTTTTTAACTTAATAAAATTTTTAAAATTAAATTTATCTGTGTGTAATGAATAATTTATTTTTTTTGAATACTTTTTAATATCAATATCTGGTTTTACAATTTTTTCAATTTTCCTGTCTATTTTTTCTTGTCGATAAATTAATTTTTTTGAATAATTTATATCTAAGTAGTTTGTTAGAAATTTGTATTTTTTTTCATTTTGAATATCGATAAGATCATTATCCTCAATGTATATCCAAATTATTTTTTTAGGTTTTATAGGTTCGGCATATTCTTTAAGAATTGCTAGTTTTATAATTGGCCCAATTCCACTATTTCCTAAATTAATAACATTTAAATTTTTATCATTTTTTTCAATCTGGTTTGCTATATTAAATTTTGAAAAAACACATTCTCCAATAGCTGCCGAATCTCCTAACAGCGCCCAGTCGCTTTTCTTTTTAAATTTATCCCACTTTGAATCAATATTATTGAAACCATATCTATCACTTATAAAAGTTGCATAATATCCTGATTCATTACACAAAATAGTTTTTGAGTTTGATAAACCAACCAGGGCAAATTCTTCTTCTTTATTTAGAAAAAAACTAGGTATATATTTCAAAGCTATATCATTACCTTTATCTATCTCATCAACATAAACTTGATATTTAGTCCTCCAATCATGATCAGGATTTTTAAATTTAATTTGAAAATTTTTTTTTAATTCACTCTGATATCTAAGCTCAAACTTAACAAGGTAAAATTCATATAAGTATATTGATAAAATTGAGCTTATAAAAATAATTAGTATATATAATTTAGTTAAATTTCTAAAAAATAAAGTTATTGTTAATATTAATATTGAAAGTAATGATAAATAAAAAATCACTTTTAGATCTGAATAAGGAGATATAAAGATATTAAAATTACTTTTCTTTAATATTAATATTGTTGATAACATAAATATAGATAGTAAGAAACCAATTATGATATTTAAAATTTTTGCTTTCATTTAACAAATAATATATAAGAATTTCATATTTATATAATTGTATATCATGCCTAGTAATAAAAGCTTCGGAATATTATTTAGTTTCATTTTTGCAGCAATTTTAACCTACGGAATTTTAAAGGAATTTTCATTATTTTTTTTATTTATAATTTTTTTTATATTTATATTTTTTTTAATAATGACTATTTTTTTCTCACATAAATTAATATTTCTTAATTTTTTGTGGATGAAGTTTGGATTCTTATTGGGCAGTATTATATCACCTATTATTTTAATTATGTTATTTTATGTTGTAATAACTCCTATAAAATATTTATCTAAATTTTTTGGTAATAAATATCTAGATTTGAAATATAATAAAAATGTAACTTACTGGAATAATGTAAATGATAAAATTTCAGATATAGATTTTAATAAGGAGTATTAAATTGTTAAATACTATTAAAGAATTTATAATTTTTTTATTAAAAAATAAAAAATTTTGGTTATTGCCAATTGCTATAATAATATTGATATTTGGGGCATTACTTGTATTAAGTCAAGGTTCCGCTGTTGCACCATTTATATATACAATTTTTTAGTGATAGATAAATTCGTAAAAGTTAAATTCGAAAAAGATGGTGATTTATATTTAACCAAGTATACAAATAACAGCACTCTAAAGGTTGCTGAATTTTATAAAGATAAGCCTTTTCCTGATTATAAGAATGGTGAGACAAAACAATCATTGTTAGAGATTGGAGACAAAAATTTAGTTTCAAAATATATTAAGAATTTTATTGGTTATAATAAAAATATATTGGAGGTGGGATCAGGAACATCACAATTATCATTATATTTAGCAATTGGAAATAATAATAATATTTATGCTTTAGACCCAACTTATAATTCTTTGAAAATTGGATCAGAATTCGCAAAAAATAATAAAATTAAAAATATTAAATTTGTTCAGGGTGATATTTTTGATGATATATTTTATGAAAATAAATTTGATTTTGTTTGGTGTAGTGGTGTTCTACATCACACAGAAAATCCTGAATTAGCATTTAAAATTCTTTGTAGGTATTTAAAAAAAGATGGATACTTGTTATTAGGCTTATACAATAAATATGGAAGAAAAATTTTAGAACTAAGGAGATATTTATCAAAAATTTTTGGTGAAAAGATAATTGATCTAATTGACCCGGTTGCAAAAAAATTAAAAAAAAATCATCAGAAAAGAAAATACGACTCATGGATTAATGATCAATATTTTCATCCAATAGAAAGTACACATACATTTAAAGAAATCTTAAAGTGGTTTGATAACAATAATATTGAGTTTATTAGCTCTATTCCTTCAACAGATTATTTAAATAATTATGATAACTTGATTGAAAAAAAATCAAGACCTGATGACTTAAACTCCATATTTTTGCAAATTAACATGAATTTTAATGAATTTGGAGAAGAGGGTGGTTTATTTATGTTTATTGGTAGAAAAAAGTAAATTTACAAATATTTAAATTTATTTATTAGTCTTATATAAAATGAACATTATTAATAAAAAAACAGACCTGTATTTAATAAATTTTCCTATCATATTTCCATTAATTTATGGAGTTTTATTATATTCGTTTCCAAAGATTGAAACTTTAATAATTTTATTTACAATTTTAATATTAGCGGAACCCCATTTTGGTGCTACTTGGCCATTTTTTTTACAGAAACAAAACAAAACATATATAAAAGAAAACAGAGAGTTTTTTATTATATTGCCAATAGTTGTTGTGATATATTGCCTAGTAGGTTTTCTTTTTTTCAGAAATTTTTTTTTATTAACATTTTTTGCTGCAAATATATTTCATGTAACTAGACAGAGTATTGGGATTTCTAAATTATATTCTGAAAATCAAAGCAATTTTAAGTTCCAAGAATTATTAATATATTTGTTTAATTTTTTATTTTTTATAATCGGATATTTGCGCTTTTATTTAAATTTAGATTTTGTTGATTTTTATATTTTAGAATTAAATATTATAGTACTAAGTTTAATTTTTTTAATGAACGTTATTCACTATTTTAGATATAAAAATTTTAGAGATTCTTTAACATTTTTCACAGGAATGATTATATTTTACCCAATCTGTTTTGTTGATAATCCAGTTCACTCAATATTAATGGGTGTTACAATGCACTATAGTCAATACCTTGTACTAACTCATAAAATCGTTAATGTGCGTGATAAATTAGATAATATTTCAACAAATAATATAATTAACTTTAAATTTTTAAAGATTATATTAATTTATTCTTTAATAATGACTGCTCTTTCTTATATGGCCAAAGTTAATATTGTATGGCTTACTTATTTGCTAATAATACCTATAACTGGTCAGATGTTGCATTTTTACTTAGACTCTCAATTATGGAAATTTAGTAAAAGTCATAATAGAGAAAATGTTTTAAAACCTCTAAAGTCAGATATTTGAAAAAAATAATTGGAATCTCTGCATTTTATCATGACAGCGCTGCAGCTTTAATTTACGATGATAAAATAATTTCTGCAGTTCAAGAAGAGAGGTTTTCAAGAAAAAAAAATGACGAAAGATTTCCTATAAATTCTATAAAATATTTAAAAAATATTTTTAATTGTAAATTAGAAGAATTAGATGCAATTGTTTTTTACGAAAAACCTTTGTTAAAATTTAATAGACTGTTAGAAACTTATGTAGAATTTTCTCCAAAAGGCTTCGAACAATTCAGGAAAGCGCTACCGCTGTGGATTAAAGAAAAATTCTTTTTAAAAAAACTATTAATAGATAATTTAAAATTGATTGACTCGTCTTATGAGGGTAAAAATCTTAAATTTAGTGAACATCATTATAGTCATGCCTCGAGTGCCTTTTTTCCAAGTCCTTTTAAAGATGCTTTAATATTTTGTGCCGATGGTGTTGGGGAATGGTGTACAACTTCTGTATTTATTGGAAACGACAAAAAAATTAAACAATTAAAATCTCTAAATTTTCCAAGTTCAATTGGACTATTATATTCAGCTTTTACGTATTTTTTAGGTTTTAAAGTAAATGATGGTGAATACAAAATGATGGGACTAGCTCCTTACGGCAAACCTAAATACGTTGATTTAATTTATAAAAATTTAATTGATTTAAAAGAAGATGGGTCATTTAGACTTAACATGGATTATTTTGATTATGCAACAGGGCTTAAAATGACAAATGCAAAGTTTGAAAAATTATTTGATCAGAAAGTGCGAGGTCAAAATGAAAAAATACAAAATAAGCATATGGATATTGCAGCATCAATTCAAAAAGTGACCGAAGTCGTAGTATTAAAAATTCTAACCAGTCTAAAGAAAGAGTATGGTCAAAATAATTTATGTTTAGCTGGAGGTGTAGCATTAAACTGTGTTGCAAACGGAATAATATTAAAAGAAAAAATTTTTGAAAATATTTGGATACAACCTGCTGCTGGTGATGCAGGTGGATCATTGGGGGCAGCTTTAGGATATTTTCATAAAGAATATGATAATCCAAGAATTATAAATGATAAAGACTCGATGAATTCTTCTTTGCTTGGACAAGAATACACTAATGAGGAAACGAAAAATATATTAGAGAAAATAGGAGCAAAATATAAATATTACGATATTACAGAACTTAACGACAGAGTTGTGAATTATATTTCTGAGGGAAAAATTGTTGGTTGGTTCCAAGGTAAGACTGAGTTTGGGCCTAGAGCGCTTGGAAATCGCTCTATAATTGCTGATCCAAGAGGTATAAACACGCAAAAAACAATTAACTTAAAAATAAAATTTAGAGAAAGTTTTAGGCCATTTGCACCAATTATTTTAGAGGAAAAAGTTGAGGAATTTTTTGGAATAAAGCTACAAAGTAAATACATGTTAATTGTATTAAAACTTCTTGATAAATATAGAAAAAATGTTGAAGAGCTAGGTTCGAAAGAAGGTTTGGAAAAATTAAATGTTATTAGATCTGATTTCCAATCTATAATACATGTAGATTATTCTGCTAGGATACAAACAATGAATAAATTTACAAATGAAAAATTTAATGAACTATTAAATAATTTTTATAATAAAACAGGATGCCCCATGCTTATAAACACCTCATTTAATATAAATAATGAACCTATAGTAAATAGTATTGAGGATGCTTATAAATGTTTTATGGTGACAGATATTGATATTTTAGTTTGTAATAATTATTTACTAATAAAAGAAAATCAAATTAATCAATAATTTTTATAAAATTCTTCTTAAATAGATAGAGTATAAAAAAAAGATAAATTAAGAAGAAAATTCTTACGTTTAAGAATAAATTGGCATATCCTATAAAAAGCAATACTATATTAAATAGTACAATATTAAAAAATAACAAATTTATCGCATAAAATTTAATTTTACCAAGTCTTATAAATTTAAAAAAAACATAAATAATTAAAGGGAAAATAATTATAAGAGATAGACCAAAATGATTGAAATCTAGATACGCAAAAGCCACTAGTGAAACTGGTCCAAGATTTTTTTTTAAATTGGGTAGTTCAAATAAATTCTTATCTTTAAATTGAAAAATTTTACTTAAATCTGAATAGAATAAGTTTATAATTTTTTTTATTGTAATAAAATTGAATTTAAATTCATCTTTATGTACTATATTTAAATCCCCATGATTTTTTCCAGTCAAGAGGTAATAAAGAATATAATTAATCATATACCTGGTTCTACCTTCTGTTTTGGATAATTCAGATCTCGAATTAAGAAATGCTTCATCAATAATATTTTCTTTAAACATATCTAAATCATTTTTTTCTTTAAAATTAAATTTAAAAGTTGGTCTTTCGTTTAAATCAATTTCTTTTAGACGATTTAATTCTAAATCATGTGTTAATTGAATATCTTTTTTAGAAAAATCTTGGGATATACATTTATACCTCAGTAGTTGATTTGAAAAA
Source organism: uncultured Pelagibacteraceae bacterium (assembly GCA_902595815.1). Taxonomy (GTDB): domain Bacteria; phylum Pseudomonadota; class Alphaproteobacteria; order Pelagibacterales; family Pelagibacteraceae; genus Pelagibacter. The sequence goes on from CACJRL010000003.1 coordinate 125,691, forward strand.
ATCATAAGAATTAAAAAAAATGAAAAAATTAAAAAGGGTTTTAAATGATATAAAAATTTTTTTCTTAAAATGAAAAGTAATGCAATATTTGTGAAATAAAATACTAATGTTGCTAGTAATACCATTTTTGAACCTGTTAAAAAATGATAAACTATTAATGAAAAATAAAGTATTATATCTAAACCTAACTTTTCTTTAAAATTTAAATTCTTTAAACATATTATTTTTATTAAAATTAGTAGATATAAAAAATTAATTAAAATTGTCCCAATAGGACTTATAGTTTCATATATCAAAAATCTTATCATGGATTTATCTTTAAGATTTTCTAAAAATATACTTTGACTAGACCAAAAACTTTTAAATTTATTTGGTATGCAGGTAATGTGCGGAATTTCGTAAAAATAATATGAGTAATAAGTCAACTTTGAAATCAAAAACAAAATAGTTCCAATTAAAACTATTAAAGATATTTTGGGAATAAG
>CACJRL010000004.1 GCA_902595815.1 uncultured Pelagibacteraceae bacterium
AGAAAAGAATAAAAAATCTAAAGAAGATTTATAATTTTCAAATATTCCTCTTTATCTAGTTCCATTACTCTTCTAGAAACTTCAAAATCAAATCCAGATCTTGCTAATATACCAATATCTTTTTTATAGAATAAAGGTCTATTATCTTCAGTTCTTGAAGGACCAATTCTTTTTTTTTTACAAACTTTTATGGCTGAAAAAAAATCTTGATCTTCATTATTTTCATTAATTTGTTCGATTGTATTTTTTATGTATTTTTCTCCAACTCCTTTGCTTATTAAATAATTTCTAATCTTATTTATTGATGAACCTCTTTGGATTAGACTTTTTGCTTTTGTTTCTGAATAAAATTTATCATTTATAAATTTAGATTTTTCTAAATCTTCAGCTACAATCTCGATTAGATCTGAAATATTGCTTCTTTTAATGTTATCAACTTTAGATCTTAAATATTTCTTTAAAAGATATGTTTTAAGCTGTTGTTTTGATGGTGCAAATTTTTCTACATAATTAAGTGCAAAGTTGCGCATTTCATCAATTGTCACTTCTAAGTTTTTTTTTTTATTTTTTATAGGAATCATTATTGCATTTAATATAATATAACCCTGATGATTGAACAAATATCTGCATTTTTTACAGTAGAAATGATCTATATGTGGTTGAATATAGGTGTAATACCTTTTTGGTTAATGCTTATTATTTTTCCACAAACTAAAGTTTGTGGTTTATTTGTTACATCAATAATTCCAACATTTATTTTGGCAAGTGTTTATGTTTATCTATTATATATATTCTTTTTTGCTGGATATGATTTTGATAAAAACTTTATTTTATATTTAAGTTTTTATGATCTAGCTGAGCTTTTTGAAAATAATGAGTTTTTAATTTTATTTTGGACGCACTTCTTAGCTATAAATTTATTTTGTGGATCTTGGATTGTTAAAGATAGCCAGAGATTTTATATGTCAAAAATTCTAGTCTTTTTTCCTTTAATAATCACATATTTTATTGGTCCTTTAGGATTATTTATATACTGGGTTATAAGAATATTTTTTGCAAAGAGAATAAGTTTATTTGATTAATTTTTATTTCTCTACTTTAAAGCCACTGCTCTTCATTTGAGAAAAGCCACCATCTATATGTGAAATTTTTTCAAAGCCCATATCTTTCAATGATTTTGTAGCTAGTGCTGATCTTAGTCCACCTGCACAAAATAAAACCATTTCTTTGTTCATATCTATCTTGCCTTCTTTAAAGTAAGGACTATCTGGATCCATCCAAAACTCTAACATTCCTCTAGGAATGTGATGAGAATTTTCTATTCTTCCCATTTTCTCAAGTTCTCGAATATCTCTTATATCAATTAAATTGCATTTATCACTGTTTACCATCTCTAATGCTTCTGCTGGGGAAAGTGTCTTGATTTCTGTCAAAGCTTCTGCGACCAATGTTTGTGCTGATTTAATGCTCATAAAGGTTTAATACATCATTATAAATTTTAATCTACGAAAAAATATGCCAAATAAAGCTCCTAATTTCAAAATCCCATCAACTAATTCAAAACTTTTAGAGCTAAAAAAAATAAAAAGTAAATATAAAGTTTTATATTTCTATCCAAAAGATAATACACCAGGCTGCACAGTTGAAACAAAAGACTTCAATTCTCTACTTTCACAATTTAAAAAATTAGACTGTGAAGTTATTGGTATTTCTAAAGATAGTATGGAAAGTCATGAAAAATTTAGAGATAAATTCAAAATTAAGTTTGATTTGGTAGCAGACGTAAAAAAAGAAGCGATTAAAGCATACAAAGTTTGGGGTAAAAAAAAATTCATGGGTAGAGAATTTATGGGATTAATAAGAAGTACATTTTTATTAAAAGATGACAAAATTATTAAAGAGTGGCGTTCAGTAAAAGTTAAAGACCACGCAAAAGAAGTGTTAGAATTTTTAAAAACAGTTTAATAAAAAAGGCCCCATTTACGGGGCCTTTTTAGTTTAACTTAAGGGAGGGAGTTAAATTTAGTCTCTTATAGCGTAAGCTATTACACCAGTTTCAGTTACGTCTGTACCTTTCAGTTCAGCCTCTTTACTTAATCTGATACCCATAGTGTTTTTCATAATTGCCCATACAATGTATGATACTACAAAAACAAATGCGTTGATCGAGATTACACCGATTAACTGTGCACTAAAGTTTGCATCAGAGTTTGTTAGTGGAACAGCTAATGTTCCCCAAACTCCAGCAAATAAGTGAGCTGGTATTGCACCAACAACATCATCAATCTTAAATGAGAATAATAGTTTTGTTCCGAACACTACTATTAATCCACCGATTGCACCGATGAATATTGCTGCTATAGGTGCTGGCGCTAATGGTTCAGCTGTTATTGCAACTAATCCACCAATCGCACCGTTAAGCATTTGAACTACATCAGTTTTACCATACATTAATCTAGTAATTACTGCTGCTGCTAAAACACCACCACACGCTGCTAAGTTTGTATTAATAAATATATTAGATACAGCTACTGCATCATCGAAAGTTCCCATAGCAAGCTGTGAACCACCGTTGAAACCGAACCAACCTAACCATAAAATAAATACTCCAACTGTTACCAAAGGTATAGAAGAAGCTGCAAATGGTCTCATTGGTTTTGCTTCACCTGATTTGGCAAATCTTCCTGTTCTCGCACCTAACAACATAGCTCCTGCTAATGCTGCAGCTCCACCAGTTGAGTGCACAAGAGTTGAGCCAGCAAAATCAGAGAAACCTAAAGCGGCTAACCAGCCACCACCCCACTGCCATCCCATGACAATTGGATAAATGATTCCTGATAAAATTGCTGCAAATAAGAAGAAAGGCCATAATTTAATTCTTTCTGCTAACGTACCAGATACAATTGATACTGTTGTTGCACAGAATACCATTTGGAAATACCAATCCGAACCATCTGCATATCCTGTATCAACAGCACTTGCATCAGACCACGGAGTGAATGTTCCTATATAGCCGCCCTCTGGAATTCCATATGCTAGATTATATCCAACCATCCAGAACATAATTCCAGCGATAGAAAATAATCCAATATTTTTTGCACAAATTACAGATACACTTTTTGAAGTTACCATTCCTGATTCTAGCATCGCAAATCCGCAAGCCATAAACATGACAAGAAAACCACAAACTAAAAATAGAAATGTATTAAAAATAAATCCAACTTCTGCAGAGACTGTAGATTCGGCATAACCTACACTTGTCATATTTAGTAAGAAAAACAAACTTACTAATGGACCGACAAGTTTTTTTAAATGTTTAGTCATTTAACCTCCATTGTTAAAAAGAGGTTCTTATAATTTTAAAATAAATAAAAACTAATGATTGTTGTTAAAAATAGATATGCAGTTTTTGCATGTAGAAACAGCCTTTATCAAGAATTTTAGCACTCATGATAAAGGCTGTTAAATGAGATTTACTTGTTAAATACTTCTTTAAGTGCTTTAGCAGGTAAAAACTTTACCTTTTGAGAAGCAGCGATTTGGATTTGCTCTCCAGTTCTTGGATTACGTCCAATTCGGGCTTTTCTTTTAGCCACTTTATATGTACCAAAACCTGCAATCTTTACAGAATCGTCGTTTTTCAACGCATCTAGTATAGTATTCGTAATAGTATCAAAAGTACGCTCTGCATCAGCTTTACTTTGATTTAACGAACCAGCTAGCTTTGCTACTAATTGTTTTTTGTTCATTTTAGCTCCGGTTTTAAAGGTTTATGAAACTATACTTAACAAAATCATTGATAATTCAAGCTTTTTTTTAGTATATATTTATTATTGAACAACAATATGTAGTGGTTAAAAAAGTCAATAATTACAACGTTTTTTTAGCTATTAAAAAAGCTTTAAAATAAGCCTAAATCTTTAAGGTCGTTAAATGTGGCGAAAAACATCAAAGATAGCAACAAAAACATTCCGATTCGAAAAAAACCTTCCTGTGTTTTTTGACTTAAAGGACGACCTAATACTTTTTCAAATGCATAAAACATCAGATGTCCTCCATCTAATAAAGGTATAGGAAACAAGTTAATTAGTCCTAAACTTATAGAAATATATGCCATCATACTGACAAAAGGTATAATTCCAAATTCTGCTACTTGGCCAGAAATTTTAGCAATTCTAATTGGACCACCCAATTGAGAACTGTCCCCTGCTCCTGTAAACATTGATCCAAGATATTTAAGTGATGAAGTTGTAACAAAATAAACTTCATTAAATGATTGAAGTAAAGCTTGTGCAGGTCCAAGTTTTTTGTGTGTTATTTGATTGTTATAAGGACTAAGTTTAATACCTACCATCCTTTTCTTTAATTTGTTTCCTAATTCATCAACGCTATCAACAAAATTTGGTTTAACTTTTAGAATTATCTCCTGGTCATATCTTGAAACTTTAAAATCGATAAATTCTGATGTTGACATTGCTATTAATTTAGAAACATCCAGAATACTCTCTACTTTTGTATTATCTATTTCAATAATAACATCATTTTTTTGCATTCCGGCAACTTCTGCTGGACTATCTTTTAATACTTCATCAATTACAGCTGGTGTAAAATCTTTACCTGCAAACATGTATATGAAGGTAAAAATGACTATAGCTAATATAAAATTAGCCAATGGTCCTCCAGCAACAATTAAGGCTCTTTGGTAAAGAGGTTTTGTTACAAACAATTTATGTTGGTCTTCTTTGCTATATTTTTTTAGTAGCTCCTCTTGATCTGCTTGTGAAAATACATTCCTATCTCCGAAAAATTTTACATAACCACCTAGTGGTATCCAACAAACTTTCCATCTTGTCCCTGATTTATCGTTCCATCCAAATAATTCTCGACCAAAACCTATCGAAAAATCTGTTACACCAACACCATATCTTTTCGCAAAATAATAATGTCCATATTCATGAATGAAAACAACAACAACAATTAATACAATAAATGGTAATATAAAATTGAGCATTTATTAAATTATACAATAATTAGGTTTTTAATAAACATCAATTATTTCAATTTCCATGCAATTATTGGTGATAAAGTTGCCGCAATAAATGAACAAAATAAAAGAGATTGAGAAATATACGATGGTGCTAAATCCATTGGCAAAATTATGCCAAATAGTATTGATTTAGAAAAATCAGGACTTGGAAAAAATAATAGTCCTGCAATTAATCCTATTAATATAGAAACATAAGCATTTTTTTCATCATAAGATTTTGAATAAAAAGTATAAAAAACACTTAGAACAGCTGCACAACAAAATAAATCTGCTATTAAGAATAAATAAAGAATACTAAATCCTTTTGATGCTACAAAAAAAGCTATGACCGAAAGAAAAATAACAAATTGTTTTGAGATATTTAAATGATTATTTTTTAAATTTAATATTTTATCTACATCGACTATTACCAAACTTGAAATAGCATTTATTAAAGTATCAATACTACTTATTGTTAAAGAAATAGCTAAAATTATTACAATGACTGAAAATATTATTGAATTTTCTTTTAATAAAATTGAGAAAAATGCAAGATCAGGTATTACATTAGTATCTTGAGAGACAGCCACTAAACCACTAAATCCCATAAAAAAGACTATTGGTAATATTATTAAAAATGAAAATATTAAACTTTTTTTTAAAACCTCGTAATTTTTTGCAGCATAAACTCTCTGCCAATTACCTTGATGAAAAAGATTAGTTGCAGCAACAGCAATAAAGAAAGTTAAACCAGCAGTATAATTTGGGAGATAACTAAAACTTAACAAATGCGGATTATTATTTTTAATAATTTCAAAGTTAAATTCGTTTGTTTCAATTGAGGTAATAAAAATTAAACTAATTATTAAAAGAGCTGTAAATACAAAAAATTGAATATTATCTGTGATTAAGGATGCTCTTAACCCTCCATATAATGTGTAAAGTAAAGAACATGATATTACTATTAAAGAGGTAATCCATAATTCAGTACCAGATATGTAATTAATTAAAAAAGCTACTGCAGTAACTTCAGCAATTAAAAAGATTGTCATATAAAAAATGGAAAAAACTAAAATAAGTTTATAAAGATTTGGTCCAAATCTTAATCTTATAATTTCAATAATACTTTTGCCTTGTGGATAACTAGTTCTAAATTTTTTACCAAGATAAATTAAAATAAAGAGTGGAAATGCAGTTCCTAGTGAATAACCAATCACTGCACCAATTCCTCCCCATGTTGCTGCTGATGCGGGTCCAAATAAAATCCAAGCACCAAGTGCTGAAGCAACAAGACTTGTTGTTAAGGATAAAGTTCCAATCGAACGGTTTGCAACTAAATAATTATTAAGTCCTTTAAATTTTTTTGAAAAATAAATTCCAACAAAAACAAATATTAGAGAAATTGAAATAATTAATATTATTGCTGATGATTGATTGATTATATTTAAATTATTCATTTTCCCTTTCTGAATTACCGGACAGGTTCTAAGGGTATTTCTCAGCCTTCTGGCACCCCATTTACAACTTATTTCAAAGATTAAATGAAATCAATTATTAACTTAGCACTACTAACAAGAATTAAAGCGTAAATGATATTATAAAATAAATTTTCCTCAATTATTTTAAGTAATTTATAACCTATAAATATTCCAATAAGCGCTAAGGGAAAGAGAGTAACTGATTGATATAAAGTATCAAAATTCATCATAGATAAATAAACATACAGAGGAAGCTTAATTAGATTTACACAACTAAAAAAAATAATTCTTGTACCAACATAAATTTCTTTTTTCATTCTTAGTGGAAGCAAATAAAGACTTGTTGGAGTTCCTCCCGCATGAACACAAAAACTTGAAAAACCAGCAATGGATGAACAAATAGCCCCTTTAAAAAAGTTTTTTTTTGCCGGTATAGTTTTTTCTTTTTTAAATAAAAAATAATGACCAGAAAATAAAAAACCCATTATTCCAACTATTAACTTAAGCAAATCCTCAGAAAAATAAGTAAATGTAAATGAGCCAATTATTATTCCAATAGCTGCAAATGGAACTATTAATTTAAGTGTTCCAAAATCAAACTCTCTTCTAAATCTATAAACTGCAATAATGTCTGAAAAAATTAATATTGGTAAAATAATTGCAAGTGCTTGATTTAATGGCATTACTACTGTCATTAATGGAACTGAAATTAATGATATTGATCCACCTAAACCTGACTTAGCAATTCCATATAATACGATAGCTGGAACAACGCTAACAAAGAATAATAAATTTATCTCCATTATAAATTAGAAATATAGTAATAAAGATAAAACCACTAATATTAAAACTAATATGATTACAGCTATGTAATTGAGTTTAATTTTAAATTTGCTTAATAAAAATTCATTAATTTTTTCCCAGAAAATAATAATTAAAATTAATAGTACTGCTGGAAGAATAAATTTAATCATAAAATTATTTACATCAAAAAATACATCAATCCAAATATAACAAGTATAATTATTATCCAAATTGAAAAATTAGATATCAATTGTTTAATATTTGAGTTTGATCTGAGAAAATTAGGTAGAACTAATACTAAGACTAATATTAAAAATATTGCAGGAATTATCTGGTCAACAGTCAAATTAATTTTTTATATTATAACCTTTTTTAAGTATAATTGAGACAATAGTTACACATACAATTAAAAATATAAACATTGTTGAAATACTTATCCAAATATCAAAATCAGAAACTCCATAAAATGCAAACCTCAGCCCATTAATTAAATATACAACAGGATTAAAATAAGTGACTGTTTGCCAGAAACTTGGGAGCATATCTAGCGAATACAAACTTCCACCTAAGAATACCATTGGTGTTATGACAATTGTTGGTATTATAGACATTTGCTCGAAATTTTTACTAAGAAGTCCAATTAAAAACCCAAACAAAGCAAAAGTAAAAGCAACTAGAATTAATAAGAAAATCATTAGTAAAGGAAACTTTACATTTACTTCTGCAAAGAAAAGTGAAGTGCAGAAAATTACTGCAGCAACAATTAAGGTTTTAGTTGCACCTGCACCAACATAAGCAATTACAATTTCTACAGTAGAAATTGGAGCTGCTAAAATTTCATAAATTGTTCCATTAAATTTAGGAAAAAAAATTCCAAAAGAAGTGTTACTGATAGATTGCGTTAATAATGTTAACATCAATAATCCTGGAACTATATAAGAGCCATAACTAATGCCATCAATTTTTTGTACATAATCCCCGATTACCGAGCCGAATACTATAAAGTATAATGAAGTAGATAAAACTGGAGAAAGAAGAGATTGTATTAATGTTCTTCTAAATCGATCCATTTCATGAAAATAAATTGCTCTTAATGCGTAAAAATTAATCCTCATTATTTTCCTTTACCAATGTCACAAAAATCTTTTCAAGATTATTTTGCTCTGTTTTTAAATCTCTCATCCTCAAACCTGCATTTTTTAAATCTTGAAGCATCTTTGTGATACCTGTTCTTTCAGCATGTAAGTTATAGTTGTAAATTAATGAATAATTATCATTAGATATTGATAGATTATATTCATTAAGTTCTGCTGGAATTTTTTCGACTTTATCTTGTAATTCAATGGTTAATTTTTTATGACCCATTTTTTTTAATAAATCTATTTTATTATCAACAACAATGATTTCTCCTTGATTAATTACTGCAACTCGGTCTGCGATTGCCTCTGCTTCTTCAATATAGTGTGTTGTTAATATTATAGTTACTCCTGTTTTCCTTAATCCCTCTACAACTTTCCACATATCTTTTCTCAATTCTACATCAACGCCTGCTGTTGGCTCATCAAGAAATAATATCGAAGGTTCATGTGATAATGCTTTTGCTATCATTACACGTCTTTTCATTCCTCCTGAAAGCTGATTTAACCTTAAATCTTTTTTGTCCCATAAACTGAAATCTTTAAGAACTTTTTCTATATGTTGAGGGTTCGGCTTTTTTCCATATAAACCTCTTGAATATGAAACATTGTTAAACACTGTTTCAAATTGTTCTAATGAAATTTCTTGGGGGACCAGTCCTATTCTTGATCTTGTTTCTCTATAATCTTTTATAATATCAAAACCATCTACTGTAATTACTCCAGAAGTTGGTTTAACTATACCACATACAATACTTATCAGTGTAGTTTTGCCAGCTCCATTTGGTCCAAGCATAGCAATAATTTCACCTTGCCTTATATTTAAATTAACAGTTTTTAAAGCGTTAAATCCATTGTCGTATACCTTTGAAAGGTTATCTATTGTTATTAAATCTTTAGTCATTATCTGAGGTCTTAATTTGATATAGAGATGTTTTTAGTGACAAGCAATATTATATTTTTTTAATCTCCAATAATTGTATGGCCATGGAGTTAAAAATCCAACTAAAAGCATTATTGGTACTACCCACCAATTTAAAATAGCTCCACCTGTTAAAATTACATCTGTGAGGTTCATAGCTATTTCCATACTGACCATTGATATAAAGCTCATACCAAGCGCAGTCTTTAATGCTTTGGAAAAATCAAGTTTTTGTCTTAGTAAAATTATAGTTTCTAAAATAATACTTGTAATCAAACCATTTATAATTGCTAAAGTCATGATGGCTAAAACAGGCCACGGAATTCCTGTTATCTGAAAATACAATATAGTTCCAAAGTCACCAATTGCACAGCCTAGTAAACACCAAGCAGTATTTTTTGCGCTTCTTTTCCAAGTATGCTTGCATGACCAATTAAAATTAATTGCTTCTGAACTCATTGTTTGCTCATTTCTAAATGATATTCATAAATATCATCTTTCCAATAAGATTTAATGTACGAAAGAATGTTATCAATACCTTCATCACTTATTTTGTCACCAAAACCCATCATCTTGCCTTCATAATTTTTTATCAATTTAGCAAATCCATACTTTATCATTCTATGTAGTAACTCATCTGTATGATGCCAAGTATGACCAGTTCCATTTAAAGGGGGTGCTTTTCTATGACCATCTTCATCTAAACCTTGCCAATTTGTAGCTCCAGCTAAATTTGCTTGGTGACAAGAAACACAATATTGATTGTATAATATCTTGCCATTTTTAATTGCTTCTAATGAATCTCTTGTTATGGGGTAGTGCGAATGAGAGAAAGCAGTATCTGCATAAAATAAAACAATAAGAATAAAAAAATACTTTTTCATTAGTGTGGAGCCCTATATCTGCTATGACAAGCTTTACAGCTCGACCACATATATTGTTTCAAAGCTGCTCTAAAATCATCTTGGTCTTCGATAATTGAAGCTAGCTTTATCATTTGATCAGATGATTTTTTCATTAGAGCATTAAATTCATCTTTTTCTTCCCAAATAATTGGTAAAGCCTCTGTTCCGTGTCCCTCTTTTGTATTTTCTGGAAATAAATTTAGTAATTCTAAATAATTATCACTCATTCTAATCATCAGTTTTTTTGAGTCCTCAATTTCAACTTCGTTAAGTAAAATACTAATTCTTTTTGCTAGTTTATAATTTTGACTGAATAAAGATTTTCTTTTCTTTATAATGTCTTTTGCACTTTCTTCTGATAAAACATTAGAATTAAATGAAAAAGAAAGTGCTACAATAAACATTATTTTGAAAATATTATTTATTTTTATAAAATAGCTCATGTCGAATAGTATAACATTACAATATAGTTGGTTAGCTAAATTTTTCCATTGGTTCACTTTGCTCCTTCTAATTGCTCAGATACCAATGGGGTTTATTTTAGTCAGATTGGATTTTTCGGATTTAAGAATAACTATAGAAAATGTGCACGTAATTGTTGGGATATCTATATTTTACATAACTTTATTTAGGTTAATTTATAAATTTTTTAGCAAGTCCCCAAAACTAATGCCTGAGGCATTCTTTGGACAAAACTTGATTGCGAAATTGAATCATTTCGCTCTTTATGTCGCACTTTTAACAATAACAACATCAGGAATTTTAAAAAAGTTATTTAATGGTGAAAAACTAAATTTTTTTATTTTTAAATTAAGGATTGAAGATAACTTTGATTTAGCAGATCAATTTTACAATGTTCACGTTATTTCAAATTATACATTAATAGTTTTAATCTCATTGCATATTTTTGCAGTTTTGTTTCATCAAATATTTTTGAAAGAAAACATCTTGAAAAGAATGACCAGATAATTAAATAGAGTTCATGAAAAAATATTTTATCTTTTTTATTTTATTCTTGATACCAAATATCTCATTTGGTTTTGAAAAAACCACAAACTTTGATCTGAAAAAATTATTTGAAATTCAAAAATCTGGTAAAACAATTGTTATTAATTCTTGGAATGAATATTGTTCAACTTGCGCAGCACAAACAAAAGTTTTCGATCAAGCAATGAAAGACTTTAAGGATGTAGAATTTTTATTCTATGAGCAAACAGAACATGAAGATATTGCTAAAGCTTTAGGTGTAAATTATTGGACTACAATAGTCGTTTTTAAAGGTCAAAGTGAAGTAGCAAGAGAAATTGGTTTAACTGACAAGGACCAAATATATAATTTAATAAGAAAAGGGATATAATTCCTCTTTACCTCCCCTTTCGAGGAGGTGAATTCAACAAAAAAGAGAGAAATAAATGAATGTTAAATTCAGGAATAATTTTTTAAATTATGATTGCTATATAGAATTAATTTTTTTTTTGTCAATTTATGAAAAAGCAAGAAAAATTAGGGATTTTAATTAAGCAATGCTTTTTGAGCTGGTAAATAATCATGACCAAATACATCAGCTACAGCTTTATGAGTAACACCTCCTTTAAATACATTTAATCCTGCTTGAAAATTTTGATCATCATTTAAAGCTTTTAAGTACCCATCTTTTGCTAATTTAGATAAAAAAGGAAGTGTTGCTTTGTTTAAGGCAATTGTTGATGTTCTAGGAACACCGCCAGGCATATTTGCAACGCAATAATGAATTATATCATCTATTATAAAAGTCGGTTCTGCAAAAGTAGTCGGTTTACTGGTTTCAACACATCCTCCTTGATCAATTGCAACATCTACAATTACTGATCCCCTTTTCATTTTTTTTAACATATTCTTTGTAACTAATTTTGGTGCCTCAGCACCCGGTATCAAAACTCCACCTACTAACAAATCACATTCAGAAATTAATTTTTCTAAATCGGTTTTATCGCTTAAGTTGGGAATTATTTTGTCTCCAAATATTTGGGAAAGTTCGTTTAATCTTTTTTCAGATTTATCTACAATATTAACCTTGGCTTTCATGCCTGTTGCAATTATCGCAGCATTTTCACCTACTACTCCACCTCCAAGTATAACAACATTTCCAGGCTCTACGCCAGGTGCTCCTCCTAACAAAAGACCACGACCTTTTTGATTTTTTTCTAAACAATGTGCACCTGCTTGAACTGACATTCTTCCAGCTACTGCACTCATTGGTGCTAACAAAGGAAGTCTTCCATTATTATCTGTAACTGTTTCATAAGCAATACATATTGATTTGCTGTCTATTAAGCCTTGTGTCAGTTCCTTGGCTGCAGCAAGATGAAGATATGTAAAAACAACTTGATTTTCTCTTATCATTTTTACTTCACTAGATTGTGGCTCTTTAACTTTAACGATGATGTCAGAGTCGTTAAAAATATCTTCAGCTGTATTAACTATTTTTGCTCCGCTTGATACGTAATGATCGTTTTCAAATCCTGCTTCAAAACCTCCATTATTTTCAATTAAAACTTCGTGGCCATTAGAAGTTAATGTCTTTACACTTTCGGGAGTGAGTCCAATTCTATTTTCCTGAGGCTTTATTTCTTTTGGAACCCCGATTTTCATAGAATTAAATTAATTTTTTTTGCTTTTTGAATAGTTGGTAATACCAGTTCTTAGTTTCTCGATTATTTCATCAATATGTTTTTTTTCGCAGATAAACATTGGAGCAATAATTAAACAATCTCCAGTCGCTTTAAAGTTAACTCCTGCATCATAACAGTGTTTGAAACATGTAAATCCTGCTGCGCCAGGTTTTTTATGCATTTTAATATCAATACCACCCATCATTCCATAACCTCTTATATTATCAACAACATCAATATCTTTTAAAGACATTAAACCTTCTTGGAAATATGGAGATAAATTTTTTGCTCTATTAAAGATATCATCTTTTTCAAAAATATCTTGAACCGCTAAGCCTGCAGCTACTGAGACAGGAATTCCTGAGTAAGTGTAACCATGAAATAATTCTATTGTTCCTTTTGGAGATCCATCCATAACCGTGTCGTAAATTTCTTCTTTACACGCAACTGCCCCTAAAGGACTTATTCCATTTGTTGTAGCTTTTGCCATTGTAATAATATCAGGTGTAACTCCGTATTCTTGAGATGCAAAAGGCGAACCTGTTCTTCCCCAACCTGTAATAACTTCATCAAAAACTAATAAAATACCATGCTTATCACAAATTTCTCTTAGTCTTTGCAAATATCCTTTTGGTGGAACTAAGGTTCCTGTTGATCCAGCAATTGGTTCAACAATGCAAGCTGCTATATTTTCTGAACCAAAATTTGTACAAATTCTCTCTAGATCTTCTGCCATTTCTGCACCAGTTTCAGGTTGACCTGAAACAAATTTATGTTCAGGTAAATGCGTATGTCTCATGTGAAGAACACCTGGCATCAAAACATTGGCAAATGTTTTCACGTTGTTAATCATTCCGCCAACGGAAGTAGCTCCGATATTCATCCCGTGATAACCTCTTTCTCTTCCAACAAACCTAAATCTATGTCCTTCACCTCTTGCTTTATGATATGCAACTGCAATTTTTATTGCAGTCTCAACAGCAGTAGATCCACAAATTGTATAAAAAATTCTATTTAAATTTCCTGGTGTATGTTTTGAAATTTTTGTTGCAAGTTCAAATGAACCTCCAAAACCTTGTTGAAATGGTTGAGCATAGTCTAATTTTTTTAATTGATTTGTAATTGCATTAATAATTTCCTCTCTTCCATGACCTAAAGGATTACAAAATAATCCCGAGCTTGCATCTATCTGAGTTTGACCTTGATGATTTTTTAAATAAACACCTTTTGCTTCTACAATCAATCTAGGAGACTCTTTAAAATCTCTATTAGATGTAAATGGCATCCAATGTTCATTTAAAGAATTTGGTATTTGAGGTTTTTCTGAACTCATAAATATGTTCGATTCATAGACTAATTATATAAATTAACCAGTAAATTTTAGTCATACTTGCTATGTTAAATGACCGCAACTATAGGTTGTAACTTATGACTTTTGAAGCCTGTGTAATTTATTCATCATTTACTTAAAAGAAAATTTAAACTTAAATATCGATAATTAAATTTAATTAACAGGAGATGAAATGAAAAAAATAGTTAGTTTCATTTTAGGAAGTTTATTTGCTCTAAACTTAACAATCACAGCAGCAAACTCTGCTGCGAACGAAGTTAGAGTTGCATACTTTCTAGAGTGGCCAAGTCCAAATTTAGAGGACATGCAAAAAAAGAATTTTGCTAAAGCTTTAGGAGTTCCAGTAAAATGGACAAACTTCACAAATGGTGGAGCAATGACAGATGCAATGTTAGCAGGAGATATTGATATTTCTTACTCACAAGGTTTGGTACCATTTATTAATGCTGTAAAATCAAATGCACCTATCAAATTAGTTGATATTGCAATGGAATACGGAATGGGTGGAACAACTTGTGTAACATCTAATGCATCAGGAATAACAAAAGCAAATGCAACTGAATTAGAAGGTAAAAAAGTTGCTGTTCCGCTAGGTACTATGGCTGAGTACGTTTTCGACGAAAGTATGAAAGTTGTCGGAGCTGACAGAAGCAAAATGGATATTATTCAAATGGACCCTGAAGAAGGTGCGGCTGCATTAGTAAGTGGAGATGTAGTAATGGCATGTCTATTTGGTGGTAATTCTATCAAAGCTGCAGTTGCTGTAGGATCAAGACTTTTAACTGTTCAAGAAGCAAGAGATGCAGGTATTTTAGGAATAGATATTACTTCTGTAACAGACAAGTTTATGAAGGAAAATCCTGGAATGTTGAGAACTTTTATTGAAGTAACTCACGAAGCAAATGAAAGATATAGAAATGGAAAAAGTGATATGAATTCTATGTCAAAAGCTTCAGAAATGAAAATTGCTGATATGAAAGACACTTTAAGTGGTTTCAAATTCTTAACTCCAGAAGAAACTAAAAAATCTATGGAAAGTGGAAACTTAGATGCATTCTTAAAAGGAATGGGAACTCCAGGTGGAGCAGTAGACACTAGTTTCTTACCTTTATAATTTAAAGATTAGAATAATTAAATAGGCGCCAATTTTATTGGTGCCTATTTTTTTAAGTAAATATTTTATATAAAGTCAACTAATGAGTGATTTAATATCTCAAAATCTAAACATGATTTTCAAAACTCCAAAAGGAGAGACTGTTCATGCTTTAAAAGATTTAAATTTCAAATTAAAAAAAGGAGAACTATTAACTGTTCTTGGGCCTTCTGGTTGTGGAAAAACAACTTTGTTAAATATTGCAGCTGGTTTCTTAAGACCGACATCTGGAAATATAACTTTGAACGGTAAAGAAATTGATGGACCTGGAGTTGAAAGAGGCATGGTTTTTCAACAAGGTGCATTATTTGAATGGTTGACTGTTGCAGAGAATGTAAACTTTGGTCTTAGAATGAAAAAAAAAGATCCTATAGAAACCTCAAAAAAAGTTGATGAATGGTTGGAGATTGTCGGCTTAAAAGGATTTGGAAATACCCCAACATATCAATTGTCTGGAGGAATGCAGCAAAGAGTAGCTCTTGCAAGGTGTTTAATCAATGATCCTGATTTGATTTTAATGGATGAGCCTTTAGGTGCTCTTGATGCTTTAACAAGAGAAAAAATGCAATCTTTAGTTTTGAAAATTTGGAAAGAAACTGGAAAAACAATTATTTTAATTACACACTCGGTTGAGGAAGCACTATTGCTTGGTGAAAGGTTGTACGTAATGGCACCAAGACCAGGTAGGATACATAAAGAATATAATCTTCCATTTGCAGAGATGGGATTAAAAGAAGATTTAAGAGAAATAAAAAAAAATAAAGAATTTTCATCAAAAAGAGAAGAAATTTTATCCATGATTTGGAACATGGAAGAAGAAATTATGGGAAAAGAAAATTAAATGTTTACTCAAATAATTACAATATTAATTGTCGTATCAATTATCGGGTGCATACTTTATGGAAGACGTTTAATAAAAACTGAAAAAGTTGATGCAGTTTTTGGAAATCCAGAAAGAGCAAAAGGTGGAACTCATTGGATAATTGTCGGAAGCAGTGCAATATTGTTAGTTTGGCTTTATTATTCTTGGGATATTGCAAAAGGATTTTATCCAAAATCAGCAAATGAATTATGTCAGGTAGCAAAAATAAATGAGTCTTTACTAGGATTAAAATATCAATTTCCAATTGAAGAAAGAGAATTCAAAAGTACTTCAATAATAAAAATAGAAAATAAAAATCTTAAAAAAATAAGTTTTGAAATTCAAAATTCGCCAGATTTAAACAACATACAGAAAACTGCATTAGTTGGTTTTATTAATAAAACAAACAAATTAATTCCATTGCTTACTAACGATAATCTAATGGAGATTAATACAAAATTAAAAATAGATGAGATGACTGATGAAATTAGATTGTTAAGCACTAATTTTCAAAAGAAAGATTATCCATTTGAAACACCAGAGCAAAAAAATGAAAGACAAAAGGCAATTGCTGAGCAAGGAAGCTGGGGTATAGTAACTGTAAGTGCCGGTACAGGATCAATAGAAAACACTATTGAAGTGCCTTTAGTACCTGAAACTGATAGAGGGTTAAAATTTCACACTGCAGCTGAACAATTAAAAAAAATTAATGATAAATTTTTTAAATTAAGAAACCATAATCCTCAATTCAAAAATGCAATAAAAGAACTTAAATCAGAGATAAAATTATATAGAAAAAATTTAGATGATACTGAGGAAGTGGCATCTACTTACGCAAAAAACATTGTAAAAATTGCAAGAAGAATTGAATTTGCAAGTATTTATCCACCAAATGCTCTTAATGAAATGCAAAATGCAATTATTGAATTTGATAATCTTCAAAAAACTGAGCAAGGGGGTTTAAGATTAATTGACATTCTTTTATTCCCGGCAGGAACTATCGTTGCAAGTGGACCTAGTT
Source organism: uncultured Pelagibacteraceae bacterium (assembly GCA_902595815.1). Taxonomy (GTDB): domain Bacteria; phylum Pseudomonadota; class Alphaproteobacteria; order Pelagibacterales; family Pelagibacteraceae; genus Pelagibacter. The sequence continues at coordinate 17,310 of CACJRL010000004.1, forward strand.
GTTCTGAGCAGGGTTCAGGTAGATGGTTACCAAAACCCTCGGATACACTTAATAAATTTATTTTAATGTCTAAGCCAAGTGTAGGTTACAAAAATATCCCACTTCTTTGGATTGATATGATGGATGTAAGCCAGATAATTGGCTTTATATTGCCGGATTGGATAGCCGATGTTTTACCTGGAGAATATCCGGTTCACACTAAAGACGGTGTGGTTAAGCAAAATTTTAAAGGTAAAGTTTTAAAAATTGTTACTGGTGATTTTAAATTATTTAAAATCCCTGTTCCTTATGGTCATATTTGGGATTCATTTTTAAGAGTTTTTCTTGGGTTAGTTTTTGGAATATTGATTGGTGTACCATTAGGACTTTTCATGGGCTTAAATAGATTTGCTAAAGGTTTCTTTGATCCATTAATTGAACTTTATAGACCAGTACCTCCTCTTGCGTGGGCTCCTTTAATAATCTCGGTTTTAGGGATTGATAATACAGGAAAAGTATTTTTATTATTTATGGTTTCATTATCTATAATGATTATTTCAGCCAGAGCTGGAGCATCAGGTACACAGTTATCTAAAATACATGCAGCGCATTCTCTTGGTGCTTCTAAAAGACAAATACTTAGATATGTTATTTTTCCAAATTCTTTACCTGAAATTTTAACAGGTATTAGAGTAGCTGTTGGTATGTGCTGGGGCACTTTAGTTGCAGCTGAATTTTTAGCAGGTACAACTGGAATTGGATTTGTTGAAAATGTTGCCAAAAAGTATTTTCAATATGAAGTAATTTGGATCACAATTTTTATAATGGGTATGTTGGGTCTTCTTTTTGACGTAACTTTGAGAAAAATTATAGATAAGACGATACCTTGGAGAGGCAAAGGTTAATCCTTAATCGTCAAGTAACCGTAATTCTTTTTCGTCGAATTTTAAATAAACGTTTTCTCCAACATTAAATATTTCATTTGTATCGCTAGAAACTACGTAAATCTTTCCGACTTTTGAATTTACTATATACTGATAACTATTTCCAACAAATGACGCATTATTAACAGATGCATGTATTGAGTTTTCTTCAGGACTTTTTGAAATAGTTATTTTTTCTGGTCTTAAAGAAACGGAAACTGAACTTTCTAATTTTTGATCACTTTCTATATTAATTTTCATTTCTGCTAATTGGATCTCGTAAGTATTATTATTTTGATTAATGATTTCAGCTTTAACAACATTTGCGTCTCCTATGAAATTAGCTACAAATTTAGTTTTAGGAAAGTTATACAATTCTTTTGGGCTTCCTTGTTGAGCAATAATAGCATTGTTCATTACAATTACTTTGTCAGAAATTGCTAATGCTTCCTCTTGATCGTGAGTTACATAAATTGTAGTTACTCCAAGTTTTTGTTGAATTTCTCTAATATCCTCTCTTACTTGTCTTCTTAATTTTGCATCTAAATTAGATAAAGGCTCGTCAAAGAGTAGAACCTTAGGTTTCAGTACAATTGCTCTTGCAACTGCTACTCTTTGCTGCTGACCTCCAGATAGCTCTGAGGGCATCCTATTTTCATAACCTTCTAAATTAACTAACTTCAGAGTTTCTAAAGATTTTTCTGTAAATTCTTCTTTTGGAACATTTATCATCTTTAAACCATACGATACATTTTCAAGCACACTCATATGTGGGAATAAAGCATAAGATTGAAATACCATAGATACATCTCTATCTGTCGCTGGTAATAATGTTACATCTTCATTTTCTACTAAAATTTTACCACTAGTAGCTCTTTCTAGACCAGCAATAATTCTTAAAGAAGTAGTTTTTCCGCATCCAGAGGGACCTAGTAATGTAGTCAGTGTTCCTGCTTCAAAAGTACAACTCACATTATCAACAGCAACGGTCTCATTAAATTTTTTTGTAATATTTTCAAATTTTACTTCTGCTTTTTTCATTATCCAAAATTTCCTTGTAATATTCCTGCTGTTTCCTCTCTTCTTCCTAATTTTCTTTTACCTATTATTAATTGCATTAATGTTATTGTAAATAACATAACAACAATTAATGCAGATGAATAAACAATTGCTAGACCATAATCATTGTTTTCTAATCTTCCTAATATATATGAGACAGCTAAATCATAATTAGCACTAACAAGGAATATAACAGCACTAATTGCCGTCATTGCTCTAACAAAACTAAAAACTAAAGAAGCAGTAATTGCAGGTTTAAGCAATGGAAGAATTACATTTCTAAATGTTTGAGAACTAGATGCATTCAATGTTGATGATGCTTCATCTAAATGAGGATCTAATTGATTCATTGAAGCTATACCTGCCCTAACCCCAACAGGCATATTTCTAAATACAAAAGCGATTACCAAAATAATTCCTGTTCCTGTAAGTTCAAGTGGCGGAACATTAAACGCAAAAACGTAACTCACACCAATAACACTTCCAGGTATTGCAAAACTTAACATTGTGCCGAATTCGAAAGCATTTTTTCCTTTAAATTTGTGTCTTGTAAGAAGATATGCTGTTAAAATACCTATTGCAGCAGTAGGAAATGATGAAATTAATGCTATCGCAAAAGTAGTGTTAAAAGAATTCCACGCGGTACCTGTCCACAAAATTCCTCTTTCTTTAACCCATTCAACACTAAATGCTTCAACATAATGTCTTAACGTAAAACTGTGATCGACACCCCACATCTCTACAAATCCACCAAACATAATCATAATATAAATTATAAATGTAAGGAGCGCCCAAGGTAGAACAGTTGAGTAAATTATCCACTTAGTATTATTTGGTAATTCAGGATGAACTCCACTATCACCTTTCCCAGAAATTGAAATATAGGATTTTTTCCCCAACCATTGGTTCTGAAGATAAAACACTACTAGAACAACAGTTAATAAAATCATTGCTAATATTGCAGCTTTAGTTTCATCATACTGTGCACCCACAATTGCAAAGAATATTTCTGTAGATAAAACATCATATTCGGCACCTAGCACTAGTGGATTTCCAAAATCAGCTAAGCTTTCAATAAAGCCAAGCAAAAATGCATTCGCAATTCCAGGTCTCATTAAAGGTAACGTAACAGTTTTAAAAACTTGCCATTTTGAAGCTCTCAATGTTTGTGAAGCCTCTTCCATTGCAGGACTTACACTTTCAACAACTCCTATCAAAACTAAAAAAGCAATAGGTGTAAAAGCAAGAGTTTGTGCAAACCATATTCCTGGTAAACCATAAATCCATCTCGAGGGCTCAATCTCAAATGCCCATTCAAGAAAAGAACTTACAACTCCCGTTCTACCGAATAATATTATTATTGCTAAACCGATTACAAATGGAGGTGTTATGATTGGTAAAACAGATAAAATTCTAATCGTTTTTTTAAATTTAAAACTTGTTCTTGCAATTAATAAAGCAAAACCTAAACCCAAAATTGTTGATGAGAAAGCTGTAAGTGTTCCCATAGTAACAGTGTTCCAAAAAACACCACATGCATAATCACTATATAGACAATCAAGACCCCAAATTCCTTTATTAAATATTTTGGTTGAAAAATTACTAATTTCATATCCACCTTCTGTGCCTTTAAAGGCAACAGCAAACATTCTAAAAATAGGAAAAAAAACGAAAGTTGAAACTAGAATAATTATGCTTCCTATACTTCCTACAATAAAATTATCTCCGTTCAACCACCCACGCGAGGATAGCCCATGTGTAATATAAAAAATGAATGTAGAGCATAAAAGAACTGCGCCAGACCCTACTCCAAATTGATTTTCTACATCGCCAAAAATCGATTGAAAGATTTCAAAATTCCACCCTCTTATGCCAATTGAAAACCCCTGAAGAATAAAATAAAAAATACCAAACAATCCTGAGTACAAGAAAATTTTGGAATAAATAGGATTATTCTGATTTAATTTTAAAGTTGATAATGGAAAAAATAAAGGAACAATTAAAGGAAGAAGCCAATATTTTTTATTTATAAATACCTGCGGTAATACAGAACCGTAATCTTCTAAAGAATATTCTAAAATCCAGTTTATTGAGAAAAACCCGTCACCTGTTACATACCATGGAAATATTAGGAAACCCAATACTCCGATGAGCATCCAACAGATAACGAGACCTCTCATTTAATTCCTTATCTAGGAATTACAGAAACATCGTTATCCCATTTGGATAACAAACTCGCTCTAGTACTTTTATCTCCATAAACTTTAAAATTATAATCAATTAAGTTTATTGTTGATAAGTCTGGAGCATCAGGATCAGCTTTTGCTTTAGTATTAGATGGCACTTGCAGAGATTTTCCTGAAGTGAAGACCATAGTTTGAATAGCGGGACTTAAAGCCCAGTCGTAAAACTTTTTAGCTTCCTTCATATTTCTTGCACCTGCAATAATACTCATAGATCCAACTTCATATCCAGTTCCTTCAGCTGGTGAGACCGTAACAACCGGCAAACCTTTTTTTGTTTGTTTCACACCATCATGTTGGAAACAAATACCGATTAAGTTTTCACCTCTACCAGTTGCCTTAATTGGTGCAGAACCAGATTTAGTATATGTATTTATGTTTGCATGAAGTTTTTTCATGTAATCCCAACCTTTGTCTTCTCCAAATATTTGAAGAATAGTGGCTAAGGTAGTGTAAGCAGTTCCAGATGAGTTTGGATTTGCTACTTGTATTTCACCTTTATATATTGGTTTTGTTAAATCCATCCATGATTTTGGAGCTGGAAGACCTTTTTTTGCTAAAAGATCTTTGTTGTATCCAAATCCTAATGCACCAACATAAATTCCTACTGATTTAAAATCAGCATTTTTTGCTTGGTTCTGAGCTGCAGGTAATAAATCATTAAAATGAACAGATTTATATTTCTCAGTTAAATTTTCTTGTGCTGCAGTTAAATGTGGATCGCCTGTTCCACCAAACCAAACATCTCCTTTTGGATTTGATGCTTCTGCTTTTATTTTCGCAAAAGTTTCACCACTACTTGCTCTTGTCATAGCAACTTTTGTTCCAGTTTCTTTTTCATAAGCTTGTTCAAGCATTTCACAAACGTCTATTTCAACACTACAATATAAAGTTAGTTTTGCAGCTGAAGCTTTATTTGTGATACCGAAAAGTGTTAATGAAAGAACTAGAGCCATAGAAGCTACTTTAAGTATATTTTTCATATATCCCTCACTTTTTTATTAGTTAATGATAATAAATTTAAACGACTAATGTTAATCTTTTGTTACTTCAAATTTAAAGATAATTTTAATAAATAAAAAAAATATTCAATTTATAGTTTAATTTTGAAATCAATTATGTTTACATAAATTATGAATGAAAAAGAGCTTAAAAATCTAATAATTAAAATTTTTATTAATTTTAAATTAAGCAGAAAACATTCAGAAGTTTGTGCAAATGCAATTATCAATGCGGAACTTGTAGGTGCGCCTTCACATGGATTGTCTCGTTTAAAAATGTATTGTGAAAGAATCTCAAAAAAAGTAATTAATCCGAGACCTAAAATAACTGTAAAAAATATATCAAAATCTATATCAATAATTGATGCTGATAATTCTATTGGTTTTGTTGCAGCAGATGAAGCAATTAAAAAAACTATCCAAAATGCAAAAAAAACTGGGATTGGATTAGTTGCTGTAAAAAACAGCGGACATTATGGTCTATCTGGATACTACGTGGAACAAGCTGTTAAAAAAAATTTAATAACATTCGCATTTACAAATGCTCCTCCAGCTATTGCGCCTTTTGGTGGAAAAAAATCAGTCTTTGGAACTAATCCGATATGTTTTGGAACTCAAACAAATAGTAAAGTTCCATTTATACTGGATACATCAATGTCTATGATTAATAGAGGTAAAATTAGGATTGCAGAAAAGTTAGGAAAAAAAATACCATATGGAGTTGCTTTAAACAAATTTGGTAAACCAACTACAAATGCAAAAGAAGCTCTTGCTGGGGTACAACTTCCAATAGCTGGATTTAGAGGATCTGGATTAGCCTGGATGGTAGATATTTTAACTGGAGTATTTGTTGGAAGTAATCATGGTGGCAAAGTAAAAGACCCATTTGATGATTTCTCTGGGCCACAAAATATCGGTCATTTATTTTTAGCATTTAAAGACAATCTATTTGTTAAAGATTATAAAAAAGAGATAAAAAAAAATATTAAAAGAATAAAAAAAATACCTAATTTAAAAAGACAAAAAATCTTTTATCCTGGCGAGCAAAAGTTTTTAAGAACAAAAACAAACTCTAAAAAATCTATAAAAATTCCAAAAAATATTAAAAAGGATTTAGATATTCTCTTAGCTAATTAACCTGCAAAATAACCTAGTATTCCGATAGATAAACAGACTGAAAGAATTATTATTTTAGACTGAAAAGCTTCTTTTTTCTGTTTGGTAATTACACGTTTCTTAAGAACATCTATATTTACTTTACGAGGGGACATTCGAATTACTCTCGATTTTTTTTCAGGTATTTCAATACTAGATGTTCTATTTAAGCTTTCAGTACTCATTGAAAATATTAAATCATATAGTAAAAAATTTTACAGAATTTAACTGTTCAAAATGGGTTGACTCAAGTTTTAAAATTGTTCAAATTGGGTTTTGATACATTATGAAGCAGCTACCAAGTGTAAATTCCGAACTAGATGATGAACTTATCGATAAAATTTTCAAAAATCATTTTGATATTTTAAGTCCTTTTTTTTTAAAACTTATGTCTGAATGGACAATCGGTGCTTATAAAGTGTTTAAAGATATAGATACTTACACGATTTTAATTTATTTGATTAGTAAGCAGTTTGATTTTTACAGACGAAATAATTTAAATATAACTTTCAATAATTTTTATAAGGATAAAACATTAGAGATTGAGAAAATTAACCTTATAAGAATATCAAAGGATCTTAAAATACCAAAAGAAAGTGTCAGAAGAAAAGTTATATCCCTGGAAAAAAAGGGAATAATTAAAAAAAAGGGCAAGAAGATTACAATAGATAGAAGTGCTTACAATTCAACACAGCCAAATGATACATTAAAAAATATATGCACTCTTTTATCTGTTTTTAGTCAAATTTTAAAAGAAGAAAAAGTTATAAAAAACGAAATGTCCAGTAATGAAATTAATAACTTAATAAAACATAATTTCTCATTTTGCTGGTATCAATTTTATAAATTTTTATTTCCTTACTGCCTAAGGTGGAAAAATTATTTTGGTGATATGGAAATATTTACTATTTTAGCAACTATAATTTTGAATAATAATTCAAAAATTGGAAGGCAACTTAAAGGAGTTGATAGTTATTTGGATAAATGGAGAGATAAAATTATTAATAAAAAAATAAAAGGAATTAATGCTATGTCTATTTCTGAAATAACAGGAATACCAAGACCAACAGTAGTAAGAAAAATCAAGAAATTAACTAAAAATAAATTTATTTCTTTAGACAAAAATAAATTGATAAATTTTGATGTCAGCAAACAAAATTTTAAAGATATGTCGATAATCCAAGATGAAAATTTAAAATCAATAAATGTTTTTATAAAAAGAACTTACAATCAAATAAATCTTAATTAGAATTTTTAAGAATATATATAAATATAAATCCAGTTATATACATTATTAATGCATAAGCAGCTGTGGGAACCATGTAAGCGACATCATTGAAAATTTGTGTTGCAACAAATACAGCTAAGGTTCCATTTTGCAATCCACATTCTAAAGAAATACATTTTCTCTGTGGTATTCCAGTTGCAAAACCTTTTGCAATGTAAAATGCCGAAGTCATCATAACTACGTTCAATATTAAAACAGCTAAACCCGCTTGACCTAAGTATGATATTATATTTTCTCTTTCTTCAATCCATATTGCTGCAAATACAACAATAAACAAAATACCTGTAATTCTATTTACAATATTAATATTAGACGAAATAAAGTTTTCAGCAAATTTTCTAATTATCATTCCTAGAATTACTGGCACAGTTACAACTAGTGCCATTTTAAGAGCAATACCAGTCATTGTAATATCTGAAGATAAATCAGTTACACCTAATAATTTTGCTGAAGTAAAAACAATAAATGGAACAGAAAAAATACTAATTAAACTACCTATTGCTGTTAACGAAATAGATAATGCAACATCTCCATTTGCAAATTTTGTTAAGACATTTGATGTTACTCCTCCAGGAGCAGCAGCAATAATCATTAATCCTAATGCTAATTCAACTGGTAATCTTAATATTAAAAGTAAAATATAAGCGACGATTGGGAGAAGGATTAATTGACAAATTATTCCGACTGTAAAATCTTTTGGATTATTTATAACTCTTAAAAAATCTCTAGTTGATAAGCCCAATCCCAGACCTAACATTATAAGGGCTAACGCTATAGGTGCAATTTTTGTAACTATCTCCATCGTTTATTCAATTTTAAACTATTTTTATATCGAACGTAATAAAAAATATTGATATTTAGAACCATAACAAATATTTAAACTCATATGTTATCTGATAAATCTACAGTTTGCCCTGTTAATCTACTAAATATAGCCCATCAAAAAAGAGGTGTAAAAGCAGCCATAGTAAATGCGGGTAAAAAACTACCAATGATGTCGGTAATGGATGCCGTCTCTGAAAAATTGATCACCCCAATACTAATAGGTGATAAACAAAAAATACAAGAATGTGCAGATGAGCTTAAATTTGATATATCAAATTTTGAAATAATTAATGAGCCAGTTGAAAATAATACAGCAGGTATCGCAACAAAACTTGCATCGGAAGATAAAGTAAAAATTATTGTAAAAGGACATATTCATACTGATATATTGATGAAAGAAGTTCTTAAAAGAGAATATAAATTAATTGGAAAAACAAGACTAAGTCATATTTGGCATATGACATTACAAAAAGATGATAAACCATTAATCATAACCGATGGAGCATTGAATGTTTCTCCAAACCTAAAAACTAAAATGCATATTTTAAGAAATGTTATAGATTTTAGTCATAGAATTAATATTCCAAGACCAAAGATTTCTATTCTTTCAGCAACAGAAGAAGTAATTGATAGTGTACAAAGTTCAGTTGAAGCTAAAGAATTAACTGAATTGGCAATTAAAGAAAACTTTAATGCTGATATTTTTGGACCCTTGGCATTTGACAATAGTATTTCAAAAAAATCTGCTTCTATTAAGGGAATTGAGAATATAGTTGCTGGAGAAGCTGATGTATTATTAGTTCCAAATGTCGAAACTGGAAATGCGCTTGTAAAAATGATGATTTATTTTATGGGAGCATGTGCAGCAGGTGTAGTTGTTGGAGGTAAAGTGCCTGTTGTTATAACTAGTAGATCAGATGATGCGACAGCAAGACTTGCTTCTATAGCTGCAGCTGTTGTTGCTTTAGATTAAACTTCTGTTGAATAAACATCTTTTATAATTTAAACATTTATAAAATTAGAGGAAAGATAATGGCAATTACTTATATAAAAAAAGCTGAAAAAACTGCATTTACAGGTGAAGATGAAACAAGAACTAAAGTAAGTTCAATTTTAAAAGATTTAGAAAAAACAAAGGACCAAGGGGTTAAAGATATTTTAAAGAAATTTGATAATTATGAAGGTGATATAATTGTTAGCAAAGAAAAAATTGAAGAAATAAACAAAACTTTAGATCAAAAGATTAAAGATGATATTCAGTTTTCTCATGAAAGAGTAAGAAAGTTTGCAGAACATCAACTAGAAAATCTTGGAAAAGACTCAGAAGTTGAATTATCACCAGGTTTAATAGCAGGACAAAAATTAATACCGGTAAATACAGTTGGTTGTTACGTCCCTGGTGGAAGATATAACAATATCGCCTCTGCTATAATGAGTGTAACGACTGCAAAAGTTGCTGGAGTAAAGAATGTAATTGCAACAAGTCCACCAAAAGATTCAAATGGTGCAAACCCAATTATAATTTATACAGCTAACCTTTGTGGTGCAGATGTAATTATGAACATTGGCGGTATAGGAGCAATTGGTGCGCTTGCATATGGTTGCTTTGGTAATCCAGAAGTGGATATGATTGTTGGACCTGGAAATAAATTTGTAGCAGAGTCTAAAAGAATTTTATTTGGAAAAGTTGGAATTGATTTATTTGCTGGACCGACAGAAATAGGCATAATTGCTGATCATACAGCTGATAAAGAAATAATTGCTTATGATTTAGTTGGACAAGCCGAACATGGTCCTGACTCTCCTGCTTGGCTTTACACTACTGATAAATCTTTATGTGATTATGTGATGAAAAGAGTTCCAGAAATTATTCATGAACTACCTGAACACAACAGAAATAATGCTGATGCTGCATGGAGAGATTATGGAGAAGTAATTATGTGTGATACTAAAGAGGAAATGTTAAAGGTTAGTGATGAATATGCTCCTGAACATTTAGAGGTTCAGGCTGAAAACTTAGATTGGTATTTAAAAAATTTAAAAAATTATGGTTCATTATTTTTAGGTGAGGAAACAACAGTTGCATATGGTGACAAATGTTCTGGACCAAATCACATTTTACCAACAAAGGGAGCAGGAAAATATACTGGCGGCTTATATGTTGGAAAATTTATAAAAACAGTCACTTACCAAAAAATGAATAAAGAATCTAATAAAGAAGTCGGTGCTGCTGCAGCTCGAATTTCTAGGTACGAGGGTATGGAAGCGCATGCTAGAACTGGTGATGTTAGACTTCGAAAATATGGTTTTTCAAACTAAAAGAATGATGTAGTCTTTCCTCTATATGAGTAAAGAAAAAACAGTAAAAAACTCATTCAAAGATTTTGCCCAACAAAACGGCGAATATTACAGTAAAGTTTTCAGTTTAATTCAAAGAAACCAATTAAAATTATATCATATAAACTACTCGGCTCTTTTAGGAGGGTTTTTTTGGTGTGCTCTAAGAGGGAACTGGTTTCTTTTTTTTCTGAGTTCATTTTTAGATTTAATAGCTGCAGTAAATATTACTTTATATTTTAGATATGGTGCTGGTATTGAGCAAGCAATATTAGATAAAAAAGATTTTTTGGTTGATAGATACTCAACCTGGCAAGATAGTTCTTTAATTTATGCAATTTTAACTATTATCTTAGGTCGAATATTAATTGGTTGGTTAGCAGATAGAGTTTACATCAAACAATTTGATAAGTGGCAAATAAGTAAAAAAACATCATCAGGTGTTAACTTCTCGAGACTTATAAACGTTTTTTTAGTTCTAGCATTAATTTGGCCTTTAACATTATATAGATCATCACAATTCGCTCCTGATGAAAGAACTTGTATCAAACAACATAGAGCAATGGAAAAAGGTGCTGAGGTATCTTTTAAAAAAAGATTTGATTGTTTTTTTATATCTGAATTTCCTATTTTAATTTGGATTGATAGACCTGTTAAAGTTAGCTATCCAAGAAATGAAGATGGCACAAGATATGTAAAGAAAAAACCTCCCAGAGAAGGAATGCCTACAATTACTCTTAATAAATATGTTTCACAAAAAATTGAAGAAAAAGTTGGTTATTTAACTGCATTTCACGGATATGTTTTTGATGCTGCAACAGATGGAATAAGGTCATTATTAAAGGGGATATCGGCTTTATTTGTTGGAACTCCATGGATAATCACGGGTGGAATATTTTTACTTGTAGCTCATAAGATTGCAGGATTTAGAGTTACCATGTTTGTAGCATTTGCACTGATCTATCTTGCCTTATTTGGTTTTTGGAATACAGCAATGGATACTATGGCTTTAGTATTAACCGCTACTTTAATATGTTGTGCTATTGGACTGCCTTTAGGGGTTTTGGTTGGAAAATCAAATCGAGCTGAAACAATTACAAGGCCTATTCTAGATGTTATGCAAACGATTCCTTCATTTGTATATTTGATACCGGCAGTTGCTTTTTTTTCTGTTGGAAAACCACCAGGAATTATTGCAACTGTAATATTTGCAATGCCCCCTATAGTAAGATTAACAGCTTTAGGAATTAGACAAGTTCCATCAGAAATTAAAGAAGCAGCTCTCGCTTTTGGTTCTACAGAAAGACAACTATTGTATAGTGTTGAGTTACCACTTGCCCTTCCATCTATAATGGCTGGCATAAATCAAGTAGTCATGATGTGTTTATCAATGGTTGTTATTGCTGCTTTAATTGGTGCCGGAGGAATGGGTCTAATAGTTGTTGAGGCTTTAGCAAACACAAAAATTGGAAGAGGAATTTTAGCAGGTCTTGCAATTGCTTTTATAGCTATGATCATTGATAGAGTTGTACAGAAAGCTACAAAATAATGGAAAAATAGTAATTGATTATAGTTTTTAAAAATTAGATAATTCTTTCATTAAATTACAAGAGAGGGAAAAATGAAAAAACTAGTACTAGGTTTAATATTTTCTTCAATAATGCTTGTTACGACTTCAGCTAAAGCTGCAGGTGAGAAAGTAATGATCTCAGACTTAAGTTGGACTGGTGCAAAAGTTATTGGACACATTATAAAAGCTGTCATTAATGGACCTCTGAATTCTGAAGCAGAAATTGTTCAGGGATTATCAGACGGTAACTTGATAATGGCTGGAATGGACAAGGGTGATGGAAAAATTGATGTTTATACAGATTTGTGGATGCCGAATAGACAAGGTATTTGGGATCAATATATTGATGGAAACAAAACTGTAGCTGTCAACACACCTTATAAAGGAACTCAAGATATGTATGTTCCTGCATTTTTAAAAAGCAAAGTTCCAGATGTTGCAGCAATGAAAGATCCAAACGTTGCAGCGATGTTTGATACAGACGGCAATGGTAAAGGTGAATACTGGGCTGGTGATGCTGGATGGAAATCTACAAAAATGTGGCAAGTTAAATTTAAAAGTTACGGTTTAACTGACCTTTGGGAACCAAATATTATTCCACAAGATACTTTTAAAGCACAATTAAAAGATGCAATTGATAATCAAAAGCCAATATTATTTTATTATTGGACACCAGAATGGTTACATGCAGCTTATGACTTACATGAAATTGGTGAGCCTGCTTACACTGAAGGATGTGATTCAAATATGAACTTAGATGCTGAAGATTGGTTAGAAGTATCAGAGTTTCCGTGCAAAAGTAGACAAGCGACTATTTATGTAGCTTATTCAAAATCTTTGGAAAAAAGAAATCCAAAGGCTGCTAAATTCTTAAGTCAAATGGCTATGGATCCTAAAGTAATCAATCAATGGATATTAAAAGTTGGAAGAGATGAAATGGATGCTGACGATATGGCAGAAGAATGGGTTAAAAACAATATGTCTACTGTAAATAAGTGGATAAACTAAAATCTTAAATTTTTGAGGCCGTTAAACTACGGCCTCATTAAAATAATTTCTTACTATTTAAAAATATCTACTCCAATCTGGCTGAGTATGTGTGCCAAATCTATTGGCACCCAATTTTCTCTAATTTTGCCCTCATCATGATGGTAAAAATCCATAACTCTCATGGTTACTTTATTTTTGTTTGAATTATATCCTAGCCAATCATTTGAACCATACACTGCTTGTATACTGTGCCATCCAGCAGTAAGTGAAAATTTACCATCTCCTAACTCACAATAATGTCCTAATTCCCAGTAATTTCTCTCTTTAAATGTTTTTCTAAAAGGAAGTTGATGATGGTCAATGAAACCTTCCAAAGAGCGCGCCGTTCCTATACCGCTAGGTCCATACCAAATCATTTTTTCATGCCAAAAATCTTTTTGTGGGTGATTAAGAAGTTTTTCTTTTAAATCAGAGTCAGATGATGCTTCTAATTCTGGTTTAATGTTTAAACTTCTTTGCATGGTAAGAGATTGATCTAGAGTAGCTTTTGAAACTTCTAAATTATTTTCGTAAAAATTTACACCATCTGCGTTTATTGGTGTCATCCAAATGCCCTCATACCCTCTTGAAGGATTTATTGGAAACTTCCCTACTTGATTTAGAAAATTTATTGTGTCGATTAAAATGTGACTTTCAATAATTTTATCGTTTTTTAATTCGTGTATCTCACAGCATCTTAAGTTTACCATTTTAAAATTTGGCTCTACATTAAGCCATTTCTTTTTAAAAATTCCTGATAAGGTAGATATTGTTCCAACTTGAAATTTATCTCTAAAGGCTCCGCCTATAACTAGTTGTTCTCTTCTCTCTAAATCAGGAAACGCATCAAAAAGTGGAGTCCAAAATTTATCTCTAAAATTAGACAAACCTTTAAATTCATTTAATGGAAAAAAACATTTAATGTTTACATCTTCACTAAAATATTTGCTTAAATTTTCTTCTATATTAGATCGTCCAAGCTTGTAAGTATTGTTCAAATAATTTCTAACTATTTGTTTATTTTCTTTATTTTCTTCAGCTGTGATTTTTAATTCTTGAAAATTATTTTGATTTTTAAGTCCTGTATCAAATTGTTCTATTTGCATAAGTTGCAATTTATATTTAAATAGACATAAATAAACAAGAATATGATTGATAGATTGGCAAAATTTAATGAACTGGTTCCAAGCAGTCTTCCTTTTGTAGAAGGGAGGCTAGAAGGTCATAAAGAAAGAAAAAATTATACAATTATTGGACGCGGAGTTGCTGAAGACACCAAACAATTAATAAAAATACAGTCTTTACATGGGTATAATTTAGGAGCTGTGAGTGCTATGCCAAAAAATGGATCTGGTCTTCACAGTCATACTACGGCTGAAGTGTTTGTGATTTACTCAGGTAAATGGAGATTTTATTGGGGTGCTGATGGAAAACAAGAAACAATATTAGAAGCTGGCGATATAATCTCAATGCCTACAAATATGTTCAGAGCATTTGAAAATGTTGGAGATAAAGAAAGTTTGATGTTCGTTGTATTAGGTGGAGATGATCCTGGTATAATAACATGGGTTCCAGAAATTTTAAAAAAAGCTAAAGAGACTGGAATGGCATTGCTTGATGATAATTCGTTAATAGATTTAAAAAAGGTTGAAGTACCTAACGGAAGAAAAATGATAGAGCCTATCACTCAAGATGAATTAGAAAGATTTGATAATTATTTGCCAGAAGAATTAGAGAAAAATATTTATAGAAATAAACAAAACAATATCAGCGATGAAGTTAATGGTATTAAATTATATCAAGTATTAGGAAACAAATTTAATAAAAAAACTTACGAACCTTCAATCAAACAAGATACTGGATTTAATTTAACAACATTAAATTCTATATCTGGTGAAATTAAAGATATTGAATGTATAAAGCCAACTGTTCTTTTTGCTCAAGAAGGTAATTGGAAAATAGTAGTAGGAAACTCAAATATAAAATTAGAAAAAGGAGATACTTTTTCAGTTCCTTTGAATAGCAAAATAGATATCTCTTGTAATAATTCAGAAATTAGTATTTTAAATTTTGTTAGTCAGATCTAATGAAAGGATTTGATAGTAATTATAAAAATTTAACTGATTACATTTTAAAAATTACTAAACAAATTTGGGAAGGGAAAGATGTCGAGTTGATATCTAAATATTATTCAGAGAATATCCCTGTAAGATCACCTTTTGGAGTAACCTATGGTTTTAAACCTGTTATTGATGCAACCTATAAAACTTTAGACGAATTTCCAGACAGACAATTATTAGGTGAAGATGTAATTTGGAGTGGAAATGACGATGAAGGATATCATTCATCTCACAGAATTCTGAGCAAAGCTACACATTTAAATGACGGATATTACGGAAAAAAAACTGGAAACAAAATTGTTTATAGAGTTATAGCTGACTGTGCATGTAAAAATAATCAAGTTTATGATGAGTGGATTGTGAGAGATCAAGGTGCAATGGTTCGACAGCTGGGTTATACACCTGAGCAATTTGCAAGGCATTTAATTGATAAAGAAGGTGGCATATCTAAAGCTATCAAGGTTTTTAATAGATCTTCTGATAAAAAGTCAGAGTATACTCCAGTAAAAGTTAATGAAGTTTCATCAGGTTATTTATATTCCAACATTTTAAAGAAAATATTTAATAATGATTATGATTTTGAAGATTATGATAGAGCAGCCAGTCTATTTTGGCCAAGTAATAAAGTAGGAAATGGCAGTGAAGATATAATTAAATATTGGAGCTCTTTAAAAAATATATTTTCTGAAATAAAATTTACAATCGAACATGTTGCATCATTGGATGAAAAAAATAGCAATCAAAAAGCTACGATCAGATGGTTTTTAAGTGGGAAGCACTCTAAAGACAGTGAAGAATTTGGGAAAAAGACTGACAAAGATTTATTTATAATGGGTATAAATCATGCAGAATTAAGAGATGATAAAATAATAAGAGAATGGGTATTGTTTGATGAAGTGGCTATTTGGAAACAAATATTAATGTAAAAACTATGGATAAAATTAAAACCACACATGTTGGAAGTCTACCAAGATCAAAAAAGCTATCTGAAATACTTTTTAAAAAAGATAAAAATGAATTATTTGATCAAGGAGAACTTGATAAGATAATTGAAGAAGATGTAAACAAAATTGTAAAAAAACAAATTGATATCGGAATTGACATTGTAAGTGATGGTGAAATGTCAAAAATAAGTTATGCTACCTATGTCAAGGATCGATTACATGGCTTTAGTGGTGAAAGCGAGAGAAGAGCTCCTAAAGACTTAGATGATTTTCCATCATATAAAGAAAAAATTGCGAAATCAGGAGGTACACCTACTTATACAAGACCATGTTGTACTGCTGATTTAAAAATTAAAGATACTAAATCTTTAACTAAAGATATCAGTAATTTAAAATCTGCTTTAAAAAAAAATAACCATTCTCAAGGTTTTATTAACTCTGCATCGCCGGGAGTAATTTCAAATTTTCTTCCAAATAAATTCTATAAAAATGACGATGATTATTTGGTGGCACTATCAAAAATGATGAAAACTGAATATGATGAAATTACAAAGAATGATTTATTATTACAAATTGATTGTCCAGATCTTGCGCTAGCAAGACATATGACTTTTAAAAATGTATCAGATGAAGAATTTTTAGTTAGAGCTGAAAAACAAATCGAATGTCTTAATGAAGCAATCAAAGATATCGATGCCTCTAAGTTGAGAATGCATATCTGTTGGGGAAATTATGAAGGTCCACATATTCACGATATTGGATTAGAAAAAATATTACCTATTGCTTTAAAAGCAAACATCCAAACTTATTTAATTGAGGCCTCAAATCCAAGGCATGCTCATGAGTGGAAGGTTTTTGAGAACATAAAACTTCCTAATAATAAAGTAATAGTTCCTGGTGTAATAGACTCAACATCAAATTTTGTAGAGCATGAAGAGTTAGTAAAAAATAGAATAATTCAGTATTCAAAAGTAATTGATAAAAATCAATTAATGGCTGGAAGTGATTGTGGATTTAGTACTTTTGCTGGCTTTGGAAATGTTGATGAAAATATTGTTTACAAAAAATTTGAAGCTTTGGTCGCAGGTGCGGAGCTTGCGTCAAATGCGATTTAAAAACTACTTTTAAATTCCCTAAGGAATATATATCCTTTCATCCATAAATTTAAATTTAATGAGGGAAACAAATATGAAAAAAATATTAATATCTTTATTGTTTCTTCTTTTTGGAACTTCTGCTTACGCGGATTGTAACATTAAGAGTGGATCAATAAATATTTTAGCTAACGATTTTCCAGCTTTAAGAACTTTCGTGGAAACAGCTAAAGGATGTAAAGGAAGTGCTGATTTTAAAGTCACACACTCATCTGAGCACAATAAAATTGCTGTGCCAGCTCTAACTGCAAATCCATCAGAGTTTTCTGCAAGAATTGCAGCAAATAGCTCTATAGTTCCTTTGATGAACCAAGACTTAATTAGACCACTTGATGATCTTGTTAAGAAATATGGAAAAGGAATACAAGATTCTCAATTGATAACAATTGATGGAAAAATAATGGCAGTTGCTTTTATGGCAAACACTCAGCACTTATATTACAGAGAAGATGTTTTAAAAGAATTGGGAATAGCTGTTCCTAAAACATATGAGGAAGTAGTAGCGGCATCAGAAAAAATAAGAGCATCTGGTAAAATGCAATATCCTTACGCAGCAGCATACAAAGCTGGTTGGAATTTAGCAGAAGAATTCGTTAACATGTACATTGGACATGGAGGAGAATTCTTTAAAGCAGGAACTGCTCAACCAAGCATTAACAATGCAAAAGGTGTAGCGACATTAAATATGCTAAAAAAATTAGCAGGTTTAAGTAACCCAGATTATTTAACTCACGATAGTGAAGCTATTAAAGTTGAATGGGAATCTGGAAATGTTGCATTAATGACTCTTTGGGCATCAAGATCAGGAACATTGCTTGATGATGATGGTGATGCAAAAATTACAGCAGCAACTAAATTAACTGGACCAGCAACGGTTGCTGGAGGAAACATACCAGCGGCGACTTTATGGTGGGACGGTTTCACATTAGCAAAAAATAGATCTGACGCTGATGCTGAAGCAACATTTAGAGCTTTGGCACATGCAGCTGCTAACAAAAAGATGGTTGCAGATGCAGCAGATCAAGCTGTTTGGTTAATTGAAGGTTTTAAACCTGGACCAAAATCAATTGGAGTTATCGAAGCTGTTAAAATGAAAGCTAAACCATATCCAATGTTACCACAAATGGGTTTAATGCATGGTGCATTAGGAAGTGAGATTGTTGAATTTTTACAAGGTAAAGAGTCAGCAGAACAAGCTTTAAAAGATGTGGAAGCAGCTTACATGAGTAAAGCAAAAGAACAAGGCTTTCTATAATTAATAAATTTTAAGTGGGGATGAAAATCCCCACTTATTACATTAATGCCTAACAAAACTTTTTTTTGGTTTTTCTTGCCAACTGGATTGGCAATGATTTTATTTATAGGTCTTCCTATTATTTCAACAGGGATACAATCATTTTATGCGCAGCATGACCAAGTTGTTAAGGAAGTAAAAAAATGTGATCCTTTTGGATGTACTGTTTCTATAGTTGTTGACCAAGAAAAAACCTCTAAAATTCGAGAAGAAAAGCCTTTAGGAAAATTCAACGGATTTGGGACTTATGTGGATAGAAATCATCTTGCAGTCGAAGAGATTGGAAAATTTTGGAATGAAACAAATAGTTTTGGCGAATTTGTGGATCAAGTAACCAACCTACCTTTTTATAAGGCTCTAATTTTTACTTTAACCTATTGTTTGTTTGTAACACCTAACGTCTTACTTTTAGGTTTTATAATTGCTTTAAGTCTTAATGCGGTAACCAGAAGAATTAGAGGACCATTAATATTTGGAACCATATTGCCGATGATTGTTACTCCATTGGTAGGTTCTTTAGTTTTATTTTGGATGATAGATGCAGAAGGAATTATTGGTGCGAATTTGCAAATGTTAATGGATGACCCTTATTTATCTTTAAAATCATCAAAAACTCTTACTTGGATAACTATAATAATTTATGGAATTTGGCACCATTCACCATTTGCTTTTGTAGTATTTTATGCAGCTTTACAAACTGTTCCACAAGAACCTGTTGAAGCAGCTATTATTGATGGAGCATCAAGATGGCAGAGAGTAAGACATATTGTTTTACCTCATATTTATCCTGTAGTTACATTTGTTGCTCTCATATCCTTGATGGATAATTTTAGAGTTTTTGAGCCTATAATTGGTTTCAGTGCTGAAGGAAGTGCTCAATCTTTGTCTTGGCTAATTTATGATAACCTCGTTAATGAGGAAGTAATATTATTTGGTTCAGCAGCAGCCACCTCAATGATGACAATTGTTGGGATAGCCATACTTTTAGCACCAGTTTTAATAAGAACATGGAAGGAATTTAGGACAGCAAGATAAATGGAATACGGACTTGATAAAAGATCAAATGCTTTAAAAATTTTTAATACAACCTTTATAATAGTTTGGTTGTTGGTTGCATGCTTTCCATTTATTTGGACTTTCTGGGGGTCATTTAAAGTAAGAGCTGATTTTTTTTCAAGAGCTGACTGGTGGTATGCTATCACAGCATTCAATACGTTGCTCGAAACTGGAGGAAAGTTTACAACAGATGCTTATAGTCAAGCATGGACTGAAGGAGAGTTTTGGAAGGCATCTAGGAATACAGTTATAGTTACATTTTTTGTTGTAACCATTTCATTGTTCCTCGGAACCTTGGGAGCTTATGCTTTATCAAGGTCTACAAGAAATTATGCATTTTGGATTTTAATTGCAGCATTAATTTTTAGAGCAATGCCTCATATTACATTAGTCTCTGGTTATTTATTTCCGTTTTTTCAATTACAAATTTGGGGAATACTACCAACGACAATTGTTGTTCTTGTTGCAATAAATCAACCATTTACTTTGTGGTTATTGTATTCATTTTTTAAAACTGTTCCTAAAGAACTTGATGAAAGTGCTTTAATTGATGGCTGTTCTTATTTTCAAGCATTTAGACATATCATTATGCCAGTTATGTGGCCTGGAGTAATAACAGCTGGATTATTTAGTTTAATGCTTGCGTATAATGATTTTACAGTGACTGCTCTTTTATTGAATCAGGAAAATCATACTATGGTTCCTAAAATACAAAGTTATCTTGGAACAAATCAACATGAAGGTAATTTAATGTGGGCTGTTTCAGCAGTTGTTTCAGCTACTGCTCCTTTATTTATGTTAGTTATGTTTTTCCAAAGACAAGTAATCAGTGGATTAACAGCTGGTGCTGTGAAGGGATAATGAGTTACAAAGCTGTTTTATTTGGTTCAATTGGAACCTTAGCTGAAACATCAGATCTTCAAAGAGATGCATTTAATGAAGCTTTTAAAATAAGTGGATTAGACTGGTTCTGGGATGAAGATATATACAGAAAACTATTGTCAAAATCAGGTGGAACTACAAGAATTAATGATTACGCAAAAGAAACTAGTGTTGAAATAGATGGAAAAAAAATAAGAAATTTAAAAACCAAAATTTTTAATGAGTATTTAAACAAACACAAAGTTGAGCCAAGAGAAGGTGTAAAAGAAATAATTCAATTTTGCAAAAAGAACAAAATAAAAATTGGGCTTGCTAGTTCAACAACGAGTAACAATATCAATTCTATTTTTAATTCGTTAAGAGGAAGAATTGAAAAAAAAGATTTTGATTTTATCGGCAACAATGAATTCATATTAAGAGAAAAACCATATCCCGATATTTATAATTATGCTTTAAAATACTTGAATATTAACTCAGACGAATGTGTGGCTATTGAAGATACAGAAGAAAGTTTAAATTCTGCTTTAAGTGCAGACATAAAATGTGTTGCATTTCCTGGAAAATATCACACTCAATATGGATTTGATGGGAACCATTTAAAGGTTAATAAATTATCAAAAAAAATCTTTAATAAATAATATCTCTAATAATGTAAAAAACTATACCTGACATAAATATTATAATAAAAATATTTATGTATTTCCAAAAGCTTCTATTATTTAATTTGTTTGAAAAAATCTTAGATAAGTATCCTAAAGAAAAAAAAAATAAAAAAGAAGCTATAGAAGCGCCTATTCCAAAGTAAATTTTGTTTTCAATATTAAAGGATTTTGAGAAATTTCCTAAAAAAAATACTGTATCAGAATATACGTGAGGATTTAAATATGTAAAACCTAAGGTCTTAATAAAGATATTAAATGTGCTCTGTTCTATGACATTATTTTTAAATTCTAAAGATCTAAATTTAAATATTTCTTTAATTTTTCCATAAATAAAAAAAGATAAAAAAATAATTAAAAGGATATTTAAAATCAGCTCCACTACATTATTAAAATAATTAGAAAAATAATTAAATAAAAAGATACCTAAGAAAATTAAAATCAAATCAGATAATGCACAGACTAAGCAAACTAAAAATATATATTGTTTCTTTAGTCCTTGCTCTATTACAAAAACATTTTGAGGTCCTATTGCAAAAATTAATGTTAAGCCCGTCAAAAAACCTAAAAAAAGGAAAGACATGTTTAAGAAGCTGATTTTTTATCAGCAACAAAACTTACTAAAATAATTAATATTAAAAAAGGTATACAAATAATATTCATCATTTTCCATCCAATAGAATTTAGTAAAATTCCAGCAGATAAACTGGCCAAAGCCATAGTTGAAAAAACAATTAAATCATTTATCCCTTGTACTTTAAATTTTTCTTCTTTGTTATAAGTCAAAACTACTAAGCTGGTACCTGATATAAACAAAAAATTCCAACCGAGACCTAGAAAAATTAATGAGAGCATATAATTAAGATATGTCTGTTCAAATAAACTTATAAGAACTGTAATAAAAAAAAATAAAACTCCACCATAAATTATTGCACTGTGTCCATATTTTTTTATTAAATTACCTGTTATTAAGGACGGTAAAAACATTGCAACTACATGAAATTGTAATACTAACCCAGTTTCTTTTAAGCTCATATTTTCCATAACATGCATACTTAAAGGTGTTGCTGTCATTAAAAATGACATTACTGCATAAGCAAAAGCGGCTGCAGTAATTGCTTGTAAAAATCTTGGTTGTAATACTATAGATTTTAGATTTCTTACATTTCCTTCCTTTAGACTATCCTCCTGAACATTTTCTACATTTTTAAAAAAAAATAAAAAAACTCCAGGCATAAAAGATAGGAAAGATAGCAAAAGATAAGAACCAACATACAATTGATCTTGAATTAAATCTTTAGTGTAATTTGCAAGAGTTATACCTAAAAATGCAGAAACAATTCCTGCTAACAAGAGAGTAGAAACTGCTTTTGGTATTTTGTCTTTTTCAACACTTTCAGCTGCTGCAAATCTATATTGATGATTAAATGCAGCGCCCATTCCAAGAATTAAGCAAGATAGACAAAATAAATTAAAACTTTTCTGACTAATTGCAAAAGCAGCAAGTAGTGCTGAACAAGAACTTCCGATAGCCGCAAATACAAAACCATTTCTTCTTCCAATTTTACTCATAATATTTGCCGCTAAGACAGTGAAACTTGCAGTTCCAACTACGAATAAAGCAGTTGGTAAGGTTGATAAAGATTGATTTGAGCTAATTTGGGAACCAACAATTCCACTGAGAAATACTGTTATTGTTGCTGTGGTAAAACCAAATATCTGACTTAACGTAAGTAAGGATAAATTTCTGTTCATATTTAGTGATAATATATTTCTGCTGTTATTTAAATATCTATATAGATGTTTAGAATTTTAATATAGAAGATATTATTTAATTTATGATTGGAATATTAGGTGGAATGGGAACTCAGGCAGGCTTGGACTTTTGTGATAAGCTTGCAAAATTAAACAGGGGGAAATTAGATCAAAAATATCCAATGTTTGTCCTTTATAATAAATCAAATACACCACGAAGAGCAGAGAATTTAAAACAATACAAAAATGTTTTAAAAGAATTAATTGCTGGTTGTAGAATGCTAGAAAAAAATAAATGCAAGTTTATTGTAATGCCTTGTAACACAGCACATTACTGGCATGAAGATATTCAAAAAAAAATATCAGTGCCATTTCTTAGTATGCCAAAAGAGGTATATTTAAATACACAAAAAAAATTTAAGAAAAATTCAACTATTGGATTATTATGTACTGAAGCTACTTTAGACACAAAAATCTACCATAAGTATTTTGAAAAAAATTATAATTTGATAAGTCCGAGTGAAAGGTTACAAAAGAGTTCAGTAAATACTGCAATTAAATATGTGAAAAAAGGTAAAGTAAAAGATGCTGAAAAAGCTTTAAGACCAGCAGTTAAATTTTTAATGAAAAAAAAATGTAAAAAAATAATTCTTGGTTGTACAGAGCTACCAATAGCTATTTTTTCATACAAATCTTTTAAAAAAGCAAAAGACTCTAAAATATTTGTTGATCCAAATCTTTTGTTAGCTCAAGTGTGTATGAAAAAATACAAAAATTTAAAGTAAATTCAATTTTTTTTATTACAAATAAAGTATAATTTTCTTGGAAATGATCCTTCTTCAAAATACTCAATATTTAAGTTTTTAAATCCATTTGTTAAATTCAGTATTTTATCTTTAGAAAAAAAATGAATAATAAAACCATCTATTTCGTATAGATCTTCTCCTCTATGAATTCCTTTTTTATAGTCTCCATCGTCAGTATTTCTGACTGTGTAAATATTTAATCCTCCAGGTTTTAAAATTCTATGAATTTCGCTATTAAGTTTATCCAAATCTTTCTGCGTTAAAGCCATGCAATAAAGCATATGAGAATAACAAGCATCAACTGAATTAGTTTCAAATGGTAAGTCTTCTCTTATGTCAAATTTTAATGTTGAAATTGAAGATGTTAAATTTTCTTTTTTTATTTTTTCATTGATAATATTAATTCCATTTTCACTATAGTCTAATGCTGTCACATTTATCGAATTCTTTCCAAAGTAAATGCTATCTCTTCCTAGACCTGCTCCTAGCTCAACAATTTTAGAATAATTGTTTTCTTTGAAAATATTTAAAGCTTTTTTTGCAGGTAAACTTGGTTCTAAACCAAACATCTCAGGCTTATTTGAGAAATTAGTTTCCCAATGCTGAGATTGTCGGTTTAAAATATTTTTATCCAATTTACTTAGAAGGATCTGGAACTTTTCTTAGATAAGGTTTTACAGTTTCCCATCCATCTGGATATATTTTTTTAGCTTCGTCATCTTTAATCGCTGGCAAAATAACAACATCCTCTCCCTTTTTCCAATTAGCAGGAGTAGCTACTTTATGTTTAGCTGTTAGCTGCATAGAGTCTATTGCACGCAAAATCTCTAAAAAGTTTCTACCAGTTGCCATAGGATATGTAAGATATAATCCAATTCTCTTATCAGGTCTGATTACAAAAATAGTTCTTACAGTTTCATTATCAACTGCAGTTCTACCCATTGAGGTTGTTCCAGCATCTGCTTCCAACATATTAAACAATTTTGCTACTTTTAAATCTTCATCAGCAATAATTGGATAATTTGGTTTTGTGCCAGATACGTCTTTAATATCATCTAACCATTTTTTATGATCCTCTACTCCATCAACACTTAAACCAATCACTTTTACATTTCTTTTATCGAATTCATCTTTCATTAAACCTAAAGCACCAAGTTCAGTAGTACAAACTGGTGTAAAATCTTTAGGGTGTGAAAAAATAACTCCCCAACTATCACCTAACCATTCGTGAAAAGAAATATCTCCTTCAGTTGTTTTAGCTTGAAAATCAGGACACATACTATTTATTTTTAACATTGTCTCCTCCTTATAAAAAAATATTATATGAAAGATTGTTTTACTAAGCAAACTTTTATAAAGTTAGGTATTTATGATATTTGAACAACTTTTCGATCAAAAATCTTCTACATACACTTATATAATTGCAAGTGGTGAAGGTAGAGAAGCATTAATAATTGATCCGGTCATTGAACATTCTGATGAGTATTCAACTATTTTAAATAATTTAGATCTTAAACTTGTAAAAGTAATTGATACTCACATTCATGCTGATCACATCTCAGCTTTAAATGAATTAAATAAAAGAACAAACTGTATAAGAGTTATGGGAGAAAAATCTAAATCAGAAGTTATAGATCTAAGAATTAAAGATGGTGAAAAGATTAAAGTTGAAGAAGTTGAACTTCAAGCGATGTATACACCTGGTCATACTGATTGCTCTTATAGTTTTTTGATGAATGATAGAGTTTTTACTGGAGATACACTCTTAATAAATGGAAGTGGTAGAACAGATTTTCAAAATGGTAATGCTTATGATGCTTACGACTCTATATTTAATAAATTATTAAAATTACCCGAAAAAACTCTTGTATTTCCGGCCCATGATTATAATGGCAAGAAATTTTCCACTATTGAAAATGAAAAAAATAATAATCCAAGATTACAAGTAAGTTCAAAGGAAGAATACGCGGATATAATGAATAATCTAAATCTTGCAAATCCAAAAATGATGGATGTCGCAGTGCCAGCTAATGTAAAAGGGCTTACTTTAGACAATATTAATTAACTTTAAATTTCAACATTAATAACTATATAGGCATTCTATGAATGACTATTTGCAATCAATTATTGATAGGGATCCAGCAGCAAGATCTAAGTTAAGTGTAATATTAACGTACCCTGGCGTTAAGGCTGTATTTTTTCACAGAATTGCAAATTTTTTTGCTACTGCAAAATTTGATCTTATCGCAAGAATAATTTCTCAATTTTCAAGATTTTTAACTGGTATTGAAATTCATCCAAGAGCTAAGATAGGTAAAAATTTATTTATTGATCACGGTATGGGCGTTGTTATAGGTGAAACATCTGACATTGCAGATAACGTAACAATTTATCATATGGTTACTTTAGGTGGAATATCTCCAAGCATAAATTCCAATGATCAAAGAGAAATTAAAAGACACCCTACTCTTCATGATAATGTAGTCGTTGGTTCAGGTGCACAGATTTTGGGGCCTGTAGTTGTAGGGAAAAATGCAAAAATTGGAGCTAATGCAGTTGTAACAAAAAATGTTCCTGAAAATGCTGTTATGGTAGGAATACCTGCTAAGAATGTTGGAACAGCAACTGAAGAATTTAAACCTTATGCTGTTACAAATGGCAACGAGGAAAAAGAATAATGAAAAATTACAAGGATGATTTTATCCAATCAATTGGAAATACTCCTTTAATAAAACTAAAAGCTGCATCCGAAATAACTGGCTGTAATATTTATGGTAAAGCCGAATATTTAAATCCAGGAGGATCTGTAAAAGACAGAGCAGCACTTGCTTTAATAAGAGATGCTGAACAAAAAAAATTAATATCTAAAGGTGGAATAATTGTAGAAGGAACTGCAGGAAACACTGGTATTGGTTTATGCCTTATTGGAAATTCACTAGGTTATAAGACAATTATTGTAATGAACGATAATCAAACTCAAGAAAAAAAAGATACATTAAGAAATATTGGTGCAGATTTAAAATTAGTTCCACCAAAACCTTATAAAGATGAAAATAATTTTGTTAAAGTTGCTGCTAGAATGGCTGAAGAGCTAAAAAGTTCAAATAATCACGGAGTTGTTTGGGCAAATCAATTTGATAATACAGCAAACTCAAAAGGTCATTACACTACAACGGGTCCTGAGATATGGGAGCAGACAGAAGGTAAAGTTGATGGATTTGTGTGTTCTTCTGGAACTGGAGGAACTATTGGTGGAGTAAGTAGTTTTTTAAAAGAAAAAAATAAAGAAATACAAATTTTTCTATCAGATCCAAAGGGATCCTCTCTTTACAATCACATTGAAAACGGCGAGTTAAAAGCTGAAGGTGGATCAATAACTGAAGGCATTGGATCCAGCAGAGTAACTGCTAATTTTGCAGAAGCAAAAATAGATGGAGCCTTTTCAATTGAAGATAAAGAGTCTTTGCCAATACTATATGATTTAATCAAAAATGAGGGTTTAAGTCTTGGAACAAGTTGTGGAGTAAATATTGCAGGCGCAATAAGATTGGGTAAAAAACTAGGCCCAGGAAAAACTATTGTCACTATTCTCTGTGACAAATCAGACAGATACAACTCAAAGATGTTTAATAAACCTTTTTTAATTGAAAAAGGTTTACCTTATCCCGATTGGATATAATCACGCATATCTGGTTTGTTGTAAAACCATTACATTCTTTTAAAAATTAATCTCATACTATTAGAAAGGTTTTATGAAAAAAATAATTTTAATATTAGTTTTAAGTTTATTTACAGCTAATGTTTATGCAGATAGCCATGTAAAGAGAATTCTATCAACAAGTCAAACAGGAACGGGAAATGAAATTGTATACCCTTCTGGAAAAGCAAAGATAACTGCTTTTGAATTTACTGTGCCTGTAGGAGCTCCAGTAACTCCTCATACGCACTCATTTCCAGTTTTAATTATGATCCAGCAAGGTGAAATTGAATTAATTCATGAAGGAAAAACTCAAATTTACAAAGCTGGTGATGCATTTGTTGAAGATGTTGGAATTGTACACGAGTCGAAAAATATTGGGAATGTTCCAGTTAAAGCGATTGTAGTTGCAATTGGAGTTGAAGGTCAAAAAATTATGACTCCAGTTAAATAGAAAGGAAAAAGAAATGATCATAAAAATAGAAGAAAATATAAAATCATTTTCATCTTGGACTAATATGGTAAAAGCAAATGCTGAAAAAATTAAAGGATTTGGAGCAACTATTATTTTTGCTGGCGTATCTAAAGAAGACCCTACAAAATTTACTGTAATTGTTAAGTATGCAACCATGGAAGGTTTTGAAGCATTTAAAAATGACAAAGAACTTCATGCAGCAAGAGCTGAAGCAGGTGTTGATTTAGATTCAGCAAAGGTTACACCAATGCATGAAGATTTTATGGAAAATTTTAGTGGATAAACAATCAATATAAAGAAAGGATAAAAGATGGAAACAGAAACATTAGTCGTAGCTCACCTTAAAGAAGGGATGCTAGAAAAGTTTATGGGCTTTATGCAATCAGATGCTGGTATGGCAGAGAGATCGAAAGTTGCAAATGTATCAAAAACAATTGGAACAGTTGCACCTGACAAAAAAACAGTAATGTTTAAAATTTTTGTGACCGATAAAGCTGCCCTTAAAGCTTTTATAGATGGAAGCAATCCAGTATCAGGTCCAGTTATGAAAGAAGTTATGGAAAGTTACAGTGTCTA
This sequence comes from uncultured Pelagibacteraceae bacterium, assembly GCA_902595815.1. Classification (GTDB taxonomy): domain Bacteria; phylum Pseudomonadota; class Alphaproteobacteria; order Pelagibacterales; family Pelagibacteraceae; genus Pelagibacter. Next base: position 46,137 of record CACJRL010000004.1, read on the forward strand.
CGAATTAAATAAAGTAGATATGTAATAATTTTTGTAATAAAGTTTGTAATGCCTTCAGGATATATCATATTAAATATTAATGTGTTAAATCCTGAAAATTACAAAGAGTATTTGGAAAAAGCTCCTCCAACTGCTCAAATGTTTGGTGGCGAATACATAATAAGAGGTGGCGAAAATGAAGTCATTGAAGGTGAGTGGAAATATCCAAGAACTGTTGTAATTAAATTCCCATCTTATGAAAAAGTTTTTGAGTGGTACAATTCAGAAATATATAAACCTATCAGACAAATTAGATTAGATAATACAGTATCAAATACATTAATAATTAAAGGAGCATAAAGGAGAAAAAAATGTCAATATTAGAAAAATATAGTGCTGCAATTAAAAATAAAGATGAAGCAGCAATGAACGAACTTTTGCATGATGATTTTAAATTCACAATGCATAAATCAGGGAGTGTTTTAACTAAAGGTGATGTTATCAAATGGGCAATGAGTGGTGATATCAAGCAAGATAAAACTAGAATTGTTTATGAAAATGATGAAGTTGGTGTTCACCATGCGTTCGTAACATTTGATGATGGTAATGTAGAAGCAGTTATGGCAGTCTATAAATACCAAGATGGGAAAATGATTAGTTTAGAAACTGGCGCAACGCCAATGCCAAAATAAGTGAACAACATAGATTTTTATTTTTCTATCGGAAGTACTTATACTTATCTTTCGGTTACTCGAGCACTAGAAGCAGAAAAACAACATCAAATTAAGTTTAACTGGACTCCTTTTAGTGTGAGAGCAATAATGAAAGAAATGAACAATGTTCCGTTTCCTAAAGAAAAAAAAAATAAAGTAGATTACATGTGGAGGGACATAGAAAGACGAGCAAAAAATTATGGATTTTTTGCCAAAACACCAGTCCCTTACCCTTTAACAGAATTTGATTTAGCTAATAAAATTGCAATATTAGGTTTAAAAAATAACTGGGGTGTAGATTACGTTCAGCTTACATATAAAAGATGGTTTCAAGAAGGAAAAGAGCCTGCTGTTGAACCCAACTTGAGTGAAATCTGCGAAAAACTAAGCTTAGATAAAGAAAAGATTGTTTCAGAGGCAAGCTCTGAGGAAATAAATAATATTTATTTATCAAATACAGAAAAAGCTAGAAAAAATAAAATATTTGGAAGTCCGTCATTTGTTGTAAAAAATGAAATATTCTGGGGAGATGATAGAATGGAAGATGCAATCAAATGGTCGAAGGCAAATGAATAATATAACTGCTTATATAATTTTATTAATCGCAGTAATTCTTGGAACAGCATCTAACAGTTTTGCTAAAAGTGCTCAAGGTTTTACATTATTAATACCTAGTATAATCACAGCAGTAACAATTGTTGGATGCATGTATACTTTGTCTTTAGTTATGAAAAGTATACCAGTTGGAATAACATATGCCTCTTTTGCAGGCTTATGTATAATTGCAACAGCTGCTGTTGGTGTTATAAAATTTAACCAAGTACCAAATTTTTATACAATAATTGGATTGATTTTAATTATATCGGGTGTCTTAATAGTTAACTTATTAGGAACAAATAAATGAAACCATTATCTGGTTATATTTATTTAGTATTAGCTATATCAACAGGAATTGCTGCAAATAGTTTTGCTAAAATTTCAGATGGATTTTCAAAATTAACCCCAACGATATTATCAATAGCTTTTATGTGTATAACTATGTATGGACTTGCAAAAGCTATGTCTATGATACCAGTAGGTTTTACTTATGCTACTTATAGTGGGACAACAGTGGCTGCTATTTTAGTCTTCGGGATGATTAAATATAACCAGATACCAAATATATACGGTTTAATTGGGATTTTTTTAATTATTATTGGTGTTGTAATGGTTAATTATCTTGGAAGAATTAATTAGCTCTTATTAAGTAATAAAATTAGTACACCTACTACAAATATAATTATCCCTAAAATTTCTGTAATTTTGACTTTTTCTTTAAACATATACTTTGAAGACACATAACTAAATAATAATTCTATTTGGCCGATAGCTCTAACAAATGAAGACTGTATTAACGTAAAAGCATAAAACCATGATAATGTTGCAAGAAATCCAGCTAACCCTGCTGTCAAACATTCATACTTGTTTTCATATAATTTTTTAAACTGTGACTTTTCAAATATAATTAAATAAATAGTAACTAATGTTGTTTGTATAACTAGACCAAAAAATAGTGTTGCTATAGCTTTTTCAAAGTTATTACTAAAATTTTCCAATGTTAATGCTGCTGCTCTAAAATATACAACACTTAAACCTAAGAATAGCCCTGCGGATAAACCAATTAAAGTTGTTTTTGAAAATAAGTTTTTTAGAAATAAACTTAAATCTTTAATCGATAATATAATTACTCCAATTGTAGATACAATAATTCCTGTTATTCCAAATTTATTTAATTTGTCCCCTATTATCAAATATTCAAAAATCGCAACCTGAATAACTTCAGTCTTACTTAATGAAGTTCCAACTACAAAATTAGCAAATCTAAATAAATAGAGTAAAACAAATGTAAAAATTATTTGGAAAATTGAACCTAATAATACGTTAAATATAAATTTTTTTTGACTTAGGATTTCAGGAATTACATTTAAATCTTGGAAATACAAAAAAAATAAAACTGTCCCAAATGGTAACGCAAAAGCAAATCTTACATAGGTAGATGCAATAGTTGATACTTTTTGATTAAGTTTTTTCTGTAAAGTTGATCTAAGATTTTGAAAAAAAGCCCCAGAAATAGCTACAATTATCCAATTCATTGATGATTATTAATATTGTATTTAATTTTAAAGTCGACTTAAATAGTCTCATTTAACAAAAAAGAGGGAAATAACATGAAAATCTTTAAAAGAATAATATTTTCTCTAATTTTCGTTTCTTTTGCCAGTGCAAGTTTGGCGGAAACAAAAATGAGAATTACACTTCAATTACCATTAAAGGCTCACTTAGGTCAGAACCTTTTGGTATTTAAAAAAGAATTAGAATCAAGATCAGACATTAAAGTAGAGATTTACGACTCCGCACAACTTTACAAAGATAAAGAGGTTCCGCAAGCTGTAGGTTCAGGAGCGATCGAAGCTGGTGTTGCATCTATAACAAGATTTGCAGGAACTAATCCTGAAGTTGATGTTTTCTATCTTCCATTCTTATTTGACTCAGAACAAAAAGTAAGAAAAGCAACTCAAGCTGGATCTGAGATAAGAGCTATCCTTGATCCTGCAATAGCAAAGACTGGAGCAGTTCCACTTTATTATCAAGCTTATGGATCAGCAATAATGTTATCTAATGGTGGTCCGATGAAAACTCCAGCTGACTTTAAAGATAAAAAAATTAGAGTATTTGGAAAAACACTTGGAGCTTTTGTGAGTTCTTTAGGTGGTAAACCAGCATTAATATCTGGATCTGAGCAATATTTAGCTTACCAAAGAAATACAGTTGATGCAGGTATGACTGGTGTATCTGGTGTAAAATCTAGAAAATTATATCAAGTAATGGATACTTTAACAGTTACAAATCATGGCGATATCGAATTCGTTGTTGTTGCTAATGATAAATGGCTAAGCTCATTAACTCAAAAACAAAGAGACGCTATAGCTGAAGCATCAAAAGTAGCTGAAAAAGCTGTTAGAGATGACATGGCTAACATCGAGGCTGGCGCTTACAAAGAAGCAAAAGCAAATGGAATGAACATTGTAAACCTAAGTAGTTCTGAAGTTTCTGCTCTTAAAAAAGCATCGTCATCTGTTATTGATGATTACATTTCTAGAACAGGTGGAGCTGGTGGAGTTGGTGATCAACTTGTAAAAGCTGCAAACAAACTTTAAATCGTATAAATACCCCGCACTTAAGTGCGGGGTTTTCAAATGAATACCTACGACAAAATTGTAAAATATTCTGGCTATTTAGCTTCAGCATTATTTATTATGATAGGCTTTATAGTTTCTTATGAAGTTATCATGAGATACATATTTAATTCACCTACTATTTGGGTAAACGAAATTTCTCGATTTTTACAAATTTGGGCTACTTATTTAGCTTTAACTTATACTTTTCATAAAAATGATTTTATCAGAATAACAGTTATATATGACAAAGTAGGAGATAAAGGAAAAAAGATATTAGATTTAATAAGTGCAATATTCATTTTAATTTTTAGTGGATTTGTACTTTATTATGGATGGTTAATTGCTTACGACTCTCTTAAAGTTGGAAGAACAAGCTCTACAATTTTAGATGTTCCATCCTTTCTTACAGAATTTGCGATACCATTATGTTTTGCATTTTTGGTATTAAGAGTGCTTTTCGAAGTACCTAAATACATCAAAGATATAATTAAATGACAGTAGCAATAATCTTATTTTTGTTATTTTTTGTGCTTTTTTTAGGAGTGCCAATAGCATTTGGTTTAGGTTCTATAGGATTGGGTTTAATGTTATTTGGAGATATTTCTCCTTTAATGATCCCACAAACTTTTTACAGTGTGGCAGATAACTTTATTTTATTAGCTGTTCCGATGTTTTTGATGATGTCTAATATACTGTTAAAAGCAGGTGTTGGAGAAGATCTTTTTAATTTTGCTCAAAGCTGGGTTGGAAATTTTCCAGGCGGTTTAGCTATAGCAACTATAGTTTCTTGCAGTATTTTTGCTGCTATATCTGGATCATCAGTGGCAACTGCAGCAACAATCTCAACTGTAGCATTTCCTGCAATGATTAATAGAGGTTATCACAGAAACTTTACTTTGGGTATTTTGGCAGCGGGTGGAACTTTAGGGATTTTAATTCCTCCATCAATTCCAATGATTGTTTATGCATTTGTTGTTGAAGAGTCTGTACTAAGTATGTTTCTTGCAGGAATTGGGCCAGGAATAGTTTTAGCATTATTTTTTATTATCTTTTCAGTTTTTTACGTGAAATTTTTTAATAAAGAAGTTCAAAATGTATCCAGTACTTTGGAAGAAAAAATTAAATACACAAAAAGAGGTTTGCCAATATTATTAATGGCCTTCATCATGCTAGGTGGAATTTATGCTGGAATTTATACACCAACAGAAGCAGGTGGTATTGGTTTTTTAATATCATTTATCTATGTTGTGGCTAAAAAAAGATTAGATTTTAAAGGTTTTATCGAAGCTGGTTTGGAGACAATGAAAACTACAGTTACTATATTTATAATTATTGCAGGAGCTAAAGTTTTTGGTAAAGCAATTTCTCTTTATAGAATTCCTCAAGATTTATCATCTTTCATAGTTACTAATATTAATGAGACTGGTTTATTTATACTTGTTGTTTGTATTACTTTGTTAATCTTAGGATTTATAATGGAAACTCTTTCATTAATTTTAATCATGATGCCTATATTTTCGATTTCAATCGCTGCAATGAATATTGATTTAATTTGGTTTGGAATAATTTTTACACTAATGATTGAGTGTGCATTAATTACACCACCCGTTGGACTAAATATTTATGTTCTCCAAGCAATTGGTAAAGCAAAAATGTCAGAAATAGCTAAAGGTGTGATACCTTTTGTCATTATAATGTTATTTACAGTATTTGTTATTTACTTATTCCCTGACCTAGCATTATATATACCTTTTAAATTATAAATATGTTTTCAAAAATAAAATCAAAAGATAAAGCAGAACAATTAAGACAATTATTAAATGGACCAGAAATAATTGTAATGCCTGGATGCTTTGATGCATTATCAGCAAAATTAATTGAAAGAGAAGGTTTGAAAGTTGGGTTTATGTCTGGCTTCAGTGTCTCATCTACAAAACTTGGTATGCCGGACACAGGTTTAATCTCTTTTTCTGAAATGGCAGAACAAGTAAGAAATATATGCAATGCTACATCAATTCCAATAATATTTGATGGGGATACTGGATATGGAAATTCAGTGAACGTATTTAGAACTGTAAGAGGGTATGCGGATGCAGGAGCAGCTGGTGTGATGATTGAAGACCAAAAGTGGCCAAAAAAATGTGGTCACACAAAGGGAAAAGATGTTGTCGATCTTGATGAGGCTAACTCAAGAATTAAAGCTGCAGTGGACGCAAGAGAATATGGAAATAAAGATATCTTAATAATGGCAAGAACTGATGCCATAGCAACTAGAGGATTGGATGATGCAATTAAAAGAATGCAATCATTTTCAAAACTTGGTGTTGATATTTTATTTATTGAAGCTGTTAAAAATAAAGAAGATATGAAAAGAATTATCAAAGAAGTTCCAGGTCATCATATGTTAAATTTGATCGAAGATGGTGAAACCCCATTATTAGAAATTAATGAAATAGAGGAAATTGGTTATAAAATTGCTGTAATGCCTCTAACCCTAATGAGTGCATCAGTAAAAACGATGCAAGAATGTTTGAATAATATGAAAAATAAAGTTTATAATAAAAATGTTTCTAAATTTTCAGACTTAAGAGATATAGTTGGCTTCAACGAATATTACGATATTGAAGACAAATATAAATAATGTTTCCAAAAAAATTCTCTAAAATTCTTTTCGTTTTTTTTATGGGTTTAGGAATGAGTTTGTTAATGACCCTAATTATTACATTTATAAATACAGGTTATGATGAATTTTATTATAAAAGATTTTTCAAAGCTTGGTCTATTAGTTTGCCAGTTGCATTAGTTGCAACAACTTTTGTTGCGCCGTTGGTTAATAAATTAGTGGAAAAAATTACTAAATAGAGAGGATGTCATATGAGTGAAAATATAGCTTTTATAGGAGTTGGTAATATGGGAAACCCAATGGCCTGTAATTTAAAGAACGCAGGGAAAAAGGTTAAGGTTTTTGATGTTTCTAAAGAAATGATTGATAAAGCAGTTGAAAATAATCTTGATGTTGAGAAGGATTTTGGAAAACTAATCAATAGTGAAACGTCTGTAGTAATCACTATGTTACCCGAGGGAAAACATTCAAAAGAAGTTTATTTAAAAGAAAATGGTGTTCTAGATAAAGTTTCTAAAAATTGTCTACTAATAGATTGTTCAACAATCGATATAGATACCTCTAAAGAAATAGGAAAGAAAGCAAATGAAAAAGGTATTAAGATGATTGATGCACCAGTAAGTGGTGGAGTGATGGGTGCACAAAAAGCAACTTTAAATATTATGGTTGGTGGATCAAAAGATGCATTTAATCAAGCTTTACCTATTTTAAAATTAATGGGTAAAAATATTTATCATGCTGGAGAGATAGGAAGCGGAAACGGTGCAAAGATTTGTAACAACATGTCTCTTGGAATAACAATGATTGCTGCTTCAGAGTCATTAATGTTAGCAAGAAGATTGAATATAGATATAAAGAAAGTTCATGAAATTATGAAAAATGCTTCCGGAAATAGTTGGCCTATTTCAGTTTATCCACCTTTACCTGGATTAATTGAAGGAACTCCATCTAACAATAAATATAAGCCAGGCTTTTCTGCAGGTATGATGAACAAAGATTTAAAACTTGCGAATGAATGTGCTAAAAATGCAAATGCATCTACTCCATTAGGAGAGATGGCATTAGAAATATATTCAAAGTTTTGTGAGGATGGAAACAGTTCGAAAGATTTTTCTGCTATATCAAAGGTAATTGGCGGAGATGCTTGGGATTATCCAATAGAATAATTACCAAGAGGAATTTGGACTCTCCAAAAATTTTAACTCATCTGGTGTAGATTTTCTCCCCATAACTTTATTTCGATGAGGATATCTATGAAATCGTTTAATTGCAGCGGTATGATCTTTCCAAAATTTTTTTATCTCATTATAGTTTGGATGATTAGATAAATAGTTATCCAACAATTTATATGCTCTATCATGATCTATAACTTCTTCACTGTGAATGTATGGCAATAGCATGAAAAAACGTTGATATTCATCCATTTGATCAAGATACCCGTTATAGACTGCATCATTTACAATCAGTCTTGCTTTATGATCAAACTCAAAAGCTTTTTTATCATCTCTATATAAATTTCTTGAAAATTGATCCAATAAAATAACTAAAGCTAGAGTGCTTAATGGTTCATCTTGCCAATCATCATATTCATTTAAAGTTGCTTTTTCATGATCATCTTTGAATTTGTCTCTAATCAATTGATCAAAATTATCATCTCTTTTAAATCGCTTTTCAACGACCATATCATCAAACCAAAAATCTAATATTGCTTTGGCTCTATCATTCATAAACTTTGTCAACTTTTACCTGATATGATTCAACAAGTCTGTTTGTTTCATTTGCCATTGCAACAACTGCAATAAGTTCGCTTAACATCTCTGTAGTAGCACCTTTAGATTTAGCAGCGATACTGTGAGATTTAATACAATACTCACAACTATTTGTCATTGAAACTGCAACATAAATAAGCTCTTTTGTCATTTCATCCAAAGCACCTTTTTTCATCACTTGCTTTATAGAGGTCCAAGTTCTCTCTAAAGTTTCTGGGTTGTTGGCTAACATTTTCCAAAAATTGTTTATGTAGTCTGTATTTCTCTTCTTTTTTATATCTTCAAATACCTCTTTCACTTTTCCTGTAGCATCAGCTTCTTCAATCATATTAAAAACTGCCATTTCACCTCCTTAATTGTAAATTGTTTCTATTTTAGGCATTAATCTTAATAATTCCTTAGTATATTCATGATTTGGATTTTTAAACAACTCTTCCGTCTCAGACACCTCGCATAGTTTTCCATTCCTTAAAACTCCAATATCATCACACATTTGTCGAACAACTGGTAGATCATGACTTATAAAAAGGATAGTTAAATTAAGTTGTTCTTGTAAATCTTTAAGTAAATTTAGTATTTGAGCCTGAATACTCACATCCAAAGCAGATGTTGGCTCATCACAAACTAATAATCTTGGTTTTGTTGCTAATGCTCTAGCAATAGAAATTCTTTGTCTCTGTCCTCCTGAAAACTCATGAGGATATCTTTCAGCTGAAGACTTGGATAACTCCACAGAGTCTAAGAGATCATTTATATACTCATTTAATTCATTAGAGCTAATATTTGCATCATGTAACTTTATAGGTTCAGCAATGATATCTTTAACCTTAAGCCTACCATTCAACGAAGAGTACGGATCTTGGAATATCATTTGAATTTGTTTTCTAAATTTAAGTAATTCTTTGTTACTTTTTATATTATTAATACATACATCATCAAAATAAATTTCACCTGAGGTGGGTTTAAATAAATTAACAATCATTTTTGCAATTGTAGTTTTTCCACTGCCACTTTCACCAACAAGTCCAAAAGATTTTCCTTCTTGTATATTAAATGAAACAGTATCAACTGCTAATACATTATTTTGAGATTTTTCTGTAAAAAAACCTTCATTAAAAGTTTTACAGAGATTTTTTATTTGAACTAAATCTTTTTTTAAAATCTCTCTTTTATTCCATCTGTTTAAAATTTTTAAATTAATGTTTTCCTGGTTATTGCTTTCTTTCTCTATAATTTTAAATCTGGATATTTTTTTATTTGTTGGAGGAACAGAACTAACTAAACTTTTCGTATAAGTTTCTTTTGGTTCTGTTAATATTTGCTTTGTTGTTCCCAATTCTACCAAATTACCATTTTTCATGACAGCAACTCTATTGGTAGTCTCTGCTATAACTCCCATATCATGTGTAATTAATATAACTGCTAAGTTTCTCTCTTTAGTCAGTTTTTTGATAAGTTCTAATATTTGTGATTGTATAGATACATCAAGTGCAGTTGTGGGCTCATCTGCAATTAACAACTCTGGTTCACAACATAGAGAAAGTGATATAACAACCCTTTGTCTCATACCTCCTGAAAATTGATGAGGATAATCATTAAATCTTTTTTCAGCATCTTTTATGCCTACTTCTTTTAAAAGATTTATTGCTTTTTCTTTTGCTTTTGAGTTACTGAGGTTTAAATGAGTTTGGATTGTTTCAATAAGTTGTTGTCCAATTGTTAAGATAGGATTTAAAGATGTCTGAGGATCTTGAAAAATAAATCCAATTTTTTTTCCTCTTAAACTTAGAATATTTTTTTTATTTTCATGAATATTTATGTCGCTTAAATAAATTGATCCTTCAGATACTTTCCCTGGTTCGTCAATTAAATCAATTATTGCATTTGCTACAGTACTTTTTCCAGACCCAGATTCCCCAACTAATCCTACAATTTCTCCTCTTTTTATCTCAATATTAATATCTTTTGCAGCATGAACTGTCTCTTTTCTCAATTTATAATCTACACTTAAATTTTGTATTTTTAAAAAACTCATCTTTTCAATTTAGGATTAAGAGTGTCTCTCATCCAGTCTCCTAATAGATTAATGGAAAAAGCTAAAACAACTAAGAATATTGCTGGAAAAAAAGTTATCCACCATTCACCAGAAAATAAAAAGTCATTTCCAAGTCTTATTAATGTTCCTAAAGAAGGAGTAGTTGGAGGAACGCCAACACCTAGAAAACTCAATGTGGCTTCTGCAATTATTGCTAATGCAAGACCTATAGTTCCTATAACAAGTACTGGTCTCATAATATTTGGAAGAATATGTTTAAACATTACTATAAAATTAGAAACTCCAATAATTGTTGATGCTGAGACATAATCTTTATTTTTTTCAACTAAAGTTGCTGCTCTTGATACTCTTGCAAACTGTGGCCACTCTGAAATACCAATTGCAAAAATTAAAACATATATTGCCATCTCATCATGAAGTTCACGCGAAATTATACCTCTCGCAATACCATCAACAAGAAGTGCCATCAAAATACTTGGAACTGTTAACTGAACATCAGTTAATCTCATAACAATCATTTCATACTTACCACCAAAAAAACCAGCAGTAAGACCTAATCCAACTCCTAAAATTAAACTAAATAAAATTGCTGAGAAACCAACAATCAAAGATATTCTAGATCCATAAAGAATAGTCGATAACATATCTCTTCCTTGTCCATCAGTACCAAGTAAAAATTCTACTTTTCCTTCGCTAGTCCAAGATGGTGGGGTGAATGCATCCATTAAAGATAAAGAAGATGGGTCAAATGGATTATAAGGTGTAATAAATTCTACAAAAAATGAACAGAAAAATATTATTGCTAATAATATCGATGAAACTATTGCTGTAGGAGATTTTATAAAACTAAAATAAATTTCACTATCTTTTATTTTATCCCAAGTTGTTAAAGCTTTATTATCCACTAGCTGAATCTCCTTTAACTCTAATTCTTGGATCTATAAAGTAATACAAGATATCGACTATAAAATTTATCATTACAAAAACGAATGCTATAAATACTAAATATGCTGACATAATTGGAATATCTACAAACTGAACAGCTTGAATAAAAAGAAATCCCATACCTGGCCATTGAAATACTGTTTCCGTAATAATTGAAAATGCAATTAATGTTCCAATATTTATACCAGCAATAGTTATTACTGGAATTAGTCCATTTTTAAGTGCGTGCTTATAATTAATGCTTTTTTCATTAATGCCTCTGGCTCTTGCAAACTTTATGTAATCAGTCTGAAGTATTTCCATCATTTCAGCTCTGACGAGCCTGATTATATAAGTCATTTGAAAAAGACTTAAAGTAACTGACGGTAATATAATTGCTTTTAAACCTGATATGGTTAAAAAGCCTGTCGACCAAAATCCTAGATCTACCACCTCACCTCTTCCAAACGATGGTAGAACGCCTAATATAACTGCAAAAAGATAAATAAATAAAATACCAATTACAAAAGTTGGAAGAGAAACACCTAATAAAGAAACTGCTAAGATAAAATCACTCAAAAAACCTTTTCTTTTTATGCCTGTATATACTCCCAATAAAGTACCAGAAACCAATGCAATTAGAGCAGATATTAAAACTAATTCAATTGTTGCCGGTAATCTTTCAATGATTAATTCTGATACAGGTCTTCTTAATTGATAAGATATTCCAAATTCTCCTTTTGAGGCATTAATTATAAACCTAGTAAATTGTACATGAATTGGGTCCATTAAACCCAAGGTTTCTCTTAACTCAGCTCTTTCTTCATCTGATGTTTCCTCACCCACCATGTTATTTATTGGGTCTCCTACAAAATTAAAAAGAGAAAAAGATACAAAAGCTACGACAAGCATAACCATTGCAGATTGAAACAATCGTTTAAAAAAATACTTTATCAATTTATGAAATTTTATTTTTATACAAGCCCTTTAATTAAAAAGGGCTTGTAATAAATTATTTAGTCAAAGCTCGCAAAACGGAACAACGGCTCGTTATTCGGTCTTATCGGAACATTAACATCTTTTTTTGCAGCCCAAGATATAACTTGGTGATGTAAAGGAAGATAAGAAATATCATCTTTTACTATTTTCCAAGCTTCAGCTATTGCAGCATTTCTCTTATCTAGGTTAACTTCACCTTCCATAACTCTTATCGCAGCATCTACATCAGAGTTACTAAAGTTAACTCTGTTCCAACTTGCTCCACTTTCATATAAGTAATGGAAAACATAATGACTATCTAAAGTTGGAACTCCCCAACCTAACATATAAAAGTCACCTTGATTATCTTTTAGTTCTTTAAAGTGCTTACTTTTTGTTTGGGCAAATAAATTTACTTTAACACCGATTTTACCTAACATACCAACAACAGCTGTGCATATAGCTTCATCATTTACATATCTGTCATTTGGACATCTAAGCTCAACTTCAAATCCATTCGGATATCCAGCATCAGCTAGAAGTTTTTTTGCAGCAGCTACATCATAAGGAAGTCTTTTATCAAGTTCTTCTGTGTATCCATTAACACCTGGAAAAGTAATTATTCCAGCAGGTTCACTTAAGCCTCTCATTACTTTTTTCTTAATAGCTTCAATATCTATAGCTTGATAAAGAGCTTGTCTAACTGCTTTCTTTTTGAATGGATTATCACCTGTATTACCTGTTCTAAGTTTATCGGCTCCCTGATCCATACCAAGGAATATAGTTCTCATTTGAGCAGTGCTTTCAACTTTGTGAGCAGGTGAATTTTTAATTCTAGCTAAATCTTGCACAGGTGCATCAGTAACAACATCAATTTCACCAGATAAAAGAGCTGCAACTCTAGTGGCTGCATTTTTTATAGGTAGTAGATGAATTTCTGTTACTTTGTCATCTTTCATAGTACCCCACCATTTTTTATTACGTTTGAAAACTGTTTTAGTATTTGGTTCTCTTAATGTAATTTTAAATGGTCCAGTTCCCATAGCATTTGTAGCTGAAAATGTTTCTTGTCCAGCATCCCAGTTCTGCGCCATGACTGCAAAATTTTTTTCACTCCATTTTTTTGACATTATAAAAATGTTTGAAAGTTGGTTTAAAAGAATTGGATTTGGTTTACTTGTTGTAATTTCTACTGTGTAGTCATTAACTGCTTTTACACCTGATACTGTACTAATATATTCTTTAAAATCAGATGTTCTTTGTTTTGCTCTTAAAATACTAAATACAACGTCTTCAGATGTAAATGGAGTTCCATCAGAAAATTTAACATCTTCTCTTAATTTAAAGATCCAAGTATTAGGACCTTGAGTTCTCCATTCTGTTGCTAGTTGAGGTCCAATTTTCATATCTAATCCTCTGGTAACTAAAGCTTCGTATACTTGTCTAGATACTTGAGTGGTAGGACCTTCGTTTTGAGCATGAGGATCAAGTGTTAAACTATCACCCTGCATTGACCATTTAATAGTTTTTGCAAACGCTTGTGTTGGAGCAAAAGCTAGAAAAAAAGCCAATAAAATTTTTATAAAATACCCATACTTCATTTCTCTCTCCTATATTATTAAAATAAAAATCTAACTTATTAATTATGTAAACTAAAGTGATTTAATTGACTATTTTTTTGAAGTTTTCGTAAAGAATTTTAGAATATTTGTTCATAGATTGAATGTTGTCTTTCGCATCACTATCAAATTTATCAAGAGCTCCTTGTCCTAACTGACTCTCTAAAGCAGACTTATATTCAGGCACACATCCCCATTCTCCTACAGTGGTATCTTTTATCTCTATATGAAATTGAATACCGTAAGCATGTTTTTTGTATTTAAAAATTTGGTATTTCGTTTCAGGAGATGATGCTAAAAGAGTTATATCATTATTATTTTCTAGATTTTGAACCTCATATGAATGCCATTGAAGTGATTTAATAATATCAGGATATTCCTTAAATAATAAATCATCCTTTTTACTATTTAAAAAATTAATATCTAAAATACCTATTTCTGGATTTTTTGATTTAACTACTTTACCTCCAACTGCCTCTCCTAATAATTGACAACCTAAACAAAAACCTAAATACGGTTTATTTAAGTCTACTACAAATTCTTTGATTTTCTTTTTCTCATCTATTAACCACGGGTAATCTTTTTCCATCCAAGTATCCATTGGTCCACCCATACAAAACATTGCATCAAATCCAGTTAAATCATCAGGTATCTTTTCACCCTCATCAAGTTCTATAGTTTCAATATTAACTTTATCCTCTAACATTAAATCTTTAATATAACCAGGATCCTCAATTTTAATGTGTTGAAGAACAATTATATTTTTCATGTGGCTGGCTTGAGCAATTTTAAAATTTTTTTATGATTTGATGAATTATTTGAAACAATTATATTTCCACCCAACGAAGCATCCTTATTATCCCATGTAGTAATTATTCCACCTGATGCTTTTATAATTGGTATTATTGGATGTATATCCCAAATTTTGTTAGCACATTGAGCTACAACATCTAATCTTCCTTCTGCTAATTGACAGTATGTTAATGCATCGAAACATGGAAACTGCATTCTCTTAACAAATTTCATAATTTTTTTTTGTTTTTGAAAAGACAAAGTTCCATGAAAAGCTGCAGCTAACTTTAAATAATTAAATTTAATTTTTTTGTTAACTTTTAATTTTCTTCTTTTTCCATTTTCAAATACAAAAGCAGATTTGTCATTTTGATTTAAATAGTATCTTCTCATTCTTGGGAAATTGGCTAACCCAACCATTGGTTTACTCTTATAATTTAAAGAAATTAAATTGCTCCATGTAGGATTACCAGCAACGAATGATCTTGTTCCATCAATTGGATCAATTATCCAAGAAAATAGACTTTTTGTTTTTTTTACTCCAAACTCTTCACCAATAATTTGATGATCTGGGAACTTGTCATTAATCTTTTGTCTTATAAATTTTTCAAAGGCTTTATCAGCACTGGTAACTGGATCGTAACCTTTGCTTTTTAACTTGTTATTAATTGTAAAAGTTTTGTTAAGTTTAGTGTAATAGAAATTAGTTAAATCCTTAGCAAGCTTATTCAAAAAAGTGTAATAAATCTTGAAATCTTTTGTTTTTTTGAAGGTCATTTATCTGATGAGTAATAGTTAAAATATACAACTAGTTCAAATAAAATATCTTGAAAAATTTAGAATTTGGTAGAAGAATCCAGATAGATGAAAATAGAAATCGATTGTAAAAAAGTATTTATAAATAGTGGAAATAATAAAGAAGAAATACATCCTTTTTGGCTTAGAGAAAGAATAAATAACGAAGATGCTCTGGATAAAGGAAATCAACAAAGATTATTTGATCCAAATTCTATAAATACTAATATTGATATAGAAAAAATTGAGAATAAAGATGGATTGCTTAATTTATTTTTCAATGATGGAACCAATTATAAAATAAAAGAAGATCAAATATTAAGTGAGTATAAATCGCAAAATCTTGATCCTATTTCAATTGATAAAATTAAATGGGATTCAAATTTTAATAATTTTCAAAAATTTAAATTTGAAAATAATATTTTTGAAAAAAAAATCATGTATGATCTATTAGTATCATTCTATAAATATGGTTTTGTAGTTTTAACTAATGTTCCAACTGAAGATAATTTTATTATTAAATTTGCAAATTCAATTGGAAGTGTCAGAAGAACAAATTTTGGTGAATTTTTTAATGTAAGATCTGTACCTAATCCAAATGATTTGGCTTATACATCGTTAGCATTATCTCCACATACAGATAATCCGTACAGAAAACCAGTTCCTTGTGTTCAACTATTGCATTGTATTACAAATAATGTGAGCGGAGGAAATTCTACTTTGGTTGATGGTTACACAGTAAGCGAAAAAATCAAAAAAGACTATCCTGAATATTATGAAATTTTATCTTCAGTTAAAGTAAAATTTAAATTTATAGATAAAACAGTTGTTCTAGAAGATATGTCTGAGTTAATTAAACTAGATGAAAATAATCATTTTAAACAAGTTAGATTTAGTCCAAGATTAGATTATGCTCCGATATTAGAAAAATCGAAATTGGATTTATTCTATAAAGCTAGAAATAAAATTTCTGAATTATACAACTCTGATAAATATAAAGTTGAGTTCAAATTAGAAAATGGAGATTTATTAATGATGGACAATCACAGATTACTTCATGGTAGAACAAAGTATGATGTCAATGAAGGTGATAGATATTTACAAGGATGCTATATTGATTTCGACAGTACAGAAGGTAAACTTAGACATTTAATAAGAAAATTTAATCTTTAAATAATTCTTTTATTTTTTCTTCAGCGTTTTTTATCGATTTTTCATAATCTAAAGCCATTTGATCTGCTGCAATTATATCGATTTTTTTAATACCAAAAAAATTTAACATATGTATCAGCCAAGGAGTTAAAAAGTCTTCTTCCCCTTGTATTTTTGTTCCACCAGAAGTAATTACTAAATAGACCTGCTTATCTTCTAATAAACCTTTTCTTCTTCCGTCATTCCCGTATTTAAATGTCAATTTTACTCTGGCTGCAAGATCAGCCCAAGCTTTCAGTGTTGCTGGTGGGCCAAAATTATAAATTGGCACTGATATAATAATTACATCACATTCTTTTAACTCCGATACTAACTTGTCAGACAATTCAAACATTTTTTTATGTTCATCTGTTTGCTCATTCTCTGGAATTTTCATTCCAGACTCAGTTAAACCAGATATAAAAAGCATTTCGTCATCTAGATCTCTATAAATGACCTCATCATTATCTTTTTTAACTTTATCAAGTATTTTTTTTGCAAGCATCCTTGAGGTAGAACCTTCTTTTCTAGCACTGCAATCGATTTGATATATTTTCATTTTTATCCAAGTTTTTGAAGTATAGGAAAATACTTTATTATATAAAATCCTAAAGCTTGCAACTGGTTTGTAATCATTAATATTCCTGTTATCAATAATAATCCTCCACCAACTCTTGAAATAGTTATCATTTTTGATTTTAGATTTTTTGTAACAACCATAAAACGTTGAATCAAATAACCTGATGCAATAAATGGCAATGCTAACCCAAGTGAATAAGACACGAGTAACAATATACCTCGGTTCAAACTTTGCTCGATCGAAGCTAAAGCTAATATTGATCCCAAAATAGGTCCAATACATGGAGTCCATCCAAATCCAAATGCCATACCAACTAATATTGAGCCAAAATTTCCTGATTTAATCTCAGTATTAATTCTTTTTTCATAATTTAAAAACTTAATATTAATTAATCCCATAATATGAAGAGAGAAAATGATTATTATACTTCCTGCAATAATTCTTAATTCAAAAGAGTTACTTAAAATTAAAGAACCTAAAAAAGTTGCGGTAGCTCCGAAGCTTATAAAAACAATGGAAAAACCAAAACTAAATAAAACTATAGGGAATATATTAATTGTTTTTTTTTCTAATAACTCATTTAAAGAGCTTCCAGAAATATAAGATATATATCCAGGTATTAATGGAAGCACACATGGAGACAAAAAACTTATCAATCCAGCTCCAAATGCAACAAATAATTCTATCATTTAACCAGTATTTTTCATTGCAGCTGAAATACCTGCAATAGATGTTAATAATGCATCATTAAGATCATTTTTTTTATCTGAATTTAATTTATTATTTTTGATTTTATTCATAACTACTGCTTGTATTATATTTAATACCTCTGTGTAAATGTTTCTAACAATAATACCTGATCTAAATTTTTTTCTTTCATTTATAATTTCCTTTGGCGTAATCTTTTTATTTAATTTTTTTATAACTTCAAATTGGAACCTAAGTTTTTTTCCAACTCTTTTTAAATCTTTATCAGCTAAATATTCCTCATATATTTTTGAAATATCTGGGTCCACTTTTGAAATTACCATATCCAAGATATCCATCATTGAATTGAAGAAAGGCCAGTTTTTTTCCATATCTATTATTGTTTTTTCAAATTTTTTAATTGATGAATATCTTAAAGCTTCTGCACTTCCTAACCATGCTGGGAGCATTAGTCTTATTTGTGTCCAAGCAAATACCCAAGGTATTGCTCTTAAGCCTTTGATATTATCAATATTCTTTCTTTTAGACGGTCTTGATCCAATTGAAAGTTTTCCTAAAGACACATGTGGTGTAACAGTTTTAAAATATTTTATAAAATCAGAACTTTGATTAATATTTTTTCTATATGAACTTTTTGAAATATCAGACATTTTTTCAATTAGATTTCTCCAATCTTTTTTAGGGACTGGCGGTGGGGTTAAAGTTGCCTCCATTACCGCTCCTATATAGCTACATAAATTATAAATTGCTAAAGGTTGATATCCATATTTCTGTTGAATAACTTCTCCCTGATCGGTTATTCTAATTTTTCCATTGACTGTATTTGGTGGCTGAGATTTTAAAGTAGCTTGAATTGGGCCTCCACCTCTACCCGCTGAACCACCTCTTCCATGAAAGAAGGTAACATCTATTTTGTATTTTTTTGCAATTTTAACAATTTCTTCTTGAGCCTTATATTGATGCCAACTTGCACAAATTTTTCCAGCATCTTTGCTTGAGTCTGAATATCCAATCATGACTTCTTGTTTATTTTTTATTAAATCTCTGTACCACTTTAATGAAAACAAGCTGGCCATTATTGATTTTGCATTAATTAAGTCATCTAATGTTTCAAATAAAGGGACAACTCTTAATTTATTTTTAATATTTGCTTCTTTTTGCAAATATAAGACGGAAAGAATGTCAGATGCAGATGATGTCATTGAAATAACATAAGCCCCCAAACATTCAGGTGGCTCTTCAGATAAAATTTTAAATGTCGACCAAACTTCTTTGTTTTCTTTATTTTTAAAATTAAAATTTTTTATGAAATTTGATTTTTTTTTCATCTTAGATGATAAAAAATTAATTTTTTCCTCCTCACTCCATTTTAAATAATTATGTTTATTTTTTTTCTTAACAAGTTCATTAATTAATTGTGAATGTCTCGATGATTCTTGTCTAATATCTAGTTTTGCTAAATTAATTCCAAAACATTTTGCTCTTCTCATTAAATCTAATAATTCACCGCTTGCGATATTTTCGCTTTGATTTTCCTCTAAAGATTCACGGACAATTCTAAGGGGTTTTAAAATTTGCTCTTTTGAGTTTAGTAATTTGTTATAGTCTAAAGGTTTTTTGTTCACTATAAACTGTTCAATTGCTCTATGAGTAAATCGCATTTTATCTCTTAAGGGTCTTAAGAAAACTCTGTAAGGTTCAAATGATTTTCCAGTAAGTTTTTGAATTTTTTTTGAACACTTTTTCATTGAATATGATCTAATTAATTTAGTGAGTTCTTTTTCATATAATTTTGCTGCTTCCCATCTTGATAATAGCAAAACTTCTTTGGTTACTTTTGATGTTACATTTGGATTTCCATCTCTATCACCACCCATCCACGATCCAAACTCAATAGGATTAAAATTTTTTGGCAAACCTTTACCCATATTTTTCAAAAATATATCATTAAGTCTTCTGTAGACTTTTGGTACTGTTTCCCAAAGACTGTCCTCTATTATAGCAAGACCCCAGCGCGCTTCATCGGCTGGAGATGGTTTAGATCTTTTTAGATCATCTGTATTCCAGATAATGGTAAATTCGTCGTGAATTTTTTTATTTAAAGATTTTATTTTTGAATAGTGATCTTTAAATATCTCTCTATCCTCAAGTATTTCTGTAATTTTATGATATTTTTGAATTAAAGTTCTTCTTTTGACCTCTGTTGGATGGGCTGTCAAAACTATTCCAATATTTAGATTTTTTGCAAAACTATATATTTTATTATTATTAATTTTTTTATTTTTAAATAATTTCTCAAAAATTTCCTCTATAAAAATGTTTTTTTGATTTTTACCGTCTCTTTTATTTTCATATTGATTAAGTTGTCTAGATGCATCAATGGACTCGGCTAGATTTATAAAATTCATAAAATGATTAAATGCTCTTGCAAGCTTGTAAGTATTTTTAGGATTAATACTTTTTATTTCACTAGAAATTTTTTTATATGATCTTTTTTGGATTTTATTTGCTTTTGATAACTTTCTAATTTTCTCAACAAGATTATAAAAGCCTTTCCCTTCTTGTTCTTTAATTACATTTCCTAATGAATTTCCTAAAAACCTAACATCCTCCCTTAAAGATTTTGTTGGTATTCTCTCATAATATAAGTCTCGTTTAAGCATTATAATATTATTTCGAACTTTTTTGTTTTAACCCCTTCGCTATTTGTTTTAATTCTAAATAATGAACCAGTGTAATTATACCTTAATAGATCTCTTTTTTTTATACCTTTTAATGCAGATGTAACAAATAGATCTTTATTTCTTTCGCCTCCAAAAGTGCAGTTAGTAATATTTTTTGCCAAAAAATTTATTTGACGCTTTTTTTTACCATTTTTGTTAAATATTCTAATGCATGCTGATCTATAAAAACAAACCCATAAATTTGAATATTTATCAACAGTCATTCCATCAGGAGAACCAATTTGTTTTTTAAATTTAATAAAAATTTTCTTTTTTAAAATTTTTTTTTTTTTATTTATTTTTATTTTATAAATTATTTTTTTTCTTGTATCTGTATGGAATAACTCATTTTTATTAATAAAAGCAGGTCCATTTGTTGTTATATAATCAGTATCTACTTTTATTAAATTTAAATTTTTCTCTAAACAATATAAAGATCCATTTTCCAAATTTCTTTCTAGATTATCCATTGTTCCGAACCATAAGTTACCAGAATGATCTGTTTTTCCATCGTTTATTCTATTAAATTTAAAATCTCTTTCTATGATTATAGATTTTATTTTTTTATTTTTTTTTAAGTCTAAAATTCTTAATTCGTTTTTAAGACCTAAGACAAATATATTTTTTTTTATATGTGAGATAAAACCTATTTCTTTATTAATTTTGTAAGTTTTTTTTTGTTGTGTTTTTACGTTATATTTTAAAATTTTTTTTTTTTTAATATCAACGAAATATATGGACTTATGTTCCTCTACCCATAATGGACTTTCTCCTAATAAAGATTTACTTTCCCATAGCACTTCTGGATTAGATGTAATAATATTCATAAAATTATATTTATGATAATATGTTACAAAGAAACTATCTTCGATACCTGTTGGCCTAATTCTTCAATACTTAATGTTAACTGATCTCCAGATTTAAGAAATTTCTGAGGCTTCATACCCATTCCGACACCAGGTGGTGTTCCTGTGGTTATAATATCTCCAGGTTGAAGTGACATATATCTACTAACGTATGAAACAATATGATCAACATTAAAAATCATTGTTTTTGTATTGCCTGTTTGCATTCTTTCACCATTTAGATCTAATTTCATATTTAAATTGTTTACATCTTTAATTTCATCTTTGGTTACAAGATATGGGCCAACAGGACCAAATGTATCGTGTGACTTACCTTTTACCCACTGTCCCATTTTTTCTATTTGCCACTCCCTCTCACTTACATCATTCACTAAACAATAGCCTAAGATATAATCTTGTGAATTTTTTTCTGGAATATTTTTAGCATTTTTTCCGATAACTAAACCTAGCTCAACTTCCCAATCTAGTTTTTTTGAATAGCTTGTAATTTCAATATCATCATTTGGACCATTTATTGAACTAGTGGCTTTCATAAATACAATTGGTTCTGTTGGTGGTTTTGCTCCAGTTTCTGCTGCATGGTCTGAAAAATTTAAACCAATTGCAATAAATTTTCCTGGTTTAGTTATGCATGAACCAATTCTTGTATTATTCGAAATCTCAGGCTGTGATGATAAATCAATTTGTTTAATTTTTTCAAAAGTTTCAAAATTTAAATGAGCTGGATCTAAATCAATTATATGTTTGGATATATCTCTCAACTTTCCATCTTTATCTAATATAGCTGGCTTTTCTTTATTTTTTTCTCCTACTCTTAGTAATTTCATTTCATCTCCAACAATTATTTATAACTTTTGTATAACGAACTATGATCATAATTACCTAAACCCTTTTTAACAAGCTTATTATACATTTTTTTTACTATTTTAGATAAAGGTAATTCAAGCTGTTTATTTTTTGCGCAATCAAGAATATTATTCATATCTTTTAATTGTGAAAAATTTTTTCCTCTAGGTTTAAAATCCTTTTTGATCATTCTTAGTCCGTGAGTTTGCAAAACTTTACTGTCAGCCCATCCTCCTTTTAATGCGTTGAGAATATTTATTGGATTTACATTGTTTTTTTGACATAGTTTTATTGCTTCTGCTACAGATCCAATTGTAATTCCTACTATTATTTGATTAGCTAGTTTTGCTATTTGACCCGCAGAATTTTTTCCAACTAAAACAGGATTGCCTAATTTCTTAAGTATATTTAAATTTTTATAAAAAACTTTCTTATCTCCCCCAACCATAATTGCAAGCTCTGCATTCTCTGCACCATTGGTGCCTCCAGAAACTGGTGCATCTAAAAAATTAATTTTATATTTTTTTAATAATTTTGATAAATGAATTGCTGTTCTAGGATTTGCAGAACTCATATCAATGACTGTAGATCCTTTTTTTAAATTTTTTAAAAATTCTGAATTAAAATATATTTTTTTTATAGCCCTATCATCAGACAACATGGTAATTATTAGATCCTGGTCCTTAACAACTTCCTTTAGAGAATTACATACTTTCGCACCAAATTTTTTTAGTCTAATGGCTTTATTTTTAGTTCTATTAAAAACTTTAACTTCATATTTTGATTTTAGAAGATTTTTAGCCATTGGAAATCCCATTAAACCTATTCCAATAAAACCGATTTTATATTTTTTCATTATTTAAATTTATATTGTATCGTTAGATCTTCCTAAATCTGCAGCTCCTCTTACGCCACTAGAATCTCCATGAATATTTTTTAAAACTTTAGTATTTACAGTGTCACTAAATACATATTTTTTTAATTTTGAATTTATATTTCCATAAATCTGCTTCATATTGGAAACACCTCCACCCATAACAATTGCACCAGGATCAACAATATTAATTACAGTGGATAAGCCTCGTGCTAAGTAATCTAAGTATTGAAATACAAATTCTAAAGATTTTTCATCTCCTTTGTTTGCATTTTCTTGAATTATTTTAGCATCTAATTCTATTTTATGAATGTCATAAAAATGTTTTGAAAACCCTGGACCGGATAGGAATGTTTCAATGCATCCTTTTTTACCACAATAACAATCGTGCCTTTTCCACTTATCATTTGTTCCTATTGGCATTTGATTATGTCCCCATTCCCCAGTTATGTTATTAAATCCATTAACAATTTTATTATTAATAATTAATCCTCCACCAACACCTGTTCCAATTATAACTCCAAATACTATTTCATGGTTAAGACCAGCTCCATCAATTGATTCAGATAAAGCAAAGCAATTAGCATCATTCTCAAGAAATATTTTTCTATTTAATCTAAGTTCAATATCTTTTTTTAAAGGCCTATCATTTAACCAAGTTGAATTTCCACCCTTTATACAATTTGTTTCTTTTGATAGAGCTCCAGGTGAGCCTACACCAACACTACAACTTTTTTTGTATTTATCTTCTAAATAATTTACAAGTTCACATACTGTATCTAAAGTTCCATTATAATTTTTTGGTGTTGTTCTCCTAATTCTCTCGAGTTCTTTTCCATTTTCATCAATAATGATTGACTCTGTTTTGGTTCCACCTAAATCTATACCAATATGCATTTTAATATGAACTTGATTGCTTCCAGATGTTAATATTACCATCTTTTGCAGTTTTATTAATTATTTTCATTTCAGATTTTGTAAAACTAAGTTTGTTTAAACTTTCCAAATTTTCTTTTAACTGATTAATATTTCTAACTCCTATTAGAGCAGATGTTACATAATTATTTGATAGAACCCAAGAGATTGCCATTTGAGATAAAGATTGCCCTCTTTTAATTGCAATCTTATTTAAATCCGAAACAATCTTTAAATTTTTTTTTGTTATCAAAGATTTATCTAAGTATGATGTTGTATCGCTTGCTCTTGAAACTTTAGGTATCTTTTTTAAATATTTATCTGATAGCATTCCTTGAGCTAGCGGAGAAAAAGCAATACATCCAATTTTTAGTTTTCTTATTGTCTTAGTCAAATCTTTTTCAATCCATCTATTTATTAACGAATATGATGGTTGATGAATAAACAATTTAATATTTCTTGATTTTAAAATTTTGTAGATTTGATTTGTCTTTTTGGAGGAATAAGATGAAATGCCAATATATAAAGCTTTACCAGATTTATAAATAGTTTCTAAAGCATCTGCTGTCTCTTCTAAAGGTGTATTTGGGTCAAATCTATGTGAATAAAATATGTCAAAATAATCAACTTTCATTCTTTTTAAACTTTGATCACAACTCGCGATAATATGTTTTTTTGATCCCCATTCTCCATAAGGTCCTTCCCACATATCATAACCAGCTTTAGATGATATGATGAGTTCGTCTCTATATTTTTTTAAGTCTTTACTTATTATTTTTCCAAAATTACTTTCTGTGCTACCATATGGTGGGCCATAATTATTCGCCAAATCAAAATGAGTAACACCTCTATCAAAAGCGTAAAATAGGATTTTTTTAATATTTGAAAGTGGGATTTTGGCACCAAAATTATGCCAAAGACCCAAGCTGATTAAAGGTAATTTTACACCGCTGTCACCGCAAGTCCTATATAACATATTTGAGTATCTATTTTTAGATGCAGAGTATTTCATAAAAAAAATATTAAATTAAATACATTAATAAGTAGCTCTTCCCCCACTTAGATCAAACACTGCAGCAGTCGCAAAAGAGTTTTCTTCACTAGCTAAATAAGTTACTAAAGAAGCCAATTCATTAACTTTTGCAAACTTATTTCTTGGAATCTTTGAAAGCATGTAATTTATATGTTCTTCGGTCATTTGATCAAATATTCTTGTTTTTGCAGCTGCCGGTGTTACGCAATTTACTGCTATATTTTTTAATGCTAACTCTTTTCCTAGAGATTTTGTTAAACCAATAACCCCTGCTTTTGATGTGCTATAAGCTCCAGCGTTAGGATTGCCTTCTTTTCCAGCAATTGATGCAATATTAACTATTCTTCCATAATTATTTTTTTCCAAATAAGGAACAACTGCTTTGCAACAGTAAAATACTGCATTTAAATTTAATTGAATAACTTTTTCCCACTCTTCAATAGGATATTCTGCAACTGTTTTATTCATGCCTGTTATCCCAGCATTGTTTACAAAAATATCTATTTTATTATGTTCAGTCTCAATATCTTTTAAGCTTTTAGAAATCTCTTCAAAGTTACATACATTTACAATTTTATAACTTATGTTTTCTGAATTTATTTTTTCAACGGCTTTCTTTGCTTCTTGTTCATCAATATCCCATATAACAACTTTTGCACCTGATTGAATGAATCTTTCCGCTATTGCAAATCCAAAACCCTGAGCACCACCTGTTATAACCGCAACCCTATTACTTAAATCAAACTTTATCATTTTTTTTCTTTCTCTTTATTAATGGAAAACTTAGAGCAATTAAAGATAAAACAAAAAATGTTAATGCAATAGGTCTTTGAAGAAACATTAACCAGTTTCCATCGAAAATAACAAGCGATTGTCTTAAAGTTCCTTCTACCAATTCACCCAAAATTAAACCTATAATTACAGGTACAACTGAAAATCCATATCTTCTCATAAAGAAACCAATAACTCCAAATAATAGCATCAACCAAACATCAATAATTGACTGATTTAAAGAATATGTTCCGCAAACAGAAACCGCAAAAATCATCGGCCATAATAATTTATTCGGAACTAAAGTTATTCTTGCAAATATTTTAGCTCCAAAAAATCCTAATACGAAGAATAAAATATTTGCAATTAGCATTGATCCGAATATTCCATAAAGAAACTCAGGTTGCTCTCTAAATAAATCTGGACCCGGTCTTACACCATGTATGATTAATCCTGTAAGTATTACTGCTGTAGTCGCACTACCAGGAATGCCTAAAGCTAGCGTTGGAACCATGGCTCCTCCAGTAGCAGCATTATTTGCTGCTTCAGCTCCAGCTATTCCTTCAATTGATCCTTTTCCAAAATCCTCAGGTTTTTTTGACCATCTTTTTGCTTCAGCATATCCTATTAAAGATGCAACAGTTCCTCCCTCTGCTGGCAAAACACCAATAAATGATCCTATCCCACTAGATCTTATAATTGTTTTCCAAGTTTTTTTATAATCATCGATTGATGGAAGTTTAACTGCCTTTAAAGCTACTCTATTAAATATTTGATTTATTAAAGTAGATTGAGTTAACATTTCACTAATAGCAAACAAACCTACTACTACTGGAATAAAACCAATACCTTCAGTCAATTCATTAATTCCAAATGTAAATCTATCTATAGATGTCATAAAATCTTTACCAACAGTTGAAATTAGAATTCCAAAAGCACCAGCAATTAAATTTTTAATAGGACTACCTTCGCCAATTGATGCAAGCATAGTTAATCCAAAAATTGCTAGCGCAAAATATTCAGGTTGACCGAATTCGTAAGCTAAATTTGCAAGTAAAGGAGCAAAAAATATAAGAACTATAACACTAGCAATTCCACCAATTACGCTTGAAACAGTAGCCATACCTAAAGCTCTACCAGCTTCTCCTTTTTGTGCTAAAGGGTAACCATCTAAACATGTGGCTGCTGCTGCAGGGGTTCCAGGGGTATTTATTAAAATTGCAGTAATTGCACCTCCATAAGTTCCTGCACAATAAATTGCAGTTAGTAATACAATTGCAGATAGTGGATCTAGTGTCATCGTAAAAGGTAATATTAAAGCACCGCCTGTTGTTGGCCCTAGTCCAGGAAGAACTCCAAGAATTAATCCAAAAATTGTTCCAAAAAATAAAACAATTAATAATTTATAACTAAATAAAGGAGCAAAGATTAAACCTAAATTTTCCATTTTATCCGTAATAGAGATTTGTAATAATTCCAGGTGGAAATCGTAATCCTAAAATTGTTTCAAAAAATACAAAAACAATTAAAGGGAATATAATTGATACCATTATTAAATAGGTAACTCTTCTTTCTCCCCAAAAGTAAGAAACTATGATTGAAAGTAATGCTATGCCTAAAAAGAAATCTAAAAATTTTGAAACAATTATAAAAACCAGAAATGAAAATAAAGTGATATAAAATGAATTAGGTAATTTTTTTTCATTTTTCCAGGGATTTTTAAGAGAAATAAAATAAGTTAATAAAGTTAGTGCAATAATTAAAATTAATAGGGCCTTTGGAAATGTTGCTGGCTGAATACCTCTATTTAATATAGGAGGCACTATATCAAAAGTAAACGTAAAGTATAATAGGATTGAAGAAATTACTATTATTACAGCTGATACAATAAATGAACTTTTAAAAAAAAGGGACAAACTTTTGTTTGTCCCTTTTTCTTTATGTACATCATTCATTTAAATGTACAAAATATATTAATTAATGTAACCCAATGCTTTGAGTTGAGCTGTCATTTCAGCAAGCATTTCTTCCATTTGCTTGCCCCATTCATCTGCACCTACAACACTAGTCTCATCAAGACCAATTTCTGTTAGGAAATTTTTATAGTAATTGTGGCTCATAGCTTTCATCATTCCAGCTTCTAGTTGTTTAACTCTTTCTGCTGGAGCACCTTTTTTAGTTACGAAACCTCTAACAGTAGATAAAGAAACAGGTATCCCTAGTTCTTTTGCTGTTGGAGAGTCTCCTATTTTAGCCATTCTACTATTTGCTAATACAACTGAAACACAAAGTTTGCCTTCATTAATTTCAGTTAAGGCCTCACCTAAATTTAAAACTCCTACATCAATATCTCCCTTGATTAGATTAGTTTTAATTGGCGCAACACCTTTGTAAGCAACAATAGTTGGATCTTTTAATCCACCTTTTTTAGTAAATGCAATTGCACTAACATCATCAATTCCACCAGTGTGAGTTGTTCCATATTTAAGTGATTTTGATTTTTGCGTGCTAATAAATTTCTTAGCATCTTTGATGTCATTATTACAATTAACAACAAATAGTTGAGGATCATCAGTTCCTCTAGCTAGCGGTTGCATATCACTTATTTTGACTTTTGTTTTACCTAAAGCCATTGATACAGCGTGACCAGTAGTCCAAGTCAAAGTGTGATTACCATCAGCAGGAAGTGTCATCATATAGTCCATAGATGCAGCTCCTCCACCACCCTTTTTATTAACTAATTGCATGTCTTGTTTTAAAACTCTTCTTGCTCTTAACAACATCATTCTAGTAGTAACATCTGTTCCACCACCAAAACCAGCATGAGTAATTGCTTGTATTGGATGACCATCTGCTTTTGCAGATGTAATCATAAGTGGAAGTGCTACAACGAAAAATTCAGTTACTAAAAAAGCAGCAGCTAAAAATAGTTTAAAGCTTTTTTTCATTATTTTCCTCTTAAGTTAATTTATATTTAAATATTTAATCATAATCTGTTAGAAACAGTAAGAAAAAAGATGACAAATAAGAAAAAAAATATTGCTTTATTGCTAGGAGATCCATCAGGTATTGGACCAGAACTTATATCAAAACTTTTGACCCAAAACGAACTATCGGATGCAAACATTACTATAATTGGTGAAAAAAATATTTTAAACGCTGGAGATAAAATTTCAGGAAATAATTCAGACCTAGAAATTGTTACTGATTTTGATGAAATAAATTTTGATAAAAAAAGTAAGTATTTTTTAGATATCTCTAAGGGTAAAAACAAAGATTATAATTTATCAGAGTGCTCTGCAGAATCTGGAGAAACAGTTTTAAATGCATTAAATTTAGCACTAGAACTTGCGAAAGAAAAAAAAATTGATGCAATTAATTTTGGCCCTTTTAATAAGACAAGCTTAAAACTAGGTGGATGTAAATTTGATGATGAATTACATCATATGGCTGATAAATTAAATGTAAAAAGTTTTTTTTGTGAATTTAATGTAGTAGATAATTTTTGGACTGCACGAGTGACATCTCATATACCTATCAAAGAAGTTCCAGAACATATTAAGAAAGATAAAATAATGAAGCCAATAAAATTGATTAATGAAGCAATGAAATTAAACGGTATAGAAAATCCAAGAGTTGCGGTTCAAGCTCTTAACCCTCATGCAGAGTTTGGTAATGAAGAAAAAGATGAGATAATACCAGCAATAGAGGAAGCAAAAAAACTTGGTATTAATGCTGATGGTCCTTTACCATGTGATACTTCTTTCATTACAGCATTTAAAAATAAAAATCATGATTGTATTGTTGGAATGTATCATGATGCTCTTCAATCTGGACTAAAGGCTTTTGGATTTGATAGAGGAGTAACAGTTCAAGGTGGTCTTCCAATTCCAATAACAACACCTGCGCATGGAACTGCGTTTGATATTGCTGGAAAAAATCAGGCAAATTTGGAGCCAACATTGCAATCGTTTAAAATTGCATTAAGAATGGCTCAAAATTTAAATTAAATGTCTAAAATTAAAGATATAAGAACAAAAGTATATCAATGGAATGGTAAAACAGTTCCTCCACAAAATAATTTTTGCACAAATGCATCAGATTTACTTTATGAAAAATCAGATGCCATGGGTTCTTTCAGATTTCATGAATGGTTAATTTGTGAAATTGAAACTGATGATGGTCATATTGGAATTGGTAATGCAGCTCTTGCTCCTCAGTTAGTAAAAAAAACTATTGATGAGTATCTTAGACCATTAGTTATAGGAGAAGATCCTTTTGATTACACTTACATCTGGGAAAAAATGTATAGAAGAACTCATGCATGGGGAAGAAGAGGTTTAGGTATGGTTGCAATATCTGCAATTGATATTGCTATTTGGGATATATTAGGAAAGTTAACTAACAAACCCGTATTTAAATTGTTAGGGGGTAGAACAAAAGAAAAGATACCTGTTTATGCATCAAAACTTTATAGCCAACCTATCAAAGATTTACAAAATGAAGCTGAAAAATATAAAAAACAAGGTTTTAAAATGTTTAAAATGAGATTTGGTTGGGGGCCAAAAGATGGTCCTGAAGGTATGAGAAAAAACATTGAACTTGTAGAAGCTGTGAGAGAAGTAATCGGGGATGATACTGACTTAATGTTAGAATGTTATATGGGTTGGAACCTAGATTATTCTAAAAGAATGATACCTAAATTGGTAAAATTTAATCCAAGATGGTTAGAAGAACCAGTTATTGCTGATGATATTCATGGGTATGCGGAACTGAATAATATGAACGCTATACCAATTTCTGGGGGAGAACATGAATTTAATCTATTTGGTTTTAAACAATTGTTAGACCTCAAAGCAGTTAGCTACATTCAATATGATAATAATAGAGTTGGTGGATTTACAATCGCTCAGAAAATAAATGCTCTTGCAGAGGCTTATCAAGTTCCAGTAATTCCACATGCAGGTCAAATGCATAACTATCATTTAACAATGTCGAATTTTAATTGTCCTATCTCAGAGTTTTTTCCGGTTCATGATGTAGAAATTGGTAACGAACTATTTTATTATATTTTTGAAGGTGATCCTGCTCCAATAGATGGAATGATCGATCTAGATGATAATGTTCCAGGTCTTGGGCTTAAGATTACAGATAAATATAAATCAGAATTTAAAATTATTGAGTAATTAATAATTTTCTACTTCATTGATGTTTGGCATTGAATTTGCAGCCCCTTCTTTAGTTGTAGAAATGCCAGCAACTTTGTTAGAAAATTCTAATGCATCAACAATTTTTAACGATTTAGCTAATGCCACACTAAAAGCTCCATTAAATGCATCTCCTGCTCCAGTAGTATCTTTTACATCGTCTTTTAATTTATGAGCATCTACAAAATGGCTTTCGGTTCTATTTGAAAAATAAACTCCTTTAGAACCTAGAGTTATTAGAATATTTTTTACTCCTTTTTTTAAAAATTCTTTAGCTGCATTTTCTATTTCAGATTTTGTTTCTATTTTCTTTTCTAAATAAAAACTAGCCTCAGTTTCATTTGGTGTAAAATAGTCTATGTTTTTAAAGTCATTCTCAGATATTTTTGAAGCCGGAGCCGGATTTAAAATAGTAATTGATCCAGTATCTTTGGCTTTTTGTAAAGCATAGCTTGTAACATCATATGGAGTTTCTAATTGTGTTAAGAATATATCTGACTTCTCGATTGCTTTTAAATTATTATCTATATCAGAACTATTTAAAGTGCCAGCAGCGCCTGGTATGATGTTTATTGCATTATCACCTGTATTAGTATTAATCATAATACCAGCAACACCAGTTGAGTGATTTTTGTCTTTAATAATATAATCGGTATTTACTCCAGAGGATTTATATAAATTTAGTGCCATTTCAGCATTATTATCATTACCTATTTTTGTAATAAAACTTATGTTTCCGCCAAGTCTTGCTGCAGCAATGGCTTGGTTAGATCCTTTTCCACCAGGTCCTATTAAGTGTTTTGTTCCTAAAATAGTTTGCCCCACTTCAGGAATTTTTTCACCAATAAAACATAAGTCTGCAACAAATACCCCAAATACACATATAGATTTCATTTAATTAAGACCAGACTTTACCGTCAGGAAGAATAACTCCTTTAGTAATAATAAAACATCCAAAAGGTCGAGCATCTGTAGTGGTTACAATACAATATGCTTTTTTTGCTTCTTCATAAAAATTTTGTCTTGAAATTGATCCAACTTTCCATTGGGGACCAGAATTATTTTTTACTGCTTCAATAAATTCTTTATGAGTTTCAGTTAGTTCCTCTGGTTTATCATCTACTTCCATTCTAAGTGCAGGTGAGCCCCCTTGTGATACGGTAAAACTATCTAATGGAAAAACAGATAAAATTGCATTTGCTGCACTTTTAATATCCACCCCATCTAATCGTATTACATTCTTGTTCATAGAGTTTGCAGGAAAATTAGCATCAGCAAGAATAATTTTCTCGCCATGACCCATAGATCTTAAATGAAAAAGTAAATCAGGGCTTAAAACTGGGTTAATATTTATTAACATTAAAAGATTATATTACATAAAAAAAAAGGGTGGAATAAAAATTCCACCCTTTTTTAAATGTTATAGACTAATGATTATTTAAAATCGTTAGCGTTTTCTTTTGTTACTAGTTGTGTTCCAGTATCAATGTTTGGATCAATACTTCCACCATTAGCTAGCTCAAGTGCATATTTAACCCCGTAAGCACCCATGTTATATGAGAACTGAGCAATAGTTGCAGTCATTTCACCTTTTAAGATACTTGTAGCAGCATCTGGAGTTGCATCAAAACCAACAACAACAACATCATTCATATCTGCATCTTTAAGAGCTTGCATAGCACCTAGGCCCATATTATCATTTGAAGCAAATATTGCTTTGATGTTAGGATTTTTCAAAATAATAGACTCAGTAACTGATCTACCTTTCGCAGTATCCCACTCAGCTGTTTGAGTAGCAACTATATTTAAACCACAATTTTTAAATCCTTTAATTGCACCGTCTCTTCTTAGTAAAGCTGTTGATTGAGACTCTATTCCAGTCAAAATTGCAACATCTGAACCTTTTGGAGTTTTGTCACAAATGAATTTAGCAGCTAATTCTGCTCCATTCATATTGTTAGTTCCAATAAAAGTAACACCTTCATTGATCCCTTTTGTATCTACGAATACAACTGGAACACCACTTTTGATAGCGTCATCTACAATTGGAGCAAATGCATTTGGATCTCCTGGTGCAAGAGCTAAAGCATCAACACCTTTAGCAAGTTGGTCTTCAACTTGGTTAATTTGTGCTTGAACATCACCTTCTTGAGGTGGCGCAACCAAGATTAACTTAACACCTAATTTTTTAGCTTCTTCTTCAGCACCTTTTGTAACAGAAGCCCAGAAAGGATTTCCAGACCCAGGACCTTTAATACTGAACAAGATTTTTTTACCATGACCATCAGCAAAAGAAGCTGAAATCATGCTTATCGATAAAAAAATTGCTGATACTAAAACAACAATTTTTCTTGATAGTTCTCTCATAAATTTCCCCTTTAATAATTATTAAAGCTTAATTTAATAAAATTTTTAAAAAAAATTCAACTGTTTACAGGGTCTCTTATGATAGCATCTATTCAACTTTGACGTGTTTATTTCCTCGTGCCGAAATCTCTTCTTAAAACATCCACGTAAACTGCTAATACAATGATCGAGCCAATCAATACTTGTTGCCAGAAAGAACTTACATCCATCAAATTAAGTCCATTTCTTAAAATTCCCATAATCATTACTCCGGCAAAAACTCCAAGAACAGTTCCTCTACCACCAAAGAAACTAGCTCCACCAATTATACATGCTGCGATAGCATCCAATTCAGATTGTAATCCTGCATTAGGATAACCAGAGTCTGTTCTTCCTGCTAAAATTAATGCTCCAATACCTGATAAAAATCCACAAAGTGAATAAACAATTATTAAAATTTTATTAACATTAATTCCTGAAGCTCTTGCTGCGCTTGGGTTTCCACCAATTGCATAAATCCACTTTCCTGTTCGACTATGATTCAAGAAAACCCAAAAAACAAAATATACAACCGCGATTAAAACTAAGCTTACAGGGAGATATTGAGATTTCTCTAATCCTAACCAAGTAAGATCTATTCTACCATGACCTAAGTACCTAACTTCATCGGTAAATCCACTTATGGGTGTTCCGCCTGATATTAAGTTTCCCGTTCCTCTAAAAATATAAAGAGTTCCTAAAGTCATTATAAAAGGATGAGGCATTCTTAAAAGTGTTATCCCCAAACCATTTATCAACCCGCATAAAAATCCAGCAAACAATGGTACTAGAACAACTATAAACCAAGGTGCTCCAGCTTTAGCTACTATTGCTAAAATCATCAATGAAAGCATCATTATTGAGCCAACTGATAGATCTATACCCGCAGTCACAATCACCATAAAAACACCTAAAGCTAACATTGATTGCCAAGATATTTGTTTGAATACGTTTGTTACATTTCTCCAAGACAAGAAGACATCTGGTTGCAAAATATGCATTACCAAGATCATGATAACTAATAATAGTAAAATCCCATATTTTTCAAAATATGGAATAAGTTTTACATATAAGCTATCTTGTTTTTTTTCCTTATCGTCCATTTTATTTTTTTCCCATAATCCAACCAATGACTTCATCTCTTGAAGTTTTATCTAATTGAGACTCAGCAAAGTTTGTTCCTTGAAAAAGTGCCATTACTCTGTCGCAAACAGTAAAAATATCATCCATTCTATGACTTATTACTATAACACCTACGCCAGTACTTTTTAATTTGTTAATTAAGTCTAATACTTTTCCAACTTCTTTTATTGCTAAAGCAGCAGTTGGTTCATCCATTATAACAACTTTAGCATTAAATGCTGTTGACCTAGCTATTGCAACCGCTTGTCTTTGTCCTCCAGATAATTCTTCTACTTTCTGATCTGCACTTTTAACATTTATTTTTAGTTTCTCTAAGTGTGCGCTAGTCATTTCTTGAATTTTTTTAAAATCCAGAAATTTTAAGAATCCAATATTTTTTGTAGGTTCTCTTCCTAAGAATATATTTTCTCCAATGGGTAAATTACCTGCCAATGCAAGATCTTGATAAACCATTTCTAAACCTAAATTTTGAGAGTCTTTTGGGCTATCTAACACATGTTCTTTGCCCTCAAAAAATAAAGCACCTGCACTTGGTTTGTACAAACCAGATAAAACTTTCATTAGTGTAGATTTGCCTGCACCATTATCTCCCACAACACCTAAACATTCACCCTCGTGTACTTTTAAATTTACATTTTCTAGAGCAGTTATTGTTCCAAAATACTTTGTGATACCTTTGGCCTCTAAGAGTAATTTATTTGTTGAAGTCATTTAATTTAAATTAAAAAAAAAATTAATTAATTGCAACAGGTTTTGACCTTAAAAGATGAACAGTTTTTCTTTGAGCCTTTTTACAAAATCTTGGATTAAGATTTTTTGAAATCAATTTCATATCTTCAAAAACAATATTGCCCATTTCCTTGAATGCCTCGTCT
Source organism: uncultured Pelagibacteraceae bacterium (assembly GCA_902595815.1). GTDB lineage: Bacteria > Pseudomonadota > Alphaproteobacteria > Pelagibacterales > Pelagibacteraceae > Pelagibacter. The sequence goes on from CACJRL010000004.1 coordinate 81,720, forward strand.
AAAGCACCCGCTCTATGTGCTGAAAATAAAACATTTTTTAATTTTCTTATTGGATCATTTTTTTTAACTGGTTCTTCCGGAAAAACATCAAGCGCTACATAAATATCGCCTTTTTTAAGTCTATTTTTTAAGTCTTTAAAATTTACTACTGCAGCTCTACTCATTAGTATAAAAAGTGAGTTTGATTTCATAAGATTGAGTAATTTTTTATTAATCAATTCTTTGTTTTTTGTTGTAATTGCAGCAAGTACATAAATAACTTCACATTCTTTAAACATTTTTTTTAGAGTAATTGGTCTAAATCCTTGATTAATAATTTTTTTGTTTGGTATCCAAGGATCATAGATGTTTATTTTACTCGAAAATGGTTTCAATAATGGAACCAAAGCTTTCCCTAGATCTCCAAATCCAAATAATCCAATTTTTTTGTCTGATAACAATGAAGCCTTAAGATTTCCATCTAATCCATACTTTTCCTTTTTATTAATGAAATCCTGATTTGCTCCATGAATATTTCTAAGAAGAGAGAGTGTAAATCCAAGCGCAATTTCTGCGACTGGTTTCGAGAAAACGGGTGAAGTTGCAATAACATGAATACCTTTATCAAAGCAATAATTATAATCCATATTATCTAGAAAGTTACTTTCGACATTTATAACTGCTTTCAACTTTTTTGCTTTTATTAATAAAGATTTAGGAAGATCAGGCTGTCCAATTATAAATTTCGCTTTATGAATATTATTATTATAAAATTTTTGTTTGTTTGTTTTTGGTGCAAAAATAAGCTTAAATTTATTTTTTAACTCATTTAATTTTGGTTTTGAGAAAATAAGCTCCATAGTTCTTGGATATGGATCAACTATTGCAATATCTTTCATGATCTATAAGAGAATTTTTTTTACTTCTTCTTCTGTAAATCTTTTTGGCTTTTCACACTTAGTTTTTATTTTTTGAGGTACTCCAGTTGTTGCAGCTTTCATAGTAGATTCAATTATATCTAAAACATGAAGAGATAGCTCTCCTGAACATCGATGTTTTTTCTTTTTTTCTATTGAATATAACATCTCAGACATGCCAACACTTCTATAGTTTGCATTTGTTGGTGACTCATTGGATCTACCACTTGCAGATGTAATATTTATTTTTCCTAAATGCATTTTATCGGTTTTATGTTCGCCCCAACGACCACCTTCAGTAACAGAAATATAAACAGATCCACCAAACATATTTGGATCAGGAACAATAATTGATCCTTTAGTTCCATAAAGTTCCATATGATTTCTTTGATGATTAATAACATCAAAGGATAAAGTGACTTGAATAATTGCTTCATTATGAAATTGAATTGTTGCTAAATAAGTAGTTGGTGTTTCAACCTTAAATGTTTTTCCTTTATTTGGACCTGCTCTATAATTTCTTCTTTTAAATGCCGTTAATGTTCTTCCTTGCACCTGTTTAGCTGGCCCTAAAAGATTAACAAGTGTTGTAAAAAAATAAGGACCCATATCTATTACTGGTCCTCCCTCTTTTTTATACCAAGACTCTGGTTTTGGATGAAAGTTTTCAACACCAGGAAATGCAAAGATTGCATTTCCAAGTTTGATTTGTCCAATCAAATCAGAGTCAATTAATTCCTTTGCTTTTTGTCCACCTCCTCCAAGAAAAGTATCTGGCGCATTACCAATGTATAATTTTTTTTGTTTTGCCAAAGCCACTAACTCTTTTCCTTTTTGAAAGTATGTTGCTAATGGTTTTTCTGAATAAACATGCTTGCCTGCATTTAATACTTTTTTTGATACAGAATAATGTGATTGAGGAATTGTTAAATTTAAAATTACCTCTATATCTTTATCTTTTAGTATTTCATTAACAGTCATTGATTTGATGTTGTATAATTTCGCACATTTTTCAGCTGCTTTTTGATTAATATCCGCACAAGCAACGATTTTGAAATTATTAAAATATTGGTGTCCCCTAAAATATGTTTCTGCGATATGGCCACATCCTATGAGACCAACCTTAAAAACTTTATTCATGAATTTTAGACACCTTGTCTTTGCTTTGATTTTCCTTCTTTATGAAGTTTTAATGCCTCTTCATTTTCTTTTGTTGATGGCATTTCTAAAGTAGGACTTTCCCAGTAAGCAGATCCATCTAACCACTCATAAGAATGAGTTTTTATTGAAATTAAGTAAGTTACATCAGATTTTTTAGCTCTTTTAAATGCTTCCTCTAATTCAGAAATAGATGATACCTCTTCAGATTTTGCACCCATACTCTCTGCATGTTTAGCAAAATTAACAGGGACTAGATTTGGAGCTTTTGAACTATTAAATAGACAATTAAACTCTTTTCCACCTTTAAACAATTGTAGCCTGTTAATAACGGCATGGCCTCCATTATCACATAAAACTATTATTAATTTATTATTTGTTATAACTGATGAATAAATATCTGAATTAAAAAGTAAATAAGATCCATCTCCTACAAAAGCTATTACTTCTTTATCTGGGTTTGCCATTTTAACTCCTAATGCACCAGAAATTTCATAACTCATACAGCTAAAACCCCATTCCGTTTCATGTGTATTTAATTCTTTTGGCCTCCAAATTTGTACAACTTCTCCAACTAATCCACCTGCCGCAGTAACAGCAATGTCCGTTGGATCTGAATTACGATATATTGCTCCTACAGCGTGTGCATAACTAGGTAGTTCTTGGTTAGTTGGACCGCTTTCTTTATCTACATAATCATTCCAATTTTTTAATTCATCTCTTGATTTTTTATGCCATTCATCAGGTGCTTTCCAATCTCCCAAGGCATTTGATAGCTCTTGTAAGCTTACTTTTGCATCACCTATTACTGATTGCGCCAAATGTTTGCTAGCATCAAATCTAGAGACATTAACACTAACAAGTGAAAAGTCTGGGTTCTCAAAATTTGCCCACGACCCAGTTGTGAAATCAGCTAATTTTGTTCCAACAGCAATAGCTAGGTCAGTTTGTTTTGCTAAATTATTTGCTGCTTTGCCACCAAGACCACCTATGGGACCTAAAAAATGAGAGTGGTCTCTCTTCATTGTAGAGTAGCCCATAACTGTTTGTGTAACTGGTATATTGTGTTTAATTGCAAAATTACTTAGATCTTCCATTGCATCAGAGTAGAAAACCCCTCCACCTGAAATCAATAAAGGATTTTTGGATTTTTTAATTTGCTCAGCTGCTTGTTTTATTTGAAAATCATCAGGTCTTGGTCGTCTAATATTGTGAACTCTCTCTTTAAAAAATTCTTCAGGATATTCATATGTTTCACCTTGAACATCTTGTGATAATGATAAGCAAGCTGGTCCGCAATCTGCTGGATCTAACATTGTCTGGATTGCTTGAGGTAATGTTTGTAAAATTTGTTCTGGTCTTGTAATTCTATCAAAATATTTTGTTACTGGTTTGAAGGCATCATTCTGAGTAATGCCAGGATTATTAAAATGCTCAACTTGTTGAAGAACTGGGTCAGGCATTCTGTTTGCATATGTGTCTCCAGGTAAAAATAAAATTGGTAATCTGTTGCTCATAGCAACAGCCGAGGCTGTAACCATATTTGTAGATCCTGGTCCAACTGAACTAGTTGCAACAAAAAATTGTTTTCTTCTTTTGGCTCTAGCATATGCTATTCCAGTCAGTGCCATATTTTGCTCATGATGCCCTCTATAAGTTGGTAATTTATCCTGATTTTCTTGTAGAGCTTGTCCTAAACAAGCAACATTGCCATGTCCAAAAATACCAAAAGCTCCAGCAAATAACTGCTCTTTTTTACCGTCTATTAAAATTTTTTGAGCAATAAGATGTTTTATTATTGCATGTGCACAAGTGAGCTTTATTTTTTTCATTATTCTATATATAAATCTTTAACTTTTAACAATTAAACACAATTTAAAAAATATGTATAGCAATTTTGGTCAATTCATTAATGGTCAGTGGCAACAAGCAGAAAAAAAAGAAACTTATAAAGTTATCAATCCAGCAACAGAAGAAGTTTTAGGAGAAGCATCAAAAGCATCCTCTGTTGACGTTCAAAAAGCATTAAAATCAGCAGAGATAGGACTCGAAACTTGGAAAAATACCACTCCATGGCAAAGGTCTTATGTAATAAGAAAAATTGCAGATTTGATGCGTGAAAGAAAAGATGTATTGGCTAAATGGCTTACACTTGAAGTTGGAAAACCTATTAAAGAAGCAATTGGAGAAGTTGGTGGTGGAGCAGATATATTTGAATGGAATGCAGAAGAAACTAAAAGAATTTATGGTGAAACATTACAAAGTAGATTTCCAGAAACAAGAGTTCATGTTTACTATCAGCCAGTAGGTGTTGTAGCAGCACTTGTGCCATGGAATTTTCCTATAGTTTTAGCGTCTAGAAAAATTTCAACTGCACTGGCTGCTGGTTGTTCAGTTATTTGTAAGCCAGATGTAATTACACCTGGAGCAGTTATGGAACTTGTAAATATTTGTAAAGATGCTGGAGTTCCTGATGGAGTAGTCAATTTATTATCTGGAGACCCAGCTGAAATATCAAATGAATTACTTGATTCAGATATAATAAAAAAAGTTTCTATAACCGGCTCAACACGTGTTGGAAAATTAATTCTTAAAAAAGCTGCTGATAAAGTTCAAAGAGTTACAATGGAATTAAGTGGCCATTCTCCATTTATAGTATTTGATGATGTTGACATGAATAAAGTTGCAGATATGGCAATAACAGCAAAATTTCGTAACAATGGTCAAGTTTGTATATCTCCAAATAGGTTTTACATTCAAGAAACAAGAAAAGAAGAATTTGTAAATGCTTTTGTTGATAGAGCAAAAAAATTAAAAATTGGAAATGGAATGGATGAAGGCACTGACTTAGGACCTTTAACAACAGCAAAACGTTTGGAAGAAATTGAAAAATTAGTCGAAACTACAAAGAGTGAAGGCGCAAAAGTTGTTTTAGGTGGGGGTAGACCTTCAGGATTTAATAAAGGTTATTATTTTGAACCAACAGTATTTGATGATGTGCAGGATAATTTTACAATTATGAAAGAAGAACCTTTTGGTCCCTTAGTACCTGTTTTAACTTTCAAGGATTTTGACGAAGTAGTAGAGAGAGCAAATAATAATGACCTGGGACTTTGTAGTTATTTATATACAAACTCAATGGACAAAGCTAATAGAGCATCAGAGATGATGGAAACCGGTTGTGTTGCAGTAAATACAGCGGCTGTTGCAGTTGCTGAAGCCCCATTCGGTGGAATAAAACAAACCGGTTATGGTCGTGAAGGTGGATCTATGGCTATAAAAGATTACCTTAATATAAAGTATACCCATATGGGTCTCAAAACCTGAGTAAATGAGAAAAAATAAAGCCAAAGAAATAATTAAAAATGGCAATGCTGTAATCAATGGTTGGTTACAAATTCCAAGTACTGTTTCAGCAGAAACAATGGCTCAACAAGGATGGGACTCATTAACAATTGATATGCAACACGGGCTCGTTGATTACACAAATGCAATGCCAATGATGCAAGTGATTTCAGCGACAGAGGTCGTACCTTTGGCAAGAGTTAATTGGAATGAACCTGGTCAAATTATGAAAATTTTAGATGCTGGATGTTATGGAATCATTTGCCCAATGGTTAGTAATCGAAAAGAAGCAGAAAGATTTGTTCAAGCATGTAAATATCCACCACATGGTTATAGAAGTTTTGGTCCAATGAGAGGGTTAATCTATGGAGGGCCTGATTATGCAGATCATGCCAATGATGAGATATTGAAAATGGCTATGATTGAAACTGAGGAAGCTTTAGAAAATCTTGATGAAATAATGAGAACCCCTGGACTTGATGGTATCTACATAGGACCTGCCGATTTAAGTCTGGCTTTAGGGGAAAAGCCAAGTTTTGATAAAGGTGAGGACACTAAAGCTTATTCAGAAATACTTAGAATATTAGAGCATGCAAAAAAAAACAATATATTTGCTGGAATTCATAATGGGAGCACTGACTATGCAAAAAAAATGATTGAAAAAGGTTTTCAATTTGTAACTGTTGGTTCAGACTCTAGATTTGTTGCTACAGGCGCAAAAAATACAGTTGAAAATTTAAAAGGCACAACGAAATCAGAATTATCTAAAGCCTATTAATAAATAAAGTATAAATTTTTACGTATGAAAAAAATCTTAATAATAGAATCAATACATGATCATGGTATTGATTTGCTAAAAGGAAATAAAAATTTTGAATTTGAAGTTGTAGACAATACAGATACAAAATTTTTGAAAGATAAAATAAAAGACTGTGATGCAATAAGTGTTAGAACATCAAAATTGTCAAAAGAAATTATAGACTCGGCTAAGAATTTAAAAGTGATTTCTAGACATGGTGTAGGCTATGATAATATAGATCTTGAAGCAACCAAGCAAAACAATATCACATTAGCAATAACAGCTACAGCAAATGCTCAAGCTGTAGCAGAACATGTTTTATTCATGCTATTCAGCATTGCAAAAAGAAATAATATGTACAACGAGACTGTAAAAACTGGAAAGTTCAGTAATAGAACTAAGCTTCCTAAAACAATTGAGTTATGGAATAAAAGTATCTTAATTGCAGGTTTTGGTCGTATTGGAAAATGCTTACTTAAAAAATGTAAGGGTTTAGAAATGAACATTTTTGTTTATGATCCTTTTGTCAACGAAGAGGAAATTAAAAAAGTTGGTGGTACTAAAATTAATGATTTAAATGAGAATTTAAAAAAAATGGATGCAATTTCAATTCATATGCCTCTAAACGAAAATACAAAACATTTAATCAATTATGAAATGATAAAAAAAATGAAAAAAAATTGTATTTTAATTAATGCTGCAAGAGGTGGTATTATTAACGAGGAAGATCTTAATAAGGCATTAAACGAAGATTTAATTTTTGGTGCAGGACTTGATGTTTTTGAAAAGGAGCCTCCATCTTTAGATAATCCATTGCTAAAAAATGAGAAAGCATTTTTAAGCCCTCATTCAGCAGTATTTACCGAAGAATGTTTGTCCAGAATGGGTATTGAAACAGTCCAAAATATTATTGATTTTTTTGATAATAAATTAGAAAAGTCAAAAATAGTAAAAATCTCATGAGCTTAAAATTAAAAAATTTTGGATTATTAGAGTTTCTTATAATTATATCAGCTGTTTATGTGGTAGGAATGTTATTATGGACAGCGAGTACGAGGCCTGAAGTTGAAGCTCGTGCAAATTTAGTAAAAGAAAATCATAAAAAAGTTGTCGATTTTATTAATGGCGAAATTAATAATTGTGGAAATAACGATGAAGGGAAGATAACAGTTTGGGGTGATCCATGTAATGCTGAATGGATAGCTGAAAAGGTTGTTAATCATATAAATGATAATCTTAAGATTGAAAATCCATTTTCAGATGACAATAAAGTTAAAACAGACCCTGACCCAAGAATAAAAGCGGAGGGAAAAGCTGGTCAGTCAGTAGAAATGGGTGTTATTTTTATAATGTCATCAAATTTTCTAGCAGAACCAGGATCAGAATGGATTATTGGTACTTGTTTCAAATCTCCATGTGTTGCTGCTGGTAATAATGAATTAACTTCCTTATATAGATAGCTAATTATTTTCAATTTCTAAATTTGCACTTTTTAAAGTCTCAATTAGATATTTGTATCCAATTTTGGCATATTCAAAAGGATTTGCTTTTGCGGGATCTTGCTCCGCTTCTACAACTAACCATCCAGAATAATTTTGTTCTTTTAACAAGTCAAAAAAAGGCTTGTAATCAATACAACCATCTCCTGGAACAGTGAAGGCTCCTTCTAAAAAAGCCTGTCTAAAACTATAATCGTGATTTAATGAATTATCTAAAACATTTTTTCTCATATCTTTGCAATGTATATGAATTATTCTTTCTTTAAATTCTTTATAAATTTTCAAACTATCCCCTTTTGCAAATAACATGTGTCCAGTATCTAAAGTTAGTTTGACACTACCATCTGTGTTTTCTAATAATCTTCTTGTATCCTCTTCACTTTCAATGCATGTTCCCATATGATGATGGTAAGCAAGAGGCATGTCTTGATCCTCTAGATATTTTCCCATTTCTGAAATTTTTTTATAATATTTTTTAGACTCATCTAAATCCATTCTAGGTCTTTTAGATAAATTTATTTTCGGATCGCCTTGAATGGAACCATAAACTTCGGCAAAAACCATGCAGGGCGCTTCACAATCTTGAAATAGTTTCAATTGGTTTTGAATTTTTAATTTTTCCTCCTCAAAAGTATTTTTTCTTAAATTTGCTCCATACCAACCTGAACATAATTTTAAATTATATTTATTTAATATAGGAATTAATTCTTTTGATGTTTTTGGAAATTTTCCCCCAGATTCTATTCCTTTAAATCCTGCTTCACTAGCTTCGGAAAGACATTGTTCAAGCGGAGTATCACCACCAAGCTCAGGCATGTCATCATTGCTCCAAGCTATTGGGGCTATACCTAATTTTACTGACATAAATAATAGTTTTGTTATGATATTAGATGCTTCAAAAAATTAAACCTAAAAAATTTAAACTTGGAATTGTTGGAGGAGGACCTGGATCTTGGATCGGGCATGTTCATAGGATTTCATCTAGATATGATGACAAATACGAAATCGTTGCAGGGGTATTTTCCAGAAGTGTTGATAAATCTAGGAAATTTGGACAAAGTATAGGTTTAGATAAATCTAGATGTTATTCAAATTACAAGGAGATGTCTGAAAAAGAAGCGAAAAGAAAAGATGGTATTGACGTTGTTGCAATAATGACTCCACCATCAAGTCATCAAATTATTGCAGAGAATTTTATAAAAAAAAATATACATGTAATTTCAGACAAACCATTTGCTGGAAATCTTGAGCAGGGGAAAAAACTATATAAAGCGATAAAAAATAACAAAAAAATTAAATATGCACTGACACACAACTATTCATCTTATCCAATGGTAAGAGAGGCAAAAAATTTAGTGGAAAAAGGAAAAATTGGAAAAGTTGAATATATCAATGTTGAATATATTCAGGATTGGACAGATGGTAATAAAATTTCAAAAACAACCTCAAAAAAGATTTTTAAATGGAAAGTTGATAAAAAAATTGTCGGTGTATCAGCCGTTCTCAATGAAATAGGATCACACGCATATCATCTAGCAATTTATATTACAGGACTTAAAGGAGAAAAACTGATTGCCGATGTAAGTAAATATTCAAAGGATGTTAAAATGGATAATAACGCACAAGTTTTTGTTAATTTTAACAATGGTGCTAAAGGAATTGTATGGACATGTGTAACAGCTAAAGGTGGTGTTTACGGTTTAAGAATTAGAGTATATGGATCTAAAGGAAGTTTAGAATGGGTTCAAAATGATCCAAATTATCTAAAATTTAATCCAAGCAAAGGAGCAGTAAAGTTTTTAGAAAGAGGATATACAAAGGCAAATTTTTCAAAAAAATTTTCTAGAGTAAAATTTGGTCACCCTGAAGGATATTTAGATGCTTTTGCAAATATATATAAGGAATTTGCTGAATATTTAAAAACAAATACAAAAAAAAGATTTTATTTTCCAAACGAGGAAGAGGGTTTGGAGACTGCTAAATTCATTGACGCATGCAAGAAATCATCATTAAAAAAACAATGGGTAAAAATTTAATTAACGTAGCATTATTCGGTTTGGGAAGAATAGGGCTAATGCATGCAAATAATTTAATAAATAATAAAAATTTTAATCTTAAATATATTTTCGATGTTAATAGAAAACTTGCAAAAAAAGTTTCAAAAAATCTAAATTGTCAAAATATTGAAAGTCCTCAAATAGCATATAAAGATAAAAAAATTGATTGTATTTTTATATCTTCCACAACATCAACTCATCTTAAATTTATATATGAAAGTATAAAAAGTAATAAAACAGTATTTTGTGAAAAACCTTTAGATTTAAATTTAAAAAAAATTCAAAATTATGAAAAAAAAATAAATAAATTTAATCATAAAATTCAAATTGGATTTAATAGAAGATACGATCCAGGTCATAGTTCTCTAAAAAATAATTTAATAAAAGGCAAGATAGGAAAGCTAGAGAAAATTATTATTACTAGCAGAGATCCGGCTGCTCCATCTATAAATTATTTAAAAGCCTCAGGTGGTATTTTTAAAGATATGATGATCCATGATTTTGATCTAGCAAGATATTATGCGGGTAAAGATGAATTTGTTTCTATATTTGCCACAGGGAGCAATATTTCTAATAAATACTTCAATAAACTTAAAGATTTCGAGCTTGCTACTGCAATTTTGAAAACAAAAAATGGTGTTCAATGTATTATCAGTAATTCGAGACATTGTAGTTTTGGATATGATCAAAGAGTAGAGCTTTTTGGAAGCAAAGGAATGATTATTTCTGATAATATCAAAGAAAATGAGATTAGTTTGTATTCTAATAAAAGTACGAATGCACGATCAAGCTTTAAACATTTTTTTATAGAAAGATACGACCAGGCATACAAAGAACAGTTAAATGATCTTGCTAAATTATTCAGATCAAATTTAAGACCTAAAAGTGGTTTTATAGATGGAAAGATTTCAATACAAATTGCTGAGAGTGCTATCCGGTCATTAAAATCAAAAAAGTTTGAAAAAATAAATTATTAAAAATCAACTTTAGGTTGAATACAACCTGCTTCTTTACAATCTAAATAAATTTATGTTAGCTTTAATGTTTAAAAGTTAACTTTTATTTAAGAGAGGAAATTAAAAATGAAAACAATAAAGAACTTTATATTAGCTGTTGCTGCATGGGCAATGATGTCTGTATCAGCATTAGCAACTGATATAATTGTTGTTTCACATGGACAAGCTAATGACCCTTTTTGGTCGGTAGCTAAAAATGGAGTTGATGCTGCTTGTAAAGATATGGGAGTATCTTGCAAATACACTGCGCCTGGAACTTTTGACATGGTTGAAATGGCAAAACTAATTGATAATGCTGTATCACAAAAACCAAAAGGTATTGTAATTACTTTGCCTGATGCAGCTGCATTAGGAAAATCTGTTAAAGCAGCAATAGCTGCTGGTATACCAGTAGTATCTATGAACTCTGGTTCGGATGACTATGCATCTTTAGGAATTAGTGCACACGTAGGTCAAACTGAATTTGAAGCTGGCGTTGGTGGCGGACAAAAAATGAAAGCTGCTGGAGGAAAAAAAGCTTTATGCGTTAACCACGAAGTTGGAAACGTAGCGCTTGATAGAAGATGTGCAGGTTTCAAAAAAGGTTTTGGTGGATCTGTTGATATTCTTGGAACATCAAATGACCCAACTGAAATTCAAAAAGCTGTTGCCGCAAAATTAGGTGGTGGATATGACACTATTCTAACTTTAGGAGCTGGTTTATCTGGTGAAGCAGCACTAAAAGCTTTAGAAGCTGCTGGTAAAGTTGGAAATGTTAAATTAGGAACATTTGATATGTCACCTAACATGTTAAAAGCTGCTGCTGCAGGTAAAGTAGAGTTTTTAATTGACCAACAACAATATCTACAAGGTTATTTGCCTATAGCTATTTTTGCTCAGTACATGAGATGGGGAACAATGCCTGCTGGTGTAGTTATGACTGGACCTGGATTTGTTACTCCTGATAATGCTGCTAAAGTAATTAAATGGGCAGCTCAAGGTTATAGATAAAATCTATATTTAAGGCCTGACTAAATTTTTTGGTCAGGCCTTTTTTCAAAATTTAAATGTCATTAAAATCAAAAAGTATTTCATCGAAAAGTAGTCTTAATGAAGACGAACGTCTAAAAAAAATATCACCACTAAGAGTTTTATTGAATAGGCCTGAGCTAGGTGCATTAGGTGGCTCAATACTTGTATTTATATTTTTTGGAATTGTAGCTGGCGATACTGGTATGTTTAGCGCCTATGGAATGCTTAATTTCCTCGATGTTTCAGCTAATTTGGGAATTATAGCAATAGCAGCAGCGATGTTAATGATTGGTGGTGAATTTGATTTGTCAATTGGATCAATGATTGGCTTTGCTGGAATTTGTATTGCAATTCCTGCGATTTATTGGGGTTGGCCTTTATGGATGAGTATAGTTTTTGCTTTCGCTATGGCAGTATTGGTTGGATACTTTAATGGCATAATGGTTGTCAAAACTGGTTTGCCGTCTTTTATTGTAACACTTGCAATGCTTTTTATTTTAAGAGGTTTGACATTAGCAATAACAAGGTTGATTACTGGTAGAACTCAAGTTCCAGGACTAAGAGTATTAATTGAAGATGATCCATTAGCATGGTTATTTGCTACAGATACATTTAAATGGCTTTTTACTTGGTTGGGATCATTAAAATTGATTGAACTAAGAACTGATGGAACTCCTCTTGCAACTGGAATACCTCCATCAGTTATTTGGTTTATTGCATTAACATTGTTTGCAACATGGATATTGATGAAAACAAGATACGGTAATTGGATCTTCGCATCTGGAGGCGATAAGGTTGGAGCAACAAATGTGGGTGTACCTGTTGGAAGGGTAAAAATAAGTCTATTTATCGGGACGGCAGTCGCTTCTACTATTTTTGCTTGTATTCAAGTATTAGATGCAGGTTCTGCAGATACTATGAGAGGTACTTTAAAAGAACTAGAGGCTATTGCAGCTGCTGTTGTTGGTGGTTGTCTCTTAACAGGTGGATATGGATCTGCAATAGGTGCTGCTTTTGGTGCAATTATATTTGGAACTGTATCTATGGGAATATTTTATACAGATGTTGACACTGATTGGTTTAAAGTTTTTTTAGGAGCAATGATGTTGATAGCTGTAGTATTTAATAACTATATCAGAAAGAAAGTGACTGAGAGTAAATAATGTCTGACTATCTCGTTCAATTTAATAATATTAGTAAGTTTTTTGGGAAGGTAATAGCGCTTAAAGATGTCACTATGAGATTAAAAAAAGGTGAGATCATGTGCTTACTTGGAGATAATGGAGCAGGAAAGTCGACATTAATTAAAACTTTAGCAGGTGTTCATAAACCAGATGAAGGAGAAATTATATTTGAAGATAATAAAATTGTTTTTGACTCACCCAAAGATGCTTTAGACATTGGTATAGGAACAGTTTATCAAGATCTAGCATTAGTTCCTTTAATGAGTGTTACTAGAAATTTTTTTATGGGAAGAGAGCCTCAAAAAGGTATTCCTTTCCTTAAAACTTTTGATGTGGAGAAAGCAAATAAGATAGCAGCAGATAGAATGGGACAGATAGGTATCGATGTTAGAGATCCATCTCAGGCAGTTGGAACTATGTCTGGTGGTGAAAGACAATGCCTAGCAATATCACGTGCTATATATTTTGGAGCAAAAGTTTTAGTTTTAGATGAACCAACTTCTGCTTTAGGAGTTCATCAAGCATCAATGGTATTAAAATATATTGTAAAGGCTGCATCTGAAGGATTGGCTGTGATTTTAATTACTCATAATGTACATCATGCTTACCCTGTTGGTAATAGTTTTACTGTACTTAACCGAGGCAAAAGCATGGGAACGTTCCAAAAAAAAGATATTTCTAGAGAAAAGCTTCTTAGTATGATGGCTGGTGGTGAAGAATTAGACAAACTTGAAGTCGAACTTCAAGAAATGGATAGAATTCACAACAAAAATTAGATATTACGCCATATATCTTTACCATGACAAAATCATTTCCTTTGCTCTTTATATTATTATGGTCGTCGGCATTCATATCTGGGAAAGAAATTGTTCAAAACGCTTCTCCATTTGCAGCTTTAGCATTTAGGTTTGGGATTGTAACAATTGGTTTTCTTGTATTTGCTTATCTCAGTAATGATAAAATTTTCGGAAAATTAAAAAATATTATTGAAAGTCTTTCAACAGGTATTTTATTTCATGGGATTTATTTAGGTGGATGTTGGTATGCATTTTCAATTGGGATGCCAGCTGCAATTGTAGCTTTAATAGTCACACTTCAACCGATTTTAACAAATATTTTATCTGGTCCTATTTTTGGAGAAAAAATATCTTGGAAACAGTGGGTAGGTATCAGTTTAGGTTTCATTGGTTCTGTCACTGTCTTAGGTATTGATTTTGGAAAAGAAATTCCTCCTTTAGGATTGTTAGCTACAGTATTAGCTTTATTTGCAATAACGGCTGGAACATTGTGGCAAAAAAAATTGAGTGGAAATTTAGCTTTGTCAGTTAACAATGCATATCAAGCAGTTGGTGGTTGCCTTTTTAATCTAATATTAATGTTTATATTTGAAAATGCTTACATAAATTTTACAACTAGTTTTATATTGGGTATGTCTCACCAAATTATATTAGTTTCATTTGGAGCTTTTACTATTCTTATGTTTTTAATCAAAAGGGGTACTGTGGGCAAAACTACTACTTTATTTTTTTTAGTACCTCCCACTTCAGCAGTGATGGCATGGATATTTTTAAATGAACAATTAACATTTACTGACATAATTGGTTTTTTAATAACAACCGTTGGAGTATTTATAGCTACAAGAGATAAAAAAAATGGATAACAATTTTTTTAAAAAAATAAGAATTTTAGATGGTGGTATGGGTCAATTATTACTTGAAAAAGGAATGGTATCTATGGGGACTTTATGGTCTGCTAGCGCTTTATTAGATGAAAAATATCATCAAATGTTAGTTGATACTCATCTATCATATATCAACGCAGGCTCAGATGTTATTGTTACTAACACCTTTAGTTGTAGAAAATTTAGATTAATAGAAAATAAAGTTGGTGATGAATTCAAAAAATTAAACAGAATTGCATGTAAACTTGCAATCAAAGCTAAAAATTTATCAAAGAAAAATATATTAGTAGCCGGATCAATTCCAAGCCAAAGAGACACTTATATAACTGATGATCGCGACATCAAATTAATAGAGGAAGATATGTTTGAACAAGCTGATATTTTAAGTGAATTTACTGATTTTTTATACTTAGATGTTATTAGCAGCACTAATGAAGTTAAAGCCGCTCTTAATATATCTAAAAAATTAAACAAAAAAGTTTTAATTGGAATACATTTAAAAAAAAATGGTAACCTACCCTCAGAAGAAAAAATTGAGCAATTACTTGAAATTATTCAAGATGAAAATACACTTGGTGTAGTTTGTGCATGTATTTCTCCAGAAATATCTCTGTCCGTATTAGATAAATTTTTAAATTGTGAAGTACCATTTGGATTTAAAATAAATTTGTGGGGAGTTGATGAACCAGGCCCAATACAGACATTTAATACAGCAAAACCTCATGAAATTGGAGTAAATCCTAATCAATCTTTAGGAAAAAGAGATAATTTTGATGCAAATGAATTTTATAATCTATCAAAAAAATTTATAGAAGGTGGGGCAACAATTTTAGGCGGATGTTGTGAGACAAAACCAGAGCATATTAGCTCTATATCTTCATTTAAATAATAATTTTTGTATCTGCTTTTCTAACAAAATAAATTCCTACAACTACAGCCAATAAAGATATTAATACCTTGTAAGTTATTAATTCACTTAAAAATATATAGCCTAAAATAATTCCAAAGATTGGAATTAAATATGAGACTTGAGATTGAAAAATTAAACCATTCTTTTTCAAAATTTTAAACCTTAAAAGCCACGCAACTCCTGTTGGTACTATACCAAGATAAATTACTGACATAGTCGAATTTAATGATGGAGTATTTTCCCATGGAGTCTCTAACATACACATCAAAGGAAATAAAATCAGAGTTGCCCAAATTAATATTGATCCAGTAACGTTTTCATTTTTTTTCTTACTAATTTTAAGTGTTAAAACTCCACCTATTACATAACATGTTGATCCTACTAAAATTAATATTGCTGAAAGAAAATTATTTTCATCGATTAAAATATTATCAGAAAATAAATAAACAATTCCTGCAAATCCTATTAATATTCCAACAGTTTTGGCAAAATTAAATTTTTCATTTTTTGTATAAAAGTGACCTAATATAGTAGAGCTCAAAGGAGTGGTAGACATCAAAATTGCTGCCAAATTACTTTGCACAGATTTTACCCCGTAAGCAATTAAAAAGAATGGTATAACTAAATTTATTAGTCCTATTAACATGAACCAATGCCAATCTTTTGAAAATGCTTCAATTACTATTTTTTTATAAAAACATAAAATTAATACTGGTATAGATCCAAAAAATACTCTCAAAAAAGCAATTGTCATTGGACCGAAAGATTCTGTTGCAATTTTTATATTAAAAAAAGCAGATGCCCAAATTATTGATAGTAATGTTAATAAAATATAATCTGTTAAATTAGCTTGCTTCATTCTGTAATATCTTTCACATCACCTTTTGTAATTTGAATTAATTTTTCATAATTGATCTTAAAAATTACATTAGGATGTCCAGCTGCAGCAAAAATATCTGTGAACCTACTTAAAGAATTATCTACAAATATTGGAATATCATTTATATGACCTACAGGAGATACACCTCCAATTGTATATCCTGTTTGAGACTTAACCTCATCAGCAGAAGCCATTCTTACATTCTTTTTTTCAGAAATTTTTTTTAATTTATTTAACGAACATCTTTTGTCACCAGAAACTAAACAAAGTAAATAATCATTTTCTATCTTAATAAGCAGACTTTTAACAATTGCTCCTACTTCACAATTTAGTGAATTTGCTGCATCCAATGCTGTTTTTGCTGAATTTTCCAATTCTACAACTGATAAATTTTCATCAAACTCTTTTAGACATTTCTCTGCTCTTTTAACTGGTTCTTTATTTAATAAAGTCATATTCAACTTATGATTGATAAAAAAGCACTGAAATTATTGGCATAATTATATGTTTAAATTGCATAGGTGATATCCTCATTATATGTATTCTTTATTATAACAATATTGGTAATTAACCCAGATATTTAATTCTACAGGAGATTATATGAGCGCAAGCAAAGTTCTAAAAATGATGAAAGACAAGCAAATTGAGTTTGTCGATTTAAGATTTACAGACCCAAGAGGTAAATTACAGCACTTAACTATGGATGCATCAGTAGTTGATGGGGACATGTTAACAGATGGTGTATTTTTTGATGGATCATCTATTGCTGGATGGAAAGCAATAAATGAATCTGACATGATATTAAAGCCAGATTTAAACAGACAAATCGTTGATCCATTTACATCTCATAATACTCTTGTTTTATTTTGCGACATTTTAGATGCAATTAAAAGAAATCCTTATGAAAGAGATCCAAGAGGGATAGCGAAGAAAGCTGAAGCTTATTTAAAGAAGACTGGTATAGGTGATAAAGCTTACTTTGGTCCTGAACCAGAATTTTTTGTTTTTGATGATGTAAAAATAAAAAATGATATGAATGAAACAAGTTTTTCTATAGATAGTACAGAAGGACCATATAATTCTGGAAAAAGTTATGAAAATGGAAATATGGGTCATAGACCTGGAGTTAAAGGTGGATATTTTCCAGTACCTCCAGTAGATAGTGCTCAGGATATAAGAGGAGAATACTTAAAAGGTTTAAGAGACGTAGGTATCACGGTCGAAAAACATCACCATGAAGTTGCTCCAAGCCAGCACGAACTTGGAATGCTTTTTGGCACATTAGTTAATCAAGCAGATAATGTTCAATTATATAAATATGTAGTACAAATGGTTTCACATTCATTTGGTAAAACTGCTACGTTTATGCCTAAACCTGTAAAAGGTGATAATGGATCAGGAATGCACGTTCACCAATCAGTTTGGAAGGGAAAAACTCCAGTTTTTTCCGGAAATAAATATTCAGGTTTGTCACAAACTGCACTTTATTATATTGGTGGTATACTTAAACATGCTAAGGCGATTAACGCGTTTTCAAATGCCACAACAAATAGTTATAAAAGATTAATTCCAGGCTTTGAAGCTCCAGTATTGCTTGCTTATTCTGCAAGAAACAGATCAGCATCATGTCGAATTCCTATAACTCTAAGCAAAAAAGGAGCAAGATGTGAAATTAGATTCCCAGACGCATCAGGTAATCCATATTTAACATTTGCATCTATGTTAATGGCTGGAATTGACGGTATCAAAAATAAAATTGATCCAGGCAAATCCTTTGATAAAGATCTTTACGCTTTATCAGAGAAGGAAGTTAAAAAAGTTCCAACTGTTTGCGGATCATTAAGAGAAGCAATGGAAAGTTTAGATAAGGATAGAAAGTTTTTAACTCAAGGTGGAGTATTTACTGACGATCAAATTGACGCTTATATTGCTCTTAAATTTGAGGAAATACACAACTTTGAACATACACCTCATCCTATTGAGTTTGATATGTACTATAGTTGTTAAATAGCTTTTTTATTTTTTAGCTATTTTATTTTTTCCTAAACCTTTTTTGACCACGTAGTTGAGGGTGCCATGTGCGCCCGCTTCTACTGGTTTGATTAAACTTCTGAATAAAGATTTTCTTTTTTGAGTTTTAACTTCAGAGTTAATTAGGTTTTTATGCTCAAAAGTATTCATATCAATGATTCTATCATAGATATGCAATAAACGCAATACTGATATGCGTATATTAAATACTATATTTTAAAGGACTCTCCACATCCACATCTCTCTGTTTCATTCGGGTTATTGAATACAAATTGTGAAGAAAATTTTTCTTTTTTAAAATCCATTTCTGTTCCAAGTAAATACATTACCGCTGCAGAGTCTATGAAGACTTTCACACCCTTATCTTCTATTACTTCGTCATTTGGGTTTACCTCTTTTGTGTACTCCATAACATAAGACATCCCTGCGCATCCACCTGACTTAACTCCAACTCTAACTCCTAAAGAGTCTTTTTCAGCATTAGACATAATTTCTTTTATTCTTTGAGCTGCGTTATCGCTTAATGTTATAATTTGTTTTGTCATAAATTTAGTTCAAGTTTTGCAGCTTCAGACATCATTGATTTGTCCCATGGTGGTTCCCAAACTAAATCAAGATCTACTTTTGAAACTTCTTTAATTTCTAATATACTGTCTTTAACTTCTTTAGGCAAACTTTCAGCTACTGGACAATTTGGTGTAGTTAAAGTCATTTTAACCTTAACTTCAGAATTATTTACGGTAATATCGTATATCAATCCTAATTCATATATATTAACAGGTATCTCAGGATCATAAATTTTTTTTATTTCAGCAATTACTTTTTCTTTAAGATCCATTTTCATTCCTCTGTTTTTACAATTTGATCTGAATTATCTAATGCTGATGTAAGAGTATGCCAAGATAAAGTTGCACACTTTACTCTCATAGGATATTGCTTAACACCCGATAAACTCATTAATTTAGTTTTTTCGTCATCTTTTAAAATATTAGTTTCTAAAGAATCTTTTTCTTTTATCATTCCTAGAAAATCAGTTACAATTTCTTTTACCTCTTTTTCTTCTTTGCCTCTAACCATATCAGTCATAATTGACGCCGATGCCATTGAAATAGCGCAGCCATGACCTTCAAATGCAATATCTTCAACTTTTTTGTTTTCATTTAATCTGAGATAGACATGAACATTATCACCACATAAAGGATTATTTCCCTTTGCATCTTTATTATAATTATCAAACTTTCCTAAATTCCTTGGATTTTTTCCATGGTCTAATATTATTTCTTGATATAAATCTTTTAAGTCCATTATAAGTTAAAAATTTTTTTACATTTATTTATTGCTTCATCAAGCTTATCAATATCATCTTTCGTATTATAAACTCCGAATGAAGCTCTTGCAGTTGCAGGTAAATTTAATTTATCGTGTAATATTTGACAGCAGTGATGCCCTGCTCTAATAGCTACTCCGTCTTCATCAAGAATTGTTGCAATATCATGCGGATGAACTCCTTCAATAGTAAATGATATAACTCCACCCTTTTCTTTTGGATTTCCTATAATATTAACTGAATTATTTTTTCTTAACTTTTCTAGTCCATAATCTAATAATTCTTTTTCATGTTTTTCGATATTTTGAATACCAATTTTTTCCATAAATTTTATGGACTCATTAAAAGCTATAACTTGAGCCGTAGCCATTGTGCCAGCCTCGTATTTATTAGGTAATTCGCCATAAGTAATACCTTCTTTTTTAACTTCATTTATCATTCCTCCTCCACCTTGATATGGGGGTAAATCTTCAAGCCATTTTTTTTTAGCATATAGAACACCTATTCCGGTTGGTCCGTACATTTTATGTCCAGATATTGCATAAAAATCACAGTCTATATCTTGCATATCTAATCTTAAATGAGGAGCTCCTTGGCATCCGTCAATTAGAACAGGTATATTTTTCGAATGTGCTAATTCTACAATTTCTTTAATTGGTAATATTGCGCCTGTTACATTCGACAAATGACTTACACTAATTATCTTTGTTTTATTTGTAATTTTTCTTTCTATTGCTTCTAATGTTACTTCTCCATCGTCGTTAATTTCAGCAAATTCTATTTTTATATTTTTTGCTTTTCTAAGAAAATGCCAAGGAACATAATTTGAATGATGCTCGAGTTCAGTCAACAAAACTTCATCCCCTTCAGATAAATATTTTTGACCAAAAGTGTTAGCGACTAAATTAATTGCTTCTGTAGCACCTTTTGTAAATACGATCTCATCTTTATCTTTAGCGTTAATATATTTTTGAACTGAAACTCTTGTTTGTTCATATAAATTAGTGGCAGCAACCGCTAAATAATGAACACTTCTACCTACATTAGAAAACTCTTTTGTATAAAAGTCATAAATTCTATCTACAACAACTCTAGGTTTTTGAGATGAATTGGCACTATCTAAATATACTAAATCATTATTTTGAATTTTATCATCAAAAATTGGAAATTCTCTTTTTATATCATCTATGTTCATTAATTTAATCCAATCATTTTTTTTATTAATTTTTTAATTTCTTCATCCGTAATTTTTTCAACAACATCTAAAAGAAAACCATTAATTAATAATTCCTTTGCAGTTTTTTGATCTAAACCCCTAGACATTAAATAAAAAATAGAATTGTCATCTAAACTTCCTGACGCAGAACCATGTGAACATTTAACATCATCAGCATAAATTTCTAGTTCAGGCTTTGCATTAAATTCTGCTTGTTCATTTAAAAGCAACGCTTTACTTAATTGATAACCATCTGTTTTTTGAGCTTTAGAATCCACATATATTTTCCCTTGATAGACTGACTTTGAATTATCATTAATTACACTTTTTATTAACTGATAACTTTTTGTGTTTTCGTACAAATGATTAGTCTTAGTTCTTATTTCGTGATGTTTATTTTTAGACAATAGGTGTATTCCATTAATAAATGCTGACGAATATTGACCTTCAAGATTACAGTTGACTTCATTTTTTATATAATCTGAACCGGATGAAAATATAAATGTTTCAGAAATACTATTTTCTTTTTGAGTAATACTAGAATAATCATATTTAATATTTGTATTACTTTTTTTATCTATTTTATAATTCTTAAGAATTGAATTTTTACCAAGATTAAAATTAAATAAATTGTTGATGAAATTCTTTTCTGAATTATCGTCAGAAAGATTAATAATTTTTATTGAGCTGTTTTCTTCAAGCTCAAAATTTAATTGAAAATTAATATTAGTATTGCTCACTTTCTCATTTGTTATTTGATAGATAATTAAAGGCTTTTTGAATGAATAATTTTTTTTAACTAAAATGTTATGTATTTTATTAGAAAAAGAATTATTTAAACTTAAAAGAGAATTATCGTCATTTGAGTTTTGGTTAAAATTATCTAAAGTCGATAAATTAATTTTATCGCTTTCTTCATATTCAAAACTCAATCGCTCAACTTTACCGTTAACAATAACAATTTTATTATGCTCAATGTCATTTATAAAAATATCGTCATTAATTTCATTTTCAATATTATAATCATTATAAAATGCTAGTTCTCCAATATTTTTTTGGATTATCTGGTTTATATCTGAGAATTTCCAGTTTTCTAATTTTCTACTAGGAAATCCATTTTTCAAAAAATTATTAAGAGCTTCTTTTTTTAATTTAATCTCTTGGTTTGAGAAATTAGAAGTACTTATAAATTTATCAAAATCTGTTTTTAATTTTTGTTCCATTTAATTGAAATTTTCATATCCTTTTTTTTCTAACTCTAAAGCTAATTCTGCGCCTCCTGATTTAATAATTTTTCCACCCATAAGAACATGCACAAAGTCAGGTTTTATATAATCAAGTAGTCTTTGATAGTGTGTTATTATAAGAAAGGAATTATTTTTTTTTCTTAATGCATTAACTCCATCCGCAACTATTTTAAGAGCATCTATATCTAATCCAGAGTCAGTTTCATCTAATATAGATAATTTTGGATCTAAAATTGACATTTGTAAAATTTCGTTTTTCTTTTTTTCACCTCCAGAAAAACCAACATTTAATTGTCTATTTAATTTTTCTTCATCAAATTTTAGTTCTTTTGCTTTTTCTTTAACTAATTTTAAAAATTCTAATGCATCTAATTCTTTTTCACCTCTAGCTTTTCTAATTGAATTTAAAGATGTTTTTAAAAAAATATTTGTATTCACCCCAGGTATTTCCAACGGATATTGGAATGCCAAAAAAATACCTTCATGTGCTCTTTCTTCAGTTTCAAGATCAAACAAATTTTTATTTTCATATAATATTTCTCCTGATACTTCATATCCCTTTTTACCTGATAGAATATTTGACAATGTACTCTTTCCTGATCCATTGGGGCCCATTATTGCATGTACCTCACCTGGTTTTATCTCAAGATTAAAACCACTTAAGATGGATTTTTCTTGAATTTTTGCATTTAAATTGTTTATTTTTAACATTTAACCAACACTTCCTTCTAAACTTATTCCAACTAGTTTTTGAGCCTCTACCGCAAATTCCATAGGCAATTGTTGCAAAACCTCTTTACAAAAACCATTAACAATAAGTCCTACGGCTTCTTCTTGATTTAGTCCCCTTTGCTGACAATAATGAAGTTGATCTTCACTTATTTTTGATGTGGTCGCTTCATGAGCAATACTAGAATTTGAATTTTTATTTTTAATATAAGGTACGGTATGTGCTCCACATTTATTACCCATCAACAATGAATCACATTGAGTAAAATTTGTCGAATTAGCTGCATTTTTTGAAATATCTACCAAACCTCTGTAAGTCATATCTGATTTACCTGCACTAATACCTTTTGAAATAATTTTACTTTTTGTATTTTTTCCTAAATGAATCATCTTAGTTCCAGTGTCAGCTTTTTGATGATTATTTGTTATTGCGATTGAATAAAATTCTCCAATTGAGTTATCACCTTTTAAAATACAACTTGGATATTTCCAAGTAATTGCAGAACCAGTTTCTACTTGTGTCCATGAAATTTTTGAATTTTTACCTTTACACAATCCTCTTTTAGTTACAAAATTATATATTCCTCCTTTTCCATCTTTATCTCCAGGATACCAATTTTGTACTGTAGAATATTTAATCTCTGCATCATCTAAAGCAATCAATTCTACGTTTGCGGCGTGTAACTGATTTTCATCTCTCATTGGTGCAGTGCATCCTTCTAAATAACTTACATAACTACCTTTATCAGCAATGATTAAAGTTCTCTCGAACTGACCAGTGTCTGATGCATTAATTCTAAAATAAGTTGATAGTTCCATCGGACATTTTACATTTGGTGGTATGTAAACAAATGATCCATCAGTGAAAACTGCTGAATTTAATGTAGCAAAGAAGTGATCGGTAATTGGTATAACTGAACCTAAATATTTTCTTACTAAATCTGGATGTTTTTGTATTGCCTCAGAAATAGAGCAAAAAATAATTCCTTTTTCTGTTAAAGTATCTTTAAAAGTAGTAGCGACAGATACTGAGTCAAACACAGCATCAACGGCAATACCGTTTAATCTCTTTTGTTCTTGAAGTGGTATTCCTAATTTTTTGTAAGTCTCAAGCAATTTAGGATCTAAATCTTCCAAATTTTTTGGCTTTTCTTTAAAACTTTTAGGTGCAGAATAATAATATAAGTCTTGATAATCAATTTTAGGGTATTTTGGCTTCTGCCAATCAGGTTCTTTTAATACTTTTAATCTTTCAAATGCTTTCAATCTCCATTGAAGTAGCCAGTCTGGTTCTTTTTTTATATTTGATATAAATCTTATAACTTCTTCATTTAAACCTTTTGGGGCTTTAAAACTTTCAATATCTGTAGAAAAACCGTATTTATAATCTTTTAAATCTTCTATTTGTTTATCTCTCATTACAATCTATTTTCTGTTTTGTATATTAGGTCACCAAGATTTTTTTCTTCAAAGAATAAGTTTATGTGTGTCTCTAGCTCATCCCATAAATTATGAGTTATGCATTTAGCAGATTTTCCATTGCATCCTTTTTTTGAATGCTTTTGACAACCTATTGTTTTAACTTTTTCTTCTACAGCATAAAGAATGTCCGAAATTTTTATTTCATTAGGTGTTTTATTTAGAGTATATCCTCCTTTTTTCCCTCTTATGCTTTTTACAATTTCATTTTTTTTTAATTTTAAAAATAATTGCTCAAG
The DNA here is from genome assembly GCA_902595815.1 of uncultured Pelagibacteraceae bacterium. GTDB lineage: Bacteria > Pseudomonadota > Alphaproteobacteria > Pelagibacterales > Pelagibacteraceae > Pelagibacter. The sequence goes on from CACJRL010000004.1 coordinate 106,424, forward strand.
GTAGACTAAGGATATTCCTTGTCTGATAGATATATCTCTCAGTGATATTGGCTCATTATTTTTAAATCTCGCTATGTCAGCTAGTGCCATCACAGCGTATCTGCTTTTGGTTGATAATTTCATATTTTCCGCAATTCACGGGCTTTATATATACCTGACTAATTTAGTCAAGATTCAGAATATTTAAAATGCTTGCATTTTGTCGCTTAATTTTGATAGAAAAATGTAATTTTTTTTTGAGATTGATAATCAATGCCATCGACAGATACAAAAATTTCAGAAATCTTTATTCCTGGTCCAGCTGGTAGACTAGAAGCAAAGTATTATAAAAGTAAAAAAAATACTTCTCCTATTGCTTTAGTGCTCCACCCACATCCTCAATATGGAGGAACAATGAATAACAAGGTTGTTGTCGATACTTTTCAAACTTTTGTAGATAATAATTTTTCAGTTTGTAGGGTAAATTTCAGAGGTGTTGGAAAAAGTGATGGTGAATTTGATAATGGCCAGGGTGAACTTGCAGATGCAGCTGCAGCTTTAGATTGGCTGGAGAGAGAAAATTTTGATAACTCGCAGTGTTGGATTTCAGGATTTTCTTTTGGTTCTCTAATAGCAATGCAGTTACTAATGAGAAGACCTGAAATAAATAGATTTATTGCTGTATCACCTCAGCCTAATGTATATGATTTTTCATTTTTATCGCCCTGTCCAACTTCTGGTTTAATAATACATGGTAAGAAAGACGAGTTAGTTCCTTTTGATGATATAAATGAATTAAATAAAAGATTAAGTGCTCAAAAAGGGATTAAAGTAGAGTTTGATATTATTTCAGAAGCAAATCATTTTTTTTCAAAAGCTGATGCTTCCCTTATAAAATCTTTAAATAAATATATAAAAAAAGAAACAGCCTTATATTAAAAATTTATTTTAATTTCACCCCCTGTAACAGGATTTAAAACATTAGTAGTAGAAGGATAACTAATTATTTTATTAAGATATGATCTAATCGATAAATATGCAAATGCTTGGGACTCTATAAAATCACCATCTACACTAAATTCATCGATTAGTTTAATTTTATATTTCAATAATTTCTTTATATGATTTACTAATGCTGAATTTCTCCTGCCTCCACCGCATAAAATAATTTCTATTTCATTATCAAAATTTTTTTTTATATTTTGTGAAATTATTAATGCTGTAAAATATGTTAATGTAGCTACAGCGTCTTCAAATTCTAAACCTTTAACAAAACTAAAATCGAATTCATTTCTATCAAAAGAATGCTTTTGCTGTACATTATAAAGCTCATGTTCATAAAATTGATTAATTATATCTTTATTTATATTTCCAGATGATGCTATATCTCCATTTTTATCATAATCTATCCCTTTTGTTTTTTTTAAGTATTCATCCATTAAAACATTTCCGGGACCAATATCTTTTGCAGCTAAAGTATCATTAAAAAAATAGGTATAATTTGATATGCCTCCTATATTTAAAATTAATGTAGGCTTATTTATCTTAAATTTATTTATTAAAAGTTTATGATAAATGGGAGTTAACGGAGCACCTTCTCCATTATTTTTAATATCATTTGCTCTAAAGTTATAAATTACTTTTTCTTTTAATTCTTGAGAAAGTAAATTTGCATCTCCCATTTGTATAGAATATCCATCTTTAGGTTTATGAATTATCGTTTGTCCATGAAAGCCGATTAATTGAATATTTAAATTATTTTCACTAATAATTTTCTTTGATATTTTTAAATGATAAAGAGTTAGATCTCTTTCTAAAGATTTATAAGTGCTTATATTTTTCTCTATATCTGCCTTATTATTTATTTTTAAAATAAAAGAAGAAAGTCTTTTTCTAAATTCTTGAGGATAATTGAAGTACTTATTATCTATTATGTCTAAATTATTTTCACCATCTGATTTGATAATACTTGCATCAATGCCATCAAGAGACGTACCACTCATTAAACCTAGCGCTATAAAAGAATTATCCATTATTGATTATTATTTTTATTTAAATATGTATATTAAAATACCATTTATGAATGAATTTTTAAAAGAATTTAAAGACAGAGGATATTTTTATCAATGCACAGACGAAAAAGCTCTTTCAAAGAAGCTGAATGAAGAGAGTATAAAAGGATATATAGGCTTTGATTGTACTGCTCAAAGTTTACACGTAGGTAGCTTGCTTCAAATCATGTGCTTAAGATTAATGCAAAAACATGGACATAAACCAATTGTTTTACTTGGCGGTGGAACTACTAGAATAGGAGATCCATCTGGAAAAGATAAAACAAGAAAAATTTTAGAAGAAAATGAAATAGAAAAAAATATTAAAAGTATTGAGAACATACTAAAAAAATTTTTAGAGACAAAAGATGAAAAAGTGGCTCCAATTTTTGTTAACAACTACACTTGGTTAAAAAATTTAAATTATATATCTTTTTTAAGAGATATAGGAAAACATTTTACTATAAATAAAATGTTAAGTTTTGATAGTGTTAAGTTAAGGTTAGAGAGAGAGCAATCATTAAGTTATATGGAATTTAATTATATGATTTTGCAAGCTTACGATTTTCTAGAATTAAACAAGAAAGAGAACTGTTTGCTCCAAATTGGAGGGTCAGATCAATGGGGCAATATTGTTAACGGAGTTGAACTCATTAAAAGATATTCATCTAACGAAGTTTATGGTTTAACAACAGAACTTATAACTTTAGCATCAGGTGCTAAGATGGGTAAAACTGAAAGTGGTGCTATTTGGTTAGATAAAAAATTATTTTCAGTTTTCGATTATTGGCAATTTTGGAGAAATACTGATGATAAAGATGTATTAAAATTTCTTAAAATGTTTACAGATTTAAATTTAATCGAGATTGAAAATATAAGTACTCAAGAAATAAATGAACAAAAAATTATTTTAGCAAACAAAGCTACTTCAATTCTTCATGGAGCCAATGAAGCTGCGGAAGCAGAAAAAATAGCAAGAAATTCTTTTTCAGGAAACTCATCTGGTGAAAATTTGCCAAATACAAAGATAGATATCTCTAACATTGGTAATGATGTAGTAAATTTAGTCTCAATTATTGATAAAAACTTATCTAAAAGCGAAATTAGAAGACTAATAAAATCTAATGGTGTTAAAATTAACAATCAAATTATTTCAGATGATAAATTCATAATTTCGAGTGAACTTATAAAAAAAAATAATTTTATTAAGCTCTCAATCGGTAAGAAAAAACACTATAAAATAGTAATTTAATTTGAAATTTTTTCCAAAGTTCTAGTTATAAATCTTGGAGTTAAAGTTTTTATTGGATTGACAGTAGATTTAAGTTTTTTAGGTGGCCCTTTGATTTTAAAGCTTACACCAAATACTCCTTCACCAATTTTTTTTCCAACTAATATATCGCCTAACATTGGTATTTTTGAAATTGTTTTATTAACAGTTGTTGCTGGTACAAGTGTTCCTTTCAAGCTAGTTAATTCATCTTTCACAATGTAACCTTCCATCATAACCGAAATTGCTGGGCCTATCGCATACATCTCTTTTATTTTAGTGTTATTTCCTAAAGTTTCATAATCCATCTCAAAATCAGTAAATCGTATACCTTCACCAGTTAGTAGATCGGCTATTCCTTGCAGTGATGCCAATGTAAGAAGCTTTGCAAGAACAGGTACTTCTTGTACTTTAAAATCGATAATTTTTAAATTTGATTTTGTTTTACCCTCATAATTAAGTCCCTCGTATATTAATTTACCTTCTTTAAAACCCTTTATAAATTTGAAATTTTTAATGAAAGGTTCTGGTTCTTCGATTTCTAAATTGGTAATTTTTTGTTTTTTATCATTAGTAAAAATGCTTAAAACAAATTTGGTCTTGTTATTTAATTTTGCATTTATATTTGAGTTAAAAACTTTGTTACTCTTTATTTGTATTTCACCTTTTATATTTGATAAATAAGAAAAGTTATCAACAAAATATTTTCCAATATCTAAATAAATATATGTATTCAAATTTTTGAAATTTGAAAAAATTGATTTAGAGGAATTATCTAATAAATTTTTTATATTTTTAGATCCATCAAATTGACTACCAGTTAAGTAATAATTGTTATTTACTTTCTTGAATTCTAATTTATTTTCTTTTCTGTTTTTACTGATTATGTCGATTCTAAATAAATCTAAACTTTTAATTTTATCGTTTTTTCCTATTTCAAGATTTTCAACAATAATACTTTTTTCTTCTTCATTAAAATTTATATTTTTGAAGATTATTTCATTATTATCTTTGTAAATTCCATTTATAT